>NZ_CP035946.1:1200000-1923009 GCF_013177655.1 Campylobacter canadensis
AATACTTCTTATGTTAAATTTCAAGATGGAAAAAGTTTTAATATAGAAAATGAAATACTAGACAAAGTAAATTCGCAAAGATTTGACAAACAAAATAATAGTTTTAATCAAAACTACAATAAACTTAAATAAAACAAAAAAAAGGAGGATGAGATGAAAAAGATATTATTTTTATTTTATCTTAGCCTGTATTGTTTTTGTATGGATAACATAAACACACATTTAGTTAATAAAGATACAAAAGTACAAGTAAAATTATATAACAATTCTAAATTTTGTCTTGATTATAAAGTTATTGATAATGATATTTTTGCTGTTTTAAAAAGATGCAATAATGTAAGCACAATTGCAAGATACGATATTTTTAAAAGAATAGCATTAAAAGTAAAAAACGAATGGCTGTGTTTATCATTGAGAAAAGATATCTTAGAAAACAAGGATTTAAATGATTTTATAGTACTTAGGCCTTGTGTTTTAAATGATAAAACTCAATGGTTTGATTTTAAAGAAGATGGGGAATTTTCTTTTCTTGCATATCCAACAATAAAAATAAAAGAACATAAAACTCATTTAATCGCAAGTAAAAATAATTTTGCAAATGCTTTTAAATTAGATTTAGACCTTATGAAAGAATGGCGAACAACTCTTAGTACTCCAATAAATTATGATATAAAAACCTTTATTGCATTTAGAATTCAAGATGGCAAAAAAATAACCACATTTTATAAAACTCCAAATTCATACAGTAGTAAAAAATACTTTTTTTACTATGACGCTGTTAATTCTTACATAAAAGATTATTCTCCTTCAAGAGGAATTTTTACTTGTTTAAGCTCAAATCTACAAAATAAAACTCATTCTTATATTAGTTTTAAAAAATGTCCTACCAAAAAAGACCAACTTGATAGTGCTTATTTTAATTTTGATTTATTTAGCTTTGCAATTTTTGATGCACAAGATAACATTTTAGATGTAACAAGAGCAAAAGATAGAGGTAAATTTTTTGTTATAAATAAAGATGAAATTGCTAACAGTGGTTTATATAGCATTAATGAAAGTGCAAAATTTTACTTTAGTTCTGCAATGTATGATTTACAAAATTTCATTGCAAGAAACAAAAGTTTTCAAGCTCAAACTTGTCCAAATATTGATAAAAAACGAATTAAAAGAGAATTAAACGAGCATAGTTTAGCTAATTTTGACCCAAGTAAAGGCGGTTATAGAAGAAGGTTATATGATATTGTTACTTCAAGTGATTCTCAAGATGTTTATACTGGCATTTGCGGATATTGCTTATTGCAAAGCTTTGAAATATTTGCTATTTTAAATCAGTATTACCCAAACGAGCTTGAGCATAGTTTAAATGGTTATTTTTTTGATTATGCAATGCATAGCAATCCTTTAGCTTCTTTAGCGCTTAGAAGCCCTAGTATTAATAATGTGTTATTTTTTGCCTTAAATTATTGGGGTAATTCTTTATATTCAAACGAGCCACTTTATCTTAGAGCTTTACGCTCTGTAGAAGCATTGATGAGAATTATCCTACCTCATCACCAGTGGAATTTATATGATGCTGTTTTTACTCAAGATGCAATAAATGATGAACTAGATTATATTTTACAATCAAATCCTGGCTCTGTATTTTTAGCCTTGCTTGATACTTCTACGCAAAGTGATTTTAGAGGGCACGCTCTACCTTTAATTAGAACCAACGCAGGGGTAATTGTTATACCTACTAATGTTGAAAATATGACTTTTACAGACTTTTCTACCTTTATTCAACCTGTAAATAATCGCAGCGACTTGCTTAATAGGCTAAGCACATTGAATTCTTACGATATTACAGGTCTTGCATTAATTCAAATGGGTTCTTTAATAGTAAATCCTTTAGAAGATTTACTATCTCAAAATTCATGCGAAGGAAGAGCAAATAATAGAAGAGGCAATGGGCAAGGACTAAATGTAAATAATGCAAATGCTTGTAATATGCAGCATTGTTCATTAATGGAATGGGAGCAAAGCAACTAAAAAGCTAAATATAATTATAAATATCTTTTTAAATCATCTTTATATTTGCTTTCTAGTTTAAGATACAAATCATTGAATTCTTTTTTAAATTCATCTACTTGCCAAGCTTTTAAAAAATTATTTTCTTTAAAAAATCTTTTTTTATCTTTAATATTATTTAAATTAAAATCTAATCCATAAATATTTTTAAAATAAATGTTAAGATATTTATGCAAAAGTTCTAAACTCATAAATATAAAAATCATAACAGCTTCATTTAATATTAAAACAATATTATTTTCAAATTGCTTTTGTAAATTCAAAAAATTACCTTTAACTAAAGAGCAAGGATGATAAAAATTAGAAGTATAAAACATATCATATAAACTTAAAAATTCAAAGCCAAGATAATCCGCATTTAAATTAGTTTTTGCATAAAAAGGATATAATTTACAAGCTAATGGGCGTATCTTGCATAAACCTTTTTTATTACATTTTGCAAAAATAATTGTTATTTTTTTACCACAATTTAATAAAAAATCCATATTATAATCTGCTTTTAAATCACTTTTATCTTTTAAAAACTCATATTCGCTTTTAAGCATAGGAATTATACAATCTTCATCTTTGTTACTATTACAACAATGTCCTTTACAATCTAATTTATAACAATTTTTAAAATATATTAATTCTATATTTAATAATTTTTCATAAAACATATTATCTAACCACAACTTATTATAAAATACTTATTGATAAAAATATATAACATTATAGCTAGAAATATTTTTTAAAACAAAAAAAACCTTTTTTAAAAGTATAAAAATTATTTTTAAAACTAACCAGTGTTAAGCTAATTCTCATAATATTTTTATACATTCTGTTGTTATTTTTCATTATTAACTTAAAAATTATCAAAAAATTAATATTTTTTACCAAGTTTTATTAATTTTTAACATTTTTTACACCCAAAAACTCATTTTGTTTTTAAACTCTAAAAAATTTATATTAAGTAAAACAAAAAATAAAGTAAATAATTTAAATAATAATTAAAATCTGCTATTTAAAAATATACTACTATTAAATAGAACTTTTTGAACTTATTTTTAAAGAACTGATAGATTTTGTTATTAATACCAAAAAAAGCATATAGAATGCTTAAGTGTAATTTTACAAGCAAGGCTAAATTATTTGTTGTAAGGGGTGCTAGAAGTTTGTATATAAATATGCCTGATTTTCCTAAAGAGTATTTAATATAGCTAAAGCAAGTGCTAAAGTATTGGAAATTTTATGAAAAGGCTTTAAATGGGTATATGTAAGCCCATCTGCTATTTTTTGAACTTCCAAAAAGCAATCATTATAAAATCATAAGCAAAAATTTGAAGTAAATGCCAACAATGAAAGCAAAATCAGCTACAGTGATTATGCTAGTAAGACATAGTGCTTAATTTAAAAACACAGGCATTGGGGTAATAAGCCTATAAATAAAGATGCCTTATAATTTTAAGGCAATCTTTTATTTCTTTTAAATGCTTATTTTTGAAGTTTTAAATTTTCTTCTAAAGAATTTAAAATCTCTTCACTAGTTCTTAGGATTTTTTCTTCTTTTACATTTGGATTTTTAGCACTTAAATCATAATTTCTTTCTTCAAGCTCTTTTTTGCTAACAAGCCAAGAATTAGCAGTGATTTTTTTCTTTGTAGCATTTTAGAAATTCCTTAAAATGTGCGTATTCTAAAGGCTTGTTTTTAGTAAGCTTGTAAGTAAATAAAATATGATTAAAAAGATATTTTATTTAACTGTGACTAAAAAGTATTTAAAAAAAATTAGAAGTAAAATTTCGTAATTTTTATAGTTTTTATCATATTAAGAATTATCATAATTTTTATAAGAAGCAAGATAGAAAAAATGAAATTAAGATTTTAATTTTTTACTTGATTTAGAGTAGCTTTCATATTTTATAATACTAAAAAAAGGAGATAAAATGCAAGAATTAGAAAAAGCAGGAATTCATGGAAGTTTTAAAGGCGATAGTAAATTTTTTAGCAAAAATGTAAAAGTTTCTATGATGTTTAAACCAAATGAGTGGAGAAATTTTAGTGGGGCTTTGGTTGAATTTGAAGCCAGTGCTAGAAGTGCATGGCATACTCATCCTCAAGGACAAACCTTAATCGTAACAGAGGGCGAAATCATCACAAAAGTTCCAGGGCAAAAATCCTTTATAGCTAAAAAAGGCGATGTGATAAGCTGTCCTATAGGAGTAAAGCATTTTCATGGTGCAACTAATACAAGTAGTGGAGCACACATAGCACTTACAGGCGAGAAAGAGGGTAAAAATGTAGAATGGCTTGAGCTTGTAAGCGATGAAGAATATGAACATGCCTTAAAAGAAGCAAGAGAGTAAAGAAATTTGTAAATAAAACACAAAAATTTTTATAAAAACTTTTATGTTTTTGAAGTATTTTAAATGCTCTTTTTTCACAAATTTTAAAAACTACAAAGGATAAAACCATGCAATTAAGACAAAAAGCAAGAGAAATTTTTAAAAAACTCTTAGGAGGAGCAAAAAAGGATCAACTTTTTGCAAGTGATAAAGAGTATTTTATCAATCACATAAATTTTACTTTTGGCGAGAGTTTTGTAAAAGCAAATCTTAATACACAAAAATATTTTTTAATCACCCTTGCTTCTACTTTAGCAGTAGGTGGAAAAATAGAGTTTAAAACTTTACTTCAAGGTGCAATCAAGAACGATATAAGTCCCATTGTCATTAAAGAAGTGATTTATCAAGCTACGCCTTATGTGGGTTTTGCTAGAGTATGTGATTTTTTAAGCCTTTGTAATAAAGTATTTAAAAAACTAAATATCGCCTTAGTTTTAACCCCACAAGGCACTACTACGCAAGAAAATCGCAAAATAAAAGGCAGGGAAATACAAAATACTATTTTTGGTGAAGCTAATATCACTAAAATGATAGAATCTACCCCAGAAGATAAAGCTTTTATAAATGATTTTTTGAGTGCGAATTGTTTTGGAGATTATTATACACGCACAGGACTTGATCTAAAAACTAGGGAGCTTTTAACCCTTGTATATCTTATCTCGCTTGGTGGGCTAGATAATCAAGTAAAAGCCCATATACAAGGTAATCTTAACATGGGACAAAGTAGAAAAGATTTGCTAAATGTCATTGCAGCTCTTATTCCATATATCGGTTATCCAAAGGCTTTAAATGCCCTAAATTTGCTTGATGATATAAAAGTAGAATGCAAGCAATAAATATTTATTGTAAATTGAGCTTAGAAGTTATTTGTAAATTAGTTTTTATCAAAAAACTTGCAATCATTTTAGTATGCTTTTAAGCTCACTTAGATATTCTTGTTGTGTTTTTAAATTTTCTTCTAAAGAATTTAAAATCTCTTCACTAGTTCTTAGGATTTTTTCTTCTTTTACATTTGGATTTTTAGCACTTAAATCATAATTTCTTTCTTCAAGCTCTTTTTTGCTAAGCAGCCAAGAATTAGCAGTGATTTTTCTTTCTTTGTAGCATTTTAGAAATTCTTTAAAATGTGCGTATTCTAAAGGCTTGTTTTTAGTAAGCTTGTAAGGTGGTATAAGCTCGTAGTAATACACCTTATCATCATTTGCTTTTAAAATACTATTTAAGCCTTTTGAGAAAAATAATACATTTGTTTTTACCGCACTATAAGGCAAAAACACTCCACTAGGCAGGCTTAAAATACATTCAAGATTATAATTTTGCACTAAATCAGCCTTTACGCTCACAAAGGCATTTGAATTTTGAAAAAGCACACCTTCAGGCACGACAACCGCACATCTAGCATTGTTTTTTAGTGATTTTAAAATGTGTTGCAAAAACAAAAGCTCCGTAGCATTTGAAGCAACTGTAAAATTGTTTTGAATTTGCTCTTTTTCTTTACCGCCAAATGGTGGATTTGCAAGTATCACTTCATATTTATCATTTTCTGTAATATCTGTGATTTTCTTACTTAGCGTATTTGTTTTTATTATATTTGGAGATTTTACCCCGTGTAAAATCATATTCATCACGCCCATTGCATAGCTTAGCGGAGTTTTTTCCTTGCCAAATAAAGCATCATTGTGTAAAAACTCTAGCTCTTCTACACTCAAACTAGCCTTTGTTTTTCTACTCTCATCTTTATATAAAATATGTAAAAAACTCTCAACCAAAAAGCCACAACTCCCACAAGATGGGTCGTAAATCCTTTCTTTTGCTCTAGGATTTATCACTTCCACCATAGCCTTTATCAAAGGGCGTGGCGTGTAAAACTCTCCGCTATTTCCACCATCACTACCCATATCTTTAAGCAGTTTTTCATAAACTTCGCCCAAAGCAAACACATCACTTTCTTTACTAAAACTAAGCTCATCAATGATATTTATCACTTCTCTTAAAGTATGCCCATTTGCAATGCGATTATCTATAAACTCAAAAATTCCACCAATTTTATACTCAATGCTTTTAAAATCTTCATTGTTTTTAAAGTTTTTAAGATAGACAAAAAGCTCTTTATTTACAAAATTAAGCAAATCTTGCCCACTTAAAGCCTTGTTAAAATCAATCTTTCCTTCGCTTGTTTTTGGTGCTGCCCATACCTTCCAGCTAAATTTTTCTTCTAAAATGCTTTTATATTCTTGATTGTTTAAAATTGCTTCAAGCTTTAATTCTTCTTCATAATCATCTAAAAATTTTAAAAAAAGTATCCAGCTAATTTGTTCTGTATAGTGCATAGCACCACTTATACCATCATCTCTTCTTAAAATATCTGTGATTTTATCTATTTTATTTTGCATTTTTTTCCCTTAAAGCCTTTAAAATAATTTTATCAAAGTCTAGTTTTATTTTTATATATTTTTGTTTTTAAACTGCAATATGTTAAAAAATCAAAAATTTTTTAACATTATAATTCTCCCTTAAAAGCTTTATCAAGCAAGGATTGCTTAAGCTCTTCATAATCTTTTAACTCTTTAGTGTAAAGCTCTTTTAAAGCCTTTGTCTTTTCAAAGACAAAATCTAAATGCTTTGCGATTTGCTCTTGCTCTTTGAGTGGGGGTAGGGGGATTTGAATTTTCTTTAATTTATCTATATTTATTCCACTTTGCCCTATCCATTGGTGGCATATTTTTTCAAAATATTTATTTTTCAACAATAAGACAAAATAAAATACAACTAATTTAGAGTTATATTGATTTTTTAATTTTATTTTTGTCAAGTGATTACTAAAAGCATAATTATAATTTTGTGTAACTAATGCAGTTTTGCCAACTAGTTCTGTGCTATTAGTATTGTTAAATAAAATATCATTTTTCTCAATAAATGATTGCTTTTCTTTGATAAATTCTCTTTTAATTTTTATTAAAGTATCAAAATTTAAATTCCCATCTGTTGAAATATTATGTGTCCTTAAATGCACATATCCACTTGGAATTTCATTATTTTTACTAGCAGCGAAGCCATTTTGGATTAAATTTGATATCTCCCCTAAGCTTTTCCATTCCCAAGATTGTGGGAGTTGATAATTTTCTTTAGTATTATCATTAAGTGGATTAAAAGCCTTTTGTAAAGCACTTTGCATAAGTTCATCAATATTTGCTAAATTTTCTTTTGCTTTTTTGATATTTTCATCAATCTTGCTAAAAGCAAAATCCAAAATCCCCACTATCCTTTCTTGCTCTTTTAGTGGTGATAATGGGATTTGTAAATTTTCTAAATCAGCAAATCTTAAATTATTTATATTAGAACCTTTAGAAATATTCAAAATATAATTTTTATAAAAACTACTTTTTAAATAAAAAGCTAAAAATTTATGAGAAATATTTAAATTATTAATTCTAAATAATCCACAAAAAACTCCGAAGGTAAAGTCATTTAAATCATTTAAAAGTATATTTTTTCCAACAATATGCTTACTTCCGCTACTCATCGCAAATAATATATCATTGTTTTGAATAATCTTATCAACCGCTAATTCTTTGGGGATTATTTGCAAATCATCTAAAATTAATTCATTTTGAATATTATTTGCTCTCAATAAATACACGGACTTTTCATCTTTTATGGATAATAATTGCTCTTTTTTATAAGAAACTCCTCTTATAAAAAAGCCTATACTTCCAAGCGTTTTAACTTCCCAACCCTGCGGTAAATTTGTCATTTTATTGTCCTAAACCTTCATAAAAATAATTTAATATATAATCTTCAAAATTATCGTAAAGATTTTTTTCTTTTAATATGTTGATTATATCATCAGCTGTGCATTCTTTAAATTTGTTTAACGCTTGCTCTATTGTTAAATCCTTATTTTCAAAATCAATAAATCCACATTGGTGAAATTTTTTAGAAATGATTCTAGGTAACCCAAATTCTTCAAGAGTATATACCACTGATGGTAAAAAAGCATTTGAAAGTTTTGTAACAAAACTTGAAATATCTATACCCTTTTCAGGATAGAGTATTTGCATAATTTGATTCAAATCATTAAAAAAACTAGCGATATCAAAACTGATTGCTTTTTCAATGTCAAAATACTGACTAATATTAATTTTATATCTCTCTTGTTTACTTGTATTATTAATAGTTTGTTTTACGCCATCATAATTGTGTTTGCCATAATCAATTATTTTAAAATAAGCATTTTTAGATTTCTCATTCAATACTTTGAAAACAATTTCTCGTATCTCTTTCTTTTTGATAAATCCCCACTCATCTGGAACATCACTATTTAAATATTCAATACTTTTTTCAAAAAGTTCGGCATTTTCAACAATTGTTAAAATATTGTTCAAATCCATTAAAATAGAATAATTTTTCATTTTTGACATAATTTGATGAAATTTGTTTTTATCATTAAGTACGTTTTTTAAGTTCTCTTCCATTTTTGTTTTTGTATTAAAAGTTTCCAAGTCATTTCTATATAAAAATTCTTCTTGAGGAATTATTTCCATAGTTTCTTGCTCATTTTTTAATGTTTCTTTGTTGCTTTCTAATAAATACACATTACCAACAAAATATTTAAACATTCTCCCGCATCTACCTATAATATTTTTATATTGCATACTTGTTAATTTATCTTTATCCCTCGCAACAGAATCATTCCATATAACTATATTTTTTGTTGCAGTATTTACACCTTCTATTAAAGAAGTGGTGGTCACCATAATATTCATGTGTTCATTTTCTGAAAATAGTTTAACCTGAAGTTGTTGGATAAATCTATGCATAGCGGCATTGTGTTGCCCTATCCCATTTGCCAAACATTCAGCAAAATCCCAATCTTGCCAATAATGTTTTTTTAACCAATTTGAAAAACTTTTTAATTGATTATCTGTTGCATTAATATAGTTTTTTATATTTTTACAAACCTTTTTTGATTCTGATTTGCTTTTTATATAAATCATTGTTTTTTGATTTTTATTTTCATTTAATATGTTTTTTAACATATATTCTTTCTTTTCTTTTTTGTGGCTTAAATCATGTGTTTTTAATGCTACAGTATTAAAATCAATTAGGACTTTTTCTATATTTTTTAAAAATTGATATTTCGATGATTTTTCATTAAATTGTTTGATATTTGGACACAGATAGTATGATTGTTTGGAATAAGAACTTACTTGCTTTATTGTATTTTGTAAAATATCTGACCTTATATCCCCTACAATTTTATAAAACTCATCTACGATAAATAAATCAATTCTATTGGCTTTTATAAAGTCTAAATATTCCAAAACTCTTTCTTGGGTTAATATAAATATATTATTTTCTTTTGGGGTAGCACCCGATGTTGTAATTATGTTGTAATCAGGTGTAAATTTCCTTACAAGTCTTCTTCTAGCTTCATCTAACAAAGAAATAGTAGGGACAATGATTAATACATTTTTTGGCTTTTTCATAGCTATTAGAGCATCGATAATAAAGCTTTTACCAAAACTTGTTGGAGCAGAAAGAATAAGACTTTCATTGCTTAAAAGTCTTTTTAAAACTCTTGATTGTTCTCTATGTAAAACTTTTGGTTCATCCTCTCCGATATTTGCTTTAAAACATTCTAGTAAGAATTTGTCTTCTAAAATTGAAGTATCTTGATTCATATAGGGATATAACCCAAATTGTCTGATAAGATGATTTAATATAGGCGGATATAAAGCCTTATCTTGAATTTCATCAAGTAAATAAAAAAGCTTTTCTTTAGCTTCTGTTTCTTTGTTATCATTTAGATTTTCATGTATCCTTACACATTCATCAAAAATTTTTTCACTGGTCATTTGGCTACCTCTAGTTTTTTGACGAAATCGCATTTGATTTTTTCTTTATCTGGCACAGGAAATAAAATGATATGAAATTTTATTTTTTCTATATTATGCACATTGTTTAGCTCATTGGTAATTTTTGTAATAGCTTGTTTTGCTTTCTCTTGATGAAAATTTACTATTTTTTGTTTATATTCTTCTGATAACTCGCTATATCTTTTAGTTGTCTTGCATTGATAGATGATTGATATTGAAATATGCAAGATATTCTTTAGTTCATCTATGGAAGTATCTTGTTTTAAAACTCTTTTTATTTTATCTATACTTTCTTTAGAGATTTTATCTTTGATAAAAGATTCGACATCATTTATATCCATAATAATAGACTTTTCTTTATTTAGCTTGTCTTTTACTAAAAGATTTTTAATGGATTTTATAGCTTCATTAATTGCATCGGTTATATCTGTATAAAATTTAGATTCTCCTAGCCATAAATGACATTCTTGATTTTCTATAGTTAAATGAACACTATCTGCACCCTTTGCATAATCATTGGTATTTTGTTTATAAAAAATCTTAGGCACAATAGGCAAGGCATTATAGTATTTTTTCATAATACCATAAAGAAAAATTTCTCCTATCTCTCCTTCTTTTTTATTTAGATTTGCAACAGATCGTTGTATTATGGAATAATACTCTTCTTTTGAAGCTAAAGCTTCTCTTTCTGTTTTCGATAAGGCAGTTTCAGCCAATGTGTTCATTATATATTGATTAAATTTCTCAAATCTCCACTCACCTTCCTCAAAGTCGTTAATTAATGACAATAAAAATCTACTACACGAGTCATCCATTACAGAATCAAGGCAAATCTCAAAAGTAACATTATCTTTATTTTTCACATAAGTGTTTATTGTTGTTATATTTTCTATCTCTTTGCCCTGCATAAATCTCCCTTTGTAAATCATAAAAATTTTATATTAATTATCCCGCGTAAAGCTCTCTTTGTAAAGTAGCAAAACTTTGCATAAGTTCATTTATTCCGCCAAATTCAATACTAAGTTCTTTTATATTTCCTAAAGAACTTAATTCAATTAATGGTTTTAAACCTTTTTCAAATTCTTCAATGCCTACATTTTCGTATTTATCTAATAAAAAGTTCATAAGTTTTAAGGCTTTTTCATTGTGAAAGGATTTTAAAAAAGAACTATTTTTTACGATTTGCACACGCTCTTTTCTTGTTTTTAGCTCAACATTAAAGCTTAAATGCGCTAAAACATCATACAAATCGCAATCCTTTTCAAACATCAATGCCAAATCCTGCAAACTATCCTTTGAAATTCCATCATTTTCTAGCTTTTTTAAAAACTCTTTTCTAGTATTTAAATCACTCCAAATCTCACGCAATTTTGCTTCATTTTGATAATATTTTGCTAATTTTCCAAAAAGAAATTCCAAAAACTCTTTAGCGTCTAAAGGTTTATCGTTTTCTCCGATATAACTTGTTTTTATATCATAAATCGCAAGTTTTGTACCTTTAATATGCACAGTAATTTTTTCTTTTTTCTTTATTTTGCTTTCATTTTCATTTTTGTTATTTTCTTTTTTACTTTCTTCTTCTTTTTGCTCTTTGTTATCTTCGTTATCTTCTAGTATTCTTTGTCCGTCCCATTTTGGGTCATAAAAAAGCTTTGTCGCTCCTACAAAATCTATAATAGTAAAAAAGTCTTTACCTTCATACACCCTAGTTCCACGCCCGATAATTTGCTTAAACTCTATCATAGAGCCAATATTTGCTAAAAGCACGATATTTCTTACATTTCTTGCATCAACGCCTGTTGTTAGCATTTTTGAACTAGTTAAAATTACTGGAAAGGCTTTATCGTTATCTTGAAAACTTTTTAAGTAGTTTAGCCCGATTATTCCTTCATCGCTTGTAACACGCACACAATAATCATTATGCTTTATGCTTTTATGCTTGTCAATAGCCCTTTTTATCTCACTCGCATGAGCTTGATTAACACAAAAAATAATCGTTTTATCCATAGGATTTATAAGCTTTAAAAGTTCTTTTGCAATAAATTCATTGTATTGTGGAATGCTTATATTTCTTTCAAATTCTTTTATATCAAAATGCCCTTTTTCAAGCTTTCCTTCAATGATGTCATTAGGATTATAAGTATAACCACCGCTTAAACTTGTAGTGACTAATTTTACTTTATAAGGGGTTAAAAAACCATCTTCAATCCCATCTTTAAGACTGTATTCATAAACACTTTCGCCAAAATATTTATAAGTATCTACATTATCTTTTTGCTTAGGCGTTGCAGTAAGTCCTAAATGCGTAGCACAAGAAAAATGCTCTAAAACTTCCTTCCAACTACCTTCTTCATTTGCCCCACCTCTATGGCATTCATCAATAATCACAAGGTCAAAAAAGTCTTTTGGAAAAAGCAAATAAAATTTATTTTCTTCATCGTTTATATCACTTTCAGCACTTAAACTTTGATAAATCCCAAAATACACATTTGCAGATGGAAGAGTGAGTGATTTTTTAAGCTCTTTTGTATCAATCTTTTTACAATCTTGCTCAATATAATTAAACTCGCCTAAAGCTTGGTCTCTTAAGCTTACTCTATCGCTTAAAAATAAAATTCTTGGTTTTTTATCTTTATTATTTTTATTCCATCTAGCTTCAAGCAAACGATAACACAAAGCAAAAGCAATCGTAGTTTTTCCTGTGCCAGTAGCAAGAGTTAGCAAAATTCTATCTTTTTGCTCAATCAAAGCCTTTATCACTCTTTCAACGGCTATTTTTTGATAATATCTTAATTCTTTTTGCGGGATAAATAAGTCTTTTTGTGTAAGAAGCTTGTATTGGCATTCTTTTAAATTCCCAAAAACACGCTCAAATAAAACTTGCGGACTAGCAAAATTATCTAAATACTCGCCCCTTGCATTTTGCATATCGTATTCATAAATCTTTTCTCCATTTGTGCAATACACAAAACGCACATCTAAATTTTTTGCATATTCTTGTGCTTGAGAAAGTCCATCAAGCGGGTCTTTGCTTAATTTCTTTGCTTCAATGATAGCTAGGTGTTTGTTTTGAAATTTAAGTAAATAATCAACAAATTTTCTTTGCCCTCTTTTGCCGCCTATGAGTTTTTTTCCTGCGTTAAAATAGTATTCTCTTATTATGTTTTCTTCATTCCATAAAGCTAATTTTAATTTCTCATCTATAATTTTAACCCTTGTATCCTGCTCTGAAAAATTCATTCTTAACCCTAAATTAATTTTAAAACAATAATAACATATTTTAATTTGAATAACGGTTACTTTATAATTTTATAATTATAAAAAACCAAAAAAGGAGCGAAAATGCAATACAAAATTTTAGAAAACAATCGCATTGCAAGTAAAGGCTATGCAATGCTTAGCAAGGATGCGAAATTCACAGCCTTTGAATTTAGCCGCCACGCTATTGGCGATAATGATATTTTGATTAAAATCCTATATGCAGGTATTTGTCATAGCGATATTCACACCGCAAGAAGCGAGTGGGGAGAAGCTACTTATCCTTGCGTACCTGGGCATGAGATAGCAGGAGAAGTTATCGCTGTGGGTAAGAATGTAAGTAAATTTAAAGTAGGAGATTACGCAGGGGTTGGTTGTATGGTAAATTCATGCGGTGAATGCGATACTTGCAAACGCTCACAAGAGCAATTTTGCGAAAATGGCAAAACCATCTTTACTTACAATAGTTGCGATGTATTTCACGGCAATGAAAACACTTATGGAGGCTATTCAAACAACATAGTTGTAAGTGAAAAATTTGCCATTTGTGTGCCAAAAAATGCACCTATGCATAAGGTTGCGCCTTTGCTTTGTGCAGGAATTACTACCTACTCGCCTTTAAAATTTTCTAAAATAAAAGAAGGCTCAAGCGTTGCTATAGCAGGATTTGGCGGACTTGGTATGATGGCTGTAAAATACGCTATTAAAATGGGTGCAAAGGTTAGCGTTTTTGCTAGAAATGAAAACAAAAAAGCCGACGCTTTAGCAATGGGTGTAAGCTCATTTTACACAAGCTGCGATAAAAACGCCGTAAAAGAACGCTTTGATTTAATCATCTCAACCATTCCAACGCCTTATAATCCTGCTATTTATTTGGATTTGCTTAAATTTGGTGGCGAAATGGCTATAGTTGGCTTACCGCCTGTGGAAGATAAGGTAAATATAGGCATAAACGAGCTTGTACATAAGGCAGGTAAGAAGATTTATGGCTCGCTAATTGGCGGTATTGCTGAAACTCAAGAAATGCTTGATTTTTCTTTAAAACACGAAATTTATCCAGAAACCGAGCTTATTACCCCGCAAGAAATTGATAAAGCTTATGAAAATCTAACCTCAGGAAAGGCTAAATTTCGCTATGTTATTGATATGACAAAGGAATAAAATTATTAATGTATAAAGAAATAAGCTTAAATGATTATGAAAAAGATAAATTAAAACACTATACAAATGCGGCTTTAAGTAGGTTTGAAGTAAGCCAGAGTTTTAAAATAAATAAAATGAAAAATTCTCATTTTATTTATTCTTTAAGCAAGGCTGTAAATGATACGCAAGAGTTAAAAAGAGCCGTATTTAACAACAAAACAATACAATTTCATAAACTTAATCCCGCTTATGTTTTGCTTAAAAACAATGAAATTTGCAATACTTTTACGGAATTTGATTATGATTTAGATATTTTTTTAAACAATTATCAAAAAGATTATGAATTGTTTTTAAAAAAAGATTTATCTTTTTATATAAAACAGGCTAAGCAAAATTGCTTTTACATATCAAGTTTTAAATCTTATTTTAATTCTTTTTCTTTGCACTTAAAAAATGGCTATGAATTTTATACTCCTATTTTTACAACTTATAAAAAAGATAATGAATTAATAATTTACGCTAATTTTCATCACGCTTTTTTTGATTTATTTAAGGCGAAAATATTCTTTGAAAAATTAGAATCCGAACTCATAAAAATATTTTAATACCTATCAAAAATCACATCGCTAACGCTAAATCCCCTTTGCTTAGCGATGTTTAAAAGCTCTTTTATACTTTTTTCATCTATTATATTTCTTGCTAAAATCCAAAGGTATTTTTTATCAGGGCTACCCACAATGGCAACTTTATACTCGCTATCAATAAAAATGATTTCATAATTTACTTTATTAAAAAGGTTCATAAAGATATTAAATCTTACTGCTAATTGTCTATTTGAAACGATTTTTGCCTTACCTTTTATGCTTGAAATTTCATTTTCTTTACTGCAAAAATTTTCAATTTCTACATAAGCAACACCATTTTTATATTTAAGCTCGTATTTTGCCTTTGAATTTAGGCAAGATTTTTGAAAAAAAGCAGGTTTTCTAGCCATTTCAAGCCATTCTCCCATATAATTTTGTAAAGAAAGTTCTCCAATTAATTCAAGCATTTTTATCTCCTTTTTTTTCTTCACCCCAATCACACATAGCTTGTAAAATAGGTATTAAACTTTGTCCTCGTTTGGATAAGCTGTATTCTACCTTTGGCGGAATTTGAGCATATTCTTTTCTAATAATTAAACCATCATTTTCTAGCTCTCTTAAAGCATTGGTTAAAGTTTTAAAAGATATGGAATTTAAAAAGCGTTTGAGTTCGTTATAACGCACGATTTCATAGCGAAATAAGCAGTATAAAATGCTCATTTTATATTTTCCACTAATTAATGATAAAGTGTAATTAAATCCACATTCTTCTAAATTACACTGAGAATTTTCCTTAGTCATTTAACACTCCTTTAGTATAGTATCTTACTTTATTTTTCGTATTGATATTATATATCATATTAATTAAACTAATAGTTTAAAATTAATAAAAAGGATAAAAATGAAAAATATACTCTTGCTTAATGGCGCTAAAGAATTTGGAAATTCTAAAGCAAAACTCAACTTAACCTTGCACGAATGCGCCTTACATACCTTAAAAGATTTAAATTTAAATGTAGAGCAAACACACATAGATAAAGCTTATGATATAAGCGAAGAAATAAATAAATTTTTAAAAGCTGATGCTGTGATTTATCAAATGCCAGCTTGGTGGATGGGCGAGCCTTGGATAGTTAAAAAATACATTGATGAAGTATTTACCGCAGGACATGGAAAATTTTATGCAAACGACGGCAGAAGTTATGAAAATCCAACAAAAAATTATGGAAAAGGTGGGCTTTTGCAAGGTAAAAAATATATGTTTTCTCTTACTTGGAATGCACCTATTGAGGCCTTTAATGATAAAAATGAATTTTTTGAAGGAAAGGGTGTGGATATGGTGTATTGGCATTTGCATAAGGCTCATGAATTTATAGGTATGAAAGCTTTGCCAACTTTTATATGTAATGATGTGGTAAAAAATCCACAAATAAAAAACTATCTTCAAGCCTATACCAATCATTTAAGAAAATTTTTTGCATAAAAGCCCAAAAATGGGCTTTTTTTCAATGCAAAGCTTCGTTAAGCTTAATTGTTTTTTTATTTAAAGCTACTATCATAGCACCACTTATAGAATCTTCAATAAAATGTAGTCCATTTAAACCTTTAAGCTCTAAGCCTTTGTAAATTTCTTTATCAAAAGAAAAATATTAGCTATTTAACACTCCTTTAGTATAGTATCTTACTTTATTTTTCGTATTGACATTATTTATCATATTAAATAAACTAAGAGCTTACGATTAAATAAAAAAAGGAATTCGTATGAAAACAATTAGTTTAAACGATGCAAACAAAATGCCAATTTTAGGTTATGGGGTATTTCAAATTGAAGCAAAGCAAACTCAAAAATGTGTTGAAGATGCCTTAAGTGTTGGTTATCGCTTAATAGATACTGCTGCTATATATGAAAATGAAGAAGGTGTAGGAGCTGCAATTAAGGCAAGTAATATAAAAAGAAATGAATTATTTATCACAACAAAACTTTGGATAAATAACACAAATAAGGAAAATACAAAAAAAGCCTTTATGCAGTCATTAGAAAAATTAAAATTAGATTATATTGATTTATATCTTATTCATCAACCATTTAATGATATATATGCTGCTTGGGAAGTAATGTGTAAATTAAAAGACGAAGGTCTTATTAAATCAATTGGTGTGAGTAATTTTTACTCTGATAAAATTATTGACTTTTGTTTTCACAATAATATAAAACCAGCAATAAATCAAATAGAATGCCATCCATTTTTACCAAGGACTGAAGAAAAAGAAATAATGAATAATTTAGGAATTGCTATGCAATCTTGGGCTTCTTTTGCAGAAGGACAAAATCAAATATTTGAAAATGAGCTTTTAAAAAATATAGCTAAAAATACAATAAAAGTGTAGCGCAAGTAATTTTAAGATGGCTAATTCAAAGAGAAATTGCAGTAATTCCAAAAACTTTAAGCAAGGAAAGAATGATTGAAAATATTTCTATTTTTGATTTTAATTTAGATGAAGAAGATATGCAAATAATTAAGCAAATTTCAAACAATGCTTTTACTATTTGCAATCATAAAGACCCAAAAACTATAAATTTTTTACTAAATCTAAAAAAATAAAGGAAAAAAAATGAAAATTTTAACTATTTTATCACACCCAAATTTAGAAAATTCTCGTGTAAATAAAGCTTTAAAACAGGCAGTTGAAAATAAAAATATTGTATTTAATAATCTTTATGAAAAATACAAAGACTTTAATATTGATGTTAAAGCAGAGCAAGAACTTTTATTGCAATATGAAAAAATTATCTTTCAATTTCCAATTTATTGGTATTCTTGCCCACCTTTGCTTAAAAAATATTTTGATGATGTTTTTGCTTACGGCTTTGCTTACGGCTCTAAAACAAAGGCTTTAAGTAAAAAAGATTTTGCTTTTTGCATTAGTTTTGGCGATGCTAAAGAATCTTTTTTAGAAAATGGCAAAATTGCTTTTAGCGTAGATGAAATCTTAACCCCATTTAAGGCTTTGTGCAAATTTACAGATGCAAATTATAAAGGTTATTTTGCAGTATTTAAAGCAACGCATGGCTTAGATGACAAAGAATTAAATAATAATTGCGAAGATTATAAAGTGTTTATAAATAATTTTATAAAATAAAAAATGTACTAAATATTTTATTATTATCCTTTATTTTATAGAATGCTAGGCTTTAATAATTTAATAAAAAAGGTTAAAAATGGGAAGAGCGTTTGAATATCGCCGTGCAGCAAAAGAAGCACGCTGGGATAAAATGAGTAAGGTATTTCCAAAATTAGCAAAGGCAATTGAGGTTGCAGCAAAAGAAGGTGGTTGCGACCCACTTATGAATGCAAAATTACGCAGTGCAATAGCAACGGCAAAAGCACAAAATATGCCTAAAGACAATATTGATGCAGCAATTAAAAGAGCAGCTGGAAAAGATGGTAATGATATTAAAAGTTTGCATTACGAAGCCAAAGCAAATTATGGTGTGCAAATTATAGTTGAAGTTGCAACTGATAATACAAATAGAACTGCAGCTAATATTAAAGCAATCTTTAATAAAAACGGGGCAACTCCACTTGTAAATGGTAGCTTAGACTTTATTTTTTCAAGAAAAAGTGTTTTTGTTTGCAAAAATAATAACTTAGATACCGATGAATTAGAATTATTCTTAATTGATTTTGGCTTAGAAGAATTAAGCATTGAAGAAGATAATACAATAAGAATAATAGGTGCATACGATAGCTTTAAAGAATTAAACGAAGGCATTGAAAAACAAGGTTTAGAGTTAGTTAGTGGTAGGTTAGAATATGTGGCAAATAACCCTATTGAATTAAGTGAAGAACAAATTTTAGAACTTGAAAAACTACTTGATAAACTTGAAGATGATGATGATGTTCAAGCAGTTTATACAAATATAGAATAAGGATTTTTATGATAAAAGTATATGATAATTTAGCTGATTTAGAAAATATAAATGAAGCACATATTGATACTAGCAAAGGTATTATGAAAATAAAGCTATTTAAAGATAGCCCACAAGCAACACTAAATTTTGCCCACTTAGCACAAAGCGGATTTTATGATAATTTAACTTTTCATAGGGTTATTTCAAATTTTGTTGTTCAAGGCGGTTGTCCTTATGGAACTGGCACTGGTGGTCCTGGTTGGAAGATAAAGTGCGAATGCGAAAATCAAGAACATAAACACATACTAGGAACTCTTTCAATGGCACATGCTGGTCCTAATACTGGTGGTTCTCAATTTTTTATTTGTCTAAGCGAACAAGAGCATTTAAACGGAGTTCATACTATTTTTGGACAAATTGAAGATGAAGAAAGTTTAAAAGTTTTAAAAAGCATTAGGCAAAACGATACAATAAATACTATTAAAATTCTTTAATTGCTTAAAGAATTTTAATTTTTAACTAAAATATAAAGCTGCTCGTGAATATGTATATTACGATTTTTAAGATTGCGAGAAGCTTTAAAGGTATTGTATTTTTGCTCTAAGATTTCACATTTACCAAGCGTATTTAAACGCTTTAAAAAATTTTCTTTTTTCACAAAACCTTCGCAATTATATGAAAGTAATATAATCTTAGCTTTTAGGTTATAAATAAGTTCAAATAAAGCATCTTCTGCTAATTTTGGCTTATTAAAAGCGCTGCGGTTCCAATCTCTTGGGATGCCACTCACTTTAGAAATTTCTTCAGGTTTTTCATAGTTTGCAACTAGATTTAGCATAAAATAATTTGAACTATATGGATGTTGATTATAAGGCGGGTCAAGATAAACTAAATCAAAAAAATCAAGCTCTTTTGCAAGTATATTTGCATCTTTTTGCATTACATTAAATTTACAAGAGAAATTAGAAAAAATAGGCATTTTAAGCTTAATTTCTCCTTTAATGCGTTTTAGTGCATTTTGCGCTTCTCCTCCAAATTTTCCAATGCCATCTTTACCTTTGTAAAAACCTTTAAAAACTCCGCTAGTATTTGAATGCACACTAGCTTCATAAATTAAAGGTGCTATAAAAAAATGCTTTAATTCTTGCGGAATTTCATTTTCAATTTTTGCTCTAACACTATCTAAATAACAAGCGTTTTTGTATGTATAAAAAACCCTTTCATTTGCTTTTATATTTAAATCATCTTTCGGGGCATAAAGCTTAGCTAAAAAACCTTCTTTTAATTCCAAATTCTTTAGTAATCTTTCATAATAATATTTAATATTTTTTTCTAAATCATCATTTAAATTACTCAAATAACACTCATTTATTATTCTTGAATAATCTTCTAAATCATTTGCTAGAATATAATTTGAGTGTGCTTTTGCAAAGCGACTTACAATACCAGAGCCACTAAAAATATCACAAAAAGAAAGTTTTTCTTTTTTTAATTGTTCTTTTGCAATCAAAAAGCCTTGATTTAAAAAATCAAGCAAAGAACGCTTATTGCCTAAATAAGTTATAATCTGTTCTTTTAAATAAAGCGAATTTTCTTTCATAATCTTTTCCATTAAAAAATATAATATCTTAAAGAAGTTTCTGCAATTTCTTTCATTATTTCAAACATTTCATTAACTTCCCACTTCTCTTCTCTAAAATACATACTAACAGGGGAAAAATAATTATGGTCGCTATCTCCATCAGCTTTAAAAATATAGGTTTTATTAAGATAATAAAACTCATTTAAAACATTTAATTTAGCTAAAACCGTTTTTTCATCACTAGCAAAATCACAACCCCAGCCAAAACAAACAAAAGGTGTTATTTTCTCGTGATTTAACATAGCTTTTATTCCGGTTAAATTTTTTCCAAGCCTTTCTATGGCGTTACCTGTTGCTTGCTTATTTTTACCTTGCTTTGCACGAACATCATTTGTACCTTGTCGCTTAGCTTCTGTTATTAGCAATACCTTTTTAAATTTTTCATCATCTTTTTTTCTTAAAAATAAAACTCCACCATCTGGTTTAATTTTATTTTCAAAAAAATTACTATCAAATTCAGCTCTAATTTTACTTAATCTTATATTTTCAATCATAAAAGAAATTTCTATTTGTTTTTTAATTTCAAAATAGTAATTTCCTTCTATAAAATTACTTACCCCCCCCATTTGCAAACCTATTTTCTAAATACTCTTTTGTTTGCTGCATAGCTAAATCAATATTCAAATCATCAGCTTTAGAATATTGATTTTTAGCTAAGTGTTGGTTTTTATTTTGCATTAAACTTTGTCTTGGCATAAAAACTCCATTAAGCCTTTTTAGGTGTTACAAGCATATTTACATAACGACCTTCAAAATTTGGTTCTTTATCTTTATTTGCAATATCACTTATACCTTCGTATATTTTTAAAAGCAACTCACTTGCAGCTTCAGGTGCATTCATTTCACGACCTTTTAAAAACACTCTAAATCTAACATGTTTTCCTGCTTTTAAAAATTCCACTGCGTGTTTAACTTTGTAATTAATATCATTTTGTGCAATTTTAACAGATAGTTTTATTTCTTTAATTTCAATTACTTTTTGTTTTTTCTTGGCATCTTTTTGCTTTTTTTCTTGCTGATAGCAAAACTTACCATAATCCATAATTTTACATACTGGCGGTTTTGCATCTTTTGCAATAAGAACTAAATCTAAGCCTAAATCACTAGCAATAGCATTTGCTTCATCACTGCTAATTATCCCATAAACCTTACCATCATCACCTACACATCTTACTTGTGCAAAATCAATTTCTTCGTTTAATAAAACTTCTTTTTCCTTGCTCAAAAGACCACCTCGTTTAATTTTTCTTGCATTTTGTTTATAAACTCCTTTATTGTTAAATTATATTGTTCTTTGTTTTGTCTATCTCTAATTGCTAGTGTATTGTTATTTATCTCATTATCTCCAATAACCACTATAAAAGGTATTTTTTGCATTTCTGCATTGCGAATTCTCTTACCTAAACTATCATTTTTATCATTAATATCAGCGTCAATATTTATTTGCATTAACTCTTTTTGAATATTTAAAGCATAATCTAAATGATTGCTTGAAACAGGTATTAACATAACCTGAATAGGTGCTATAAAAAATGGCAACTCTCCTGCTGTATGCTCAAGTAAAATTCCTAAAAATCTTTCAAAAGAGCCTAAGATAGCACGATGAAGCATAACAGGTTGTTGTTTTTCGTTGTTTTCATCTGTGTATTCAAGTTCAAATCTTGCTGGTAAATTAAAATCAACTTGAATAGTACCACATTGCCATTTTCTTCCTATTGCATCAGTTATTTTAATATCAATCTTTGGCCCATAAAAAGCACCACCACCCTCATCAATGCCGTATTTTATACCTTGTTTATCAAGTGCATTCTTAAGTGCTTTTGTAGCGCTATCCCAAACTTCATCACTACCGATTGATTTACTTGGACGAGTTGAAATTTCAAGCTCCCAATTAAAATTAAATGAACTCATAAGCTTATAAGCAAATTCTAAAATCTCACTTACTTGCTGTTCTATTTGATCAATTCTACAAAAAATATGGCTATCATCTTGAGTAAATTCTCTTACTCTAAAAAGTCCATGTAAAACACCACTTTTTTCGTGGCGATGAACCATTCCGTATTCAAAGAATTTAATTGGCAAGTCTTTATACGACCTACTCTCACTTTTATAACAAAAAACATGACCAACACAATTCATAGGCTTAATGCCATATTCTTGCTCATCAATTTTTGTAAAATACATATTCTCTTTATAATTATCATAATGTCCGCTAATTTTCCAGACATCACTTTTTAAAAGTTCAGGACCACGAACAGGTTCGTAAAATCTTATTCTATGTGCTTTATACAATTTTTGCTCTAACTTTGCACGAACTCTTGCACCATTTTTCAACCAAATAGGAAGACCACCACCTATTTTTTCATCAAAAGTAAATAATTTTAAATCATTTCCAAGTTTTCTATGGTCGCGTTTTTTTGCTTCTTCTAACATTGTTAAATATTGTTTTAAAGCTTCCTTGCTTGCAAAAGCAATACCATAAATTCTTATTAGCATTTCATTATTTTCATCTGCTCCAAGATAAGCTCCTGCTAACTTTGTTAGTTTAAAATGCTTTAATAATTTTGTATGCGGAATATGCGGCCCTTTACATAAATCAGTAAAATCACCTTGAGTATAAGTACTAATTTCACCACTTAAACGGCTTAATACTGCTTGTTTTAATTCATCATTTTTAAATTTTTCACAAGCTTGTTCATAACTCATAGTGTGTTTTATCATTTCATCGCCATTTTTAGCTAGTTCTTTCATTTTCTCTTCAATTATTGCTAAATCTTCTTCTTTTATTTTACTTGATGTTTTAAAATCATAATAAAAGCCTTCATTTACAACTGGCCCAACAAAGAATTTAGCATCAGGATACAACTTTGTAATTGCCTGAGCAAGTAAGTGAGCACAGCTATGTCTTAAAATACTTAAAGATTTTTCAGAATCATCTAAATAAATAGGTTCTAATCCAATTCCATCAGTACTTAAAGTATCGTAAATATTATTTTCTTTATCGTAATATCCTATAATTTGCATTATTTTACTCCTTTATAAATTTTGCCAAGTTCATTATAAACTACATCAAAATTTACTTCTTTTAAACTTTCTAAAATTTCATATAAAATCACATTATCTTCTTTATTATCCCATATTTTTTTATATGTGCCGTTTTTATATCCATTATCTTGTCTAAATTGATTTAAAACATTTTTTCCAATATAAATCTTAAATAAATCACTAAAATTAAATTCTAAAATATCAAGCAAAATTAAAAAAGCATTAAGAATTTCAATCAAATTACAATCTTTTGCGCTTGAATAATGAATAAGTTCTTTTGAATAAAGCAAAATATCATCAAGTTTATTACTGCTTTTATAATTTTTATATTCATTAAAAACTTTTGTAAATACATCTTTTTGATTATTAATTAGAGCTAAACTTAAAATAAAATGCCAAATATCAACTAATTCAATTTTTATATTTTGAATATCCCATTTAGCATCAATACTTTTCCAATGTTTCCAAGGAAGTGAATCGATTAATTCTGCACATTCCATATAAATACATCTTGCAAAATCAATTTTACGATTTTCTTTTGTAACTTTACTGATTTTATAATTTTCACCACAAGTTGCTATATTTAATTTATCTTGTAAAAGCAACATTTCTTCTATATATTTAATGTTTTCTTTCATTTATCCTTCTATAATAAAAATATAAAAAAAGCTAATACTAGCATAAAATTACTATATTTCAATATTGCAAGAAAAAATTTTTTTTACTTGAGCTTTAAAAAATATCTCATTATTTATTAAATTAAATTCACAAAGCTCTAAAGATTTTGGATAAACCTTAGCAAAAGAGCCAAGCATTTTTAATTTATTTGCAATATAAAAACAAGCCGACATTCCAGTACCACAAGCTAAAGTTTCACCTACTCCACGCTCGTATGTTCTTACATATAAAGCACCTTCTTTAAGCTTTGCATAATTTATATTTGCATCATATTTTTGTCTTAAAAAAATAGCCATATTTTCATCATATTCAAGCTCAAAAGTAAGCAAATGCGGCACACCTGTATCAATTAAAAACCAATTAGCATTAAATTCTTTTATATTTTCACTAATAATTTGAGCCTTACTAAGTTTAATTTGCACATAATCATCATCAAAAATTTCAGCCTTAATAAGTCCGGCTTTTGTACTAAAAGTAAATTTTTTATCTAATTTTAATTCATTAAAAGCAAAACAAGCAGCAGCTCTTGCACCATTTGCACACATAAAGGCTTCACTTGAATCTTGATTAAAAAAGGCCCAAGAAAAATCGTATTCTTTATTTTCTTCCTTAAAAATCGCTATAAAACCATCAGCTCCGATGCCTTTATATCTGTTACATAATTTTTTTGCCAAGCTTGAAAAATCATAATTTTTATTATTAAATTTTGCTATTACAAAATCATTTCCATTAGCATAATACTTACAAAACTCCATTATTTTCCTTTATCTGCTTTATAATTTTTAAAGACTCTTTTTTAAACTCATCATAATCAAAATTATTTATTTTAAATGTAGCATATTTTACTTTATAAGATGTTGAAATTTGAGAATTTATCATTTTTAAAGCTAAATCTTTGCTGATATTATTTCTTTTCATTAACCTACTTAATTGCGTGTTTAAATCTGTGTAAATTACAATTTTATTTAATATTTTCGTATAATTTAAATTCTCAAAAAAAAGTGGAATTTCTACAAAAATTATTTTACTTTTATTATTTTTTATCTCTTTAAAAATATCTTTTTTTATTCTCTTGTGCATTATTTTTTCTAATATTTTTTTATATTTTTTATTTGAAAAAATAATTTTTGCTACTTCTTTTTTTAATTCTTTTACATTAAAAATATTAAGTTTAAATTTATTTTTAATCTTTTTTATTTTTTTTACAAAAATTTTATGTGCAATAAAGTCAGCATTAATTGTATAAATATTTGCATTTTTTGCTAACTTTAAAAACTCGCTTTTGCCTGCTGCAACGCTAGAAGTAACAACAAATACTCTTTTAAAATCATATCTTTTTTTATAAGCTTTTCTTTTCAAATTTTTATCCGAAACTTAATTTTAATCATTATTTAATATTAGTAATTTTGATTTAATTAAATATTAATTAGAAATATAATATCATATTAAAATGTTTTATTTACGGAGGTGCATTATGCAAGAAAACAGAAGAGCGTTTTTGACAAAAGCTTTAAGTATTGGTGCTATTAGTGTAGCTAGTGCTAGCTGTCTAAACGCAAAAGATACTAATGCAAATTCTAATGGCGTTGTCGTTGGAAGAGCAAAGAAAAAAGAAGTTTTGTATAAAAAAACTTTAAACTGGGAAAAATTTTATAAAATCTCATACTAATAGAAAGGAATAAGCTTAAAATGCAAAGAAGAAGTTTTTTAAAACTTGCTGGTTTAGCAGGTGCTTCAAGTGCTGCATTTGGTGCGAGTAATGTTGTTAGTGAAGATAAGGTAAAAAATCCTTATCCAAATAGCAAAATGGTTCGCACGATTTGCACGATTTGTTCTGCAGGTTGCGGTATTGAAGCTGAAGTTCAAAATGGCGTTTGGGTTCGTCAAAACAATGCTATTGACCACCCTATTTCTCAAGGTTCTCACTGCTGTAAAGGTATTGACCAAATTGATTTAATTAAATCAAAATGTCGTGTTAAATATCCTTTAAAAAGAGTAAATGGAAAATGGGAAAGAATTAGCTGGGAACAAGCGGTTAATGAAATCGGAGATAAAATGCTAAAAATCCGTGAAGAAAGCGGACCTGATAGCGTTGTATTTTTAGGTTCAGCAAAATTCAATAACCAACAAGCCTATTATTTTAGAAAATTTGCTGCATTTTGGGGTACGAACTCAATAGATCACGTAGCTAGAATTTGACACAGCGCAACAGTAGCCGGTGTGGCTAATACTTGGGGATATGGCGCTATGACAAATCACTTTGGTGATGTGGTTGCTAATACAAAATGTATGTTAATTTTTGGTGCTAATTCAGCAGTGGCAAATCCTATTGGATTTAAACATATGCTTCAAGCAAAAGATAGAAACAATGCAAAATTAATTGTAATTGACCCTATTTTTACTAGAACTGCTGCAAAAGCTGATATTTTTGTTCGTATTCGTCCTGGAACTGATATTGCCTTTGTTTATGGTATGTTAAATATTATTTTTGAAAATGGCTGGGAAGATAAAGAATTAATCGCAAAAAGAACTTATGGTGTAGATTTAATCAAAGAAGAAGCTAAAAAATATACTCCTAGTGAAGTTGCTGATATTTGCGGCTGTAGCGAGGCTGAACTAATTCAAGTTACTAGACTTTTTGCTACTACAAAACCTGCTACATTATTCTGGGCTTTAGGTATTACTCAACATTCAGTTGGTAGCTCAAATACAAGAATTCTAGCGATTTTACAATTAGTTTTAGGAAACATAGGAAAACCTGGTGCAGGAACAAATATTATAAGAGGACATGATAATGTTCAAGGTGCAACCGATATGGGCTGCTTGGCTGATACTTTACCTGCTTATTATGGTCTTGATGATGGCGCTTGGAAGCATTTTTGCAGATTTTGGGGAGTTGAGTTTGATTATATGAAAAGTCGTTTTGCTCCACCAAGTGATGGCAAAAATTGGATGAATGAAAAAGGTTTTTCACTATCTCGTTGGTGGCAAGGTGTTAAAGGAGTTAGCCCTTATGGAAGTGATAAAACCGTATCAAATGCTAATGTGCGTGTTTTATGGGTGCAAGGAACGGGAATTACTTCAATGGCACATACTGTAAAAATCCAAGAAGCACTTAAAAAGCTAGATTTATTAGTAATAGCTGAACCTTTTGTAAATGAAGTGGCTATTTTAGCTGATAGACCTGATGGAATTTATATTTTACCTGCTTCAACACAATTTGAAACCGAAGGCTATGTAACCGCAACAAACCGTGCAATGCAATGGAGAAATCAAGTTGTAAAACCAATTTATGAAAGTAAAGAAGACCAAGAGATTATGTTCTTATTTGCTAAAAAATTCGGCTTTTATAAAGAATATACTCGTGGTATGAAAATGCAACTACAAGACCATAAACTAGTACAAGTTATTCCTGATGATGTTGATGCTGTTTGGCCTGATGATGCAACTCGTGAAATGAGCAATGGTTTATTATCAATTGGCTTGCGTGGGATAAGTGCAAATAGACTTAGAAAACATCAAGAAAATTGGGCAAATTTTGACCCTGATACTCAAAAAGGTATTGGCGGGGCTGTTAAAGGTGAATACTACGGACTTCCTTGGCCTGTGTGGGATGAAAAACATCCAGGAACTGCAATTTTATGGAATGCAAATGTACCTTATGAAGAAGGCGGAATGGGCTTTAGAAACCGCTTTGGTTTAGAACACAATGGGGTTAGCCAATTAGCTGATAATAGCTTTACTCCTGTTGGTTGTAAGGTAAAGGGTGGATATCCACAAATTACAAAAGATAATATTGAAAAGGTATTTAATATTAAGCTTAACGACAAAGAAAAAGAGCTTATGGGTGCTTCTTGGAGTACTGATATTTCTGGAATTATTTTAGAAAAATGCCGTGAAAAATCAGCTTGTTGCTTAGGTAATGCAAGAGCTAGAACAATAGTTTGGGAATTTGCTGATCAAATACCAAAACATAGAGAACCAATTCACTCTCCAAGATGGGATTTAGTACAAAAATACCCTACTTTTGACGATCAAGAAAAGCCTAATTTTAGGGTTACTACAATGTTTAAAAGTGAGCAGCTTAAAAAAGATTGGAGCAAGGAATTTCCTATTATTATTAGCTCAATGCGTTTAGTAAATTTAAGTGGGGCTGGTATGATTGAGCGTACAAGTAAATATTTAAGTGATATTACGCCTGAAATGTTCGCCAATGTAAATCCTGAACTTGCAATGCAATATAATATAAATGATGGTGAAATGATGTGGATACACTCTCCACAAGGAACTAAGATTAAAGTTAAGTGTGTGCATAATCACAGTGTAACTCCTGATAGAATTTGCTTACCTTATAACTTTGCTGGTATTTTGCAAGGTGTTGATTTAAGTGCAAATTATCCTGAAGGAACAAGACCTTACACAATAGGTGAAAGTTCAAATACCGTAACAAACTATGGTTTTGACCCAAATACACAAATTAGCGAATTTAATGCAGGTCTTTGCAGAATAGAAAGGGCGTAATTATGGCAAGAATGAAGTTTTTTGTAGATAAAAATAGATGTATTGGCTGTTTTGCCTGTCAAGTTGCTTGTTCTAGTGCGCACGAATTACCTGTTGGAATAAAACGCCGTAAGGTAATTACATTAAATGATGGTATTGTTGGTAAAGAGCTTTCTATGACTATTGCTTGCCAACACTGTACTGATGCACCTTGTGAGCAAGTATGCCCTGTAAAATGTTTTTACATTAGAGAAGATGGCATTGTTTTACATGATAAAAAAGAATGTATTGGCTGTGGATACTGCTTGTATGCTTGTCCTTTTGGAGCTCCTCAATTTCCAAGAGATGGTGCTTTTGGTATTAAAGGAGAAATGGATAAATGTACAATGTGTGCTGGTGGCCCTGAAGAAACAAATAGCGAAGAAGAGCGTGAGCTTTATGGTCAAAACCGCATAAGCGAAGGTAGAGTTCCTATGTGTGCTGCTGTTTGTGCAACAAATGCTTTATTAGTTGGTGATGAAAGTGAAGTTTCTAATATCTTTAGAAAAAGAGTACTTACCAAAAACGCTAGTTTTAATATAAGCGATATGTTTAAATAAAAAATACCCACCTTTGTGGGTATTTTATAAAATAATAAAAATTACAAACAACAACAAGCTTTTTTAACAAAACCAAAAACTTAATATTAATCATTAAAAGGCTTTATTTATAAAAGTAAAAAAGTATCAATAATTTTAAAAATATAATTTTAAAACAAATTAAGATTATTATTAAAGCAAATAGCCTTAAAAAAGGCTATTTTTATTCATCATCAGATGGGGCAACTCTTTGTAAATATTTTACAACTTGATAATATTCATTCTCATCAAGTCCTGAATTATCTTGCATAGATTTTATTGTGCTTGGCCATACATTTTTACTAAATTCATCATAAGAATGTAAAGCATGGCAAACTCCACAGCGTTCTTCAAAAAGTTCTTTACCAACACTAATTACATCATTATTTGTAATTTTAGAATTATCAATAAAGGCCTCAAGGCTTACAATCTCCCATTCATTTTCATACTCATCTAATTTAGTTCCTAAAACTTTTACGCTTTTATTATTATCTAAAATAACACTAGTTGATAAAACTCCTAAAGTATCATAAATAATTTTTGAACCCTTAGGTCTATAACCTTGTAATGAAATCTTACTTGTTTTATCACCTTTTTTGATAATTTTAAACTCGCTACCTATTATAATAGTTGCAACTTTTTTTGAATTGATTGTTAAATCACTGTTTTCTACTGCATAATTATTTGCTAGTAAAAAACTAGCAAATATGCTTAAAAATATTGTTTTTTTCATCTTCACACCTTAAATTTTGGTTGTTTAAAAATATCTAATGCTGGTACTTCTTTAGTGTATTTTTCAATCTCAACTAAAGCACTAGCTTGATTACCGCAAGCAAGTTTAGAGCTAGCAATATCAGCAATAAGCACATTAACATCTCCGTGTAAGCATAAACCATTTTTATCAGGATTATACCAAGCACCTTCACACATTCTAACTACACCTTCTTTTACATAAGGAGTTACTAAAACTCCACCTAAAATCTCTCCTCTATCATTATAAATTCTAACAATATCTTCGTTTTTAATTCCACGAGCTGCTGCATCAACTGGGTTCATCCATATTGCTTCTTTTGCATTAACTTCATCTAAATCTTTTAAATAAGTATTATTAAGTTGTGAATGTAAGCGATATTTTGGATGTGGGCTAATTAGGTTTAATTTATATTTTTTAGCATTGCCTAAATACTCAGCTGCTTCATAAAATTGAACCAAACCTTTACAATCATCATAGCCAAATTTTTCTATTTTTTTAGAAAAGATTTCTATTTTACCACTTGGGGTTCCTAGTCTGTTTGTGATTGGGTCGTCTCTGTAATCTTTCATTTTTACGAAATTCTTAGCCTCTTTTGGAGCTTTAAACTCTACATAGCCCTTAGCCCAAAATTCTTTAAATGTTGGCATTTTTATCCCCATCTTTTCACCTTTTTCTTTAGACTGTTCATAAAAATATTTTATCCAACCCATCATATCACGACCTTCACTAAAGGCATTTACAGCATTATCTCCGAAATGTTTTAAAATTCCTAAATAAATGTCATAATCATTTTTTGAGTTATAAAGTGGAGCAATTGCTTGCTTCATTGCAAAAATAAACTTATTTGTATTTGCCTTTGCTATGTCATTTCTTTCAATTTCAGTTGTAGCAGGTAAAACTAAATCAGCAAACCTTGCACTAGCAGTCCAAAAGCAATCTTGAACAATAAAGCTATCTACATTTTTAAAAGCCTTTTTCATTCTATTTCTATCTTGATGATGATGAAGTGGATTACCACCTGCCCAATAAATTGATTTTATTAGTGGATAAACTCTTTTTTTACCGTTAAAATCGTATTCTTTATTTGGATTTTCAAGCATGGTTACAATTCTTGAAACTGGAATTACTTCGTTTTGTCTATTACTCCATTCGCCTTTTGTTGAAGGTACGCCACTAATAGCATTTAAACCTGGAAAACCTGCAAAATTATTATTTTCTACCTTTGCGTCTTTATTTATACTAGCAGGATTTACACTAACAGCACCTGGCATAGCAATACCGCCATTGCTATGATAATTAAAGCCATATCCACCACCATCAAGTCCAATTTGACCTAAAAGTGATGCTAAGGTAATCATAGCCCAATGAGCTTGCTCTCCATGATGAGCTCTTTGAAAGCCCCAACCTGCCATAATCATTGTTCTATTTTTTGCCATAAGTTCAGCTAATTGTTTAATTTTACTAGCACTTACTCCTGTGATTTTTTCTGCCCATTCAGGAGTTTTAGGGTTTTTCTCATCAAATAATCTATCTTTAAATTTTTTAAATCCTACTGTGTATCTTTTAAGGAATTTTTCATCATGAAGATTGTTTTTAATTAAGTGATAGCACATAGCTTCAACCATAGCTACATCTGTTGTAGGATTAATAAATACTTGCTCTGCACCTAAAAATCTTGCTGTATCGTTATAAACTGGGTCAATGTTGATTACTTTTATTTTGCCAAGTTTTACTAATTCTTTTAATTTTTCTAAATATTCATAAGATTCATGTAGTGGAACTCCCCAAGCGATTTGGTTAGTATTTAGCATATCGTTTGACCACATTATTATAACTTTTGAATGCTTTAAGACATTTTCCCATGAAGTTTGCTTAGCGCTTGATTCATCAACCCCGCTAACATAAGGAGTTATTGCACGAATGCAGTGGGTTGAATAAGTAAGAGTTCTTGTTGTTAAACCTCCTGCGATATTTAACATACGAGCTAATAAACTTTGTGGATTATTTACGCTGCCAACACTAAACCAGCCATAACTTCCACCGTAAATTGCACTAGGACCGTATTCTTTATAAATTCTTTTTAATTCATTAGCTACTAATTCATAAGCTTTTTCCCAAGTAATTTCAACAAATTCTTCCTTGCCACGAAGATTTTTATTAGCCTTTGCAAAGCCTTTTTCTAAAACACTTTTTCTTACACTTGGATTTTTAATTCTATCTTTTGAATAAACTCTAGCAATAACTCCATTCATTAAAGATACTTGTTTTTTATCACCTTTAAAAAGCTTAAATCCTTCAACCTTATCGCTTCTAATAATTGGATGATAAGCTCCAAAATGTGATGCGCTTATTAAACTTTCATCAAGTTTAGGCATTGCGTCTTCGCCAATAAAATTAATTGCGTTTAAAGTAGATGAGCTAACTACAAGTCCTGCACTACCTTTTAAAAAACTTCTTCTTGATACCTTCATAAAAGCCTCCTTAAAATATTTTTAAAAATTTAAATTAATATTATTACTTTATTCTTAAAATTCTTTAAAAAATAAAAAATATTTATTAAATTATTATTTTTAGGGCTTTTAAATATTATTCTTTAAAATAAACAAAATATTAGCATTAGTTATAAAAACTAATGCTAAAAACTATTTAACAAATTCTATAGTCCATCTTGAATCGCAGTTAAATAAACCGCCGTAGCAATGAATAGTATCTTTTATATATTGATTATTTTGCATAGAGCTATTAAGTTTAATTCTTAATGAATAATCAGGGTGCGTGCCTGTAGTATTATGCACAATATCTGCTTGATAATCAGAAATAAATTTGGTATTTACATCAAGTCCAGGAACTTCATCATTTGTAAGTCTATAGCAAGGCAAAGTAGTACAATCAACTGAATAAGTACCACTTTTATCTTTATCATTTCTTGCCATAGCCCATAAATCATACTTATCCTTTCTTTCAAAGTAACCAAAAGCTTGAAACATAGAATTGCTATCAATATAATGTAGCCACACATCATCTTTATTTATAATAACTTCTTCGTCTTTTTTTACTTTTTTGTCTTTAAATAAAGCAATTGCACTAACAAAGCTTATATCCTTTGTATCTTGTTTAAAAATATCAGAGCTTAAATTACTTTTTAATGCTTGAATTGATACTTCATAGCCTTTTAATTTAAACATTTTTGATTTTTTACCATAAAAAAGCCTTAAAGGTATTTGAGCGTGGTTATCATTTGCTTGGGCTATGAAAAGATTATTCAAGCCTAAATCAATAGCTTCATTTTCTTTTATTACTTTATATTCTTTATATTCTTTTGTATTGATTAAATCAAGAGTGCTTAGATTTTCTCCTGCAAAATTATAACTATAATCTACTAAATCAAAAAAAGCCTTATTTAAATCATCTTTTTTTATTAATACATCAAAACTGCCATCTTTATTATTTTTAATATTTTCATCATAAACTCTTATCATATAAGGGCTTATGTTATCATTTGCTTGTAAAACTAATTTTGAATAATCATCAATTTCATCAAAAGTAAATTTTATTTTTAATAATAAATCACTAGAAAAATATTTAGCAACATTAATATCCTTAGAAGTAGAAATAATTTGCGGATAAATATTATATGCAAAAGGCTTGTTTTTAGCATTATATAAATCCATTCCGCTATTATTTAAAACCACATTTACTCTTGCATCTTCATCAATGTTATCTTTATAATCTAATGAATTATTTGTATTTACACTAAGGAAATTTGTATTATCACTATTTGGGGTTTGGCAATAAATTTTACCGTTTTCTTTAGTATTTGCTACTTCTTTTGATACTATTTTATCACTTACGATACAATAATCTTGAGCATTTAAACCTTTGCTTTTTATGTATTGAAGTATATGGTCTTCTTTGAATTTTACCCTTGCTATGTCGTAGCTGTCAAAAGGATTTATTATTACTAAATTATTAATAATCTTAGAGCCATAATTATATTCAATAGGATTTGTATCATCAACTATTCTATCATTAAAACTTAGATTAAATTCTTTTGAATTTAGCTCTAAAATATACTTATTAAAATATAATTTTTTACTTATACTTTCTGTGCTTGGCTCTTGGTTTAAAATAGTATCCGCATTGCATTTAGAAAAAATAGCGCATTGCTTTGGTATTAGTGCAAATTCTTTTGGTCTAACAGTTATTTCAAAATGCTCAAAAACTGCAGCTGAATTATTAATATCATCATAAGAGTTATAATATTCTAATGAAAATTTTCTTCTTTGCTCTTCACTAGCCTTTAAATTCCCTAGTTTAAAAATAGCATTTTGATATCTAAAAAATATTTTTCCTTGTTTGTTTATATCATTTGGATTACAAGCACCGCTATTTACACCTTCTGTATAAATAAGATTATATTTATTATTATAATACTCGCACAATGCTTTATAAGGAATAAGCACATTTTCACTAAAAGAATTATCATTTACAACATTTATAATTTTAGCTTTAGAATTGGCATTATCATAATATAGTTCAAAGTTATCTAAGCTTTTATTATCAATAGATAAAAGTCTTTTTTCGTTATAGCTTTCAATAGGTAAAAAAGCTTGATTATTTTCACTAAAATCAATACTAATATAAACATCTTCTCCTTCTAAAGATGTGTAAATATTTTTACCTACATTCATATTTTTTCTTTCAAAAGATGGGCTATTTTCATTTTTTTTCCAAGCACTTGCAATGTGTGCGACTGGACTTGGCAAACAATCAATCGCATCAATATCATTTGAGCCACCTTGCATTACAAAAAATATTGCAGGTCTTGATGCCTTTGTATATTCAGCAACTTGATAATAAACCTGATTTGATGGGTCTTTTGAAATATCAGCAAAAGATACTTGTACTTTAAACGGCGTAGTTGGACTTGCTAAATTGCCTGTTTCATCTAAGCCTAATCTTGTATTATAAAGATTATAATAATATTGATATGCAATAGGATTAAAAGCACTATCTAGCTGGCTTATCCCACCAGCACCTTTTAATTGCACCTTGCTTATTGTAATCTTATATAAAAGTCTTTGCTTGCACTTTTTAAAAGTAGATAAAGCATAATTAATAGTAGTTTGATAATTATCGTTAATATGCCAATAATTCCAGTTTGAAAACACGCTAGGATAAAGTAAAGCTTGTTCTAATTCATTATTACTTGTTACCCCATCTCCTGCATTATAGTTTGGATTTTTAAGATAATTTTGATTAATAGCATCGCTTTGTACTAAAGGTAATTTACATCTTTTTACATCACTTTCTTTACACCATCTAGGATGTTTTGTATTTGCGCTATTATAAAAAGGAGTTATAAATACCTCATACCAAGGAATACTTTTAAGATTTGTAGTATTATCAAGCATATGAATATCATTATATGGATTTATTACTCTTGTAACTGCATTTTCATCTGTGTAAGATAGTGCTTTTGGTAATCTTAAATATTGATTATTTGCGTTTTCAATAAATACTTCAATTTTTGTATTATTTACCCATTCAGGATTGTCTTTTGAAATAGCAAAATTTCTTAATAAACGACCATTATCTCTATTTTTTCTTTGATAATATGGCTCTAGCTTGTATGCTCTTATTGCTCCAATATCATAATTTTTAAATTCACTAAAAAAATTATCTACATACATATTTCCAATTTCAGCTGCTTGCCAATCACCAGAACTATAAAAAATACCACTACTAGTACATCCTAAAGAATCTTGCCAATAGCCTAAGCTAGCTTCCCATTTATCAACCACTAAACATTGACCAGGGTGATCACCTGAACCATAATCATAACTTCTACCACCATTGTCATCTCTTGGAGAGCATTTAATATGATTTCTATTATGTTCTCTTACACCCCAATAACCTTGACAATAAGTATCAAGTAAAACCGATCTTGCATCTCTATATGGAGTTAAAGAAAATACTATATTTTCATCATTTGCAATAGGGTTAATCTTGCCTATTACACCAGAACTTGCTATTTCATTTTTTTCTGTATAGGGCTGTCCTAAACCGCCCATTTGTATATATTTAACATCATCTAAAAAGACATCATCATAATTTCTATTATTCCACATATTGTCATTAAATGCTTCTTTAGTATAAAGATTTTCATTAAAAACTGTTTTTCTTTGCTTGTATGCTCTTGCATTAAAAATCATTCTTAATTTATTATCTTTTAAGCCATTCACTTCACGAATATCAATAAATTCACCAAAATCTTTGTTTTGAACTGCAAAAACACTATTAGATAAAAGTAAGGTTAATAAAGTAATTTTGAAAAAATTATTTTTCATTTATTAGCTCCTAAATAAAAATTACTTTATTTTACAAAGCTAACTTTAAAATATATTTAGTTTTTATAAATTTAGCATTAGTTACAAAAAACTAATGCTAATAAATTATTTTTGATATTCAATAGTCCATCTTGAATCACAATCAAATAAACCACCATAACAATGAATTGTATCTTTTATATATTGAAGCTTATCACTTAATATAATTTTTAAACTACCATCAGTGTTGCGAGTAATTTTTGATTGGTAATCAGAAATATAATTTGTTGTTTTATCAAGTCCTGGAATTTCATCTTTTACTCTGTAGCAAGGAGTTTTAGAACAAGTTATTGTTTTTTTATCATCACTAATTGCATCTTTGAATTTATCTTTATTTGACTTTGTGTAAAAATATCCAAAAGGCTTAAGTATGCCGTCTTCATCAATATAATGTAACCAAACATCATCTTGTGTAATATTTGCTATATTATTGTTTATTTTTATATCTTTAAATAAAGGTGTAGCGCTTATAAATTTTACATTTACATTTTCGCTTTGTTTTAAATCTTCATAAGTTGGATTTTTTGCCTTTTCTAATTCAATATCAATACTTACTAAAGTAAATGCTTGTTGCTTTTTATTATATGTTAAGCTAAGTGGAATTTCTGCTGCATTATCACTTGCTGCTGCTATTCTTTTATTTTCTAAAGCACTATCATCAATGTAAATATCGCTTATTGTTTGATAAGGGTAATCTTTTTTATCATTTATTAAATGAGATGTAGTTTTAATACCATTTGTATCACAATTAAGCTCTTTACAAGCATCTTCTAAAGCATAATCAAAATATTGATTTAAAGAATCCTTGCTTATTTTTATTTCATAAAATCTTTTAGAATCTTCTTTAATTAGCTTAATTTCATTCTTTGTTGAACCATCATAAGCTCTTTTTGAATTATCAAAAGTATCATCAAAATTAAGCTCTAGCTTATCAGCATTATATTCATTAGCAAAATTTAATCCAAGTTTTAAAATCATATCATCACTAAAATATCTTGGCACACTTATATTTGTAGCGGTGCTTATTAATTGCGGATAAATTCTATATTTAAATTCGCTAGGATTGCTGGTAATAAAGGCATTTACTCTTGCATCTTTGTCAATATTACTTTTAATTTTAATAGAATTTACTACCCCTTTTTCTTTTAATTTAATTGGCTCATTTAGTGGAGTTTGACAATAAATTTTATGATTTATTGCTTTATTAGCTGTATTTTTATCAAGCATTTCATCACTATTTATACAAGAATTATTAACTGTGTAATTTTCAAATTCAGGGTTGTTATTTAAATAATTTTCTAAATATTTTCTAATATGCTCTTCTAAAATTACAACCGTAGCACGATTAGCAATACCAGCAAAAGGATTAATAATTGTTAAATTATTTGATACACCAGTTGCGCTTACGCTTCTATTATTATTATAAGTCATAGCCATAGGATTTGCACTATCAAAGGCTAAATTAAAATAATAATCTTTTGTATCTTTACTATTTGGAACCTTTAATTGAAATTTTGTAAAAAGAAATTTTGAAATATTTGAATTATCATCAAAATATATGCTTGGGAATTTAGATATTTGTTGATTTGTTTGCTCGTTTTTACCATAACATCTTGAAAAAATATCGCAGTTATAAATATTTAAATTAATACTTTCTGCTCTTACAGTAATTGGAATATGCTTTATTGTTTTTCCTTTACTTGCAATATTGTTTATATCTCTATAAAATTTAAGCTCAAATTCCCTTCTAGCTTTATCATCAGCACTTGTACTTAGACAATTAAATCTTATTGTTGCATCTGCGTATTTATAAAAAATTTCATTAGCTCTTGAAGAATCATTCTCGTTACAAGGAATATAATCTGCTTTGTTTTTATTTTTTTTATTTAAATATTGGCACATTTGCTTATATTTAATGCCATATTTTCCTAACATTATATTTTCTCCACTGTAAGAATCTGGTATATAATAAGCGGGATTTTGATTGTTTTTATAAGTGTAGTTAAAATATGTAGAATTTCTTTTAGTATTATACTTATTTGCTCCATACCCATTTACATCAGTACATTTTTTCTGCATTTCATCACTAGTTAAAATATTGCCTACATCAATTGAAATATATCTATTTTCATCTTCTGTAAATGGATTATCTTTTGGCAAATTATATGTACCTATATCATCTTTATTTGCATTTGTAAAATCAAGTCTAATATAAGTTGTATCGCCATTTAAAACCGTGTAAACACCGTCGCCTACATTTGTAGTATTGAAATTAAACACGCCTTCTGAATTATCATTTTTAAGCCATGCTGTATTAATATTTGCATTTGGTATCGGCAAGCATTCAATTGCATCTTCATCGTTTGAGCCTTCTTGAAGTACAAAAAATATTGCTGGTTCTGAAAAAGCGTTAAATTGGTCATACTCTCTTGTTCCAATCTCTGTTAATTGCCCACCAAAAGAGTAATTTAACTCTGGTAAAACGAGTCTGTTTCCTTGATATCCAGTCCAAAAAGTTCCTAAATTAACACCATCATTATAAGCATGATAAATTCCTCTTTCTCCTTTAACTTTTATTGCATGAATTTGTATTTCATAAAGTAAAGGCTCTTTACATTTTTTAAAGGTTTGCACCGCATAATTTACCATAGTTGCGGCATCTCTTTTTTTATAAAAATAAGTATCGTAATTACCATTAATACCCTTTAACCAATATAAACTTGGATAAATTATCTTATCTTCATATTCTTTATTAGTTACTTTTTGGCTACTTGCATCGTTAATTCCATAAGCTGCTAAAAAAGGTATTGTTTTTATACTTGCAGTGTTATCAAGTACTTTTATATGTTCTTTTGGGTTTATACAAACATTTTTATTTGTTTGTTTATCTTTATAGCAAAGTCTGCTTGAAAGTGGGCTATATTTACCATTGTCATTATTATTAGCTGCTCTTTCTTGCACATAAGCTCTTACGCTTACATCACCACCTTCAAGATTTACTAAAAATCTTTTTTCGGCACTAGCACCTTTATTTTTAGTATTATCAGCATAAAAAGGATTTAATTTAAATGCAAAAGCCACATCGCCTTTTTGTGCTGTAGCTATTTTTGAATCAAAAGGACCAACTATTATTGATTCAAAATAATCATCACCAGCAACACAGTTTTTACCTTCATAATTTCCATCAGTACATCTACCTGCATTACTATGAATACCATCATAATAAGCCCTACTAGCACCCCTTGCATTTGCCCTACTTCTGTATGGAATTACAGTAAATAAAATATCATCATTAGAATTTATTGCCTTTTTAGCTCCAAAAAAACCTGATGACAAGGCTTGAGCTTGGTCGTTACATCTTGAATTTTTATAAGCATAACCGCCGCTACACCAAGCAATACCACCTTTTTGCCACAAATTTATGTACTCTCCAAATATCATTGTATTATCACTATTTAACTTTGGTAAGACTATATTTTTATAATTTCTATTAGAGCTTATGTTGCTTAAATCACTATCATAATTTGTTTGATTCCATATTGAATTTAATTCTTGTGAACCTCTCCAAGCTTTTTTATTATAAATTAATTCTACGCTATTATTTTGTATGTTATAACTTGAAATTTCTTTAATATCAATATATTCTCCAAAAGAACAAGTACCGTCATTATTATGATTAACACTACCATCAATCTGAGTTACCCCTGAATTGCAGTAATCAGCATATAAATATGAACAAATGCACAACAGGGTTATTTTACTTACTTTTTTCAAATTCACAATTTTTCCTTTAAAAAGATAATTTAAAGTAAAAATTGTATAATTTTAAACTAAAATATTTTTTAAATAAAATTATTTAAAACATTAGCAAATAGAACTTTATAATAAATTTTATATATATTAATAAAAAATAACAATTAATAAATACTATATCTAAAAACTATATTTAAAGAATGTTTAGTTTTTATCTGTGAATTTAAACTTCTTTCATAATCAATATTTACTTTTAAATCATTATTAATTCTATACGCTAAACCAAAATTAACAATTGTTGATGAATCTTGCTTAAGACTGTGTTTTATATTATCAATATAATAACTTTTTACTTTATTTAAATCACTATTACTAATTAAAGCCACATTAAGTAAAAAATCTTCATTTACAATATAAGCATATTTTAGTTTCAACAAAGCAAAAAATAAATTTTGACCTTCTTGTCTAATATTATTTATGCTAAAAGAAGGAAGTTTTACATAAGATAATGCAAGGCTTGGACTTAATAAATGCTTATGTTCTTCATTGAAAAAATCAACACTTAATGTGCCATTGTAAGCGTAAGAAATTTTATTTTTATTATTTATTTTGTATTGTTGCAATTTAATTGTATTTTCAAAATGTATTTGCTCTCCTAAAATTGAATACAAAGCAAATTCATTAAGTTGTACATTAAAATCATCATTTTTTAATTTTACAAAATCAGCATAAGCTCCAAATTTTGCTTCAGTATTAAAAAAATAACTTTCATTAAAATTATCAAAACCAGCTTGGAATTTTTTAAAACTATTTTTTGCCTCTAAACTTTTATAATTGTACCTTGTCCATACATTTACAGTATCAATATTTTCTCCTAGCGTGCAACCTAGTTTATCGTAAATATCATCTTGATTAATTTTGTTTATTAAATAAAGACTATTTGCATATACATTTAAGCTTAAAATAAAAATTAATAATTTTTTCATACTTACTCCTTAATAATTGTTCTAATTCCCTTTGCATTAGGCGCACTTAAAAAGCCGTTTGCTTCTGCTTGTTCTATTATATTTGCTGCTCTATTGTAACCTATGCTTAGTCTTCTTTGCAAATAAGAAATACTTGTTTTATCATCTTCAAGCATAAGCTTTAAGGCTTCATCGTAAAGTTCATCTTTTTCTTGATTATCGCTTTGTGCTTTTGTAGATGTAAAAGTCGTACTATCTTGCAAAATACTATCATCATATTCAACTGCTTCTTGCTGCTTTAAATGCTCAACCACTCTTAAAATATCTTCTTCACTTGCAAAAGGTGCGTGTAATCTTATAATAGAGCTTGTTCCTGGTGGAGTAAATAAGCAATCTCCTCTTCCAAGCAAACTTTCAGCCCCTTTGGTATCTAAAATAACCTTACTATCAGTCTGCGTACTAACTTTATAAGATAAACGAGATGGTAAATTAGCCTTAATTAAACCAGTAATAACATCTACACTTGGTCTTTGCGTAGCCACGATTAAATGAATACCACATGCTCTTGCCATTTGTGCAAGTCTTGCTATGTATAATTCTACTTCTTTTCCGCAAGTCATCATTAAATCCGCTAACTCATCAATAATAATTACAATATAAGCAAAATTTTCAGCGCCAAGCTTGCTAGCCTTTTGATTATATGTTTCAATATCCTTTGTTTGCATAGCAGACATTAATGTATAGCGTCTTTCCATTTCATTTACCATATTTCTTAATGCGATTGTGGCTTTTTCAGCCTTTGTAATCACAGGGGTTAATAAGTGTGGAATATCATTATACATTGAAAATTCAAGCATCTTAGGGTCTATCATAAGCAATCTTAGTGTTCTTGGAGTGTTTTTAAATAACAAAGATAAAATCATAGCATTAATACCAACACTCTTACCGCTACCAGTTGTTCCTGCTATTAATAAATGCGGTAATTTTTTAAGGTCGGTTATAAAAGTATTTCCAACAATATCCTTACCTAAAGCAAGGGTTAATTTGCTTTTAGAATTAATAAATAAACTATCGCTAAAAATTGAGCTAATATAAATTGTTTGTGTTTTTTGATTAGGGATTTCAATACCAACAACATCTTTACCTGGAATTGGTGCTTGAATTCTAATACTTGTGGCTTTTAAAGCCATTGCTAAATCATCGCTTAAGCTTGAGATTTTACTAAGCTTAACATCAGCTGCAGGTTTAAACTCAAAAGTAGTTACAACAGGTCCTGAATATGTTTTTTCCACATCACCAACTATTTTAAAATTTCTAAGTTTTGCTAAAAGTTCTGATATTTTTTGGTCAATTTCATCTTCATTTATTACAATCTCGTCGCTTAAATCTTTGCTTAATAAATCTATGCTTGGCAAAACAAAGTCTTTTGGTTTTTCATTTACACCAAGTTCAAGCTCGTTTAAAATAGCCTTGTTTTCTTCTAATTCGCTAAGAATTTGTACCTTTTTACCTTGAGATGATATTTCTTTTTCTGGTTTTATGCTTTCTATTTTTTCAAGTTTTTCTACTTTTATTTCTTCTTTTTTTAGCTCTATTTGTTTTTCTTTTTCTTCTTCATCTTGTAAAATTTTATTAACATTTATAATCTTTATTTTTTCATCATCTAAAGAATTTAATATTTTACTTTCATCTTCTTTTTCTATTTTTTCACTTTCTATTTTTCTTTCTACTTTATCTTCTTTAACAACTTTTACATTTTCTTCTTTACTATCTAAGTTTTTTTTCTGTGCTTTTTTATTAAATAAATTATAAATATAATTATAATTTATATAAAGTAAAATTAGCAAAATTAAGCAAATTACTAAAAAGCTAAAATCTTTAACTACAGATAAAATTCCAAAAGAAAAAAAGTATGAAAAAGGCAAAATAAAAGCTAAAAAGAACAATAAAATATTAAACTTATATTTTGCAATATCCTTAAAACCTTTTTCATAAATAAAAAGATTTACAAAAAATAATAAAAATACTAAATATCTTAAGTCTCCAATTAAATATTTTAAGAATTTGTTTATATAAAAAGCAGGTAGTAAAAGTCCTTGTTTATCATGTAAAAACAAGGACAAAGATAAATAAAAAAGTAAAAAATTAATAAAAATAAAAAGTAAATTTTTTTTCATTACATATAACTTAATAAACTTAATTTTTGAATTTGAGATGTTACATACATTGTTGATTGTAAAGTTTGCATAATTTCTTGAATTCCAATTACTGCAAGTGCAGGGTCAGCATCGGATACGCTTGATTTTACAATCTCAATATTTAAATGCATTGCTGTTGCTCTTTCATTGTTTGCTTCAATACTTGTTTGAGTTGCACCTATTTTTGTATGAACCTTATTTACATGGTCAAATAAATGGTCAATTCTTGTTAATGCTGCTTGAATTCCTGGATTTTTCAAATAATCAGGATTGTTATTATCTGCTCTATAATTACCATTTCTAACTGCGTCAATCATAGTTTGTAAATCTTTTATAATATCAACATGATTTTCATCTACAATCAAGCTTGAATTTGTATTAAAATTGAAAATATTTCCTTTTTTTACCCCTGTGCTTATTTTATTACCATCAGCATCAGTTCCAAAATCAAATTCATTTTCGCTCATAGCATTTTTATCATAAATTGCAATATCAATTGGAGTATTTGTACTTGCTTTGTCAATAATTTGCAATTTACCTTCATTGTTTAAGCCTACTTTTAAAGTGTTTTTAGCGTTTTGAAGCAATTGTTGGTATTCTTTATTATCATCATCGCTTAAAATCTTTGGAGAATTTACTTGGTTTGGATATTTATCTTGCAACTCATAACTTTTTGTAGGTACATTATCACTTGCAAAAAGTGCTATTACATCGGATAATTGTTTATAAGTTATATCAATATTATCTGTTTTTGTGCTTTCATCTTTATGTAAAGCCTCATCATATCTTGAATTTACAATAGGTAATGTTATATTTTGTGCTTGTCCGTTTTTTGTAAAACTTGCACGAACTTCACCCTTTGTAATATCAAATTCAAGATTATATCTTGTTTTACTTCTTGAAGTAATATCAATTTTTAATACACTGTTTGTATCTGCGTTTCCATCATCGTGGTATTTTAAAGCACTTAATGCGCTTTCTGATAATCTTGTTGAATCTGTAGCAAGATTATTATTTGCATCATATTGTCTAATATTTGAGCTTAAAATATTGTCTTTTTTATTAAATAAAGACCTAGCATAATCAATTCCATCTGTGTTAAATGAGGTATCTATATTACCATTGTTTGTAAATTCTAAAATATCCACATTATCTTTAATCTGTGCTGCTCTTAAATCAGCTAAAGAGCTAACATCGGCATAATTTTTCTTAATAGCTGGTTTTAAATTTACCATTGGTGTATTTTCTGCACCACCTTCTGCTTTATTTTTAATATCTTCTATTTCAGCATCGGTCTGTGCTGCTTTATCAGGATAAATTTCTTCAATACTATCAGCCTTGTTTGTAGCTGCAAACATAGAAAAATTAAGGGTAGAATTTGGATTTTTAAGGTCTGTTATTTCAATATTTCCTGTTTTTGTAAGCTCTACTTTTACAAGGGTATTTTCTTTCGTATTTCCGTAAAGTTCGCCTATTTTATCAAGCAAACTTCCAACACTTTCTGTTGCTTTCATTTGAAATTTTGCTTTAAAACTTTCTCCATTACCCTTAGTTCCATTTACATAAAAATAAGTATCAGGAAATTTTGCTCCGTCGTTTATTAAAAAATGGTCATTTACATTTAGTTCATCTTTTGACTCTTTTTTTAGATAATTTTTACCGACTAAATCTTGAATTTTGTTATCTGATGTAATGTAATGAACTTGCTCTGGTTTTGTAATATCGTATCTTTTATCTACTAAACGCACATTTGTTGTAACTATTTTTTTATAATCATTATCAGTTGCTTTAATTAACTCACTGCCTGAAACATTATAAGGAGTATAAACATTTGAGCCTAATAAAACCTTCATATTTTCATCATTTCCATAATAATTACCATTGTAATCAAAAGGCTTTGTGTTAATGCTAGTTCCTGAAAATAAATATTGTCCGTTAATACTAGTATTTGTAAGATTTACTATATGCTCTTTAAGTTTTTCAAGGTCGTTTGCAAGTGCATTTAAAGAAGTATCAGAATGTATTTCATTTGCTGATTGAATTAATTTATTTTTAAAACTAACAAGCGCATCTTTAATTTGTTTAACAGCATTATCTGAGTTTTTAGTAAAACTTACTGCTGATTCTCCTGCTTGAATAATCTGATCAAAGGTTGAAAGCTCATAATCAAGCCTAATATGCTCTGAATAAATCCCAGCATCATCATACGATTGCCCTATTTTAAGCCCACTTCCTAATTGTTCGTTTATCTTAGAATAAGCATACATTTTTGATTGATAATCACTTAAGTTTTTTTGATAAATATAAGAGCTTGTTATTCTCATAAATTGTCCTTAAAAATATTTTTTATCTATATCGTTTATAAGTGTAAATACTTAAGCACTTCTTCTTCATTATCACATAAAGTAAATATTTTTAAACTTTCGTTATCTATTAAATTATGTTTAAGTAAGGTATTTTTAAAAAAATCTATTAATGGAGAAAAAAATTCTTTATTAAATAAAATTATTTTCATAGTTTTTAGTTTAGTTTGACTTAATGTTAAAATCTCAAATAATTCATCAAGAGTACCGTATCCACCAGCACAAACAATAACTGCTTGTACATCTTTTAACAATTCTTGTTTTCTTAAAGATAAATCAGTAAATAAATATGATTTTGTGCAATATTCATTAAGTTTTTGCTCATGCGGTAATTTAATGTTAATGCCAATGCTCTCAACATTATTTAAATAAGCAGCCTTATTTGCAGCTTGCATTATACCGCCGCCGCCGCCTGTTTTTATGCCATATCCTAATTTTGCTAATTTATCGCATAATGAAAAACATTCTTTATAATAAACACTATCTTCGCTAAGTCTTGCTGAACCAAAAACGCTTATAATTTTACTCATCTTAAACTCTCAAGCCTTTCTTTTTTATTACCAATTTCTGTAATTTGCACTCCAAAATTACCATCTACAATAACCACTTCTCCAAGCGCAAAAGGTTTATCTCCAACTAGAATTTCAAGTGGGTCATTTGCTAATTGATTAAGCTCAATAACTGAACCAATATCCATTGTTAAAACATCTTTTAAAAGCATTTTTTTGCTACCAATTCTAACTCTAATTGGCAGTCTTACATCCATTAAAAGCCCTATATTTTTTAAATCTATTTCTGGTGCTGCTACAACTTTTTCTTCTTCTACTTGATTATTAACATTAAGCAATTTATACACATCTTGACTAATAGCTAAAGAAATTTGCTCATTTAAATCATTTACACTTACATTGAAAAAATATATTTTATAAAGCCCATTTAAGTTTAAATTGTCTTTAACAAAATCGCAACTTTGCAAAGAGAAATTAAATTTAGGTAAATCTTTTTGTGCATTAAGTGCTGTGCTTAAAGCTGAAAAGATATTGTTTATTGCTTCTTTACTAGCATCAATTTCATCAGCTCCTAAATTCTCATTTTTGCTAATTTCTTCTTCACCCATCATCCATTCAGAAATAGCACTCATTAAAACAGGGCTTGAAAAAAAAGCAAACGCACCCTTATCGCTTTCAAAAACACTTTGAACAATAGGAGTTTTTAATGTATTATTTTTAATATCAAATTCACTATATTCAGTAAAGTTTAAATCCTTGCCTGTTAGCCCTTGTATAGTAGCTTTACACTCATTTGTAAATAGTTGTAAAAAATCATTTAACATCTTCATTTCCTTCATTTGCTTCATTATTTATTTCTTGGATATTATCAAATGCACCTGCTTTAGTTTTTCTTTCAATCTCGTATTCTTCTAAAACTGCTTTTACTTCATCTTTATCTGTTTTAATTAACTCTAAAATTTTAATTGATTTTCTAAATCTATAAACACCAAATTGAGCTAAAAAAACATCTTTTCCATCAACACTAACAATAGCCTTATCATCAGCGTGTTTGTCTAGTTTAATAATATTTCCTTTTTCTAAATTTAAAAAATCACCTACACTTATTTCTGTCTTGCCTAAAATCACATCATAAATCATATCAGCACGACCAACTAAGGTTTTAATTTCTTTATTACGACTTTTTTTAGCACTTGTTTCACCAAGCATAACATCACGATTAGCAAGTCTTCCTAAAATAGGCTCAAGATAAATTACAGGATAACAAATATTTATCATACCGCTATTTGCACCAATAGTTAGCTCCATTACAACCATTATTACAATTTCATTTTGTGAAACTATTTGCACAACACTTGGGCTACTTTCTTTAGCTTCTACGCTAGGATACATATCAGTAATTACCACCCAGCTTTCTTTTAATTTTTGCATCATAATTCTTAAAATACTATCAAGAAGATTAATTTCTATATCTGTTAATTCTCTATTTTTTTCAATACTATCTCCAACCCCGCCTAAAATTTTATCTATCATAGGAAAGGCTATGCTAGGATTAATCTCTAAAACACAAGTACCATCAAGCGGTTTAATTGAAAAAACATTAAAACTAGTTGGATTTGGCAAAGACATCAAAAACTCGCCATAAGTCATCTGGTCAACCGAATGAAGCTTAATCTCAACCATAGACCTCATCATTTGTGAAATCTGCGTTGCTAAGCCTCTTGCTAATTTATCGTGTATGCCTTTTACTGCTCTTAATTGCTCTTTGCTTACACGGTTTGGTCTTTTAAAATCATAAATTATTATTTGCCTGTCTTCTTGTTCTTTTTTATTTGTTTCTGGTGTTGGTGTTTGAGAATCAACTGAATTTAAAAGCGCATCAATTTCTTCTTGAGATAAAATATCAGCCATTGCTTAACTCTTTTTTAAGTGCATTAAGAATTCTACTTTGTATTTGACAAATTCTTGATTGTGAAATATTTAAAATTTCACTAATTTCTTTAAGACTTAACTCTTCAAAGAAATAAAGCTGGATTATCATTTGCTCTCTTTTGTCTAATTTTTCTAAATATGATGTAATTTTTTCTAGCATTATTTGTTTATCTAATTTCTCAATTACATTCTCATCTTCATTTGAGTAATCACTAAGCCTATCATCAAGTGGCATAAGAGTATCAATATGATAAGACAACCTTGCTTCTTTTATTTTTTCAACTTCAATTTCTAATTTTTGTGCTATAAATTCATCGCTTGGCTCTTCATCAAATTCATTTATATATTCATCTACTACAATTTGAATATCTTTAATTATCTTTCTATTTTGTCTACTCATCGTATCAAGGCTTCTTAAATAATCAAGCATAGCTCCATTAACTCTTTTTTTTGCATAGCCCCAAAAATTAGTATTTTGCTCTTTATCATATTTTCTTGCGAGTTTTATTAATTCTTCTGTTGCAATACTTATTAAATCATTTACATCTACACTAGCTGGTAATCTTTCTTTAAGTCTAAAAGCCATAGCCCTTAAAGCAGGAATATACTGTAAAGCTAATTCATCTTGCTCGTGTTTTAAATTATTTATATAAGCATTAAATGGTCTTTGCATTTTGCCCTCTTGCTTTATTTTCTTCGTTTAAAAGCTTAATTTGTGCTAATTCATAATCAACATTTTTAATTAAACGCTCAATTTTACCTTCTCTATTTTCTAATTCTACGATTAATGAATTTGTATTTTCTTCAAAATCTTTTTTATTAAAATTTTTTACACCTAATTTATTTGGGTCTATGTAATTTATAATTACAATATGAATAAATACATAAAACACAAAGGTGGTAAAAATACTTGTTGCAAGCATTAAAAAAGGGTCATCAAATTTAACTATCGCTGCAATAAGCCCTAAAAAAAATCCACACACAGTAAAAAAATATATAAAATTATCAGCCCTCATTAAAACCTATCCATTAATCTTTTAAAAAAGTTAGTAATATTACTTTCAGATGAAAGCACATTTCGTTCCATTTTTGCAAGCAAGGTGTTTAAAGCATTCTTTAAATTTCTTGTATCAGAGCTTATTTTATCAGTAAATAGTTCTCTACTTTTAATGCAATCTATTATATTTTGCGAACTTTGTAAATATCCTAAATATGATATTTCAGGATTTGTTTTTATATTTGTATTTGCAACTCTGCTTATATTTGTGTATAAATTCAAAGCTTCTTTTTCATTTTTTGCAATATTAATTAGCATTGAAAAATCTTTTCTACTGTTTGAACTTACCTTAATAGTAGCATAAGCATCAGTAATCGCAGCAGGATCAGGCGTAGTAACAATAACAACCTCATCAGCAATACTTAAAAAGTGCATTGTAGTTTCACTAATTCCTGCTCCTGTATCAATTATTAAAAAATCTAAGTCATTTAATAATTGAGAATCATTTAATAACATTTCAAAATAGCTAGAATTTGCTAATTTTAGTATCTCTCCACCGCTATCTCCTGGAATTAATAACAAATTTGTTTTTACTTCCTTAATAATATCTTTTAAAGAACATTCTCCTTTTAAAACATGTAAAAGATTTTTGCCTATTTTTACATTTAAAATCACATCTAAGTTAGCAAGGCCAATATCAGCATCAAACAAGGCTACTTTATAATTATTTTTTGCAAGTAAATTAGCAATATTAGCACTCACTGTACTTTTACCAACCCCACCTTTACCGCTTGTAATTGCTATTACCTTTGTATGCTTATTTTCTTTATTATTTACTTTTTCTTGTTGCATTAATTCTACTAATTTATCTGCTTGATTTTGCATTAATTTTCCTTTTTAAAACCATCAAGTAGGCATTTTACTAAATAATCTGAATTTGCATTTAAAATATCTTCTGGTACATTTTGTCCAATTGAAAAAAACGAAACTGGCTTTTTAATATCAAAAACTAAAGAAAACAAATTACCAAAATTCTTAGTCTCATCTAGCTTTGTAAAAATTAATGTTTCTATGTTTAAAACATTAAAAGCTTCATAAGTTTCAAGCATATCTTCATATTTCATTCCTGCATTTAAAACTAAATTAACCTCAATTTCATATTCTTTAATATTTAAAAAAGACTTTAATTTTTCAATTTTTTCTTTATCATATTGAGAATTGCCTGTACTATCAATTAAGATTACTTCATAAGCTTTTAATTGCTCTAAAGATTTTTCTAACTCTTCTTTATCTGAAATAGCAAAAAAGGGTAATTTTAAAATAGAAGCATATTGTAAAAGCTGTTCTTTTGCGCCTATTCTAAAATCATCTAAGGTTAAAATAGCACTTTTATACCTTTTATGTTCTTTTGAGTAAGCATAGTCCCAAGCTAATTTTGCTACAGTTGTGGTTTTTCCAACCCCTGTTGGACCTACTAAAAGCATTATTTTTTGTTTTTTAAACTGCATTTGGTTTCTGCAAGGAATCATAGTTTTTAGCATAGTGTAAAAATATCTATTAATAGCTTCTTTATTTGAATACATAGCTTTTGGCATATTTTTAAAAGTTGCTTGCATAATATCTTTTAAATGCTCATATTTCATATCGCTTTTTAAAGCTTTATTATAAATAATGGCAAATTCAGGCGGGATTTCAATATCTTTATTTATTTCCTTCCATTTCATATGCATTATGTATTCAATTTTATCGTCCATTATTTTTATCTTTTTTTCTAAAGATTTTATGGAATTTGATTCTTTATTTGCTTGTATTTTATGTGCAATAGGAAATAATTCTTCTTTATTTTCTTCGGCTTTATTTTCGTATTTTAAATAATTATTTGCCAACGCTTTTTGAGAAAAATTAATGCTTACTGCTTCATCTTCATCTTGCGCTAGGCTTTGCTTTTTTTTATTATCACATTCTTCAACCGCAACCAAAGCTTCGTATTCTGCTAATTTGCTAGGAGAATTCCCTTCAACTTGCCTAATTGTAATAATCTGTGCATCATTTCCATAAAGTTCGCTAATTTTTTGAATATGATTTTCGCCTTGTTTATATCTAAATACATAATGTTTAATATCAGCCATTTTTATCCTTACATAAGTCCTAAAAGTAAAGTTATAAAAGTTCTATCATAAGCTCCAATATGAGGCAAACATAATCTAGAATCTTTATAACTTTTCTTGCTAAAAAAGATTATATCTAAATCTAAAGTTCTTGGTGCATTTTTAAAAGTTCTTTTTCTTTTAAAAATATTTTCATAATGCTGTAAAAGTTTTAACAATTCTCTAGCATGCAAAGAACTTTGCAAAAACACTAAAGCGTTTGTAAAATCTTTTTGTTCTTTATAACCAAAGGCTTCGTTAATTAGCAAAAAAGAACTTTGATTTATTTTAATTCTTCTATCGCTTAAAAATTTTCTAAATAATTGCTTAAATCTAAATTCTTCAGGAGCAATATTTGCCCCTAAAGATATTAAAGCTTCATATTTATAAGCAGGATTTTTCTTTTTTTTAATAGGAAAAAATCTCTGCCTTTTTAAGCATTTTGCTTCTTTAAAATCAATATTGCACATTAATTATTTTGCTTGTTGATTTGCCTTTGCAGCTTGTTCTAAAGCAGCTTGTTGTTGCATCATTTGAATTGCACTTAATAAAGCTAAATGATATCCAAAAGGTCCAAAACCTGTAATAGTTCCTGCACAAACTGGACTTAATAAACTTTTTTGTCTTATTTCTTCTCTTGCATAAATATTGCTAATATGCACTTCAATTACTGGCATCATAGCAGCACTAATTGCATCAGCAATAGCAAGTGAAGTGTGAGAATATCCACCAGCATTAATAATAATCGCATTGCAAGTGCCAACACATTCTTGAATTTTATCAATTATTTCGCCTTCAAAATTGCTTTGAAAAAACTCAATTTCTACATTGCTTTCTTTAGCAGCATAGCCCATTTGCTCGTGAATTTGTGCCATTGTCATTGTGCCATAAATTCTTGGGTCTCTTTGACCTAGCATATTTAAATTTGGTCCTTGAATTACCATTACTTTCATAATTTATCCTTTTAAATAAAAATTAATTTTTTAAGTATAAAAAAAATATTTAAATACTTAGATTTATTATATATTTTTCAGCTTTTTTTAAATCCTCTAAACAATCAATATCTAAACTTGAACTTTCATCCATTAAAAAATGCTTACTTTTGTTTTGCAAAAAACTAGGATTGTTTAAAAATTCTTTTATCTTTAAAATATAAATTGCACCATTGCTCATATATGTTTTAGGCAATTTTTGCCTTGGCATAAAAGGATATTCATCATTACAAATCCCTGTTAAATCGCCATATTCATTACAAACAAAGGCTTTTAGAATTTTATTATCACATTCGCTTACGCTAATTAGGGCATTTGCATTGCTATTTTTATAAAGATTAAAAGCCTCATCAATATGAATATTTGTTCTTAGCGGCGAAGTGGGTTGTAAAAAAACTACATCTTCATAATCTTTATAAAATTTTAGAGCATGTAACAGCACTTTATCGCTTGTGGTATTATCTTGTGCAAGGCTAATTGGGCGTTTTAAAATATCAACATTTTGGCTTTTTGCATAATTTAAAATTTCATCGCTATCACTGCTTACAACGACTTTACTAATGCTTTTAGCATTTAGCGCAGCTTTAATGGTGTAATAAATTAAAGGTTTATTGTTTAATAAAACCAAATTTTTATTTTTAATACCCTTTGAGCCACCACGAGCAGGGATTATTGCTAAGCTCATTTTATATCCTTAAAAACTTTTTGTGTGCTAAGTTTAAAAAATTCTCCGCTTTGTAAATATTCAAAAAATAATTTTGAGCTATCTAAAATCTCTAACTTAGCGCTAAATAAATCTTGTTTTTTATGAATGGTGTTAATAGCTTTTAGTATTTCATCACTATTTGCATTAACTTTTAGTGTATTTTCATTGCCAAGTCTTCCATTTTGCCTTGAGCCAACTAAAATCCCTGCTGTTTTTAAGTATAAGGCCTCTTTTAAAATACAACTTGAATTACCTATTATAAAATCAGCATTTTTTAACAAAGTTATAAAATACTCAAATCTAAGCGATGGAAAAAGCTTAAATCTAGGGTTATTTTTAAGCTCTTCATAGCTTTGCAAGATTAATTCAAAACCTAAATCATTATTTGGATAAATAACAATATAATTTTTGTTACTTTGTATTAGTGCTTTTACTAAATTATCTGCTTGATTTTTAATGCTAGTAATTTCAGTTGTAACAGGATGAAACATAAGCAAAGCATAGTTTTCATAATTTATATCATAATATTTTTTTGCTTCGCTAAGTGAAATTTTATTATCGTTTAAAAGTTCTAAATCAGGCGAACCTATGATAAAAATAGATTTTTCATCTTCTCCAAGCTGCATTAAACGCCTTTTTGCAAACTCATCATTTACTAAATGAATATGAGCTAGTTTTGATATAGCGTGGCGTAAGCTATCGTCAATAGTTCCTGAAATCTCTCCGCCTTCAATATGCGCTACTAAGATATTATTTAATGCCCCAACAATAGCTGCTGCTAAAGGCTCAATTCTATCTCCATGTACTACGATTAAATCAGGTTTTAGCTCATTTACATACCTTGAAAATCCATCAATTGTAGTGGCTAAAGCCTTATTAGTTTGATAATATTTATCATAATTTATAAATTCATAAATATTTTTAAAGCCATTTTTATAAAGCTCTTTAACTGTATAGCCAAAATTTTTGCTTAAGTGCATTCCTGTTGCAAAGATGTAAAGTTCAAATTCACTTGAGTTTTGCACCCTGTGCATTAAAGATTTAATCTTAGAATAATCAGCCCTAGTACCTGTTATAAAAAGGATTTTTTTCACGCAAAATCCTCATAGCTTAACTGGGTATCATTTTCTATATCTCTTAATGCTTTTTTGCCTAAAATATTTTCAAATTCAGCCGCACTAATTCCACCAAGTCCAGGTCTTTTAACCCAAATATTGTCCATAGATAAAACTTCGCCTTTTTTAATATCTTTAATGCTAACTACGCTTGCAAAGGCAAAATCAATTGTAACTTGTTCTTGCTTAGCTGCTTTTTTGCTTTCATTATTTCCTCTCATTATAGCCATTTGCTCACTTTGCATAATTAGCTCTTTTAAAGCCTTTGTATCCATAGAACAAACTATATCAGGGCCACTTCTATGCATACTATCAGTAAAATGTCTTTCAAGCACACAAGCACCAAGTGCAACCGCACCTAAACATGCAAGATTATCTGTTGTGTGGTCGCTTAAGCCTACCATGCAAGAAAATTCTTTTTTTAATTCAAGCATAGCGTTTAATCTTACAAGATTATGCGGGGTTGGGTAAAGATTGGTCGTGTGCATTAAAACAAAGGGAATTTCATTGTCTAATAAGATTTTGACAGTTGGTTTTATACTTTCAATGCTATTCATTCCTGTGCTAACTATCATAGGCTTTTTAAAGGCTGCTATGTGTTTAATAAGCGGATAATTATTACACTCGCCTGAACCAATCTTAAAAGCACTAACTCCCATATCTTCTAAGCGGTTTGCACCTGCACGAGAAAAGGGTGTGCTAAGATAAACAAGACCTAATTTTTCTGTGTATTCTTTAAGTGCTAGTTCATCTTTATAATCCAAAGCGCATTTTTGCATAATCTCATAAATGCTTATTTTTGCATTGCCAGGAATTACTTTTTTAGCGGCCTTGCTCATCTCATCTTCAACAATGTGGGTTTGATGCTTTATAATCTTAGCACCTGCGCTAAAGGCTGCATCTACCATAATTTTAGCTAGTTCTAAACTGCCGTTATGATTAATGCCTATTTCAGGCACGACTAAGGGTGCTTTTTCTTCGTTTATGATTATATTTTGTATTTTTATTTCTTTCATTTATTCTCCTTTTTTTGCTCATACCCCCCCCCCATTGTTTATGTATTTTTTATACTTAAAAATATGAGAATAAGGGTTTTTTTCAACTAATTTGCCAATAGTAATAAATTTTTCATTATCTTTTATGTAAAGCTCTAAATCTTCTTTTTCTTTTAAAATTAATTTTAATTTATCTTCTTGGCTTTTAATTATTTTATCTTTATTTAAAATTGTTTGTTCTTGATTTTTAATTGTATTTTGTAGTGTTATATTTTCATTTTTTATTTTTAATATTTCATTTTTAAGTTCTTCTTGTTTGATTTGAAGTTTATTTATTTGTTCTTTGTTATCTTTTATTTCTTCTTTATTTAAATCTAAAATTTTTCTTGAGTTTTCTAAAATCTCATTAAATTTTATATTATCATTATTATCTTTTACATAACTATTTAAAATACTTTTGTATTTATTTATAGCTGGGGTTTTTTCTGGCAAGATTAAATCTTGAGAATTTTCTTTACTTACAAGTGTAAAATTACTTTCATTTTCATTTGCTAAAGGGAAATATTCTTTTAAAACACTATTATCACAAAGTGAAAAAATATTTACTTTATATTCTTTAGCTAAAAAGGATAAAATCTCTAAATCATATTCTTTGCTGTGAAAATTACCTGGAGAAAAGTCTTTATCAATATTAGGAAAAAAGCTTTTAATTGAATTAGTTATTGGATTAAAAGCATATTTTTCATCACCTTCATAAAAATCAACACCACATAAATATATATTTTTATATCCTAACGCAATGGCAACTGCACACATATAAACACTAGAAGTTATTCTTTTATTAAAAAATATTTCATTGTAATTTATTAGTTGCTTAAAGCTTTTTAACTTATTTATAAAATTATGAGCTAAAACTACATCGCAAAAATAATCATTAAAAATATCTAAAATTCTGTAATTATCAATGTAAGGAACTTTATAGCTTGAGCAAAAAATATTTTCTATTTTATATGTTTTTTTAATTTCACTTAAAGTGTAATATTGCTCTAAAAATATTCCAGGATTAAAAAATGCCGCTTTAATATTTTTACCTAAATAATATTTTTCTTCAAAATAAAACTGATTACACCTAAAAACATCGTATTCTTTAGGCAATCTTTTATAATTAATATTTTTTAAACTTGGTCCATTTCCTGCTATAATTACATTTTTACTCATCTACAAACATCCTATTTAAAAATATTATAATTATACATAATTTATTATTTTTTTATAAATATTTTCACAACAATTTTTATTATAAAATTCTGTATTTTTATTTTTATTATTGTTTATAATGTTATTTTTCAATGTAAATAAAAGTGAATTTAAATCATAACAAACATCTCCAAATCCATCTTTTTCATAATCAAAATAACCCTTTTGCCAATGTTTTTCAAAGAATTCTTTCTTGTCAAATTGATAATAAAGCACAATTTTATTTAAAAGTGCCATTTCAAAAGCTACACTTGAATAATCCGTAATCATTAAAGATGAAGTACAAAATAATTCTTGTAAGCTCGTTTTATAGCTTGTTTGAATATAATTTGGAATTTCAAAATATTTTAAATAAGGCATAATCTGAGGATGAAGAATAAAATAAAGTTTAAAATTATATTCTTTGATTATTTTTTCTAATTCTTTTGAAAGTAATAATTCTTGCCAAGCTTTAAAATAAGTACTTTTATTAAAATCTTTATTTAATCTTCTTTTCATTGTTTTTTTACTGTAAGTTCCACAAAGATATTCTCTCCAAGTAGGCATAATTAAAATTTGTTTTGTATTTAAAACATTATTTTTAACTAAGGCATCCCATCTTGCAAGCCCTGTTAAAACCACTTCTTTTGTGCTAAATTTATAATGATTAAAATCCCCTGCTATAGAATTATATTCAGCCTTTGTGCTTGTTATAAGTAAATTAATTTTTCTTAAATTAAACCAAGAAGCCATATTGTCTTTTGTAATTCCGTGTTGTAAAAATATAAAATCTTTACTTTGTAAAGTATCCTTGCCAAAAGCATTGTAAATATAATTATCAATATGAGAAGATATAACTTTACTAGACTTAAATAACAAATATTTAAAGTACAAAGTTCTTGGGTCAACTAAATTAAAACCTTCTTTTTTAAGTCTTGAATAATCACAACTATCCTTTCTTAGTGCAAAAACGATTTTTTGTTTAGGATGATTATTCATTACATATCTATACAAATGCTCTGCATTATCATCAGCCCTGCTAGACATATCTGCAAAAATCCATAAATTAGCATTTTTTGCTCTTTGTTTTTTTAGCTTGTTTAAAGTTTTTAAAACTAAAGTTAAATCATTAATATAAACATTATCAAAAAAAAGCTGTAATTTTTGAGAATTTACAAAAACATCAAGTATTTTAGAATTTTTATTAATCTTAAGCCATATTCTTTTTTCGTATAAAAATACCTTATCTAATAAATCATATTGTCTAATTTTAGAATGCTTAATAATAGCCTCTTTTTCGTCTAATAAAATCTTATTTGTATGATTAATATTACTAAAATAATACTTCAATAAAATCTCATCATTTTTATCATCAATACTTTCGATAAAGGCTATATTCTCACTTAAATCTTCGTTTTTAAAATAATTTAATATGCCTTTTTTATAAAAAAAGTCATAAGCATCAATATTAAAACTAGTAATATTTTCGCTTGTTATTAAAGTAAAATTTTTAAATAAAAGCTCTTTAAATTCTTTCTTTTCATCTTTACTTAAAATAGCTAATTTTTCTGGATTAAAAAGCAAGGTTTTTATCTGCCAAAAAATATGATATAAACAAACTTTTTGTATAAAAGAGTAAGTATTATATTTTTGCAAAAGTTCTAAGCTTCCAAGGTTAATAGTATTTAAAAAATATGCTTTATTTATTGAATTATCAAGGCTTGATGATTGGTTTTTTCTTTTTCTATAAAAATATCTAGCATTCTTTAAAAAAATTGAGTTTTTTTCTATATTTTGCAATAAATATTCATTTATAAATTTTGCATCTTCAAAATTTGGCTTTAAATTTTCATCAAAATGTAAATCTTTAATTAAATTAAATTGTATAAAAGAAGAAGCAGCCGATAGTTGAATAAAATTATTTAAATTTTTGTTTTTTAAAAGAGTAATATTGTTTTTAAATTTATCTTTTAAAGCGTGTGTATCTTTAAAAAGATAAAATTTTTCTACATAAAAAATCATATTTGAGCTAATCATAGATAAATTATTGTTATTTTTAATCTTATCATCAACCTCATAAAAATAATTTCTATCTAAAAAATCATCAGGGTCAGTACAAGTAAGCCAAGTTATATTTAAATCATTTTCTTTTAAATATTTTAAACCTAAATTTCTAGCACTTGCTTGTCCGCCGTTTTCTTTGTATAAATAAATTATATTTTTAGGATACTTTTTTTGATATTTCTTAATTATTTGTGCTGAATTATCCGTTGAACCATCATCAACACAAATTAAATAAATATTGTTTTTAAAATCTAATCTTTGATTGATTATTGACTTAAAAAAATCATCTAAATATTTTTCTACATTATAAACCGCTGAAATAATTGCGTATTTGCTATAAGCTTTGTATTTTTTTGCTTTAAAATTATTTGTATATTTTAAATAAATTAAAAAAAAAGATTTTAAATATAAGATAATTGAATTTTTATATTTTTTTAAAAAAAACATATTATTTTTTCCTTTTTTCTTTAGCATCTATTATAAAATCTTTTGGATTAAAAAGTAATTTACGCAGCAAACGATAAAATTTACTTTGAGAAATCTTAGCTAAAATAAAATCAAATGCAAATATTTTAGAAAAAAATAAAAAAAAACTAAGAGTACTTAGCTCATAAAAATATGCCTTATAAATTAATGATTTTAAAGGGTAAAATATTTTATCATTACTCTTTGCATTTAAAATTTCTTCATTATTTATTCTAATTTTATAAAAAGAATTTTCATTATAAAAACTATAAAAATAATTTTTTAGCAAATACAAAAACTCTTCAGCTTTTAAGGATATATTATATTCTTTAAGAATTTTTTTAAGTTTATTTTTCTCATCAGTGCTAAGTTCATTTAAAGAATTTTCTTTAAGAATAATTTTATTAAAATCAATATTACTAAAATCGTATTCTTTATTTTTATAAAAATAATAAGAATTATTTAAAATACCCTCTTTAAAATAAATAATATTTAAATTTAAATTATTTTTTAACTTATAATCACTATCTAAAAAAATAACATCTACTTCATTAATTTTTTCTTCTTGATTTATAAAAATTTCTCCAAAATAAACGCTTAAAGCCCTTGTTTTATCAAATATTTTTAAATTATTACTTAAAAGTAAAGCACTTTTTCCTAAAGCATTTTTATCTTGCAAGACCCTTATTTTATGATTTTTTATATTTTTTAAATGTTTATAAAATAGTTTATGATTGTTATCTTTATTAGACATATATGAATTTTGATTGGGTTCAATATGCCAAAAATGATACATATAAATTCCATAAAAACAAGTTTCATAGCCAAGCAAAGAAAACCAAGCTCTAAATCCACTAAAAGATTTAAACTGCCAATTTCTACTATCGTATAATATATTTTTTGCCTTTTTTTCAAAATTTATGCAATTTTGTAAAACCCTTGCAAATAAGTCAAAATCTTCATAGCCATGCCCTTTAAAATTATTATCATTTCCGCCTAATTCTAAAAATTTATGTTTATTTATAATTATGCTTGAAGTTGAACTCGGTGTAAAAAATTTAATAAATTCATTCTTTGCGCTAAGTAAATCATTTTGCAAAACACTATCCCATAGCTCTTCACTATAATGTTTTAATTTATCATAACTGTCTTTTAATAAATAAATAACAGGAAGCACTAAAATAGAATTTAAGTTATTTTCAATATCTTTAATTTTAATTAAATTAATAATTTTTTCTAAACTATTATTTGAAATATAACAATCAATATCTAAAAACATAAGAACCTTAGAATTAGCATAACTAGCTCCTAAATTTCTACAACAGCCTTGAGAAAAAAAATCTTTTTGAGAAAAATCTTTAATATAAATATGCCCGTTATCTTTAATAATTTTTTCTAGTTTTTCATTTGAATACGATGAATAACCTTCAACAAAAATATATTCTATATCTAAAAATTTTGCTGAATTTTCTGCCTTTTTTATAATTCTTTTTTCTATATACATTCTTTCTTTACTAAGTCCAAATGGAATAATAATAGATAAAATAGGCATAAATCATCTCACCTTTCTAAGATATTCATAAATTCTTCTTATTTTTCTAAGTAAAAAAGTTCTAAAATCAATAACAAATCTTAAATACCATTTAGAAAAATAATTTTTTTGTAAAGAAAGCATTATATCTAAACAAACTTCAATTTCACATAAAGTTTTACTTTTAGGATTTATATATCTTGGATAAGCAATTAAAGCCCCTGCTACAAGCTCTTCTAAGCTTAGTTTTCTTGTTCTTCGCTCACATTTAAGCTCATCAACACTAAGCCCCCAACCAGCATAAAATGGCATTCCGTAAGTAAAAACTTTTTTAGCTCTTAAAAGTGCATCAAAGCCGCTTGTAGAAGTAATAGTATGAATTTCATCAGCAATTTTTATAGCGCTATCAATGCTACAATCTTTTATAATTTCATCACAAAATTCTAAAATTATTTTTTCATCTTTTAGCCCCACACGGTTGCCGCTTAAGACATCAGGATGGGGTTTAAAAAGTATATAAGCATCTTTATTTTTAGAGCGTACTTTTTTAATAAGCTCATAAGTACTAAGCCCAAAACCGCCTAAAATCATTGAAGCATCATCTTCAACTTGAGCAGGAATTAAGATGATTTTTTGATTATTTTTAGCCTTTATTTTTAAATTTTCGTGCTTTAAGCCATTGTATTTTGAAAAGCGATTTTCAATTAAGATTTTTATAATATTTTTTGCTCTATTTAGCATATTTTCATCAAAAATTTCATTTTGCAAAAGCTCTTCTAATTTGCTTGGCTTATTAGGATTTATATAAAAGCCCTTATCATCAACGATTAAAGAAAAAGGTCTTGTTAAATCAGAACCAAGAGAAATTGAGCGAATAAAACCATCTTCAACTAAAGAAATTTTAGGAGTAAAATTAGCTAAATTTTGCTCTTTTGCCTTTGCTAAAAGCAAATTCTTAAGAGTATTTTCATCGTATTTTTTACCCCAAATAAAGAATTTATCATCTTCTTTAAGCTTGTATTTAGCTAAAGATTTAATAGAATTTAAAAAAATAATTTCATTATCTTTAGCCTTAAAAAAAGGCTTTACAAAATGCCTTTTCCATAAGCTAAAACCGAGCATAAAAAGTCTATTAGAATTTGCTTTTTCAATATCTTTATATTTTGCTAAAGTTTTAATACTATCAAAAATATCACTTTTTTGCTTTAAATAAGGATTGTAATATTCACTATAAAGCATATAAGCAGCATAAAAAACTTCTTCTAGGCTTCTTTTTTTAAGTCTTCTTTTGCACTTTATTTTATCTACGCTAAGCCCCCAACCCGCATAAAATGGCATTCCATAACAAAAACATTCACAACCCATAATCAAAGCTTCAAAACCCATAGCAGAAGTTTTAGTATAAACCTTATTAAAATATTGCAATAAGTCTATAGGATTATAATTATGAGTAATTACAATGCACTCTTTTGGCACTGCGTTTAAATTAAAATCACTTTTCTTTTTGCCGCTTAAAACATCAGGATGAATTTTTATATACACTTTATGGTTTGGGTTTTCTTTAATGGCATCTTTTATGATTTGCTCTGTGCTAAAAGTGCTTGCAAGTCCATATTTTAGCGATTCATCATTAGCAGTTTGAGTGATAATTAAAATGCGTTTTTCGTTATCTTTAAAAAAATTACTAGGCACAAAAAGATTATTATTGTATTTACTAATTTTATATTTTTTAATAAATTCTATAGCCTTTTTTGCCTTTTTTAGCTCTTCTTCTTTAAATTCATAGTTGTTTAAAATATTTTCAAGCTTTGAAGGCATTGTTGCATCATAATAAATCCCAATTTCATCTTTAATTATAGAAAAACTTGGGCTATTTTCTACGCCTAAATTTAATGAGCGAATAAAACCATCTTCTAAAAGCAAAAAATTAGCTTTGTGTTTTTTTGCTAATTTTATTGCATTTAAGCCTGATTTTTTACGCCCCCAACCACAAATAAAATCACTTGATAAAAGTGAATTTTTATAGCCTTTAACATTGATAAAATTACTAACATTTTTTATAAGTTTTTTTGATGTTGAATAAGCACTCATATTCTCTCTTTATTTATTCTAAAAGAGATTATAAGTAATAATATTTAACTTTAAAACTCATAACATTTCATAATTAAAGCGTTTAAAGTCCTCATAATAGATTTCATTTATTAATTTTATGCAATCTTTAGTTAAAAAATCTTTACTTTTATCATCAGCATTTGTTGAATGCCAAGTTACATTAATAATATCATTTTCTTTGTTTTTGCTTATTATCTTTAAAACTTTTTTAAAATCATTTTCAAAATTTTCAAATTTTCCTATAAAATCTAATTTTATATTTTTTCCTAATAATAAATGCTGCGGCATAAAATGTATATCGTATTTTTTAGCATCAATATCTTTAATATAAGTTAAAAATTCAATAAATGTTAATTTAATATCTTCATTTATATTTATTTTATTTAAGAATTTCATTCTTGTTTCTTTATTTTCATTTAAAAATTTTTGTAAAAAGCAAGATAATGTTCTTGTATAAGGGTTTCTAACAAAAGAAAATTTAAAATACTCTTGCATACATTGAGTAAAATTATCTATTTCAAAAGGCGATTTTAACGGAGATTGCTTTTTATCGTGTGGAGATAAACTTAAATCAATATCATAATCTATTTCAAGATTTTGCAAGGTTTTTTTAACACTAGAACAAGCAACTTTTGGGGTTTCAAAATAAATATATTTATTTTTTGTAGATATGTTTAAAAGATAGTTTGCTGTATGAGCTGATATATCAAAAAATTGTTTAAATTCTTGATTTTTCATTTTTTGTAATTCCTTATTTACCCCCCCCATATTAACATTTTTTATAAAAATATTTTTTAAAAATTTCATTTATTCTCCTTTTTATTTTTATACTAACTAAAATATAAAAACAATTAAAGAATATATAAAAATTATTTAAAGATAAGTATTTTTCTACAAAATATTTCATAATCACTAGGAATACCAATATCTATAAAATAATCATTAAAAATACAAGCTTTAGCCCTTAGTTTTTCATAATTTTCTTGTAAAAATTCTTCAAAAGAAAATTTTTTCTCTAAGTTAAATTCATTAAAAATATCCTTAGTTAAAAGATAAATCCCACCATTTATTAAACCTTGCTTTTTAAATATTTTTTCCTCAAAAGAAAGCACAAAGCCCTGCTTATTAATATTTACCGTACCGTATCTATCAAAATCGTTCATTTGTTTTAAGGCTAAACAAATTTTACTTTCATTTAGTTTTAATTTACTTAAATCTACATCGAAAAAAGTATCACCGTTTAAAACATAAACTTCATTTTTTATAAATTTTAAAGCCTCTTTTATAGCTCCACCTGTACCAAGTGGCTCTTTTTCTATGCTGTATTTTATTTTTATACCTAAAAACTCATCTTTAAAATATTCTTGTATCACTTCATATTTATATGAAACCGCTAGGATAATCTCTTTTACACCTTGATTTTTAAGATATTCAAAAATAAATTCTAAAAAAGGCTTATTATTTATCGGTGCCATAGGCTTAGGGATATCTTTTATAACACTTTTAAGCCTTGTTCCTAAGCCACCACAAAGTATTATTGCTTGCAAGAAAAACCTTTGCCAAAAAGCTCTTCTTCAACGATAGCACAAATAATATGCCCTATTAAAATATGCGCTTCTTGAATTCTTGGCGTGCAAGTTGAAGGCACTTTTATACAATAATCACAAAGTTCATTCATAGCCCCGCCACTAGCTCCGCTTAAGCCTATACTTATGATTTCTTTTTGTTTGCAAAGTTCTAGTGCTTTTAGGATGTTTTTACTATTTCCGCTTGTAGAAATTCCTATAAAAACATCTCCTTTAACACCTTGAGCTTGCACTTGTCTAGCAAATAAATTTTCATAACCATAATCATTGCCAATAGCAGTTAAAATACTTGTATCTGTAGTAAGCGCAATGCTTGCAATACCTGGTCTATCAAAATAAAACCTACTTACAAATTCTCCTGCGATGTGCTGTGCATCAGCTGCACTACCGCCGTTTCCTGCTAGTAAAGTTTTGTTATTATTTTTATAAGCTTTTATGATTTCTAATGAAGCATTTTTAATAAGAGTTATTAAATTCTCATCTTTTAAAATTTGCTCTTTTACTAAAATTGATTCTTGAAAATGTTCTTTTATATAATTATTTATAATTTCCATGATTTAACCCCCTCTTTTGTAAATGAAAAATCTTGTACCCAGCCTTGTTCTTTATTTAAAGCTTTAATTAAATTGTATTTTTTTGTAGGTTCAACTAAAAAAAACATAAATCCACCAGCTCCAGCTCCACTAGTTTTGCCACTGTAAGCTCCATTTTGCATAGCTAAATGATAAATTCTTTCAAGTTCGTCATTGCTAACTATTTCTGAAATAATTTTTTTTGACTGCCAAGATTTTCCTAAAATCTGTGCAATGGTGTCAAAATCTGCCCTAAATAAAGCTTCTTTCATCTTTATAGCATCTTGCTTTATGGCGTGCATTGCTTCTAAAGACTTCTCATCTCCAAGTTTTCCTTTTTTATGTTCTTCTATGTCTTTTGCTTCTCTTGTAATATTTGTAAAATAAAGCACAATTCTAGCTTCAAGCTCACTTGCAATCCAGTTTTTAATACGCAAAGGATTAACAATTACTCTTTTATTATCATAAAATTCCATAAAATTAAAGCCACCAAAAGTTGCGGCATATTGGTCTTGTGCTCCACCTACTATACCTAAATCTTCTCTTTCTATTTCATAAGCAAGTTTAGCGATTTCATATTCTCCTAAAGGAAGATTAAGCCATTCTGCAAAAGCCTTTATAACTCCTACAACTAAGGTTGAACTTCCGCCTAACCCGCTACCGCTTGGTACATCTGAATAAGTGTGCAAAGAAAAGCTTAAAGGCTTTTTTACAAAATCTTTTACAATGCGATTATAAATACTTTTAAAAATATCTAATTTTCCATCATTTTCTAAGAATTCTTTGCTTTTGTATTCAACAAAGCAATTAGTATCAGGAGAATTAAAGCTTATTTTGCCATCAGCTCTTTGAACTAAAGTACAATGTATATATAAAGATATAGTCGCATTCAAAACATAACCTGTGTATTTATCACAATATAAGTTAATATCAGTCCCTCCACCTGCTAAACCTAAGCGAAGTGGGCTTTGTGTGCGTATAGTTTTCATCTATTTAATGGTATCCTTCCTTTTTTTATCTCATCTCTCCAATGATTTAGCAAGTCTAAAAACATTTTTCTAGCTGGAATTTGGGGTTTCCAGTCAATAAAACTTTTGATTTTTGTGTTGTCAAACATTTGATAATCCGCATCAATTGGGCGTAATCTTTGCTCATCTTGCTCTATTTTTATATCTTTTCTTGTAGAAAATGATAAAAGAATTTCTATAACTTCAGGGAGCTTAAAAGCCTCTTCTCCTGCTATATTAAAAGCTTCCCCGCAAGGAATATTACCTTTTTGACTTTCAAGAGAAAGTAGATAATAAGCCCTTATGGCATCACGACAATCTTGAAAAGTTCTTATGCTTGAGAGATTTCCAACCTTAATAATAGGCTCTTGATAACCCGCTTCAATGAGTGCAATTTGTTTTGCCACCGTGCTTTCAAAAAACACATCACTTCTTCTTGGACCACTATGCGTTCCCATTCTTGTAACAAAGGTGCGAATATTATAAGCTTCGCCATAAAATCTTCCTAAATAATCAGTGCCGATTTTGCTTATACTATAAGGACTTGCACCGTGAAAGGCTGTTTCTTCATTAAGTTTAGTGCCTACTTTTGCCTTGCCATAAACTTCACTTGAAGAGCAAATATGTACTACAGGCTCATAGCCATCTTTGGCTTTTAGTAATCTAATGTTTTCTAGGATATTTGCCGTGCCTATTATGTTAGTTTGCAAGGTTTCAATAGGTATATCAAAAGAAGTTTTTGGATAAGACTGAGCTGCTAGATGAAAGATTACATCAGGTCTTTTGCTTTCAAAAAGCTTTTGAAGACTAGAGTAATCATTTAAATCTGCATAAAAAATACTGATTCTATCTTTTTTATTTATCCTGTCGCTTAAATGATAGATATTGTCCATAGGCTCTTGCCAACGCATCATTCCTATAACTTCATAATCTGTGTTTTCTAGCAAAAAATCTGCCATTTGCGAGCCAACTTGCCCTGTAAATCCTGTAATTAACGCTGTTTTTTTCATAATTTTTCCTATTGTCTTATATTTTGCTCTTTTAAATACCATTCATACATCATCTTAATGCCATCTTCAAGCTTGATTTTTGCCTTCCAGCCAAGTTCTTTTAATCTAGTTGAATTTGTAGTTTTTAACATAGTTCCATCAGGTTTTGAGGAATCAAAAATAATTTCCCCTCGATAATCTAAAATTTCCTTAATTAAATTTGCTATCTCTGATATAGAATAATCTTTTCCATCAGCTAAATTTAAATGAGTGTTATGAAAATTTTCATTGTATTTTTTTAATATTGAAGTATCAATCTCATTCATTGCAAAGATACAAGCATCTGCTACATCATCTACAAAAATAAACTCTCTTCTAGGCTTTCCAGTTCCAAATAATGTAACTTTATTTTGATCAATATTGAAGTTATTTAAATAATTAAGAACTTCTTGTATGTTTGTTAATTTTAAATTAAAAAGAAGCTCATCATATCTTTTTTCATTAAGCAATTTACCCAAATAAATTTTTGCAAATATTGCTGGAAAAACATGAGCTGTAGCTAAATTAAAATTATCTCCAGGTCCATAAATACTTGTTGGAACTAAAGTAATAAAATTTGTACCAAATTGATGATTATAAAACTCACACATTTTATTACCTGTAATTTTAGCAATCGCATAAGGCTCATTAATAAATTGCAATTTTCCATCAAGCATACTTGTTTCTTTTATCGGCAGTGATGTATCCTGAGGATAAATACAAAGAGAACTTAAGTAAAGTAATTTTTTACAATCATTTTTGTAAGCTTCATGTAACACAAAAGTTTGCATTGCTAAATTCAAATACAAAAAATCAGCTCTTCTTTTTAGCTGTTCCAACATGCCACCCATTTTAGCAGCACAGAAAAATATATACTCTGGCTTTTCCTTAACAAAAAATTCTGAAACGGCTTGCTGATTTGTCAAGTCAAGTTCGGAACGAGTTTTAAAAATTAAATTTTTATAGCCATCATTTCGTAGTTTTTTTAAAATTGAAGAGCCAACTAAACCTTTATGCCCTGCTATATAAATTTTAGAATCTTTATTCATTTTTTATCCTTACTCATCGCTAAAATATCACGCTCTGAAAGAATAGGAGAATTTGTTGGCCAATTTATACCTATTCTTTCATCATTCCATGCGTAAGTAAATTGTTCAGGAGCGTCTAAATATTCTCCTTCATAAGCAAGCTTATAGTAATACACTGCTTCTTTTGAACTTACATAGTGAGAATTTCCCATATTTGGCGGTAATAAAATAAGCTGCTGGTTATCTTGATTAATAATAAATTTTTCCCATTTTAAGTAAGTTGGCGAATCTTTTCTACAATCAACCACTACCTGATGAACTTCCCCATAAACACAAGTAACGAGCTTGTAGGTTTTTGTATCGCCGTGAATTCCACGTAAAACATTAAAATGAGAATTAATAAATTTATCATGCTTGAACTTTAAACCATTTGGGATAATATCACCTAGTAAATCTTCAGTAAAAGCGGTCCAAATTTCACCTCTTAAATCTCTAAATTTATTAGGAGTTATAATATACACTCCTTTTAAAATTTTTGATTCTTGTATATTAAATTCTATTGCCATAATTATTTTTCCTTTCTTTTAAATTCTCTTTTTAATCTGGATATATCTTGAAATATAAACTTAATATACCCACCTTTATACCAATTCTTACTAGCTTTAATAAAAGCTTCTCCTAATTTATAAGTAAAACATTCTTTTTCTTTTAAAGCTTCTTTGTAATCTGGATAAGATTCTAAAGGAGGTAAAGCTAAATTTGGATTTTCTTTTATTTTTTCCTCATAGGCTTTTTGTTCAAATTTGTGTTTGTCTTTTATATATGATAATACAAAAGGCATTCTTATATAGCCTAATATGCTTTTTGAATTTGTAATTAAGGCTTGTCCTAGTTTATAAGATAAATGATTTTGGATACGGGATTTAGCTGTACCATATTTAGTTTGGAAAGATAATTTAGATTGGATTTGATTAAGTTGAGTTGATTTTTCTTGTATATTACTTTGTAATTGATTGATATGGTTTATATTGGATTTTATAATACTATCTTTTTCTTTAACAGCATTGTTAATAGTATTATTAGAAGTTTGAATTTGTAAATTCACTTTAAATTTTAAAATATGCATAGCAACATATGCAATATAAGGATATTGCAAACAACTACTTTTTAAATATATATCAAACAAATCAGAATAAACAACCCCTATCCACCCCTTTAGAAATAAAGTTTTTAAATACTCGCCCTCTCTTGTCAATAATATTGTTTTTAACATCTCATTTGCTTTTGAAATTTCATTATGATTTAATAAAATATCAATAATATGTATCCTATATTTATCATTTTCATAATCATATACTAATGCTTTTTCCAAAAATTCGATTAAATTTTCTTTAGAAATATTTATTTTTTTAGACACTATAAATAAATGAAAATAGCTAAATGCTTTTTGCGAGTTAGATGTATTAAATTTTTCTATATTTTCTTTTATAATATCATATAACTCTTTTTCATTAAAAACAGAATAATTATTAATAAATTCTTGATTTCCTATATAGTTAGCTAATCTTACAACAGCAGAATTTGTTCCATACAATATTTTAGCATGCGACATAAACATCACATCGTAAAAAAATAATTCCATATTCGAAAGTTGGTTTGAATTTCTAAAATCTTCCATCACAAAAACATTTTTAAAGTTACAAAATTCCATAATTTGACGAATGGATAGCAAGTCATCCCCAACTAATACAATATTTTTATCTTTATTTTTTTGTATAATCCCGATAGCTATTTCGCATGGTGTTGCATGATAAATAGACTGTAAATTAAATTTCCTAAACTCAGCATAATCATAAATAGCGTCGCCGCTTCTAATATGAATACATATAAAATCTTTAAATTTCATACAGGTTTGCTTTGCTCTATAACTATTTTTTTTACAGATTCTGAAAATTCAATATCATTCCAAATATTTTGCATATATTTTCTATACTCTAAATCATCTATATCTTTAAAAATTCTTGTTGATAGATCAATAAGAGGTGCTGAAATATAATCATATTTATTAAATTTTAATTCTTTTAAAAACAAATCAAAATTTGTATAAACTTTGTCATCAATTCTAAAAATTGAACCATTTATACTCTCTAAAAAATATTTATCGATAAAATTTTTAGAAAATATTTCAGTATGCGACTCAACACATAATCCTAAAATACTAACATTATCATTTTCAACTTTTCTAAAATTATTAGTATCAGAATCTTTAGTAAAGGGAATATAATTTTTCCATGTAAATTTAACTTGTTTATTTAATATTTTAGCAAGATACATAGCATTCATCAAAGATATTAATCTAGAACCAGTACCATCTGTTCTGCTAGCTATAATCAAGCTCATACAATTTCCTTAAAAAATTTTTCAAAACAATTATATTTTTTACTATTATTTTGCTCGAATGCTTGACTTATCAAAGATGATTGAAATAACAACAATTTCTCAAAAATACTTTCTTTACTTTTTGCAAAATCATTAATTAATATTTTATAATTTTCATAAAATAATTCTCTATTATCAATATATAAAGAATATCTTAGTTTAAATTGAATAATTACTTCACCTTCCAATAACTGTTCAGCCAAAATAAATACATTTTTTACATCTTTAATCTCCACTAAATTTTTAAGTATTTCTATCTTTGTCTTAATGCAATATTTCTCTATGTCTTGTTTATCTTCAATAAACTCTTTAACAAAAATATAACAGTTGCTATTATATGCACAAAGGGCAAAATTATACACTACATCTTCCGATATAAAACCGTTTTTTATAATATTTAACCATTTTTTAAATGCTTCATAATATAATTGTTTATCCTGTGCTAATAGAGCTTTTTCTTTTGCAGCAAACGCTTTGCCATGTTCTTGTTTTGACATTTTTATTATAGAATTATAAATTCTAGAACAACTGCCCATATCTCTATGTATAAAAGTTTGTGTAATATTTTTACTATAAAAATCATCTAACTCGCATTTGTTATTAAGCAACTCATCTAATTTTACCATCAATTCTGACTCATTATTAACAACTGGTCCAAATCCATTTCTTCTATAATCAAAATTATAATCCCTTGGATGATGAACACCTTGCAAGTTTTCCTCTTCATCAAATTGATAAAAAATAGTAGGTTTATTTTGTATAGCCATTTCACTACATGCTGTACTATAATCAGTTATCATAAGATCTACACTGGCAAAAATATTTTGCAAACTCATACCATTATTTCTTACATCCACTTGAATATAAGAAGGTGCTTGAAAATAAGATAGATATGGACGGATTTGAAAATGAGGAAAAAAGTAAATTTTATAATCATATTTTTTTACAAGCTGCTCAAGCTGAGAACTTTGTATAACACTTTTCCATTTTTTAAAATACTCGCATTCTAAAAATTCCAAATTTATTTCTCTAATCCCTGTATTAGGAATTATATTGCCAACTATATTTTTTCTCCATGTTGGCATTATAAGGATTTGTTTGTTTTCTTTTCTACTTTTTTTTAAAAGAATATCATGTCTTGCAAAACCTGTTAATAGTACTTCTTTTTTTCCAAATTTATAGCGACTATAATTACTTGCTATATTATGGTGTTCTAAAGTATTTGCAGTGGTTATCATTTTAATCCAAGGATTACAATTAAACCAAGCATGCACATCACTTGCAAATGTTACCCCATGTTGTAAGAAGATGAAATCCTTATTAAATTGTTTTAAATATCTTCCAAGATAAGCATCTAAATGAGAGCTAATGACTTTAGAGGCTTTTTTTACAATCCTTTCAAATTCAAAACTTCCAAATTCTATTAAATTAAATCCTTCTTTTTCTAATCTTTTCCAGTCTGAACTTTCTTTTCTTAAAGCAAATATTATTTTTTGCTCTGGGTGATTTTGCATAATGTATCTATATAAATGCTCTGCATTATCATCAGCTTCATAGTCTCTATCCATTAAAAGCCAAATATTACTTTTTGGTAATCTTTTTTGAAATTCTTTTCGGATGTCTTGGATGTTTACATTTTGAAGTTGCGTCTTATTAAAAGTTATTCTGGTCTTTACTCCATCTATAAAAAATTCCAATTTACCCTTAATATCAACAGGTATAGAAACCCATAATCTTTTTTGATAACAAAATACTCTATCTAAAAAATCGTATTTAACTATCTTTTCATAATCTGCATATATTTCTTCATTATCCATCCTAATACTTTCTATATCTTTATCATCTCCAGTGTAATAAGTAATTAAAATTTGCTCTTTATAAGGGTCATAATCTTCTATATAAGCTATTTGAAATGGTGGTTTTTCATTTTTAAAGCAATTTAAAATTCCTACTTTCTTATCAAAATATAAACCTGCTAAATTAAAATCAAGAATTGTTTTAACGTCTATATAAGAAAAATTTTGTTCTAATAATTTTAAATATCTTTGTTTTTCGCTTTCACTCATAAAAGATAATTTTTCAGGAGAATTAATAAGATTTTGAATATTAAAAACCAAATGCGCTAAAATAGAATTTTGAACATACAATGGTATTTTGTTTAATTTGGAAATTTTACAAAAAACATTAGCTGTTCTAATCAAAGAATCAATATAATAATGAATTGTTTTAACCTGAAGATTGGTTGTCGATCCTTTTCTCTTTCTTGCTATATATAATGCATCTCGAAGAATAGCTATATTTTTTGTATTATTTGCTACTAAGTACATCAAAACAAATTGCGCATCTTCAAAAGAACTAAAACCCTCTTCAAATAAATGATTATTTACTAAAATAATACTATAATCAAAAAAAGATCTTGTTGATGTTGTTATACCCCATCTCATAGAAGATATTTTTTCATACAAATTTGAAGTAAATTGAAAATTCGTAAAATGCTCTTGAAACACTCCTGTTTCATCTTGATATATTTTTATATTACAGCCTATCATACAAACATCATCATCTTGATGAGTTAATAAAAATTTATCAACCTCATAAAAATAATTTCTATCTAAAAAATCATCAGGGTCAGTACAAGTAAGCCAAGTTATATTTAAATCATTTTCTTTTAAATATTTTAAACCTAAATTTCTAGCACTTGCTTGTCCGCCGTTTTCTTTGTATAAATAAATTATATTTTTAGGATACTTTTTTTGATATTTCTTAATTATTTGTGCTGAATTATCCGTTGAACCATCATCAACACAAATTAAATAAATATTGTTTTTAAAATCTAATCTTTGATTGATTATTGACTTAAAAAAATCATCTAAATATTTTTCTACATTATAAACCGCTGAAATAATTGCGTATTTGCTATAAGCTTTGTATTTTTTTGCTTTAAAATTATTTATAAGCTTATTTGCAATTCTGTAATTATTTAAAAAAGCATCCTTAAAAAATAATTTTGGTTCACGCATTAATTTTTTTATTTTTCTAGAACTATACAAGTAAAAATCCTTAATATGAAAACTAATATTTTCAATATTAATATTTTGAATAAAAGTACTTGTTTATATAAAAATAAAAACTGTTATAAAAAAAATCTAAAATTACTTACCATTAACTACATTAATTTTATAATGTTACATATTGTAAATATTAGTTTTCAAATTTAGACTAAAAGCAAACAGAGGATAAAAATTAAAAGCTAATCTTTATAAAAAGTTAGCTTTTAAAGTAATATAAAAATAACAAATAAATTATCTTGTTTATTTTTTCTCTTTTAAAGAAATGTGTAATTCATTAAGCTGGGCAAAACTAACTGCGCTTGGTGCATCAGTCATTAGGCATTGCGCTCTTTGAGTTTTAGGGAATGCTATTACATCTCTAATTGAACTTGATTTTGTAACTAACATTAACAATCTATCAAGACCTATTGCAAAGCCACCGTGACTAGGCGCACCATAGCTTAAAGCGTCTAGTAAAAAGCCAAATTTTTCTTTTTGCTCTTCTTCGCTAATGTTTAATAACTTAAATACTTTTTGTTGGATATCGCTTTTGTGAATTCTAATACTTCCACCACCAAGCTCAACCCCATTTAACACTATATCATAAGCAACTGAGCTAATTTCATCAATTGGTGCATCAATATTTTTTGGCATTGTAAATGGATGGTGCATCGCTGAATAAGTGCCATCATCATTTTGTTCAAACATAGGAAAATCAACAACCCATAAAAACTCAAATCTATTTTCATCAATTAATTTTAGTTCATTTGCTAAAAATAATCTAAATCTTCCCATATAATCTAAAACTGTTTTTTTAGCACCAACACCAAAGAATACTACATCTCCTACGCTAAAATCAGCTTCTTTTTTAAGAAAATCTATTAATTCTTTACCTTCATCATCAAAAAATTTAGTTAAAGGTCCTTTAGGTCCATCTTCTTTCATTTGAATGAAAGCAAGTCCTTTTGCGCCAAATTTTCTTACATATTCTTCAAAACCTTGCATTTGGCGCTTTGAAAAAATATTATCACCATTTTTTACAACTATTGCTTTTACACGATTTTTTTTACTATCTTTTGCTGGCTCACTAAAAATAGCATTATTAGACTTTGCAAAAATATCTGCTACATCAATAAAAGGCATATCAAATCTTAAATCTGGCTTATCGCTTCCATAATTTTCCATTGCCTCATTATAAGTCATTCTTCTTACATTTTGCGGCATTGCTATCCCAACACTTGCAAAAGTTTTTCTTAAAAATTGCTCAGCATTTTGCATAACCATTTCTTGGTCACAAAAGCTCATCTCAACATCTATTTGAGTAAATTCAGGCTGTCTATCTGCTCTTAAATCTTCATCTCTAAAACATTTTGCTATTTGAAAATATTTATCAAATCCTGCAACCATTAAAAGTTGTTTAAATAATTGCGGACTTTGTGGCAAGGCATAAAATTCGCCCTCATGTACACGAGAAGGTACCAAATAATCTCTTGCACCTTCAGGGGTAGCCTTAGTTAAAATAGGAGTTTCTACTTCCATAAAGCCAAGTTCTGTTAAAGCATTTCTAGCTGCAGTTGTGATGATTGAGCGTTTTTTAAAATTATCTAATAATTTTGGATTTCTAAGGCTTAAAAATCTATATTTTAACCTTAGTTCTTCATTTACATTTAAATCATTTACATCAAAAGGCAATGCTTTTGCGCTATTTATTAATTCAACTTCACTGCAAACTACTTCAATTTCTCCTGTTTTAAGCTTAGAATTTACTAAACCTTCTCCTCTTAAACGTACCTTACCCTTTGCACAAATTACATATTCATCTCTAAATGAACTAGCAAGTTCGTGTGCTTGTTTGCTTACTTCTGGGTCGCAAACTAATTGAATTAAACCTTCTTTATCTCTTAAATCTAAAAATATTACACCACCGTGGTCACGATAGCTATTTACAAATCCTGCTAGGCAAACTTCTTTACCTACTGAATTTTTATCTAACTGTGTTGAATAATGAGTTCTCATTTTTTTCCTTAAAAAAATATTTTGTTAAATTATAAAAAATTAAATTAATACCAAGTTAAAATACATCTTCGTAAAACGAACCGTTGATTTGATTGGTATTTAATAAATAACTTTTGTACTTTTCATAAAGTTGTTTATCTACATTAAATTTTAAGACATTTGACCAAAAACTGTCTAAAGTACCCTTATAAACTAAACCATCAATATTATAAATAGCTTTAGCTAAAACAATTGTAGGGCAAGAATATGCAATTGAGCTTAAACCTACGGTAGAATTTGCAACCACACAGCCACTTGCATTTGTAAGTAAGGTTGGCAAATGCCCTGAATGTAAATAAATAATTTTATCTTCAATATTAAATTTTTTTGCAAATTTTTTCATAACTTTTGAATAATCAACATAACCAATATCCATTGGATGATGTTTAAAAACTAAATATGTGTTATTATCAGCATTTTTTATAAAAGATTTAATAACGCTAATAATAAATTTTTTTATACATTTTTTTTCATAATGAATTTTTACTTGAGTATCGTTAAAAACTTGCAAAACACATAAAAAATATTTTTTATTTTCTAAGGAAATTTTTGCATCACTTATTTTATATTTTTTTAACCTTATATAATGTCTAATCCAGTAAAAACTCTCACTTGGCTTTAGGGTTCTATGATGATTTTTATTATTAAAATAAAAAGAAAAAATAAAAGAAAAAAGGTAATAAATAAAGGTATAAAAGCACATCTTATAAAAAGAATATTTTAATAAATTATTTATTTCTTTATTTTTAAAATTATATTTTTTATAAAAATTAGCATCTTTGCTCATTTTTGAATTTGCATTTACCCCATCTTTTTCTAAAGTTATAAAATTTGGTCTTAAATAGCCTTCTTCAAAAACATAAACTTCAATATCTAATTCTTTTGCGATTTCTATTGCACATTTATGAATTTTTCTTGTATCGTTGTAACAAAAAATAATTTCAATATTATTTTTTAAATAAAATTCTTTTATAAAATCTTTATAATTTTTAAAAGATTTTGTGTAATTTACACTTTTAAATGGATAAAAAATAAAATCACCACCATTAAAATTAATTTTAAAAATTCTATTATTTTGTAAAGATAGTTTTTTTGCAAAATAATTAAAAAAAGGTCCTATTGGACCTTGTAGCAATAAAATATTCTTATTCTTAAAACCCGATATCGCCTTACTTAACTTCATTAAATATCCAGTACAACCTTAGTAGTAACAGCAATTTGATATAAAATTTGACTTAGCAAACTAACCACTTGAAGATTATAACTATCAATCTTAGGCAAAACTAAAATAGAATCTCCTTTTGCTAATTTTACTTTATTTGTTAAAAAGCCGCTGCCTTTAAATTGCTCTGCTTTACCATTAAGATGGATTATTAAAATTCTATTTTTATCTGCTCTTTGAGAAAAGTCCCCTGCTATTTTTATGTAATCTTTTACCTTATATTTATCTAAAAATACAAAAGCACCTGGAACTTGTACCTCGCCTGAAACAACTACTAGATTATTTTTTGATGGAATATTTATAACATCTGCTTCTTCTAAAATTATATCTTTATATAAAGATTTGTCTTCAATAACAATTTGTCCTTTAGGTTGCACTTTTTTTGCCCTATCAATAAAGGCTAAAACATTTTGCGTCCAAGTAGCTTTGATACCTGCTTCTTGCGGAGTTTGAGAAGTTGATGTTAGGGCTAAAGTTTCAAGTTCTTTTAATGAAGCTAATAAAAGATTTTTTTGCAGAGAAGAAACACTTTTTCTAAAAAGCTGCACCGATGAAAGCTCACTCATATCGGTAAATTCTAATTTGTCTAAAACATCTTGCAAGCTTGTACCTTTACTCACAACCATATTATGCAAACTTTTATGCTCTCCATTTATTGTAATATTTATTTTATCTGCATTAAAATCTGGATTAAATTCAATCTCATCAGCACTTTTTAAAATAACATCTTTAAATTCACTTTTTTTATAAGTATTTATTGAGATTTTATTATTTTCATCATAGCTTTTTACTAAAGCTGTTGTTGCTGTTGGTTTTATATTTGCAACTCTTGCAATATCCGCTAAGCTTACAATATCGTTACCAAGCTCAAATCTGTATGGTTTATAAACCTCTCCGCTAACGCTTACATAAGATTTTATTGAATTAACAAAAATTACATCGGAATTTCTAAAAGTGATGTTTTCAATCCTACCATTTAATAAAAAATCATACAAATCAAGCTCTTTAATAATTTCATTATTTCTTAGAATATTAATATCTCTAAAAGAGCCATAATTTAAATTAATACCACCAGCCTTATCAATAAATTGAATAACACTATCAGAGCTTAGTCCAGCGTATAAGCCTGGCTTTTTTACATTTCCACTTACAAAAACTAATACTTCTTGATAAGTTTGCATATTTGCATAAACAAAAACATTATCTTTATAAATTTGCTTTACCTTATCTTGAATTATTTTTACTAAATCTTTATTATTAACGCCTAAGACATTTATAACACCAACTTGTGGAATAAAAATATTACCCTTTGAATCAACCTCAGCCTTTAAGCTAAGTTCAACTGCTCCCCAAATCTTAATATCAATAACATCAGCAATATTTACTTTATAATCAGGGTTGTAAATATTTTTACTTACTTGTTTAAAATTTCCAGAAAATAAATGCTCTCCAAAAACAGCTTTATTTTCTTTTACTTCTAGTAATTCTTCTTCACTATTATTGCTTGGTTGAATATTTGAAACATCAAGTGCAAAAAGCATTAAAGCACAAAATAAACATATAATTTTTTTCATTAGTATCTATGCTCCTGTATTATAGTATTTGTAATTTTTATACAAGCAAAAATTAAACTTAAAATTACAAATAAACTTAAAATATCATAAGTATAATTCGGGTAAACTGATTTTAAAAATATTTGCGGATTTGTAATTTTAATTAATTGTTTAACCTTTTTTAAAGCATCAATTCTTGCTTTTTCATACGAGGTTAAAGCTAATTTGTAAGCATCTGTAGCGAATTTTAATTTAAAAGTTAAATTCTCAAACTCAAAGGCTAAATCATTTAATTTTTCATCATTTTTGCTTGAGGCTATTTTATCTTGTTCTAATTTTAATTGTTCTTTTAAGGCTAAAATTTCACTTTTTAAATTCTTAATTTGTGGACTATTGTCATTTAAATAAGTTTTTAAGGTATTAATTTCTATTTGTTTTTTACTTAAATTACTTTTTAAAGTAGCTACCAATGCCCCTTGTGCTTGTGCTTCATTTGTTGGGTCAAAAATATTATTTTTATCTTGAAAAGCCTTTAGATTATATTGAGCTTTAAAAAACTCATCTTGAATTTTTTCTAACTGTTCTTTATTAAATTTTACCTCTTCGTTTGCTATATTATGAGAAATATCATTTATAAATTTTTCACTTTCGCTTAAAATTAAATTATTTAATTTTTGTGCATATTCTGGGCTAAAAGCTTCTACACTAATAGTTGTTAATCCTGTTAAATCATCATAATTTACACTTACAAGACTTTTATAATAAGATAAAAAATCTTCGTCATAATCAAAATTTTTAAACCATAATCTATAATCTTTGTGCATTAAAATATTTTCTTTTAATTGCAACTTATTTTCTAAAATTCTTAACATATCAAGAGATAAAATATACTCTTTTAAATACATTATATCTTCTTTAGATGATGTTGCAACGGTAGCATTTACTAAAGATAATAAAGATGAAGTATTTTGAGCATTTGTTGATTTTACAGCAATTACAGCGCTACTTTTATATCTTGCATCAGCAATAAAAAATAAATAAAAAGCATATAAAAGCGTTAAAAGTAAAACAAGCTTAAATGAAAACGCCTTTTTTAAATATCTTTTTGTTTTCTTCTTTATTAAATGTGAATATATTTTTATTTTCTTCATTAACAACTTTCTTTATAAATTTCAAGACCTTCATCTACATCATATATTTTAGCCTCATTATTTGCTAAAATTACAACCTTATTACACCATCTTTTAATTTCATCAGCACTATGAGATACCATAATAACCTTTGATGTAGATAATTTTTTTTCGTATAATTCTACACTTTTTTGCTTAAACGAAGGATCACCTACCGCTCCTGCTTCATCAATTAAATAATAATCAAAGTCAAACGCCATACTAATTCCAAAAGAAATTCTTGATTTCATACCGCTAGAATAATTTTTTACAGGTTCATCAAAAAAAGAGCCAATTTCAGCAAATGCTCTTACAAATTCTATTTTTTCTTTAATTTCATTACTATTATAACCATAAACCCTAGCTATAAAATTAATATTATCTCTAGCACTAAGAGAGCCTTGAAAGCCGCTTGAAAAGCCAATTGGCCAAGAGATTTTTTGATTAGTAATTACCCTACCTTTATTAGCTAATTCTAAACCGCCTAAAATTCTAAGCAAGGTGCTTTTACCAGCTCCATTTTTGCCCAAAAGCCCTATAGAACAATCATCTGGAAAAGAAAAATTAAGATTTTTAAAAATATAATGTCTTTGCTTATTTTGTAAAATATAATATTTTGTAATATTTTCAAGTCTAATCATGTTTATTGCCCTGCTAATTGCAATCTTTTATGATAATACATTGCTAAAGAAAAAAATAATAACACTAAAATAAACATTAGTGAATATGATAAATTTACAACGCTTATTACAGGATATTGTACATAATAATTTTCTTTTAAAGTTTCAATTATGTGCAAAAGTGGGTTTATAGCCATATATTTTGCATATTGAATTGGTAAAATCCATAATGGAAAAATAGTTGCGGAAGCAAAATAAAAAACCCCTGTTAATGCAGTACATAACATTTTTAAAGATGGCCTATTAAAAGAAATTATCGCCATAAATAAACCTAAAGTAAAGGCAAATAAAATCACTAAAAAAAATGAAAAAATAACCATTAAAAAATTATTTGGTATAAAATTATAATCTAATATAAAACAAAAAAAAGACATAAGTAATATAAAAATTACAAAATAAATCATACCTTCTAAAATAGCTCTTGCTAAAAAAACATGGATTGGTTTTACTGGCTTATAAACAAAAAGAGATTTATTCGCATCAATACCATTTATTATATTTGTTACAATATTTCTAAACATAAAATAAGGCACCATCCCCATTATTAAAAATAATGAATATGGAAGCTGTGGCAATACCCTATTTCTTATATAACTTAAAAAAACAAGTAAGCAAAGTATATGCAACATAGGTTCAACAATAACCCAAACATAACCTAAGGTAGGGTTTTTACCAAATCTTGTTTTTAATTCTCTTAAAATTAATGCTAAAATTATATTTTTCATTTACACCTGATTATTTTTTTAATCATTGTAAAACTTTTTTTATGCTATAAAGTAAATCAACATCGTTGCTATTTTTAAGCAGCCAATCTAAATACGACCTATCTTTGAGTGCTACATCGCTTAATTTTAAGCCTTTGTACTTGCCGAATTTTAACTCATCTATAAAAATAGCTTCTTTGCTAAGTAAATAAAGTTCATTAGCATTTTTTACTTTAAGCATTTCATTAAATAAAAGCATAAGTATTAAAACATCACCCATTGCATCATGAGCCTTAATGTCAATTTGTAATTGTTTAGCACTTTGTTCTTCTAGTAAGTAAAGTTTTAAAGCATATCTTAAATACTGCAATCTATGATGGGCTAAATCTTTAAATAAATGCCTAGCACATCTATATGTATCAATTAATTTATATTTTGGCTCAAAGCCTTCTTTTTTAAGCATAGTAATATCAAAATCAATATTATGTGCTATTAAATAATTCTCATCACTATTTAGCTCGCATAAATTTTTATAAAAATCAGTATCTATAAAATATTTTTTATTAGCAAGCATTTCAGGCGTAATGTGATTTACTTCCATTGATTCAATGCTTGGCATTTTATCACTTTTACATAATTCATAATGTTTTTTATAATCAAGTAAAAAATTTGCACTAAGACAAGAATCATAATAAGTAGCATCAAAGCTAAGCGATGCTACTTGAATTATTCTATCTTCTGGCAAAACACCTGTTGTTTCTGTATCAAAAAATATATATTTCATTAAATCCTCTTAAGGTAAAAACTTAATCTTTCTTGCATAATTTCACTTTTAAAAATTTCATCTTCAAAATAAAATTCTTTAATATCAGCTAATTTTAAAACTTTTACAATCACTTGTGCAATACTATCAGCAATTCCATAATAAATTGCAATATCGTCTAAACCACCAAGTTTGTATATTAATACAAGTCTTAAAGATTTTTGTACATCAAGTTTAAAAGGGATATTATTATTTAATTTAAAATCAAGACCGCTAGCAATACCAATCTCGTAAGAATTTGCTAATTTAAGTATCTCATCTAAACTTTTAAACTCTTTATTTAAAATAAAACTAGCAGCTAGAAAAATATCGCTAAATTTACTTGCAATTTTGCTATCTGCTTGTAAATTTATATTAAATTCTTTTTCATAATTTGCTAATAATTTTTGCCCTAATTTATTTGTACTAAGAAAACTTGCAATATTTTGCATTTCAAATTCAAATGAAAGAATTTTTTCATTATCTTTATAAATACCATCATCCTTAATACAGGTTGTTCCTTTTTCAAAATTATTTATTATATTTTGCGCTCTTTTTCTTTTCCCTTGCGCATATGAACTTGCCATTGATAGCTCATAAACTCCGTAATTATCCCAAAAATCTCTTTCGCTACAAGCAATACACCCGTGTCCTGCTGCAACCGGCCAAGAAGTTTTAGAATTAAACTTAGTTTTAGGACAGTTATTAAAAGTATAAGGTCCTTTACAGCCAACCTTAAATAAACAAGCACCGTTTTTAGCTGCTTCATCGCCAAATTCTTTTACAAAATCTCCACTTTCAAATGCTACCTTTCTTTCGCACATATCATGTAAGCATTTTGCATAAGCAAAGGCAGGACGATTATTATTATCTAAACTAGGAGCACTATTAAAAAACACAAAATGCATAATACTAGCAATAATATTACTCTCGCTAGGCGGACAACCTGGAATTAAAACTGCATCTTTAAACTCATCTGCTATTCCATAAGAAATAGTTGGATTTGGTGCAGCAGCTTGAATACCACCATAACTTGAGCAAGAACCTACCGCATAAATTGCTAGGGCATTTTTTGCTAATTCTTGCATTTTATGCATTGCACTATGAGCAAAAGCACCAGAAGTATAATATTCATTAGCACTAATAGCACCTTCTACTATCAATAAATAAGGTTCTTTGCTTTTTAATAAACTTTCTGCTAAAAAGCCGCTTGATGCCATATAAGTTTCGTGATAAACAAGGTCAATATAATCAAAAATTAAATCATCAAGACCTATGCTTTCACTTCTAATAAAACTTTCACTACAGCCTGTGCATTCACTAAAATGTAACCAAATTACCTTTAATTTTTTATCTTTAATGCGTTCATAAATTTCATTTTCATCTGCTTTTACACCTAATGTTTTTAATACATTTTTAATTTGTTCTAAATTCTTGCTCATATTTATCCTTTTATTTAGCTTAAAAATTATAATTAATTCTATTTTAGCAAAAAATTATAAAAATTAGTAACTTTTCTACACATTTTTAACTTTTTAAAAAGCTAAAAACGGAGAAACACATAATAAAATTCCAGTTAGAATTATAAAATATAAACTAAAACCCTTTAAATCGTTTAAACTTGGAATTTTATAAACTAAAAATGCAGGTATCAAGCATCCTATTAAACCAAAAATTGGAGAACAAATACTTGTAAAAAACAAAATTGGAAAATTAAGTACTATTGCAAACCAGCAAAGTAAAATACCTATTAAAATGCTTAACATATCTATGCGTTTTTTCATATTGCTTGTATTTGTAAATCTTGAAATAATATTATTTAAAATGCCATTTGTTGCTTCTCTAAAAGCTAAAAACACTCCAAAAAACGAGGTTAAAACCGCAAAAACATTTAAAAGCATACCAAAATAAATATGCCAATTGCTTTGATTTGAACTAAAACTTTTTGCAACTATTGCTAGGGCTGAGATGTTTTCTTCTTTTGCTTTTAAAGCACTTTCATAATCAATTGCTAAGGTAAAAGATACTGCATAAAAAAATACAATAACAAACAATAAAATAAAAGAAATATTCATAGCTCTTAAAGCTTTTTTTCTTGCTATTTCAATATCCTTAAAATGCGCTCTATAACTAATTACCATTGGCGATAAAGATTGTAAAAATAATATTGAAGTAAGTGTAAAAGGTAAAGTAACTATAACATCCTTAATTAAAATTTTATAATCTCCAATTGCCTTTATGTTAGAAAAATCCCACATAGGTATCATAAGTAAAGCAAGTACAGCAATAACAAGCAATACACTAACTGCCATAAAACCTGATAATTTAAATAAAACACTTTCAGCGCTCATAGCAATAAAAGTTAAAATTAATACTATTACTAAACCATAAATAGGATTATTTGCTAGATTTTCTTTACTGATATTAAAAGTTTGCAAATAAGCTGCACTATCATTATTAACAGCCGTTGTATAAACAAACATCCAAATAATTATCATTAAAAAATATAAAATGCTTAAAAAAATAGCTGCATTTTTTCCTAAATAACTTTCTATTGCATCAGGATAAGAACTTGCGTTTTTTGCCCTTGCAAGAGTGTTTATAAAAAGTTTTTGAAATAAATACATAGCAGGATAGCCAATAATAGATGAAAATAAAAACACCCAAAGTCCCACAACGCCAACTTGAACAGGTAAAAACACAATTCCTGCACCAATAGCCATACCAATACTCATTACAATCCAGCCTATATCAATTCTATCAAATTTCATACGCTCATCTTTCATATTCTCCCCTTTTTAAATAAGTTAAGAGTATTTTAGCTATAAAAATTGTAATTAAATTAAAAAAATTAAAAATATTTATTGTCTTCAAATAACAATTTTGCAAATTCAGCTAAACCCAAAAAATCAATCTTTTGACTATTTGAAGATGCTATATATATTGAATTAGGGATAATCTTGGCTAGCTCTTTAAATAAGGTATGAGTTTCTTCTATTTTGCTATCACTTCTTAAATAATCTTGAATGTAATTTTTAAAATAATAATCTTGATTTTTTCCTATAATGCTATACGCTAATGCTTCTTCTTTGCTTAACATTACATATTTATAACCAATATAGCAAATGCTTTTAGTGGCATCTTCTTCAATTAAAATAGGAATATTTGGCTTAAAAATGCGAGTGTATATTTCTAAATCTAAACTATTTAAGCTATAAGATAAAACTTTTATAGAATCTTGCTTAAATTGCTCAAAGGCTTCAGGGCTATTACAACTATAAGAAAATAAATAAATGCAAGTAATTAATAATAAAACTATCTTTTTCATGGCCTACCCCCCCCCTATCAACTAATTTAGATAATAAATAAATCTTAATTTAATTAATATTTAAAAATAAAGTATGTAATTAATAAAAATTATTATTTAAAAAAATATAAAGCAATTTAGTTAATGAAAAGATAATAATAAAAGAAAAAGAAACTGTAATTTAAATTTTACTAAGTAAATTACAAAATTATAAATTTTTATTAAATATTTCTTTCTTAAATAAAGAATATTTAAGAAAGAATTTTTACTTTAATGTAAATCTTTATTTAGTTGAATTAATTTTTGATTAAAGCTTACAATCATTGCACCGCTTATGCTATCTTGTCTAAAATGCAAGCCATTTAAATTGCTTAATTCTCTTGCTTTAAAATATTCTTTATCAAAAGAAAAATTAGGATTTGCTTTTTGTAATTGCTCACTAAAAATAAGCTTAAATTTCATACCAGATAAAACAGCTACTGAAGCATCTACAACACAATCATCTCCTAAGCAAATTCCAGTAACGCTATTTGCCCCTAATAAACATCTTTTTCCTATGCTAATTGCACTTCCATCAGTTCCACTTAAAACGCCTAAAATACTTGCTCCACCGCCAATATCAGTATCTTCTCCTACAATTACGCTTGATGAAATTCTACCTTCAACCATCGCAGCTCCAAGAGTTCCTGCATTAAAATTTACATAAGAAGCACCTGGCATAATAGTGCTGCCCTTTGCTAAATGCGCCCCTAATCTTACCTTTGAGCTATCTGTAATTCTTACACTTTCTTGCGGGATAATACTTTGTAAAAATCTTGGGAATTTATCAATATAATCAATATTTGGATAAGTTTTAGAAAATTTTAATTCTATTTCATTTTCTTTTAAATATTCAAGCTCATAAGCTCTATTATCGCTCCACGCTAAGCAAGGCATAATTGCAAATGCCTTTGTAAGATTTAATTCTCTTGGCTTTTTATAATTTCTTGATAATAAATGTAACTTAATATAAACATTACTTAAACTTTGTGGATTTTCATCTTTATTTAAAACTACTAAAAAAAATCTCTCTTTATCAATATACTTTAACGCTGTTTTAAATACTTCAATATTTGTATGTTTGTTAGTATCATTTTCAAAACATTGAAAATAACTTAAAATTTTTTCTAAGTCTTCTTTTTTTAACTCAAGCTCAAATTCACTTTCATCTTTAAAGCGTGCAAGTTTTAAAACATCAAATAAAATACTAAAAGTATTATAATTTTGCATATAATTTACATTTGCAAAATCTATATAAATCATCTTTTTACTAATTTGCCCAAAACTAGCAACGCCTAATGCAAAGGCAAGTGGCTTAAAAAAATCCTTATTTGCTTGGATTTGTTCACAATGTAAAGTAAATTCACTAGTGTTCATTCTTTCTCCTAAATAAAATAATTTGTCTGATATAAAGAAGCTAAATCAATATAAAATTCCTCTTCGCTTCTGCTTTTAATAATACCATTACTTGGAAACACTCTGCTATAAAAACTATCAATATTTTTGATTTTATCTTTAAATAAATAGCTTAATAGCTTTGCTGAAATTTCTTTTCTAACCAATACAGTTGGTGGCATAATTCCTAATGTTAAAAGCTTTCTAATACACTGCATATCGTATTTTATATGATGATGCGCTCCGTGCGGACAGGATTTTACACTAACCATAATATTACATTGATTGCAAAATGCAAATTCTGGTAAAATTATTAATTCTAATTCTGTTTTTTTGCTTAATTCATTTAAAAAAGAATTAAAAGTAAAATTATCATACAACAAACCTATACCTGGATGATTTTGTTCAATTACAAATTTATTTGCACCAAATGACTTTACAAGCAAACATTCATAATTTGGGTCTTTTGAAAAAAGTTCTAAATTTTCTAAATAAATAGTATAGATTTTATCAAGTGGCAAATAATTTTTAGTGAAAAAATCAAAACATTCTTTTTTTATTTGCATACTAAATTCATCTTTAGCATCAACAACAAATATCAAAACTAAATCAGCCTTATCTATAGTCCATCTAAGCATACGCTCGTGCGCTCTTGTAAGCGGACTTGCATCAAGCATAATTGCAGTGATTTTCTTTGCGTTACTTTTTTTAATTTTATTTTCAACATCTTGTTTTATTTTTTGATATGGATTATTGTAAATATTAACTTTTGCACAAAGTCCAGGATTATTATTTTCAATATAACAAAGATTAGGGCTAAAAATACTAGCAATTTTTTTCTTACTACTAAATGTACTAACATCTTCTAGGCTACCTACTATCTCATCTTCACATTTTAATAATAATTTTTTACTAAATTTTTTATTACTTAAATCACCATTTAAAGCAAAACTAGGGTAAAAAGAAAGACTATTAAATAAAAATTCTGAAAATTCGCCCTGCTCTTCATCATTAATAAGCCTATCAGTATTTGATAAAGCTTTTATTTGTATTAAAGATAAAATCGCTAATTCATTTTTATTTATATTTATGCAAGAAATTTTTTCACTTGTCAATGTCATATTTTCTCCTTTTTTCCCACAAAGTCTTTCTTGAAATACCAAGTTTTTTGCTTAAATCAGTATCTGTGTATGAATCTTGCCATTTTAAAATCATATTTTTTAAATAATCATCTACCGTTAAAATGCCTTTGTAATCATTATTTTCTTTATCTTCTAAACAAAGCTCGTTTAAACCTTCAAAATGATTTTTTGAATTTGTATGAAAAATAAAATTTTGCCCCTTGCTTAATTTTAAAATTTGTTCTAATTTTGAACCTTTTAAGACTTGAAAATTAGTAAAATATCTAATCTCACTTGCGCCAACTAAAAGTTCGTTTAAATTAAAAGATGAGCTTAAATCAGTAAAATGCAATAAAATATTATTTGAAAAAGCATAATTAAATACATAAGAATCAGCTAATATTTGATTATTTGTCTTAATCAACAAAGGAAAGGTTATTTTTTTTACTGGATGGATTTTTAAATCAATTACTGATTTTACATAAGAATTTAAAGCCTGATTTTGTAATTTTAAACGATTGTAGTTGTAAAAATATTTAATCTTTCTTAAAACCTCTTCAATCATAAAAGGTTTTTGAATGTAATCATACGCACCAGCAGCAATAGGAGTGCTAACAGTATCTGAACTAACATAAGAAACTAAAAGTAAAATCATACTTTGTTTGTGATTTTGAATAATTTTCATAAAGCTATCAACATTAGTTGAAAGCAAAATCACATCATAAAAAATATTTTTTATATCATTAAAAGAAGTTGCAATATCACTTTCATAACCTGCTTCATTTAATTTAATAGCAATACTTTGAGCTAAATATACTTCATTTTCAACAATCAATATCTTCATAACAACTCCAATCAAATAATCTCATATTACAAACAGCACTAACGCTTATGCCTTCGCACCTTCCTACAAAACCTAATCTTTCTGTGGTGGTTGCTTTTATGTTTATATTTTTACATTTTAAAACTTCTTGTAAATTTTTTTGGATTTCTTTTTTAAAGGGGTTAATTTTAGGTACTTGTGCAGCAATGCTTATGTCTAAATTAGATAAATAAAACCCATATTCTTTACACTTTTTATAAACTATTTTTAAAAGCTCAATTGAATCAGCCTTTCTATAGCTTAAATCATCAGGGCTAAATAATTCTCCAATATCGCCTAAATTACACGCTCCAAGCATAGCATCAATTATTGCATGGCTTAAAACATCAGCATCAGAATTTGCTTTTAAAGCATATTTGCTATCTGCACAACAAATCCCACCTAAAATAAGCTTATCATTAATATTTTTTTCACTTAACTTCTCTCCAACATTTGAAGAGCAAAACTCATGTACATCATATCCGTATCCAATGAAATTATCTTTACTAGCACTTGCGTAATTTAGGTTTTTTAGCTTTTTTAAATCGCTTTTAAAAGTAAGTTTAAAATTATTATAATCTCCTTGAACCCATTTGCATTTATAAGCTGCAGCACAAAATGCGGAACTTTCATCACTATAATTTTCTAAGTTTAATTTTTTTAATATTTCTACCTTAGAGATTTGCGGAGTTTGCACTAATAAAAAATCGTCTCTATTTTCGTATTTGTTTTCTTTGTAATTATATAAGGTATCTACAAGCTTTATTGCACTAAAAACACAATCGTAATTTTTATATTCTAAAAGTAAATTATTTAATACTTCTTCTTTTACAAGCAATCTTGCAACATCACTAATCATTACATATTGGCTAGTACATTCTTTTAAAGCATTTTTAATACTAGCTCCTCTTGTATTAGCGCCTTTTACAAAAATAAAATCATTAGATAATTTTTCATACTGATAAGGCTCATTGCAAGTAATAATAATTTCTTTAAAAGCGTACATTTTTTTAAAATTATTTGCTACATAAAGCCAAAGTGGAACTTTATCAATATATAAATTCTGTTTTTTAAACTCACAATTAAAGCGTGTAGAATCACCAGCTGCTAATAATATTAAACTTAAATCATTCATTTTTCTTTCCTTCTTGTGTTATTTTGTAACATTTTTGAGTTAAATATAGTAATTATTAGCAAAAAAAAGAAAAAAAATAAAAAAAATATTACAATTTGTAACATTTATAAAGACAAAATTATCTTATCTGCTTTAATTTTACTTAAAATTTCATCGCCAATTTTATATTTTCTCTTTAGCTTTTCAACTTTTACACTAGCTTGTAAAATATTATCAGCAAAAGCAAGGTCTAAATGATAGTAGCCATCAATAATTTTCATATCAACTATTTTAGCTTTAAAAGAATTTTCCCCTTCTTCTTCTAATTCAATAAAATTAATTTTAAATATTAAAAACACATAATCATTAACTTTTAATTGTAAATCATACACAGCAGAATTTGAAATTAAAACATTTATTTTAACGCCATTAAGCTCACAAGTAACTTTTGCACAAAGTTTGCTTAAATTTATATTAATAATCTTGGCTTTTATAACATTTCTTGCCGATAATAGTGGTCTAAAATCATCATTTAATTTACTTTTATATTCTGTGAATTCATCATATTTTTCTATTAATTTTAAAGCAAAAAGGCTTAATTTTGCTCCTTCTTTTTTTGATTGATTATTAAATAAGGGCATTATAGAATTTTGATTAATTAAATTAAGGCTATCCCAAGCATTTTTATAAGAAATATTAAGATTTTTTGCTGCTTTTAAAATACTTTTATCAAGTAAAATTTGTTTTAGTAATTTTATATGTTTAGCGTTTATTTTTACATCATTGTTTAATATAAATTCTAATTCTAAATTAATCTTCATTATCTCTCCTTATTTATTATTTTCTGCAATAATAGTAATTTAGATTACACTTAAAAAGGCAAAAAATGCGTAAAATATTAAGCATTATTATATTAGTTAATTCATTATTTTGCAATGAATTTGACTTTTTTGAACAAGAATTTAATAAAAAAGAAAAAATAGATAAATTTTATTCTTATAATGTTTTTATGACTAAATTAAATTATGCATTTTACAATATGAGTCTTAGACCGATTACAAATATTTATAACGCAAGCACCCCACCTTTAATAAAAAAAGCTTTTGCTAATTTTTTTGATAATATTAACGCACCTGCAAGGTTTTTAACCTTATTGCTTAGTGCAAAATTCAAAGAAGCTAATGCTACTTTTTGGACATTTTTAGGCAATAGCACCTTAGGTTTTGCAGGTATTTTTAAACCTTATAAATATAAAAAAGAAAGTGATTTTGGTTTAATGTTTGCTAGATGGGGCATTCCTGCTGGAGAACATATAGTTTTGCCCTTTATTGGACCTAGTAATATAAGGGATATGTTTGCTTATGGTTTAGATTTTTTATCAACTAGTAGATTTTATTTAAACGAAAATACTAGAATTAGCCTTTTTGCTCTTGAAGTTATTAATAAAACTAGCAAAGATTATAAATTAATAAATGAAGCTTATAAAAGTGTAAATCCTTACATTGTGATAAAAGACTTTTATGAAGCTAAAAGAAAGGCCTTAGAATGAAATTTTTAGCAATATTTGTATTTTTAAGTACTATGCTTTTTGCATACAATATTAAAACTTTTTCAACAGATTATGAAAATGATATAAACAAAATAACAAAAATTTTACAGCAAAAAGATTTAAACAATAAAGATGAACTTATTTTTAATGTCTTAAAAGATAAATTAGATGAAGAATTAATGCTTAGATTGGTTTTATCAAGTAATTATAATCTTTTAAGTGAAGAGAAAAAAAATGAATTTAAAAATCTATTTTTTAAAAAACTACAAGATGATTTTTTAAGCAAAATTAATTTATTACAAGCTGATAGCATTAAGTTTTTAGATGCTTATATTGATGAAAAAAAGTGCATTGCAAAAGTAAGCGCTAAGTATGATGATAAAATGCAAGAAGCGGTGTTTAATTTTAGAAAGATAAAAGATGATTGTAAGATATACGATATAGCAGTTTTAGGAACTTCTTTAATAGCTTCTTATAGAGCGCAGTTTTTAGATATTATCAATCAAGATGGTATTGATAAATTATTTGAAAAATTAAGATAAAAATGCAAAAAATAATTACTTTTTTAATTAATAAGGCGAAAAATGTTTTTTACTTAAGCTTATTTATTTGCTTATTGTTTTCATTTTTTGCTTTTAAAATACAAATTGAAGCAAAATCTACAAGCTTTTTTTTAGAAAATGATAAAGATTTAATTAAATTTAATAAAAGCATTCAAACATTTGGGGAGCAAGACTTTTTAGTACTTGCTTATAAAAATAACGATAGTGTTTTTACTCAAAAAAATATAGATTTTTTAAAAAAAATTAAAAATGAACTTGAGCAAATTAAGGGTGTTGATTCTACTCTTAGTATTTTAAATGCTCCGCTTTTTTTAAATGACGAAAAAAATATTTTAGCAGGTGCAAACATAAAAAAAGCTCAAGAAGAAATTATGCAAAATAATTTTTATGTAAGCAACATAATTAGCAAGGATTTAAAAGTAGCTGATTTTTTAATTTATTCAAAAAACCCTAATGCAATTTTAAGTGATTTAAGACTACTTGCAGAGCAAAATGGGCTAATCTTAGGCGGAATAAGTGTTATTGCTGATGATATGGTATCTTATGTTAAAAGTGATTTAAAGTATTATGGCATAGGGCTTGTAATCTTGCTTAGCCTTGCTGTATTTATATTTTTTAGGTCTTATTATTTTGTATTTATTTGTATGTTTATTTGTCTTATTTCTTTATTTACAAGTACAGGAATTTTGTATTTGCTTGATTATAAAATAACAGTAATTTCAAGCAATTATGTAGCTTTAGTTTTAATAATCACAATTTCTGTTGTAATTCATCTTTTATCACATTTTGCAGAATTACAAAATTATAATCTTTTTAGCGATAGAAAACAAAAAATAAGACATACTTTATTAGCAAAAGCAAAACCAAGCTTTTATGCAATACTCACAACGGTTGTGGGTTTTTTATCTTTAGTATTTTCAGGGATAAAACCAATTAGCGAACTTGGTGTTATGATGAGCATTGGCATTTGCATTTCCTTGCTTTTAGCATATTTATTTTTACCTTATTTACTATTAGTAAAACAAGATTTATCATCTGTATATTTTTCTAAAAAAACAAAATTCCTTGCTTTTTGTGCAAATACGGCTATTTATCATAGAAAAATTATTTATTTTATTTGTGTTTTAGTAGTTTTTAGCGCCTGTATTTTAATACCAAAGCTAAGTGCTGAAAACTCTTTTGTAAATTATTTTAAAGATAGCAGTGAAATTAAAAAAGGCTTGTTATTAATTGATGAAAATTTAGGTGGAACCTTGCCTCTTGATGTAATAATAAGCTTTAAAAATGATAATAATAGCTCTTTAGAAGATGATGAATTAAGCGAATTTGAAGCTGAATTTAACAATAATAAATATTATTTAACACCAGAAAAAATTTCAATTATAAGTAAAATTCAAGATTATTTAAAAAATAATAAATACATAGGCTCAAGTCTTAGTCTTGCGAGTTTGAGCGAATTTGCAAAAAATATAAATAATAATAAAGAATTAGATACTTTTTTAATGAATGCTTTATTAAACAATCTTGATGAAGATACTAAAAAACAAATCATCTATCCTTACTACAACGAAAAAACAAAAGAATTTAGAATAGCCTTAAGGATAATTGACAGCTCAAAAGAGCTAAGAAGAGCAGAATTTATAAAAGAATTAAAAAGTGATTTAAGCAAAATAGCAAAAGAAAATAATTTAAATATTGAATTAAGCGGAGTTATGATTTTATACAATAATATGTTAGCTTCGCTTATTTCATCGCAAATAGATACTTTAAATGTAGTTGTATTAAGTATTTTTGTATTATTTTTAATAATATTTAAAAATATTCGTTTTAGTATAATTGGAATTTTAGCTAATGTTATCCCATTATCTTTACTATTTACTATAATTGCTTTTTTTGATTTAAAATTAGATTTAATGTCTATTACAATAGCTGCTATTTCAATTGGAATTGGAGTTGATGATATAATTCATTATGTTCATAGATTTAAACAAGAAATTAAACAAAATTCCTTAGAAAAAGCTATAATTAAATCGCATCAAAGTATAGGTAGTGCTTTATACTTTACGACTTGCACTATTTGTTTAGGATTTTGTTTGATGGTTAGTTCAAACTTTATTCCTACAATATATTTTGGGCTTTTAACCCTTATGGTTATGATTTTGTTATTAAGTGGGTCGCTATTTTTACTTCCATCGCTTATAATTACATTTTACTTTAAGGGATATTTTAAAAATGAAAGCAAAGAAGGAAGGCAAAAATAAATGCAAAAATTTGAAAATATAAACTGGATTTTTAAAAAGAATTCTTTTGCAGTGGTATGTTTATTGATTTTCATTGCTTTATGCAGCTTTTATATAAACTATTTAATTATCACTGAAAAACTAGCTGCAAATAATGATATTGTGGCAAATAAACTTAGCGGACAACTTGCTCAAAGCGTAGTAGAATTAGAATTAATTGCAAGCTCAAAAGATAGCTCCAATCCATATTATGAAAAATATTTAAAGAATTTTAATGCAATATATATCGTAAATGCAAATGGTGATGTAATTGATAATATTAAAAAAAATGAAAACGAAAGTTACATTAAAAAATTTATAGAAATTAACAAAGATAACATAAAAACTCAATTTTACCAAAGCGAATTATTATATTCTCAAGATATAAAACCAAGCTTTTTTATAGCAATCAAAAAACAAATTAATAATTCTAGTTATTTTATTGTTGGACAAATCACATTAAAAACACTAATAAACAACATAAATACAAATACAACTGACTTTGTTATTATTGATAAACATTCTAATATTTTATATAGTAGTAGTGAGCAATCTATAAATCAATTTGCTAATTTAAATGCTCTTGGAAGATTTTTCTTATGGCAAGATATTTTATATTTTAAAAACTACACATTTAAGCAAAACACAAATGCGATGAATGGTTTTTTTATACTTTCATTTATCCCAAATTCATCTTATTTAAATATTAATTTTTTAATTTCTGTTTTAATTATAATTTTAATCTTGCTTTATTTGTGGAATATATATTTAGATAAAATGTATTTAAAAATAGCACTTTATGATAAGTTAAATAATATCTTAATTTTACAAAAAAGTGCAAATTTAGAAGAAGAAAAATATAAAGATAAATTACTTTTTAATGACCTTCAACAGCTTGAAGAACAAACAAATAAACAAATCTCGGACTTAAATGAAATTAGAGAAGAGTACAAAGAAGCAGAGCAAAGAATTAGTTCTATGTTTAACAACAACTCAATTCCAATGCTAAAAATAGACGCTTACACAACTAAAATTCTAGCAGCAAACGCAGCAGCATTAGATTTTTATAATATAAAGTTAAATAACATAATAAAATTTAACCTTTATATGCTTGGTAAAAAATCATATTCTAATCAAATTGACCCTATTAATTTTGCTTACAATATGCAAAATAATATTAAAAATCAAGGTTTATTTATTACAACCACTCACTTTGTTGATGAAAAAATACCTAAAAATATAAGAATATATCCATTTATAATGCGTTCATCTCGTGTTAGTTATGATTTTTTAATGATTCTAGATAGCGAATACCAAGATAATATGAAAAATACGATGTTAGCTCTTGATAATAGCTTTGTTGTAAATATTAATTTTATTTTAAATTCAAATATGCTAAAAATAACAAGCTTTAGTCCTAATTTAAATAAAATTCTAGGAATTCAGCCATATTTACAAATGACTTATAAAGAATTATTATTTGAAGACTGTGAAAATTTATATTTAAATTTATTGTTACATATTAGACAAGTTAAGCAAAATAAAACAATAAATAATCTTGTAAAATTAGAACAAATTGTGTATTTAAGACAAAACAATAAATCTTATTCTCAATTTAAAGCAAGTTATTATATTTATAGAGAAAATACTCACGATACAAATATTCATATAATAAGCCATCTTGCTTTATTAAAGTCTAACTTAAATCCTGATAATATTCGCTCTGTGCTTCCTTATAATGATGTGTATCAAAATATAAATACTAAAATTGGGGTTTTTGATGAAAACTTTAATTGTATTAGTACGAATAAAGAATTAAGAAATTTATTAAGAACACCAAGCAATGTAAAACCAAGCATTAAAGAAATTATTAACAATGAAAATATTGAAGAAATAATAGGCAAAATTAAAAACAATACAATAGACGATGAAACAACGGTATATTTAAAAGATTTAAACAACATATTACACCCTTGCACTCTATTTTGCACTCAAAGTAAGAATTCAAACAATGAAATAATCTACTGTATAGTATTTAGACAAAATGAAGAAATACCTGATTTGGACAAATTTATAAATAAAATGCTTACAAATAATTTTATAAATCAAGATTTTTTCTTAAAATATTTAGATTGTTATATAAATAATATAAAATACAGAGTTTTAAATAAAATATCTTTTGGGACGATGGATTTTGAAAATTTATTAAAAAACATAGATTTAGCATTTAATATCTTTGATGAAAATACACAGGAAAAAATGAATTTATTAAAACAAATATGTAAAAACATAAATCTTCACGAATATGAAAATATAGAAGAATACATTTTACAATATTCACAATTAAATTAGGAGAAAAGATGAATAAAGCAGATATTTTAGTAGGAATTCAATGGGGAGATGAAGGCAAAGGTAAAATAGTAGATAGACTTTGTGCTGAATATGATTATGTTTGTAGAAGTGCAGGCGGGCATAATGCTGGTCATACAATAGTTGTAAATGGAGAAAAATACGCTCTTCATATTATGCCAAGTGGGGTTTTGCACCCAAATTGTAAAAATATTATCGGTAATGGCGTTGTATTAAATCCTGAAGTTTTAATTAGCGAAATGGCACAATTTGACAATTTAGAAGGAAGATTGTTTATAAGCAATAGAGCCCACCTTAATCTACCACATCACGCCTTAATTGATAAAGCAAAAGAAAAAAGTAAAGGCGAAAACGCAATAGGAACAACAGGCAAAGGTATAGGACCAAGTTATGCTGATAAAATTTCTCGTACAGGGCATAGAGTTTGTGAATTACTTGAGCCTGAAAAACTTTGCTATGATTTATTAAAAGATTATGAAAATAATAAAAATTTATATGAAGCTTTAGAAATTAAAGCCCCAGAACAAGGTGAATTGCTAAATAATTTAAAAAGATATAAAGAGATTTTAAGCCCTTATATTTGCGATACTACAAGATTAATATGGCAAGCATTAGAAGAAGATAAAAAAGTATTATTAGAAGGTGCGCAAGGTAGTTTATTAGATATTGACCACGGAACTTATCCTTATGTAACTAGCTCAAGTACAATCTCTGCTGGTGCTTTGTGTGGAATGGGCTTAAACCCGCACCAAGTTGGTAAAGTAATAGGAATAGTAAAAGCTTATACAACAAGGGTTGGACACGGACCATTTCCTAGCGAAGATAAAAGCGAAATTGGAGAAAGAATAGGAGCTGTTGGAAAAGAATTTGGCGTTACAACAGGTAGAAAAAGAAGATGTGGCTGGTTTGATGCAGTTAGCGTAAAATATACTTGCAAACTAAATGGTGTAGATGAGTTAGCCTTAATGAAGCTTGATGTTTTAGAAAATTTTGATGAAATTAAAATATGTAAAGCTTATGAATATAATGGAGAAATTATTGATTATGTGCCTACAGATTTGCAAAATTGTACACCAATTTACGAAAGCATAAATGGTTTTTCAAAACTTGCAGGTATAAAAAAATACGAAGACCTGCCAATCAATGCAAAAAAATACATAAGCAAAATTGAAGAAATAGTAGGTGTAAAAATAAAAATAATCTCAACTTCACCTGAAAGGGAAGACACAATCATTTTATGAAAGAAATCCTTAAAATAAAAAAACAAGCTTTGCAAAATGCAGAGCTTGAACTAAATAAGGCAAAAAAAAGACAAGAAAAAATAATTAATGATATTTTTTTATGCGATGAAGAATTTAAAAATGTAAATACAGCAAAAGATTTAACTCAAATTCTATTGCAAAATGAAGCTTTAAAAAACAATCTTAGCATTAAACAAGCTTTGCTAGAAAAACTAGAATTAAGTAAAAAAGAAATAGTACATTATGAGCATTTATACAAAAGAGCTAATTTAGAATATGAAAAAATAAAAATTCTGCACGAAGAAGAATTGCTTAAAATAAAACAAGAAAAAGAAAAAAAGTTAGCTTTGGAGTTAGACGAAATTGCTACTATTAGATTTTTTAATTCTTTAAAAGAACAAGAGCTTTAACGTAAAGGAAATAAAATGTATGAGTATAAACTTTATTACCCAGCAGGAAATACAACCGCTTTAGTAAAAAACACAAAGCAACTTGATTTTATAAAAATAAATAACGATATTTTAAATAAACATAAAAATGTTGAGCAAGTAGGCTTTGTTGCAAATAATGAGCTTAAAATGGCTGGTGGAGAAATATGTTTTAACGCTTTAAGATGTGCTGCTAAATATTTTTTAGACCAAAGTAATCAAAGTACAGTAAGAGTTAAATTAAATAAATGTGAATACGAATGCGGACTTCATAATTCATCTTTTATAAATAACAATCTTTTAAAAGAAAAATATAAAAATGATAACTTTTATTATGCAAAAATTAAAAATAATTATGAAATTATTAAAATAAATGATAATGAATATTATGTGGATTTAGGCGATATTTTTCACATTGTTTATACAAAAAAACTTGACTTAAGAAAGGTTAATTTAAAAGACTTTGCCTTTTCTTGTTTTCAAAAAAATAATTTGTTAAATAAAAAAGCTTGTGGTTTTATGTATGTACAAAAAAATGTTTTAAAACCTATTGTATGGGTAAAAGAAGTGCAAACTTTATTTTATGAAAGTGCTTGTGGAAGTGGTAGCTTTGCTACTTTTTTATATTTTAATAATTTTTTAAACAAAAGCCAACTTGCTTTAAGGCAGGTATCTAAAGAATATTTGTTTTTGTACAAAGAAAATAATGAAATAATATTAACTTCGCCGATAAAGGATATCATTTTAGATTAATTATTATTAGCAGCTTTCAAAAATATATAATCACATAGCTAATTTCAAATATTATAAATAATAAAATAATTAAAAATTAATTAAAATTTTTATTTATAAAATATTTTAAAATTAAACACAATATTTTATATATATTTTTATATTAAAGTTTAAATCATTCTTATAATTATACTTTATATTATTATATAATAATTATAATAAAATTATATATTTTTATTATAATATTTATATTATTTTAAGTTTATTTTAGTATAATTCTTTATATATAAAAAGGAGAAAAAATGAAAAATTACCAAGAGTCAAATTCACTAAAAGAAAGCTTAGAAATTTTAAAGAGATATAAAAATGATGTGAGCAAAGAAGATTATGAGAATATAAAATCTACCATTTGTTCTCACGCAATTGAAAATATTTACGCAGATGAGCTAAGTATTATTATAATGATTAAATCGTGCGTTTTTAATTTAAACAATGGTGAGATTTTAGATGAATATAAAGAGAAAGGTTATGTAGATTATGAAAGAAAATAAATTAAGTTTTGAAGAACTTGTAACTAATAATAAATTAGGTATAGAAGATTTTAAGGAGCTTGATAAAGCATCAAGAATTTATACTTCACAAAGAACCGATGAATTATTGTTAAATCCAGTTAAAGGCAATTTTAATTATGAACATTTAAAAAGCTTTCAGCAAAACCTTAAAAAAGAGCAAAACATTTCATACTAATAAATTTTATTAAAAAGGAGAAAAAATGAAAAATTACCAAGAGTCAAATTCATTAAAAGAAAGCTTAGAAATTTTAAAAAGATATAAAAATGATGTGAGCAAAGAAGATTATGAAGATATAAAAGGGATTATAGGAAACCACGCAATAGAAAATACATATATGAATGAGTTAGATATTATAGCACTAGTTAAACAATCTGTTTATGGTTTAAGTGCTGATGAAATAATAGCAGAATATAAAGAGAAAGGCTATGTAGATTATGAAAGAAAATAAACTAAGTTTTGAAGAACTTCTAACTAAAAATAAATTAGGTATAGAAGATTTTAAGGAGCTTGATAAAGCATCAAGATTTTATACAGGAATCAGAGAAAAAGAATTATCAAAAACACCCATTAAAGGCAATTTTGATTATGAACATTTAAAAATCTTTCAGCAAAACCTTAAAAAAGAGCAAAACATTTCATACTAATAAATTTTATTAAAAAGGAGAAAAAATGAAAAATTACCAAGAGTCAAATTCACTAAAAGAAAGCTTAGAAATTTTAAAAAGATATAAAAATGATGTGAGCAAAGAAGCTTATGAGAATATAAAATCCAACATAGGAACACACGCAATAGAGAATATTTATCTTGATGAATTAAGTATAGTAATGCTAATTAAGAAAAATGTATATGGTCTTAGTGCTGATGAAGTTTTAGCAGAATATAAAGAAAAAGGCTATGTAGATTATGAAAGAAAATAAACTAAGTTTTGAAGAACTTCTAACTAAAAATAAATTAGGTATAGAAGATTTTAAGGAGCTTGATAAAGCATCAAGAATTTATACTTCACAAAGAACCGATGAATTATTGTTAAATCCAGTTAAAGGCAATTTTAATTATGAACATTTAAAAAGCTTTCAGCAAAACCTTAAAAAAGAGCAAAACATTTCATACTAATAAATTTTATTAAAAAGGAGAAAAAATGAAAAATTACCAAGAGTCAAATTCATTAAAAGAAAGCTTAGAAATTTTAAAAAGATATAAAAATGATGTGAGCAAAGAAGATTATGAAGATATAAAAGGGATTATAGGAAACCACGCAATAGAAAATACATATATGAATGAGTTAGATATTATAGCACTAGTTAAACAATCTGTTTATGGTTTAAGTGCTGATGAAATAATAGCAGAATATAAAGAGAAAGGCTATGTAGATTATGAAAGAAAATAAACTAAGTTTTGAAGAACTTCTAACTAAAAATAAATTAGGTATAGAAGATTTTAAGGAGCTTGATAAAGCATCAAGATTTTATACAGGAATCAGAGAAAAAGAATTATCAAAAACACCCATTAAAGGCAATTTTGATTATACACATTTAAAAACTATTCATAAACATATTTTTCAAGATGTATTTAGCTGGGCTGGTAAAGATAGATTTGAACTTAATTTATTAGGACCTATGTTTAAAGGCGATAGTATGTTTTGTAACGGACAATTTATACCAAATGAAGCAAATCGTATGTTTTCCAATTTAAAAAAACAAAACTATTTTAAAAATTGTAAAAACATTGATGAACTAGCAAAAAATTTAGCTGAATTTATGGGAGATTTAAATGCCTTACATCCATTTAGAGAAGGTAACGGAAGAACACAAAGAATATTTATAAATCAATTAGCACAAAATGCAGGATATAAATTAGACCTAAGATTAATTGATAAAGATAAAATGATAGATGCAAGTATAAAAGCTATGGATTGTGATTATAAAAAACTCCAAACCCTTATTAAAGTTAATTTAAAAAGCTTTAAACAAAACCTTGAAAAAGAGCAATCGCAAGGAATATCATATTAATATATAAATTATATTATTTTGTAATAAAAACAATATATAATTTATATGAGAATAATTAAAAAAAATGAAAAAAAATTATAAATCAATAATAAAAATTATTAAATATCTAATACTTAGCTTAGCTGTGTTTATTTTAATAGCTACACCTTTGTTTTTTTCTTTTGGTTTAGTTATTAATACAACAAAATCAATGCCTATAGGCTTATATAAAAAAGTAGATAAACCATTAGTTAAAGGAGATTTGGTTATATTAAAAATTCCTACTATAAATAAATATCTTATAAAAAAGATTGCAGCTACTAAAGGAGATTTGATTGAGATTAATTCTAATGGCGTTTATATCAATAATATTTTACAAGCAAATACAAAAATATTTAAATACGACACCTTTAATCAGCCACTGCATTTTAATCCATTAAAAACAGTATTAAAAGATAATGAATTTATTGTTTTAGGAGAGCATATAAGAAGTTATGATAGCAGATATTTTGGTATAGTAAAAGAATATGAAAATAATATGAAAAAACTTATAAAAATAATAAGTTTTTAATATTATATTTATATAAATATTATATAATATATATTATAATTTATAAAATAAGGAGAAAAAATGGCAACAATTATGGAAAAAGATGTTTTATTAGAATATGCAAGTTTTGGGTATTTGATTGATGATGAGACTGAAGAAGGAGAACAAGATTTAAATAAAATGCACGAAATAAAAGAATATTTATATGATACAAATTACATAGATATAGATTACGAAAGCATCAAAGAAAAAATAAAAATTTTAAGGCAAAAATATGAAAATTGATGAAAGAATATTTAATAAGATATGGAAAAAAGAATGTACCAAATTTAATGTAATATCTACAGATAATCCAAAAGCATTTGTTTTAGGTGGTCAGCCTGGTGCTGGTAAATCAAACTTAATAGAAACCGTAAGAAAAGAATTAAGTAAAAATGTTATCGTAATAAATGGAGATGATTATAGAAAATATCATCCAGATTATGCTAATTTACAAGCTACCTATGGCAAAGATTCTCCTAAACACACTGCCGAATTTGCAGGAATGATTACTGAAATGATTTTAGATAAAGCTATCAAAAATAAATTAAATGTAGTAATTGAAGGAACTTTTAGAACAGCTGCTACACCGATTAAAACACTAAAATTATTTAAAGATAATGGTTACAACACAAATGTATTAATTCAAACTTGCCATAAAGATATTAGTTGGAAATCTTGTCTTGAAAGATATGAAAAAATGTTAGCTATAAGTAAAGCTGAAGCTAGATTTACAGATAAAGCTCATCACGATATAGTAGTTAATAATCTAGCAGAAAATATTAAAGAAGTTCAAAAATCAGGCTTAGTGGATAATATGAAAATATATTCAAGAGTTTTAGACAAAAAAACTAATAAATTTAATCAAGTTGAAATCTATAATAGTGATTTAAAACCTAAAGTTAATATTGCAACCATTAATAAATATTTAGGTTTGCAAAGAAAACTAAATTTAGAAAATTCATACAATTTTAATTAGTTCATACATAGCAAAAAAGAGTAAAAATGGATAAAAAGCAAATTATAAATGAAATAGCAAAAAAACATCATCTAATATTAGATGAAAACGACCCTATTTTTGCAATTATTACAGCTAACGAAATTATGTTTGATGATTATATAAAGCAGCTTGAAAAAGCACAAATAAAAATCAAAGCTGATTTAGAAAGTTATAAACAAAGTTTAATAAGTGATATACAAGAAGAATATAAAAAATATCATCAAGTATTACAAGAACTAAAATTAAACCAAGTTACTAATTTAAAATCTAATCAACTCCAAAACGAAAAAAATATAGACTTTAATAAAAAGAATATATTTACAGCCTTTATTATAGCTCAAATTATATTTTTACTTATTGGATTAATAATAGGCATATTACTATAATATAATTTTAATATATATTTTATATAATTTTAAGTTTATTTTTATACAATTTTGATTTTATTTTACAAAGGATAAAAGATGGTAATTTCAATAATAAATGAAAAAGGTGGCAGTGGTAAAACAACATTAGCTGTTAATTTAGCTGCTAAACTTGCTTTAGATGGTGATAGCGTTTTGTTAATTGATGCTGACCCGCAAAAATCAACTGAAGTATTTTCAAATATGAGAAGTCAAAATAATCTTACACCAATATTTAGTAATGTATGTAAAACTGGTATAAGTTTAGGAGATGAAATAAAACTTATGAAAAATAAATTTGATTCAATTATTATTGATACTGGTGGTCGTGATAGTAAAGAAATGAGAAAAGCAATTTTAAATTCTAATATAGTTATTATTCCAACGCTGCCTAGTCAATACGATGTAAGTGTTTTATACCATATGTTTGAATTGATAATGGAAGCTAAAGAATTTAATCAAAACTTATTAGTTTTTGTAGTAACAAACAGGGTTTCTCCTAATCCATTTTTACAAAAAGATTTACAAAATCTACAAAATTATATAAAAGATTTAAAAGAAGAAAAAAATATTAATGATATATATTTACTTGATAGTGTAATTTATGAAAGACAAGCATATAGAAAAGCTGTTGTTGAAGGCAAAAGTATAAACGAATTTGATAATTCTAAAGCAAGTGAAGATTTTGAGCAATTTTATCAAGAATTATTAGATAAAACAAAAAAATTTATGAAAGGATAAAAAAATGGGATTTAAAAAATTAAATGAAAATGATTTTGTAAATGCTGCTAGGGGAGAAACTTCTAGTATAGATATAAATACAAAAAGAAAAAAAAGCATACTTATTCATTTAACAGAAGAAGAAGTAGCCGAGCTAACACAAGAAGCAGCTAGATTTAGAATGAGTAGAAGTGCTTATATTAGATTTAAATTATTTGTAAAAGAAAAATAGAATAAAAATTATTTCAATTAATTAAATTTAAAATAAAACATATTTACCTTTTTTAGTATATAATTACAGTACTTGGAAAGAATAAAGGCTTCTAGCCTGAACCACATATAAAAGATATGTGGTTCTACTTTAGTATTATCTTAGTTGCTTTTTTAATAAATAAATATTTATATTTTACAATTCTAGGAATTTTAAACCATACTTTTTTTTCACATTTCTTAAAAATTTACATATATCTTTTTTGTTATATTAAATATTGCCTATTGTATAGCATAAAAATCATTTTAAAAAAAAGATAACTTAATATTACAACCAATAAAAGAGAAAAATTTGTTAAGCTTTATTATAAAAAATATTTTACTTTATTACATAAATTGCGTATTGCTTTATATATTTAAAATAAATAAAAATTTTATAATCTATTCTTCGTTTTCTTCGTTTTGAATTATTATTTCTTCATCAAAGCTATAATTGCTTTCGCTTTTTAAAGCTGAAAACGGTGCAAATTGCGCTGCTCTATTTTCAATAGGCATTGGGTTAAATTTATTTGATTTAACATAAGTTATATTTATAATATCATCATAATTATGCATTATGCCCACCTAGTTGGGAATTAATATTTAAATATTGTAACTCTTCATCTAAATTACTTGCTTTTATTATTGTATTTTTTCCAAATTTGTTATTTAATTCTAACCTTAATTTTTGTATTTTTTCTTCTTTTTGTTGCTTTATGTTATCTTTATCATCAAGAACATCAAATAAGCTATCATTATAAATCATTTTGCTATCTTTTACATTGTTAAAAGTTAAATTAATTTGCCTAATAAATAATCTTGAATCAACTATAAGGTCAAAAAGTTCTAAAGTTTTATTCATAATAATATGAAAAGATGAAGTATGCTTATATAAATTTATACTTGAATGAGCATTTTTTAATATTTCTTTTTTTTGTATATTAAATTTTTTTACATTTGTATATTTATTATTTAAACTTTCTTTATCATATTTTATATCTAAAACAATTTGTTTAGTTTTTAAATCTTTTTCAACCAATTCAAGCACTAACATATCAAGCATTTCTTTTAAAACAAGCCTTGCTCTAAAAAAGCTAAATGGCTCGTATAAAACCTTAGCCATTGTTTTAGAGTTATTTTTGCTTTTATAATTTTTAATATCTTGCATAGTGCAAGGCTCATAAGCCCAAGCGTGGTCAATTAAAAGCTCTGCATTAATACCAAAAACTTCATATAATTTTTCTTCATTTTTCAAAGAAAATCTAGCTAAATCTCCCATTGTTTTAATGCCTAATTTTTCTAACTTTAAAGCACAAGCTTTACCAACTCGCCAAAAATCACTTATAGGGCTATAATTCCAAAGCAATTTCTTATAATTTTCTTCATCAAGTATTGCAATATTATTATCTTTTTGCTTTTTTGCAAGGATATCCATAGCAACCTTTGCTAAATAAAGATTACTTCCTATTCCTGCACTAGCACTTATTTTTGTACTATGCAAAACATCTAAAATAATTTTTTTCACCAAGTCATAAGCGTTTAGTTTATAAAGTTTAATATAAGGGCTTAAATCAATAAAAACTTCATCAATTGAATAAATATGAATATCTTTTTTATCAATATATTTTAAATAGATATTATTTATTTCTGAACTATATTTAATATAAGTTGCCATTCTTGGCTTAGCAATAATATAAGTAAGCTCCAAAGAATAATCATTATCAAGCTCTGTTTTATCGTAAGATTTTGCAGTAAAAATACGATTTTTTGCCTTTAATTTTCTACTAACATTTATAGAATTTACCCTTGCAATAAGTTCAAATAAACGCAACCTACCAGAGATATTGTAAGAACGAAGAGCCGGACTTACTGCAAGGCAAATAGTATTTATACTTCTACTTTCATCTGCTACAACTAAATTAGTTTTAAGCGGGTCTAAACCTCTTAAAACACATTCAACTGAAGCATAAAAAGATTTTAAATCAATAGCAGCATAAAGCTTATTGCTCATTATTATACTTTAAATTCCAAATCCAATAAATGACAAATACTATGAATAACAAAAATATGCACTTCTTGTATTCTTGGCGTATCAAGGCTTGGAGCTTTTATATTAAAATATTTATCATTTGTTGCTTTATTTGAGCTTAACATAATGTTTACACAAGCTAATTTCTCACCTTCTTTAAAAGCTTCTAATACATTTTTACTGCTGCCGCTTGTGCTAATTCCAAACAAAATATCGCCTTTTTTTGCAATAGCTTGCACTTGTCTTGAGAACACAAACTCGTATCCATAGTCATTTGCAATTGCTGTAAGTGCTGAAGTATCTGTGCTTAGTGCGATTGCGCTTAAGCCCTTTCTTTCAACCTTATATCTACCGCTAAGCTCTGCTGCAAAATGTTGTGCATCAGCAGCTGAACCACCGTTACCAAAAATTAATAATTTATTATTATTTTTTAAAGCTTTACTTATAATTTCATAAGCTTTATAAATATCATTTAAAAATTCTTCATTAATTTTTGCGTATGTGTTTATGTGTGAGTTTAACTCATCTTTTAAAATATTCAACATTGTGTTTCCTTTATTTTATTTATAATATTTGTACTTGAATAGCCATCAACAAAATCAATCAAGCAAGTTTGTTTAGCAAAATTACTGCCTACAATTTCTTTGTCTTTATAATCAGCACCTTTTACTAAGATATCTGGCTTTAACTCTTTTATAATTTCTAGTGGAGTATCATCGCTAAAAACAATTACCGCATCAATAAATTCTAAAGCACAAAGCATAGCTAAACGAGTATTTATATCATTAATTGGTCTTGCTAAACCTTTTAATCTTTTAATGCTCTCATCAGAATTTAGCCCAATTACCAATAAATCTCCTAATTGTTTAGCCTTTCTTAAATAACTTAAATGTCCTAAATGTAACAAGTCAAAGCAACCATTTGTAAATACAATTTTTTTATTTTTATTTTTTTGCACAAATTCGCTTATATTTTTTACTTGCTTTTTATAAATATCATCTTCGCTAAATTCATTAATTTCATCAATACTAACAGCATATGAGCCTATTTTACTAACTACAATAGCTGCTGCTTTATTTGCAAGTTTAATTGCTTCATTTATATCTTTTTTTCTTGATAAAAAATAAGCTAAAGAGCTAATTACACTATCACCCGCTCCTGTAACATCAAAGACTTCTTTAGCTAAAGCAAGATGTCTTGTTAATGTATTGTTATTATATAAAGCTATTCCATTTTTACCTAAGGTAATTAAAGGATATTTAATATTTAATTTTTCTTTCATTAATATTAATTTTTTACTTAAATTATCATCATCTTCATCATCAAAAAGGCCTAAAAATTCTGTTGCTTCTTTATAATTTGGAGTTAAAATATCAATATCTTTAAATTTTAAAAAGTCTTTTTTAGGGTCTGCTAGGGTTAAAATATTTTTATTTTTTGCAAAGGAGATAATCTTTTTTACCAAATAAGGGCTTAAAACACCTTTATCATAATCACTAAAAACAATAGCGTCATAATTTTTATCTTCTATATTTTTAAACAAGCAATCAGCCATATCATCGCTTATTACCTCGCAGCTTTCAACATCAATTCTTACAATTTGTTGATTTTGTCCAAAAATCCTAGTCTTTTTTGAACTTTTTTTATTTTTATCACTTATAATTTCATAATTAATCTCGTTTTCTTTAAGCATCTTTTTAATAAAATTAGCACACTCATCATTACCTAAAACACTTAAAACATCAACATTTGCTCCAAGTTTTTTAATATTTAAAGCAACATTAGCACATCCACCTAAAGAAAGTTTATTGTATTTAGGATTAATCACAGGTACAGGTGCTTCAGGGCTAATTCTAAGGCAATCACAAAATAAATATTCATCTAAAATTAAATCGCCTACTACTAAAATGTTAAGCATTAAAATCCTTTATTATTTTATTAAAATCATCAATTATTTTACAATTTTTTTGCTCTAGTTTATCCTTTGTAAATAAATAAATATTTTCAATATTAGCTGCAAAAGCTGCTTGAACATCGCTTATTTTATCGCCTACAAAAACACAATTATTTTCATCAATATCATATTTTTTAATCGCATCAAGTATCATTTTTGGCTTTGGTTTTCTGCATTCACAGTTATCATCTGGAGTATGAGGGCAAACAAAGAATTCTTTAATTTCTATATTGTGTTTTTTAAATTCGTTTTGAATTCTTAAATGAAATTCTTGCATTTGTTCTTTAGTAAAATAACCACGCCCTATTCCGCTTTGATTGGTAATAACTATTATTAAATAAGCCTTATCATAAAAATATTTACATAAATCAAAAATCCCATCAACAAATTCAAGCCTTTCATAAACATAAGAAAAATCAACATTAATCACACCATCTCTATCTAAAAACAAAGCTCTTTTTTTAAGTGCTTGTTTTTTTCTATTTTCTAATGTAATTGCATCATTTAATGCTTCTTCGCTATCGTTTAAATTTAAAAAAGCATCTTTATCTAAAAACTGCTTATTTTTTAAACCCCAAATAAAAGCAAGTAGTGCTATAAATGCTAAAATTATTGAAACTGCTATCATTAAAAAAATCACAAAAGTCATTTTACTTCCTTTGTTAAAAAATTATTTAATCTTTGTGCATTTAAAATTACACAAATTGAGCTAAAAGACATAAACAAGGCTGCTACTAAAGGATTAATATAACCATTAAAAGCAAGTGGTAAAGAAATTAAATTATAAAATAAAGAAATAAGTAGATTTGTTTTAATAGTAAAATATGTTCTTTTTGCTAATCGTATAGCGCTTTTAATTTTATTTAAATTATCATCTAGGATTATTATATCGCTTGTATTTTTAGCCAAATCACTTGCTTGTTTAAAAGATATTGAAACTAAGGCTTGTTTTAGAGCTAAAGCATCATTTATCCCATCTCCTATCATTAAAATTTCTTTAGAATTTAAAGAAGTTAAAAAATCAATCTTATCAGTAGGTAAGCATTCTGCTTTATATTTTGTAATATTTAAACTTTGTGCAGTTTTTTTACATTCTTGTTCTTTGTCGCCTGAAAGCATTATACATTCAATATTTTTACTCTTTAAAAAATTTATTAATTCTAAGGCTCCATCATTTATTTTATTTTCAAACACAAAATAAGCTAAAAGCTCTTTTTCATCAGCAAAAAAGACTTCAGTTTTATCAAAAGACTTTACATTCACACCATTTTCTTTTAAAAATTTTGCACTTCCTAAAAAATATTTTTTATTATCTTTAATATAAATTACACCTTTACCATCTATTTGCGTATAATTTTCGTTACTTATTATATGTTTTGTTAATTTTAAATTATCTTTTATGTTTAAAGCTAAAATATGATTGTTTAAACTCAAAAGCTCTTCTAAAATATCTTTTTTTGAATAAATTTCATAAGAACTAAGCTTTAAATTAAAGCTGGTTAAAACTCCTGTTTTATCAAAAACCGCATATTTTATTTTACTTAAATTCTCAACATCATTAGCATTTTTAAACAAAATACAATGTTTTAAAGCTTGATTAATAGCACATAAATTACAAACAGGAGCGCTAAGCGCAAGTGCGCAAGGACAAGCTATTATTAAAACACTAACACTTCTAATAATAGCTTCGTTTATGTTTTCAATATTAAATAAAAAACAAATAAAAGCTAAAAACAAAATAGCAAAACAAAAGTACGAACTTATTTTATCAGTAAGCTTTTGAAGATTAGATTTTTTTGTATTATTTAAAATATTTGCTATTTTTTGAATGTAACTATCTTTAAATTCACATTCAGTTTTTACATCACAACTTCCGCTATAAACTACACTTGAGCTAATTATTTTTGAATTTAAACTAACACTTTTTAATTTCGCTTCTCCTGTTATTGCACTTGTATTTAGTTTTGCTTTACCGCCAACACATAGCCCATCAAATAATATTTTATCCCCAGTAAAAAACCTTAAAACATCGCCTTTTTTAATCTCATAAACACTACTTTTTACAACTTCGTTATTTTTAATTAAATTAACCTCAGCATTTATTAAATCACTTAAAAAATCTACATTTTTTATTGCATTTTTCTTGGTTAAATTTTCTAAAAATTTTCCTGCATAAACAAAGCAAATAATCATAGCTACACTATCAAAATACAAATATTCAAGCCTTAAAAACATAGCACAAAGGCTATAAATATAAGCAAGCAAAGCTCCGCCAACTACTAAACAATCCATATTTAAACTTTTTAACTTTAAAGCATTTTTAGCACTATTAAACATAGGCAAGGCAGTATAAAATAATACAGGGGTGCATAAAATAAACTCAGCAAAATTAATAATATCCTTAATATCAGCATCCATACTAGAAAAATATCCAGCATATCTAGCAATGCTAAGCCACATTATATTCATAACGCAAACTACTGCTACTATTAATTTTGAATATGATTTTTGATGATTTTTGTAAGCTTTATTATAATCAGCGCTTAAGGGTAAAACTTTGTAGCCAAGTTTTGTAATTTGATTTAGAATTTCTTGAACACTTGTTTTATCATCTATGAACTCAACTTGCGCTCTTTTACTAAAATAATTAATATTAATACTAACAATAGCCTCATTTTTAAGCAAAAATTTTTCTATTAACCAAACACAAGCAGAACAATGAATATTAGGGATATTAAAAGTAATTTGGCTTATATTATTTGCAATTTTTTCTTTAAAAACTACACTTTCATCAACATTACTTATTTCTACCTTGCTTAAATTATTTGCATTTTTATAAAATTCATCTAAATTATTGCTTTTAATTATTTCATAAACACTCTTGCAGCCATTACAACAAAAATATAAATTTCCTGCCTTAATTAACTGATTTTCTTGGTATTCTAGGGAACAATGAGCACATTTCATCTTTTTCCTTATTGACAATTTTATTTTTAATTTATACAATAATTTTAAACACTTCTTACTTTTATAAGGAAATCAATGGAAAAAGAATCAAATACAAGCGTGGAAAAATCTAATCATACCAACGAAAGAAATGAAAAAAGCGAAAAGAGAAATCAAAAAAAGCACATTCCCGTAGATGGTTACAAAATAGAAGAATTAAAGTTGCTTACACTAGATAAGCTAATTGAAATTGCAAATGAAGTTGAAATTGAAAACCCTAGAGAATTTCGCCGCCAAGAATTAATGTTTGAAATATTAAAAGCTCAAACAAAAAAAGGTGGGTTTATTCTTTTTACAGGTATTTTAGAGATAAACCAAGAAGGCTACGGATTTTTAAGAGCAATGGATGCAAACTTAAGCGACAGTGCAAACGATGCTTATGTTAGCAATTCTCAAATAAAAAAATTCGCTCTAAGAGTAGGCGATATCGTTACAGGACAGGTAAGAGAACCTAAAGAACAAGAAAAATATTATGCTTTATTAAAAATTGAAGCGATTAATTATATGCCTTATACGGAAGCAAAACAGCGTGCTTTATTTGACAATTTAACACCTATTTTTCCTACGCAAAAATTAAAACTTGAATATGACCCTATGAAATTAACAGGCAGAGTGCTTGATTTATTTACACCTATTGGTAAAGGTCAGCGTGGGCTTATTGTTGCTCCACCACGCACAGGAAAAACCGAGCTTATGAAAGAACTAGCAACCGCTATTGCTAAAAATCACCCTGAGGCTAATTTGATTGTTTTATTAATTGATGAAAGACCGGAAGAAGTAACAGATATGCAAAGATGTGTAAAAGGAGAAGTTTTTAGTTCAACATTTGACCAACCTGCACTAAATCATGTGCGTGTTGCTGAACTTGTGATTGAAAAGGCTAAGCGTTTGGTTGAAATGGGAAAAGATGTAATTATTTTACTTGATAGTATCACAAGACTTGCACGTGCTTATAATACTGCAACTCCTAGCAGCGGAAAGGTTTTAAGCGGTGGTGTTGACGCAAACGCTCTTCACAAACCAAAACGCTTTTTTGGTGCTGCAAGAAATATAGAAAACGGTGGAAGTTTAACCATAGTTGCAACTGCATTAATTGATACAGGCTCTAGAATGGATGATGTTATTTTTGAAGAATTTAAAGGTACAGGAAATAGCGAAATAATCTTAGATAGAAATATTTCAGATAGAAGGATATACCCAGCTATTAATATTACAAAAAGCGGTACAAGAAAAGAAGAATTATTGCAAGGTCCAATAAATTTACCTAAAATATGGGCAATTCGTTCAGCTATGAATTCTATGGAAGATGTTGAAGCTTTAAAATTCTTATATTCAAAAATGCTTAAAACTGCAAATAATGATGAATTACTACAAGGATTAAACGAATAATGCAAGCAATTACATTAAAATATAGACCAAAAAGTTATGATGATTTAATCGGTCAAAGCACGGTTAGTAAAAGTTTAAAATTTGCTCTTGATAATCAGCAAATTGCTAATGCTTACTTGTTTTCTGGCTTAAGAGGAAGTGGAAAAACAAGCTCGGCTAGAATTTTAGCAAGATGTTTAAATTGCAAAGAAAAAATAAGCTCAAGCCCTTGTATGCACTGTGAAAATTGTTTAGCGCAAAACCCAAGCGATGTTTATGAGCTTGATGCTGCTTCTAATCGTGGGATTGAAAGTATTCAAGAATTAATTGAAAATACAAAATTTACCCCAATGCACTCAAGATTTAAAATTTTTATAATTGATGAAGTGCATATGCTTACTAAAGAAGCTTTTAATGCTTTGTTAAAAACCTTAGAAGAACCACCTTCTTATGTTAAATTTATTTTAGCAACAACAGACCCAAATAAAATTCCAGCTACGATTTTAAGTAGGGTTTTACATTTTAGATTTAAGGCTATTTCTAGCTCACAAATTACAAATAGAATGAAATTTATTCTTGATAATGAAAAAATAAATTACGAAGAAGAAGCACTTTTTATAATAGCAAGAAGTGCTAATGGCTCTTTAAGAGATGCTTTAACTCTTTTAGAACAAGCAATTATTTATTCGCAAAATAATGTAAATACAATAAATGTAAGTACAATGCTTGGAATAATTGATACTAATATTATTAAAAACTTTTTTGCTGATATTTTAAGAGCTAATGATGATGGAATTTTTAAATTCTTAGAACTTGCAAAAGAATATGAAGTTAATATGATTTTAGATGAAATGAGTGCTTATTTAAAACAAGCATTTTTTAATAAGGATAGAAATTTCTCTTTACTTTTATATGAAAGATTTTTTGCTATTTTAAGCAAGGCTAGATATATGGCAAAAATTAGCGATGATGATGAATTTAATCTTTGCGTTATGGCTTTTATGCTAAAGGAAGCTTGTTATTTAAAAGAAGTTGATGAAGAAATAGTAAAAATTCAAAAAGAAGAAAATAAAAATACTTTGTTTGATGATTTTGTAAGGCAAATTCAAAAAAGAGATTATAAATTAGGTTTAATTTTTACAAATAATACCACTTTTGTATCTCAAAATGAAAGTGAATTTGTAATTAAAGTTAATCCTAAAAATGAAGAAGAAAAAAACTATTTTAAACAATTATTTACAGTTGTAAAAGATATTTTTGCTAGTTTAGATAATAGCAAAAAGCTAGTAATTACAAGCGATTACAATCAAAATAATACACAAAATAACAATAGTGATGATAAAGACCTTCAAGCTAAGAACAAAATAGCAAATATACAAGCAAATCTTAGCATAAGTCCTAAAAACTACGAGCAAGAAGAAAAAGAACAAATGCCTGAAATGCAAAGCGATGATTTTTTAAGTGATGATTATGAGCTTGAATTAGACAATATTGACGAGCTTATGATACCAGAAGAAGCTTTGATTAATTTAGATGATAATGTTATTGATATAATTTTATCAGCTGTAATTAGATTAGAAATAGAAAATAATACCCTTTTAGTGTATGTAAATCCGCCTTATGATGAAGTTGAACTAAATATACTAAGAGCTAATTTAATTAATGTAATTAAAAAAAGTATTATTACTTTAAAACTGCAAGATTTTAAGGTAATAAACATTCAAAACGAAAAAAAAAAGTAGATAATAGTGAAAAAATTGCTCAGTTTGCAAAAGAAGAAATTAAAATGCAAGATGAGCAACAAAATATTTTTCCAAAAATTGAAAATAATTTAAGTGAAGATGAAATAAAAATTAGGCAAAGATTAAGATTATTAGAAAAAGAATTTGGAAGTCTTGAAATAAAATAATTTTTTGATATAATCAAACTTTTTTTCTTGGGGCTGATTGGCATCGACAGGATTAAAAAGGAAATTGTTGCATACCGCATTGCTGCGTTAAAAGCAAAAATAAAATTAAACGCAAACAAAAATAAATTAGCTCCTGCTTACGCTTACGCTGCGTAAGTTCAGTTGAGCCTGATATCTGCTTAAGCTTGTACGGCGGAATATCGGTCATCTTTCAAGCTAGTTTTAAACCTTGGCTAAGTTTAAAGCGAATTTTTGCCTTTGCTTTATAAACTTTGTAAAAAGCGAGTTTATAAAAGCGAGATTAAAGCTTTTTACTAAGTATGTAGAGACAGTTTTTGGACTAATTTTGGACTGGAGTTCAAATCTCCACAGCTCCACCAAGTATTTACTATTATTAAATTATAATTATTTTTTTGCCTGAGTGGTGAAACTGGTAGACGCGCTAGACTCAAAATCTAGTAAGGGCAACCTTGTGTCGGTTCGAGTCCGACCTCAGGCACCACCTTAAAGTTATTTATTTTCTTCTTTGTTGTAAAAATCTTTAATTTTTTTATTGATTGTGTCTTTATTTTTTGTAATAGTTGAGTTTTCCTTACGCTCATTACCTTCGTTATGAAGATAACTTAACCAATTAAAACTACCATTTATTATAAAATCATTGTCACAAATTATAAATTTTTCATGAGAATTGTCTTTGTAAGTCTTAAAATTTGCATAATTATTTTTTAATTCAATAAATACCTCTTCAGCTTTTTTATCAATTATTGCCTTATTATCACGCTTACTTTTATTTTCTATTCCATATTTTATATGAATATTCACCTTTCTTGATAGGGCAGATTTAATATAATCTAAGTATTCATTTAAAACTTGAAATCTAATCCAAGGAGATTGTATGTATATATCATTTTTAGCATTTTCTAATATATATTTAAAATATTTTTTATGTGAGCATTCATCTATTATTTGCCCATCTTTAATATCTAATGTAAAAGTATAATTTTCAAATCTATTAGAATTATCTTTCGTAGCTTGATTTTCCTTTACTTTAAAATCTTCTTTTTCTAATAATTTATCAAACAATCTTGAAATACCTTCATCAGCAACAATATCCTCACTAGCTATATTTAATGCTACTATTTTCTTTTCATTAATACTATTTTTATAAAAACAACATAAATGTTTTTTATAAAACATTGATATTTTACTAAGGTCTTTAACACTATAAAGCTTTAAAGTTTCATTATTTTCAAAATTTTGTATATTTTCAAAAATGACTTGTTTTAATGTTTTATCATCTTTATAAATATTATTTAAACAATTATTATCAGGTCTTAATGTATTGTTACGCTTTAATTCAATTGCATCTTTATCAACCTTATGTTCTAATCTAATATCACTTTGAGAAAGCTCTATAATATCTGCACTAATTGCATCAAAAATTACACAAAACTCTTTTTCTACCATTTTAGTACTTTTAATATTATTTAAATAGTCTTTTGCTTTTTTACTTAAGTTTAAGTTATTATCTAAATAAGCTTTAAATATAAGCTCTGATATTATGGTATTTAATACATCTTTATCAAGACAAGTAATTTTTTCTATAGTGCTAATTTTACTTTTTGTAGTGTCTATTAATCTTAATATAAATACTTCTATTTGTGTTAATTGTTCGTCTTCTTTAAAAATACAATTTACTATACATTTATATACTGGATAAAACACATATTTAATATCATATAACTCGTAATTATTATCTTCTCCAAAATAAGTAAATTTATGTTGTATTAAGTTAAAATTAAGCTTCATTTATTTCTCCTAAATTTCTAACTTCATATTCGCTTTTGTTTTTATATATATATTCAATTATTTCTTTAAATGGATTAAAACCATTATTTGTACAAGATTTATATAAAAAATCAATATCACCAACTATTAAAAGTAATTTTTTTGCTCTTGATAAGGATACATTTAATCTTTTTTCATCAGCTATAAAATCAATTTTACTCTTTTTACCACCACCTGCTCTTACACAATCATAAAAAATAATATCTCTATCACTTCCTTGAAAACTATCAACCGTTCCTATATCAATTTGAATATCATCTTGTTTATATTTTTGAACAATATCTTTTAAATAATTATCTAAATAATATTTTTGGTCTTTATAGGGGGTTATAATTCCGATACTTAAGTTATTATTTTTACAATAATTTTGTAGAGTATTTAACTCTTGTTTAATAATCTTTGCATTACAACGATTAATCTTACCTGTTCCTTTTTGTTCATCAGCCCTATCTTTTAAATTACCTGTATTTAACCACACTAAATTTGCAATATAACAATCAATATTATGCTGTTTTAGCTCATTTATCTCATCTTTTGTTTTTAAGTCTCCTTCATAAAAAACATTGCTATATATATTGCAAATACTTTTATGCGCTCTGTAGTTATAAGTTAGCATATGTTTTAAGTTATTAAATTTTGTATTAGAATTAAATAATTGCTCAAACAATGATGTAATAACTTCTTTTTTAGAATAACTTTCTAAATTATTAGCAATATCATCATCAATTATTGGTGCAAGTTGCTTATGGTCTCCTACAAATATAATCTTTTTTGCCTTAATACAAGGAACTAAAAGCTCACTTAAGGTAGCTCTTCCTGCTTCATCTACGATTACTAAATCAAATACAATTTCTCTAAAATTATTCCATGATGAAATTCCTATAAGTGTTCCAAAAATTATTTTAATATTTTTAATAAAAAACATTTCCACATCTGTATTTTTAACACTTTTTGAAGTAATACTTTGTAATATTTCTTTAAATTCATCTTGATTTTTCTTAAATTCTTGTATTTCATTCTCTTGTAAATCTTTAATATTTTTACTAACTATGGTGTTTATTATTTTATTTGGAGTATATTTTCTTGCAATTTCGCTCATTTTACTTTCATCGTTACCTATTCGCAAAATTTTTTGTTCTTCTTCACAAATTTTTTCTAACACATTATCTACTGCTTGATTACTTTGAGATGTAATTAGCATTTTATAACTTGGGTGCAACTTTAAATATTGTTTTATTATTTCTACTATTGTTGTTGTTTTTCCAGTACCAGGAGGACCTTGAATTAGTAATATTTCACTTCCATCTTGCAAACTTAATGCTTTTTTCACTGCTAATTGTTGATTTTCATCTAAATTTTTATTAAAAAATTCGTCTATTTTAATTAAATTATTTTCAGTAAAATTTAAATTAGGTTCGCATAATTTACTAGCTAAATTATTAATATATACGTTACTTTTTTTAAGTTCATCAAGCGCTCTTTCTTTTTTCTTAAATACTATTTCTTCTGCTTGATAATCATAATTAATACTATATTTAATTAAAATCTCATTCTTGTCATATTGCTTTAAATTTATTTTTGAATATTCATCTTCGATATTAACATAAAGTAATGATTTTGTACTTACAAACTTATCAACCACGCCCTTTAATTCATCATCATCTTGTGTATAATTTAATTTCTTTATTATTACTTTATGATTTTGCTTAAAATGTCTATTTGCATTCTCAATTACAAAACAAAGCTGATTATTTTTAGTATTACTAATGGTTCCTATTTGGCTTAATTTTTTACTTTGAATGTAATCATTTTCAGCCTTTAGTAAATCTTCTTCCATCTTTATTGATTTTTCACTATAAAGTATTGCATTATCATCACTACTTGAGTGTTGTTTTATCTCTTTAAGTAGTTCATCTATACTTTTACAATCAAAATTATTATTTTTATTATTTACTTCAAGTAAAAATTCTATATTATCTTTAAATAATCCATTTTTATAAATTTTATCTAGCAAAATTTCATTATCACAATGTATAGCAAAACATTCAAAACGTCTTTTTGATTTTTTTTCACTACATAAAAATACATAATCTCTTAAAGCTATATATATATTGTCTTTTCATTGTTTTTATTATTTTCTAATAAAAAATATGCGTTGTTAGCATTAATATATTTGTTTAATTCTAGTCTTAACTCAAACTCATTTTTTATGTTTTCAGTATCAATAAATTCTTTATAATTTTTAATTGCTGATGGAAAAAGATTTATTTCGTATTTGGATATATTTTTTACTAAAGAATTTAAAAGATGCTCTTTAATTGAAATTAAATCATCAAAGTTATCCAAATTATCATTTTTAAAGGCAGGAAAATATCTTTTATAAATTGTTTTAAAAACTTCTATATTACTCTTACAATCTTTATCACCAAAAAAAAAATGAACATAAATAATCCAACAAAAGCTTGCCATTGCTATCAATAATTTTATCAGGCAAACAACCATTTAATCCTAGTTTTTCAAGCTCTATAAACAAATCTAAAATTTTAAATAAATTTTCTTTTATATATGATGATATAGGCAAAAAACAACTAAAATAACTGCGTATATCTGTAGATGTTTCATAATCTTTTGTAATAAAATAATATTTATTTTTATCTTCTATAAATTCACATTTCATTAAATTATCATATTGAATATTACATAATTTAGGAGCTAATTCACTTATATAAGTATTATTTTCATCCTTATTTAAAATATATGCCTTAAATCTTTTTTTATTTTTTTCAAGCATTAAAATATTATCTTGTTTATCAACTATTTTATAAGTAAAAAAATTATCATCCATTAAAGTCCCTTAAGTCTTATTTTATAATCTGGTATATAAAAGAAAGTTGTAGTTTTATTGTAAAGCTAGTATAAAACCAGCTTTACAATAAAGATTACTTTTTATTGTTTGGGTTTAATTGAGCGCCACGATTTCCGTGAACTTGAGAATGTGCTTTATTTTGTCCAGCACTACCTTTGTTTGCATTTGCTTGATTAGCTTTATGGTTTGCATTTGCTTTATCCATCTTTTACTCCTTTCTTTATATTTCATATCATTATACCCCCCCCCACGGTTAATAAAGACACAGTATTAATAAAAAAAATTAAATTTTTTTACAATATTAATCCTTATTCGTATTTGTTTTTTGTTACTAACTTTCAAAGCTATATATAAAAGTAATAAAATGTTAAAAACTCTTATCTAAGGTAAGTTGCCTAATTTTTTAATTATTTATAAATATAAAAATTAATAAATGTGCTAATAATATTAGAAACTAAAAAATAAGTGTGGTGATTTTGCTTATAACTTTTTATCATATTTATTACTTTTTATATTTTAATAGAAGGCATATTAAGCTTTTAAAAACTTTAAATAAATAATTCTTTTAATAACATCATTTAAATAGCTTTAAGAAAATATTATATCCCAAATGTAACAGGAACCTTAATCCCCTAAAGCGGGGCAATCTTCTTAAACAAGGGGAGTGGATAATAAAGGACACACGCCGTGCGGTTTCAATCCCCTAAAGCGGGGCAATCTTCTTAAACAGCAATACCATGAAGAATTTAAGCCTGATTACAAGTTTCAATCCCCTAAAGCGGGGCAATCTTCTTAAACAATGAGGTTAGTTTTAATATGAAAGCCTTATGGGTTTCAATCCCCTAAAGCGGGGCAATCTTCTTAAACTTCATCGCCACACAATACGCCGTTGAGGCAGGTAAAAGTTTCAATCCCCTAAAGCGGGGCAATCTTCTTAAACCCATTATTTTTAACAATGTTAAGTAAAATAACTCATAAAAAAGATATTATAATTATTTTTAATTAATCTGTAAAATAATATTTTAAGATTTAATAAAAACAAATATTAGCAAATGCTAAGGAAATTAAAAAATATAAGCTTTAAATATCTATTTTGCTATTAAGAATTTTAATTTTTTAATCATTTGCTTGTTTTAAGATTATTTTAATATTAAAAAGTGTTATTTATTAATACTTTTATAAATACAAAAAGCAAAAAAGTAGCAAATGTAAATATTAAATTATAATAATTAGCAAAATTCACTTTGTTTTAGCTTAAATTCAGCATAAATTAAGCTTAAAAGGTGGTAAATGCAAATATGTAAATCTTAAATATGTTAATATAAAAGTATTTTTTATTGTTTTAAAAAGTTGTAAAAGGGATAAAATGCAAGAAAATTATCAACAATCATTACAAAAATTACAAAAGCAAAAAAGCTTAAAAGAAGTTTTACATATTAGCAAAGCTGGTCTTAGCTTGAGCAAAGAGCAAGAATTTTTTTGTGTAAAAAATAGCAAAGAAACTGTTAGTAAAATCCATGCAAATAAATTAAAATCTATAATTATTAATGTAAATATTACTTTAAATTCTGAAGTGCTATTTTTAGCTAAGAAGTATAAAATAGCTGTGCTTTTTGTAAATAAAGAGCTTGAAAGTATAAATATATATACAAGCTCAACAAGTTCTAAAACTTTTTTAGCACAAGCAAAACTTAGCGATGAAAAAAGATTAAGCCTTGCTAAAAGTATAATAATTGCAAAATGCAAAAACCAGCTTAATTATATAAAAAGAATGAATAAATACCATAAAAAATACGATGAAAACATACTTAAAATGATGAAAATAATTATTAAACTTAAAAAAGCTAAAAATAATCAAGAAATTTTAGCTTATGAAGGCGGTGTGGCTTTATGGTATTATGAATGTTTGTGCGATAGATTTAATAAATATAACTTTAAAAAAAGATATAAAAAAGGTGCAAAAGATGTAGTAAATATGAGCTTAAACTATCTTTATGGCATACTTTATAATAAAATACTAAAACTTATTATTGATAATGGTTTAAGCCCTTATGTGGGATTATTACATGCTAATAATGATAAAAATATTAGTTTTGTATTTGATGTAATAGAAGAATATAGGACTTATGTGGTAGATTTTGTGGTGTTTGGGTGGTTTTCGTATAATCCTAACGTTAATGATAAAGACGAGCTTAGCAAGGAATTAAAAGAAAAATTATGTAAAAGATTTAACGCAAGATTACTTGATAAACTCTCTTATAAAAATCAAAAAATCAGCATAGAAAATATCATAACATTGCAAATTCAAGCACTTAAAAAAGCTATTTTAAACGATGATAAGTACAAAGGGTTTTGCCCAAGATTGTAACTAAATATAATTTGTACTAATTGGATTTGTGCCTATTGTTATGGTGTTTAAGTAAGTTTTTGTAGGTATTTTGTAGATTTTTATTGTGTCTGTTTTTGGGTTTATTAATAAATTTAATTTTATTATAAGCGAGTTTAGTTTGCACTCTTTTAAATCCAATTCAAATACACTTAAATTTACCTTTTCTCCTTGAGTAATAAGGGTATCGTGAATTATTTTTCTAGTTTTATTAGATGTAATATCATAACAAATAATATACGGCATATAATCTCCTTTAACAAAAGGATTTTAATACTTTTTTGTCCGTGAATTGGAGATTGTATTAAAAAGTTTATATAAACAAATAGCTTTTTTGCTTTTGCAATTTTTGTAATGATTGTTGATAATTTTCTTGCATTTTATCCCTTTTACAACTTTTTAAAACAATAAAAAATACTTTTATATTAACATATTTAAGATTTACATATTTGCATTTACCACCTTTTAAGCTTAATTTATGCTGAATTTAAGCTAAAACAAAGTGAATTTTGCTAATTATTATAATTTAATATTTACATTTGCTATTTTTTTGCTTTTTGTATTTATAAAAGTATTAATAAATAACGCTTTTTAATATTAAAATAATCTTAAAACAAGCAAATGATTAAAAATTTAAAATTCTTAATAGCAAAATAGATATTTAAAGCTTATATTTTTTAATTTCCTTAGCATTTGCTAATATTTGTTTTTATTAAATCTTAAAATATTATTTTACAGATTAATTAAAAATAATTATAATATCTTTTTTATGAGTTATTTTACTTAACATTGTTAAAAATAATGGGTTTAAGAAGATTGCCCCGCTTTAGGGGATTGAAACGACAACTTAATATTTTTTAGCAGCTGATCTACCGTTTAAGAAGATAGCCCCGCTTTAGGGGATTGAAACATCAGAAGGCTTCATTTCATATCTATTATAACTTTTGTTTAAGAAGATAGCCCCGCTTTAGGGGATTGAAACTTTTTGTAGATGGTATCTACTCATAAATGCTTTTTTGTTTAAGAAGATTGCCCCGCTTTAGGGGATTGAAACATAAGCCTTGTTTTGCTTTAGCTATTTTTTTATTCGTTTAAGAAGATTGCCCCGCTTTAGGGGATTGAAACTGCAGTCTGCCATTGGCATTCCGCACTCGTCTAATGTTTAAGAAGATTGCCCCGCTTTAGGGGATTGAAAACTTAGAATACTTTGGGATAAGATAAAAGATATTAAAAATCCTATGTCGCACTGTACTACTGAAAATATCAAATTTGATGTAAATAAAGAACTTCAAAGTTGCTTAGATGTGTATCAAAATTATATTATAAAAAATGATGTTTTAGCTAAGTAGTTTTAAGGCTTTTGCCCTAGCCTACTTAACTTTTTGTATTAAATAGTTATTATAAACTATATTATCTTTAAAACTCCCTAAATTTTATATGCTTAAAAATGCTTTGTTTTACACCGTTTTCATCTTTTAAAACCTCTCTTTTTGTGGTGGCATAAACGGGTTTTAATGATTTTGCTTTAGCATAATTTATAAGCTTAAAGCATAATCCAAAATCACCGCTAATAAGCAAAAAATCACCTTTTTTAGTATTTTTATCAATGTATTCATAAAAATCCTTTGCGTATTCATCTAAGCTATCAAGGCTGGGCGGAACATTTGAAAACCTAGTTTGTAAATCCTTTGGCAAGGCTTTAAATTCTGTTATATTTAAGCTAGTTTTTGCATCCTTTATTTGCTCATCACTTAGCTGATGTGAGAAAAATAAGTGCATTGAATTCATTTTGTTTTTTCCTTTGCATCTAAAATTAACCTATCTTTTAACTCCTTGCTAAAGCTTAAATTATTACTAAATATCTCATCATAAAAGCTAAAAAAACCTTCAATTCTTGTTTTATAATTATTTTCATAATCATCACTAAAGGCATCACAATGAGACATTCTATGTCTTAAATCCGCTATTTCACGAGCTAAATTTATTAAAGAATTAAATAATTTTATATCATCTGGATACAAATCTTTATATTTTGTATATTTATGATTATTTTGATTAACATTTGGCTTAGTTTCTTCAAAGCTAAGTAAAAAATCTCTAATCACTTTATATTCTGAGTAACAATATTCGTTTTCAGTTCTGTTTAATTGCTGTTTGAACTCATTGAAAATATGTAAGTATATAGATTCAAGTAAAAACTGAACGCAGTTTAAAAAATAGTCGTGTTTTTTATAAAGCACTGCTAATTCATAATAAAATGCTCTTTTAGGTTTGATTTTGCCATTACCTGCTGATTTAATATTTACATTATTAAGTCCTTTTAACTCTTGCATTATTTCATCTATTAATGTTTGCAAATTAGCTAAGCTTTGAATTGGATTTCTATCGTAATAAAAAAGATTTTTTAGATTTTTGTTTATATCTTGAATTTGATTTTTAAAAAGTGCATTGCTAAAATTTTTTAAAGCTAGATAAAGTGGGTTATCAAGATTATAATCAGGCACTTTTAAACATTGTTTGAATGTGCTTAAGACATTTGACATAACCATATTTTCAATATACTCATCAAGGCTTATAAATTCATATTCTTGAAATGGAACTATCTCCTTTGCCACGATGAAATTTATTTTAAAATCTTTATTAATATTTGTTTGGATAAGCCCTGCAAAAATAGCTAAAATAGTATTGTCTCTAAAGCCGTGCGTAATATCTACTATGATTTTTTTATATTTATTTGAATTAAAATCACTTTTTAAATCATTTATTAAATCCCCTAAAAATTTAGAATATTCTTTCTGGTCAAACTCTTTTGGGGTTAATGCACCATAAATTGGCTTTTGCATTAGGATTGACTTTTCTGTACCATACAAAGTAAATTCAAAATTATCATTATTAAATTCTTTAAGCAAACACTCCGTAGCACTCCACATATCAAGATCTTGTGTATCTTTTTCTACGCCAAAAACCTTGTAAAAATCCCTTGTTAGGATATATTTTGCTTGTTTTGGCGCTTTTATTTTATCTTGCGTAGAATCTTTTTCGCATTTTTGATTAAATTCTTTTAAATCTTTGTCTGTTTTTGTCATCCCTAAAAAACTAATAATTTTTATTTTACTTTTTTCTTGTGTTTGATTAATATTTGTGTTATTTTGTGTATTTTCATCTTGCATTATATTATCCTTATCCTTTTTATTGTTAGCTTTTTTAATAATTTGAAGACCTTTTTTATTTAGCATTTTTACTTCACTCACTTTTACACTTTTTGCAAGGCTTTTTGCCTTGCTGGATTTAGTTTAACTGCTTAGTTTTTATAAGAAAAAGCTACTTTATTCTTTTGGCTCGTAACTTAAATATTCTTTAATTATAGCTTTAATATCTGCTCTAATTAAAGCTAATTCTTCTATTTTTATTTTTTGAATTAGTATAAATATTTTCTTTAGTTCTTCTAAAATATCTACTTTTTTACCATTTTTGTCTTTCATATTTGGACTTATGTGAGACATATCATTTCTATATTTTGCAACACTTTTTCTATACTCTAACAACTTAGAAAAAAGTGTTTTTTCTTGTTCGTTATATTTATAATTTGCTAGTTTGTTTGCTAGTATTTTTTGCTTTTCATCTTTGCCTTTGTTTTCATCTTTTAAGCCATCTACACATACAAATAACATATTTTTTACTCTTTGAAGTTCAGCATAATCATAAGCAATATTTGGCATAAAATATTGCCATAATCTAATTTGAAAACCTTCTAGCATAAAACCAGCTGCATTTAAAGCATAATTTTTTTTAAGATAAAGATTACATAAAATAAAATAATCTTTATAATCACTACCATCACTAAAATTATCAAATTCTTTCAATTCATTTAAAATATCTTCAATCATAGGAAGTAATGCAAAAAATATATCATTTGGATTTTTGCTGATATTTTCTTTTTCAACAACAAGTTTTTTATAAGCTTTTTGAATTTCTTTTATATTATTTTCAAAAACACTATCTGATAATTTTACTAATTCTTTATAAAAATTATGTTCTACATCAGATTTTATTATCTTTAAAGTATTTTTAAATGTATTTAATATAAAAGATAATTTCAAAACATCTGCATAGTTATTAAGAGATGTGATTGTATAAAACTTAACACCATCATTGTCTTTAAATTCTTTAGCAAAAATAAAATTCATTTTATTATCTTTTTTATCTTCTCTTGAAAAACTATATTCAATAAGCCCAGCTAAAAGTCCAACAGAAGTAGTGTCTCTAAACCCGTGAGTTATATCAATTATAATATCTGTTCTTTCGTGGTTTTTTTCTATATCTTGGATTTTTTTAATAAGTTTATTTAATAATTCTTCATGCTTTTTTTCATCAAAAATAATAAGTTCATACTTATCTTTTTTAAAATCTTTTAAAATATCTAATTGATTATTTTTAGCTGCTTCTGTGCTAAAAAATACAAATTCAGCATTTTTGTTTTCAAAATTTTTAAGATAAATATCAGTCATATTCAAATATTTATCTGTTTTTATATCTAAAGATAATGCATTTTTTAAGTTTTCATCTAATTTATATTCGGTAGACTCTGCATATTTACTTTTAAACCCAAATGATGAAAAAATAACCCTTTTTCTTTGATTAGTTACTCTTAATCCCATTATTTTCCTTTTGCTTTATTCTTATCTTTCTTACTATTTAAACACTCATCATGCCTTGCTTCTAGCTGTTCACGAGTGCATAAGAAATGGTCTTTTAGCTCTCTTGGACTAGGCAAAATCAACTTTCTATCAAACTTAATATCAGTGTTTTTGCTATTTTTATCAAAATTAACAACCATATATTTAGTGTTTAAATCCCAATTAGGCAAGCTTGTATTTTTAAAATCAAGCATAGCTTTAAGCTCTTTTATTCTTTCAAAATCATCATAAGATTTTATATCATTAAAGCCTTTTGAGTTTTCTTTAATGCTCTTTAAGGTTATATCTTTAAAGTGTTTTACAAGTTCTTTAATCTTACTATCGCTAGAGTTATTTTCATATTTTTTAAAATAATCATTAGCAAATAAATCCGAGTATTTTTTATCTATATCAAAAAGCTTTAAAGTTGATTTTAGTTCAACACTACCAAAACCTAGCGGCTTTGCCCCGCCTAACTTATAAACGCTTTTATCATCTACATTTAAGCTATAAAGCAAAGCTCCTAATTCTTCTTTTTTAAGGTTTAAAAACCTTATTTTGCCAACAAACTCAACGCCACTTTTAACAGCCTTAAAGCTTTTTAAAACATTTTTCATTGCTTTTTCATCTTTATTTGGGTCTAGCATAGCTTCTTTTAAATCATTGCTTAAATTTTTATGATGATACATCTTAAAGCCTTTAAGTTTAGCTTTTACATTAGCATCTCCATTGTAAGTTAGAATTTTACTAGGCTCATTATTAGCTAAATATAGGTTAAACGCTGTTGGTTTTGGTGCTAGAAGTGGTTCGGTTGTTTCTTCTTTTGTATAAATATTTTCATCTAAATAGGCTTTTAAGTCATCTTTATTTTGTAACTCTTCTTGGTTTTTAAGCTTTAAATCTTCAAAAAACACTCTAGTAGCAAACTCGCCTTCCTTGCCAAATACAAATTCAGTTAAATCATATTTATCATCTTTTTTATACACCCCATCAACACAATCAAGCGTTGTGTAAAAATACGGCACTCTAATAAACTTTGTATTTCCAAAAAACACATAATCATTACCATTTGTATCTTTTGCCTGTATATAAAAGCAAGGCACTCCACACTCTTTAAACCTTTTTTCTTCTAATCTTTCAAAAAGATTTATAGTTGTTATATCTTCTTCGGACTTTGTTTTAGAAGAATAATTTTTTCTTTGTGAGCTAGTTTGTGCGTTCTCGTAATCTAGCTTATATGGCAAAACATCTCTTTGATAATCTAGCTTTATAGGGCTTTTATCTTCTTTATATTCTGCTATGTGATAATAAGTTTTCTTGCTATTCATATACCCACTATAAACATCAAAATCAAATGCTTTTCCCATGATTTTATGAGCGTTATTTTTTAATTCTTTATCACTCTTATCGTGTTTATATTCATAATTAGCTGGATAAATCACATAATCTCTAAAACCATTGCACTTAAGGTAGCCCATGTGTGCTTTTGATACTTTTTTCATTTCTGGTTTGCCATTTTTTATTATCTCATTGCCATTATTATCTTTTTTAGGCACCAACTTAGCAGCAACCTCATCATAAGCTATTCCTATAGGTGATTTTGCTCCATCTGCAACATTTCTAAAATAAAACCTATGATTATTTATATTATTAAACTTAGAAAAACTAACAATCTCAAAAATATTTCTAACCATTCCTCTAAAGCTTGAGCCAGATACCTGTGGAATTTCATTTTTTACGCTAAAAAAACAAACCTTGCTAGGGTCTTTTTTGTCTTTAGTACTATCACCTACTATAAAAGGGGTTTTACTCTTAAGCGTAATTTCAATCTCTCCTGTAAAAAGCTTTTTATCAAAAACATCAAGCTTAACATCGCTATTATTTTTCTCATTATTTTCTTTTTTATTTTGTTCTTTATCTTGTTTTTTATACAAAGCCACTATTGGTTTATTATTTTCTCTAATATTTATAAAGTTAAACGGAGCTATTGCTACATTGTCTTTTTCATAGTTTGGTTTTTCTATTTTTTGCTCAATACCACTTACATCCACCCCCGCTTTTTTAAATTCTTCTAAAAATATTCCGTTCATCATCTTATCTCCTTTATTGCGTAATCCTTTATTGCATAGCCTTTTATGTAAGCTTGATGTGTTTTCTTGTGATAGCCTATGATGTCGCATTTTTCTATGATAATTTCGCCGTCTTTTTTATCAAGCGGCAAGTAAAACTTTCCGCCCCTACCATCATCTACCTTGCTCCAGCCGTTTTCACACTTAATAACCTTACCTAGCATTTTTGTAGTGCTGTTTATTTCATCACCTTTAAACTCATAAACCCTTGAGCCTTCTTTCCAATAATAAAGCTCTTTTACTCCATCAAATGCACGAAGTTCTAAAATACCATCTAATGTGCTGATTTTTTTATCGTATGAGCAAACTTCTACCCCATCAAATATTCCAAAATAAATCTTATCCATTGTCCAAATAATTACTTTTGCATTCACAAAATCTTTTAAAAGCTCTTTCATTTTAGCAACTCCTTAGCTATCTCATTCATCTCTTTTGGCTCTAATTTTTTGCCATTTTCATAGGCAATAAACTTACCACTAAACACCCCACGACCAACATTTTTACCCCCACCAACAGCTAAAAATCCAGCACATAAATCTCTTGCCACAAATAACATTAAGGCTTTTTCTTTTTCGTATCTTTTTAATTTTTCTTCATTTCTTGCTTTAATTTGTTCTTTTTCTTCATCTGTTAAATTTTCATTTTTTTCATCTTCTAATTTTTGTGAAAAAACCTCTATAATTAGATTGATTTTGCCATCATAAATAGCCCTAGCATCAAACAATGCTCCATCAATGGTAGCCCCACTAAATCTATCTATTTTATTTCTTTGATGAAGTTTTGTAAGTGCTTTTTTCATTGTTTTGTAATCTCTTACAATCTCGCTTTCATTAACCCTAACTCTTGACTTTTTCGCTGCAACGCCATCTACATAGCCAAAAAGCTCATCTACAAACTTTTCACCTAGCTTATCACTAAAAGTGTTTGCTATCCTTAAAGCTTGGTGTCTAATAGCTCCTTTAAAGCTTGTCCCACTTGCTATACTTTTGCCATCTTCGCATAAACTCGCAATATCTGCTATCTCGCCATCATTATTTACACTACCTATCAAAAGTGAGTTTGTAATATCTAGCTCTAGTTTTATTTCAAATTTATTATTACTTTCTTTGGTCTCTACCTTACTTTCATAAAAAGACTTTCTTAAAAAGCTTTCATATCTACTAAACTCATCATTTTTGCTAAAATCAAACTCAATTTTAAAAAGCTCTTTCATAGCAAATTCCCCAAAGCCACTCATAGTTTTCATACCGACTAAAAGCTCTGAGTTTATAGCTTTTTCAAACTCTTGCAACTCGCTAGTAAAATCATCTTCATAAATATTTATAAGGCATTCAAAATCAAACTCAGCACCCTTAAAAACTACTTCATAATCAAACAATGCTTTATTTTCTGCTATATTTGTTGTAGGATTAATTTTTACGCCATTTCTAATGCCAACTTGATAGTTACTTTTATCATTTAAATAACAATCGCTTAAAATTACCAAGCTTTTATTATCGTTATCGCCTAAAAGTTTATTATTTTTAAGCTTAGCTTTTAGCACTCCTGCAAGACTTGTAGCACTAATATAAGGCTTATTAGACTTATCTTTTAAACACAAGCTATCTATAAAATCGCCTTCTTTTGTGCCTATGCTAAATGCTGTTTGGTTTTCTAAAATACCTTTATAAAATATCTTTTTTCTTAATTTTTTATGCACTTCTTGGCTCATTTCTCATCCTTTTTTAGCATTTTTCTTGCGTATTTTATCTTGCTAATTAGCACCTTTTTTGCTATCTCATTTTTTATATCATCAGTATAAAAGCTTTTATATTTTTCGTTTTCATGCTTTGCTATATCAAATTTATCTAGCCTTAGCCCTTTGTCTTGCATTTTTTTATAAAAGGCACTATCTTTGTATTTATCTTCAAACTGTGTTTTAAAGTCTTTGTTAGTCTCAAAAGCACTAGCTATACTTTGCATTCTACTTAGCTCACTTGCACTAAATATTTCTCCATGCTTTTTATAGTTTTCATCTTGAATAACATAGTTTTTGTACTCATTACTTAAAAATACTCTTTGCTCTAAATCTTGTTTTAAGATATTTTTTAAAGCTGGTTCTATTATTTTAAGTTCATCGCTAGAAATTTCATTTGTTTGTTTAGTTTCTTGATCCTTTTCTAGTTTTAAATCATTAAAACTTGCATAAGCTTTAAGCCGTCCAAAACCAAATTCTTGTTGCACTCCAACCATGCAAAACTCATCATTTAACTTCCCACTAACCTTAAACACACTTCCTATGCTAAAGCCCATTACTTGCGGGGTTTTGCACTTGTAAGAATTGTTATAAAATTGTGCTTTTTCATATCTTGAAATAATAATTTCTTTTAATTCCAAATCACATTCTTCAATATCTTTTAAAGCCGATTTTAAAGCATCAAAACTAGGTTCAAATCCGCCAATTTCGTTTCTTAATAATACCGGACTAATCGCTACTAGATAAAATTCCCCGTTAAAATTAACTTCCTTATCGTTTGAACTTTCAAAGCTGATTTTTACCCTACCATACTGAGAGTTTGCACTCTTGCCAAGCCTTAAAACCTTGCCATCAAGCTTACTAAAATCCTCATCATACATTAGCTTTATAGCAAATTTTTGCCCTTTTCTAAGTGCTGTATATGAAAAGATTTTGTTTTTATATTCCCCTTCGCTTTCGTATTTTTCAAGCTCTTTAAGACTCATATTTTCTTTATCAGCTAAGCTTACGTGGGTTTTGTTTATGGTGCTAATTTTTGCTTTACTTAAAACGCCATTTTTTATACAAATATATCCGCCTATGCTTGATTTTTTATCTATGTTGAGATTTTTATTTTTCTTTAACTCTTCTTTTTCTTTTTCTTCATCAATTTCTGTGTAAATTTTTAAATCTTCTTGCACATATTTATTCTTTTTAAGGTTCATTGGTGCTGGATAAAAGATATTTTTACCATCATAAAAATAAGCATTTTGAGGATTTTTATACTCCACTCCAAGCTTTTTAAACGCTCCTTTTATAGCACTTGCACTTAAATATCCTTTAGTATCTACGGTATTTTCATCGCCACTAAGGCTTGTAAATATCACATCATCAAGCAAGGTAAAAATCATCATTTTATCATTTTCATTAGGGCTTTTGCCATTTTTTGTTCGGTATTTTTACCTTCTATTAGCTCACATTTTACCTTACCAAAGCCTCTTGTTCTTTTATGCCCAATGTAGCGAAGATTTAAGCAAATTAACTCTAAATCTTTTTGAAATTCTAAATTCCCTTCAATTTCGCTTTCAAAAACAAGCCCCTTATCATAAGCCCTAAAGCGTCTTAAACTTCCTGCTTTAGCTACTCCAAACTCATCTAAGCTTGTTTGATTTAAAATAACTGAAAAAGAATTTTTTATTATATCAGTTTTGAATTCGCTTGATAATTTTTCTAAAATTTCGCTATTTTCAAGCGTTGCGTCACTTAGTTTTATAATACCTTCATTGTTTTCATCGCCAAAAAGCTTAAGCACATTTATATCTTGCCCCATAGAAATTAGCTCATTTGCACTATCTTTTAGCATTCCTTTTATGCGTTTTGCACTAATATATGGCAAGCCGTATTTATTATAATCGCTATCTAAATCTATTAAAGCATCGCCGTTTCCATTTGTAATTATCGCATTGCTTGAAAGTGTAATTCTTAATATCATTGTCCGTCCTTTTGTGGGTAAAATGCACTTAGCTCTATCGCATCAAGTAGCATATTTTTGTGTTTTATCTCATTGCCATCTAGCAAATCACTAGCATTAAACTCATCGTTTTCACAATAAATTTCAATGTATTGTGTAAGACTTCTTTCATCGTTATAAAATAACAAATCTCTAATCTTCATCATCTTAGACCTTGCCATTTTGTTTAAAATCTTAATAAGACTTAAAAGCTCATCAAAATCATAACCTTTGTATTTTTCGTTTTTGTTGTTGATGAAATACCCTTTGTGGTTTATAAATTCATTTTTACCAGTTGTTCTTTCGCTTGTGTAAGTATTTTCTAGGTAATTTAGCCCTGATTTTACTTGATTTGAAAGGATTAAAAAGGCTAGGCTTGATTTAGATTCATCTTCTTTTGCTAGTGCTTTTGCCTTGCTTGCTAGCTCTTCGCTAAGCTGATACGCCCTGCTAAAAGGCGTTTTAGCCTTGCATATTGCAATTCCAGCACTTGCATAAAGACTACCACCAAAAATTTCTTTTAGTTCATTGTTGAAGTTTTTATTTTTTTCTTCAAACGCATTTTCAAGCTCTTTTATAAAAATCTTACTAAGCCAAACTCCAAGCCTACCTTCGCTAACAAAGGTAAAATCATCTCCGTTTAAAATAATCGGTCTTATTGGTAGGTAATATTTATTTTCTTTTTTATCTTTAAAACTGTCTTTAGTGATTTTTACATCTTTAAACTCAAAACCACCATTATCTAAGTGATTTACTAGCTTATCTATCATCTTTGCAAAAGCTTCTTGCATAATCAAATCAATTTTTTTAGAAAATTCTTTTGATTCTTCTTTATTTTTTAGCTTTCTAACCTTTTGTCCAAGTGCGTTAATATCACAATGCACCACGCTTATAAAGGCGTTGTTGTGGATATAAATTTTATCTAATTCGCTACTGAATTCATATCCTTTACCCTCTAAATACTTGTTAAATCTTTTAGATTTTTCTACCATTTTTCTTTTTATATCTGTAGCTTTACTTATTTTTCCTTCATTATCTACACCGATATTTGAGCTAGGACATAGTCTTTCAAAACCGATATTTAATGAATGCGTAAGTGGATAAAAGCTGTTTCTAATCTTATCTAGTTCATCTTTAGCATCAGCGATATCTTTTTGATACTCCCCACTCATTTTAAAAGGCAATAAATAAGGCACCAAGCTAGGATAAGTTTTAAGTAAATGTAGGCTGTATTTTTTTATGAATTCTTTTGCGATTTCAAGCTCATCAAAAAACAAATAAGCATTCCCACCGCCACTAAAACCATCTTTTATCTTGCTTGTATCAAAATCAAATTCCTTACAATTTTCCTTTATTGTTTCAACATCAGTCGCTCTTGCTATTATCTCACTAGCTCCTACCATATCTTTTAACTTGTTTGAGCTAAAGATATATTCTTGCTTAGCAGCTATATCAACCAAAACTAAAACTTCACTCATTTTCCATCCTTTCTAAAATTATTTTCCCAAAGCCAAATGCTGTGTGTTTTCCAACACCAATCAAAGTGCTTAAATCAAGAAGTTTAAAGCACTCTTCATCTAAATTATAAAAATTTATCTCTCCTATTTTTGCAAAAAAGTTCATCTTTTTGCCTTGATTGTTTGAGTATCTTAACAAATTATAGTCATATAGTTTTTGACTGAATAAAAAATTATTATCAAAAAATACCCTTTCGCTAATTTTGTTCATTTCATTAACTCGGCGTTTAATTGATATAAAAAAGCTAAGTGGGTCAAAATTACTTTTTTTATCATTTATCATAAAAGGGCTTTTAAAAATAACTTTTACATTTTTGCAAACATTTTGTTCTACAAATTCAAGGCTTTTTATATCTTTATTCAACACATTACCTTTATTATCCATAAAAGCTTCATCGTTTAAAAGTATCATTTCATAATCAAATTTTTGTCTATTTACACCAAGTCCAAAAGCTCTCATTTTCTCAATTGCTAAGGCAAAATAAGGAGTGAATTTAATATATTCATTAAAAAGATAAATGCTAAAATCATAAGTGTTAAAATCTACATCCAAACGATATTTTGTGTTCGTGTTATCTTTATTAAAAAATAAGGCAAAAACATTTTCATCAACGCTTTTTAACGCCCAACCTAGTGTTCCACGAATTGCAGAGCCATTAAATTCGTATTTTGTATTAATATTTATATTTTTTACGCTAAGTTTTACATATTTCAAAATATAACCTTTATTTATATATTATTAGTTTTAATTAATAATATCAATTATTTATTGACATTGTTATAATATAAAATATTTTTATAAAAATAACTTATTTTTAATCATTGTTTTTTTTAAATGAAGCAATTATTTTATCCTTGCTATAATTTTCATAAAATGCTCCAGCTAATATTAAAACAGTAAGTATAGAAGAAGCTATGCTAAAAGTAAAGCCATTATTAACTATATCTAAAATGATACTTACACTCATTAAAAATACCAATGAAATCTCGGTTATATATTTAAATTTTTGCATTATTTTTCCTTTTATTGATAATATTTTTAACTTATTAAAATACGATTTTATTATAAAAACTTAATATTAATTAATTTAATTTATAAAAATTTTCTATTAATATAAAGTTATAAAATTATTAAAACATAGACTAAAAATACTAGCACACAAAAAATTATAAAATTAACTAAAAATCAAAGCATATTTATTAAATATTTTATAAAAATAACAATACAAAAATACTAACTTAGCATAACAACTAAATTAACATTAGTTACATTAATTAAGATTTTTATTTCTTATTCTTTTAATAATTCACAAATATCAATACCCAAAACCTTGCTTATATTATAAATATGCTCTAAATTAAAATGTTTTTTATTTTTATTATTTTCGCAATTTGAATAAAAAGCAATTGATTTTATACCTATACTTAAGGCTAATTCTAATTGACTTATATTCTTTTTATTTCTATGTTTTTTAACATTGCTTGATACTAATTTGTAAAAATTCTCTATTTCTTCGGTATTTTTCATACATTATCCTATAGGTAAAATAGGATAATTAAAACAATATGAAAATTTAAAATCTATATCCTATAGGATAAGTTAATTTATTTATGATAAATTTATCTTTATTTTTAAAAAGGAGAAATTATGAAAAAAATATTTGTATTTTCATTAGTTGCACTAATTTTTAGTGCTTGTGCTGCTATTCAAGACTTTGGAAGCTATACCGAAGGTACTGAAATTACCCAAGCTGAACTTGATAGTATTATGATAAATAAATCTAAAAAAAGTGATTTAGAAGAAAAGTTTGGAGCTCCTAGCAGAATTAGCTCTACTAGTGAATGTGAAATGTGGCATTATGATTTTATTAGGATTAGACACATTGGTTCAAATGTAAATGAATCAAATATATTTTGCATTAATAAAAAAGGTATTGTAATTAAAAAATTAAAAGGTAAAACAAAAAGTAATAATCCTTTATTAAGATAAAGTTATAAAAGAATTTTTTAGTAAGATATTTGCAGAGCTTAATCCTAGTTATTATTTTAGGCATTTATTTTTTGGTATTGTAATATCTATCTTAATTTTCATAACTAGTAACCATAAATCTTTTATGAAAGCTTTATGGTTAATTATATGCTTGATTTTTATTTATTTATATTTAATATTTATTTATAAAAGTATTGCTGAATTCATAATGTCAGATAATATATTTTTCTTTAACTGTATTGTGTTTTTAGTAGCTAAATTTATCGCTATGATATTTTGTTATTTATTTGCCATTTTCATTGCCCCTGTCGAACTAGTATATTTACATTTTTATCACAGTAAAAATTTTACATATTTTCAAATAAAGCTTTGTTTAAATATATTTGTCTTAATGCAGTGATTTACAATACTGCAGGAAAAGTTACTCTATAAGCAAGTCCAGCAATATCCCAAGCAATATGACCTATTACAAGAGATAAGGTTCTAGCAATTGCTGCATTACCTGCCAATCTTAATCTATATCAAATAGTATTCTCCAAATAAAGTTAATTAATTTAAGTGTAAACACATAGAATTTAAAACCACCTAGCCTAAACACTGCGATATATTATTGCAAGTCCTTGTGTTTTTAATTATGTGTATTCTATGCCAAATTCTTTTGCAAGTCCTTTTAGCTCATCGCTACTTAATTCACATAAAAATTTTAAGTCTTCATTATAATCTATAAGATACTTGCTCTCCTTAAAAAATAAACATTATTCTACCCCTCCTATAAAATTAAAAATATAAATTTTATATAATGTAAAAAAAGTTTTACTAAAAGGAATTTTAAAAAATTATAGCTCTACTATGCTAAATATTTTGTAAGTGTATTTTAAGTCCACAGTAAAATTAATTCTAAAATACATAAAATAATTTTAAGCAATTAAATTTTAACTTTAATCTTAATAATTTTTAATTTTTGTTATATATTTATTATTTTAAACCATATTACATTTTATTTATATTGTAAAATAACAACAATTAAAAAAAATTTAATATAAAATATCGATACAATATAAGTAAAATATTAAAAGTTGATATTTTTATTAGCTAATTCCTTAGTCAAAATTTCAGCTTGAGCTAAAACACCATCAATCGCAAGCTGTTGCATATCAGGTGGATAAGCATATTTATTTAACACTATTTTTACAGCTACTCTTAATTTTGCTCTTACATTTTCTTTTAATCTAGTCTATGCTTACATTGTTTTTAATGATTTGTAGTATCTTGCTAACGAGTGCTAAGAGCATTTCAAAGGCTAAATTTTTACGCTTCATATTCTTTAATTCTAGTAAAAACTTACTAGAAAGTATAGATATATCAGGCTTTTTTATACCACTAGCATCAAAAATATCCACCACTTTAGATGATACAATAGCCTTATTTATACTTGCTTTATCAAAGCTTGATTAAGCAAAATTTCATTCTCATTTTCTTTAGCAAACTTTAAAAACCTAGCCTTTATCGCATACATAAAAGCGATTTTATCCTTTATACTCAAGGCTTTTTCGTGCGGCATAGCTATCGTGTAGGCTTTATCAAGCGCTGCAAATTCTTTTATAAATCTGTTCTTACCATCTTTATTTGATAATATATGCTCTTTTATATCAAGTATATATTCAAGTTTAGCCCCCGTATCAAGTTCAAAGTATTTTTCATAGTCATTTGGTAGCATCTGCTCTACAATCTCTAGCTTTTCTATCATCACCTTTACTGCATCTTCTTGAGTAGTGATTATATCGCCCTTGCCACCACTTTCACTATAAAACGATAAAGCCTTTTTCAAATCACTTGCAATCCCAAGATAATCCACCACAAGCCCACTAGGTTTATCCTTATAAACCCTATTTACCCTAGCTATAGCTTGCATTAGATTATGCCCTTTCATAGACTTGTCTATATAAAGAGTATGAAGCGATGGCACATCAAAGCCAGTTAGCCACATATCCACCACTATAATTAGTAGCTTTTGCTTTTTGGCTATCTTGGTTTTCAAGCTTTTCATCTAATTCATCTACAAGTTTTTTTCCTTCTTCGCTTAGCTCTATTTTAGCAAGTCTGCTTTCATAATATATACTCACAGTAGCACCATCTTCAACAGCTCTTGATATATCATATATATCTATGTAGTTTCCAAAAACTGCAGGGGTGTTTATATCATGGCTTTCAATAGGCGTTCTTGTAAATCCTATATAAGTAGCATTTGGCAAAGCATCACGCAGATATTTTGCAAAACCATAAACTATCTTTTGCCCTAAAACATCGCCACTTTTAGACTTTTCTTCTACTACTTTTGCATCAAAGCCGTATTGGGTTCTGTGTGCTTCATCTGCAATTACGATGATATTATCTCTAAGCGATAAGCACTCAAATACATTATCATTTTCTGGACTAAATTTTTGAATAGTAGTAAATACCACTCCACCACTAGCTACCTTTAAAAGCTCTTTTAAATGCTCTTTATCATTTGCTTGTTTTGGCTCTTGTCTTAGAAGGTTCTCACAACTTGCAAAAGTACCAAAAAGCTGGTCATCTAGGTCATTTCTATCCGTGATAACCAAAATCGTAGGATTGTTTAAAGCCTTTATCGCTTTAGCACTATAAAACACCATAGACAAAGACTTCCCACTACCTTGCGTATGCCATACCACACCGCCTTTTTTATCCCCGTCTTTACTACTTGCTGTGATTGTCCTTGATATAGCTTTATTTACTGCGTAGTATTGATGATAGGCTGCGATTTTTTTGGTAGTTTTTATACTTAAAATACCATTTAAATCTCTTATTTGCTCTTTTTCAAAAACTATGAAATTGCAAATGATATCTAGCAAGGTTTTTGGATTTAGCATACCATCTATTAGGGTTTTAATTTCTAAAGACTTGTTTGGAGCGTAGTTTACCCCATCGCTACTTTTCCATGCCATAAACCTTGAAAAATCAGCTGAAATACTCCCCGCCCTAGCAAAATACCCATCACTTATCACGCAAAAAGCATTATATGTAAAAATACTTGGGATTGTTTGTTTATAAGTGTTTATTTGATTATAAGCTGAGTTTATCGTGGCGTTTTCATCGCTTGGGCTTTTTAGCTCCATTAAAACAAGCGGAATTCCATTTATATATAGCACTACATCGGGGATTTTGTTTTCTTTAGCTTCTGTGATGCTTAGCTGGTTTGTTACTATAAATTCATTGTTGCTTGCATTATTAAAATCAATTAGATTTATGATATCGGCTCTACTTTCTCCGTCTTTTGTAGTGCTTATATTTACCCCATTTACAAGCTTATAATGAAAGTTTTCGTTACTATCTAAAAGGCTAAGATGATTTTTGCTTTTTAGCTCTTTATAAATCTCATTAGCCTTTGATAAATCAAGCTGTGGGTTTAGTTTGCAAAGTACATTTACAAGGCTAGTTTCTAGCAAGACTTCATCGGTGGCTCTTACAGGCTTTTCATAGCACCACCCAAATTCTTGTAGTGATGATATAACAAACTACTCCAAATCAAACTCGCTAGTTTTTGCCTTGCTCATTTTTATTATCCTTTATTTCATTTGCTATCATTTCAATTTGCCCTGGAATTATTTTAGTTAAAGCATTTATAACATCTACACAACAACGCTTTTTATCATCTTCTGTTATTGGTTTTTGGCTTACATATCCACCATGAGAGCCGTCATTTATAAAACTATACAAAATATTATCAGCTTCCATAAGTCCTAATTTTTGCATAACATCATACAAATCATCCGTCGGATAAAAAAATCTTCCGACGGACTCTAAAACATTTCTAATAGAATTTGCTGTATGATATTTTGGTTTCTCTTGACCTGTATATATTTTATATATCTCTTTTAATTGTTCAATATATGGCAATATATATTTGTTTTCATTAATTTTTATTATTTTTCCATTTTCTAAAATAAAATTATCTTTTGTGATTTTATTTCTTATCAACATATTATAAAAATCTACATTATGTGTTAATATCAAAAATCTAATCTTCTCAATATCTGAAATATAATTTTGCAAATCTCTTATTACACTAGAAACAGAATAAACATAATGATAATCCATGCTAGATATAGGGTCATCTATTATAAAAAACATTTTTTCATATTCATCGGCTTGGGAGATTTTCACATGGCTTTCTGCTATATAATGACAAAATGCTATTATACTTTTTTCTCCATCACTTAATACCTTAGTTGTCTTATTTTTAAGTTTATGTGCATTATTCAATGTTAAACAAAAATCGCTCTTACTAAAAGAATACTTACCTTGAAAAAATACATCCAATAACATACTGAACGTTTTGATAAATTCTTCTTTTTTGCTTTTTTTAGCTTTTTCCTGCTTTGCTAATATATTTTTATTTAATTTTTTTAAGGAAATAATATTATTTTTATAATCTTCTATTTCTTCTTTTGCTATATTTTTAATTTCTAGCATTTTAGCTTGGCAAATCTTTATTTTTAATTCTTTTACATAATCCTTGCTATTATTTTTTAAGCTATTTATACTAGCAATTAATTCATTGTTATATTGTGCAACTTCAATAGCTATATTAATATATTTTTTAATACTTTCTATATAGTCATTTATATTAATCGCTTGTGTTATGTCTTTAGATTTATTGTCTAATGCTGAATAGATTGCATTAATCCCATTTTTTAATAATTCAAACTCTTCAGTCTCAATATTTTCTAAATTACCTAATTCTTTTTGTTTAAATAAAGCCTTTAACATGTTATAGCTAGCTTGAATATTTTTCGATTTTTCAATATCACTTTTGATTTGATTAGAAAAATTATCTAAATTACTTCTACTGCGTTCAATAAACTTTAAAAGTTTTGTTTCTTCTGCATCTAAAAATTCATTATATTTATTTATTAAATCTCTAGCCTTATCATCTAATTTTTGCTCACAAAAAGGACAATTAGAATTATCTTCTTTAATATTATTCACACCTAATTCTATAAAATCCTTTTTGCTTTTCATTTTTTCTAAAAAATCTTCAGCGAAATCAGACTTTGAATACTCTTTTTCTAATTTAGTTTGTATTTCACTAAGAAAACTAACATCATCAATACCAACACAATCTATATTTTCAATATCTTTATATTCTTCAATATCGCTTGATATATTTTTATATTCGTTAGCTAGACTAAAAAAATTTAAGCTATTATCAAATCCTTGCTCTATATCTTCAACAATATTATCAAATGTAATGTTTTTATATTCTTTTAAGAGAGGACTTATTTTTAAGTCAGTTAATTCTTTTAACCCTTCTTGAATTTTATCACTTATTTTTTTCTTTAATTCTTTTTCTTTGTCTTCTAATTTTATTTTTTAGCTTTATCATCATTTAAATCTATATTCTCTTTCCCTATAATATATCCATCTATATTACCATTTACTTCATATTGCCTAGATTGTATATTCTCCAAAATATAATCACTATTAAAAACATGAAATATATACCATATTTTTTGATTAAAACGTGGAAATTTATCCCTTGTAAGTTCTATATCTAAGTCAAACTGATCTTGATTTTTTAAATTTTTAATTTGTAGTTGAATTTTAGCATTGTTACTATCAAAAGAAACAATGTCATTAACTTTATCAATCATACTATTTTGTTCGGCTGTATTTTGCATTTCTGCTAAACGAAAAGCCCTGCTTATAAATGTTTTACCGCTACCATTCATTGCATATAAAGCAATTCTTAAAGAATTTACACCTTCCTTAAAATTTAATAATTGATGCTTTCCAATATTTTTTAAAGTTAAAGAAAAATCTATTATTTTATCACCCTTTGCCATCTCTCCTCCTTTAGTTGTTTATTTTTATTTCTCCATTTAGAAGTTTTAGTATAAGTATATCACACATATTTTCTAGGGTTTGGATTTGTTCTAAATTTTTATCTATTTTATCAAAGATTTTTTTTGCAGTAATATCAAATTTTTCAAGCAATAAATCATCTGCCAATAAAATTTCTATCTCTCCCAAATCTGATTGTCTTATTAATGGTTGAGTGCTACCAAAATCTAAATTTTCATGGCTGCTTGTTTTTAAAACAAAATACATAAAATAAAAATTAGAACTAGGTTTGATAATTAAGGTATTATCTAATAACCAAACTTTTTTAGCTGAATTAATTATAAAAACTTTCCCCAATATCCCAACTCTACCTGTATATAACAATGGTTCATTATATAAATATTTATTAGTAAAACCTATTACCCATTTGCTCACAATATAGGATTTTCACCATTATCTTGCATATCTAATCTTTTTAGTGATTTTCCACTCGTTATACTTACCAATTCTTTAATTTTAACATTTTGCCAAGATGGGTTTGGGTTTTCTATGAAATAGTATCTAAAAAGAGTTTTGGAGAGTTCTTCTAGGGTTTTGTTTTGCTCGTGTAGTAGTTCTATCTTGTCATCAATACTACTTAAGATAGCAGCGATTTACCTTTGCTCTTTTAATGGCGGTAATAAAATTTCAATTGTTTCAAAATCTGATTTGTTTAATATAGGAACTGCAGTTCCATCCAATCCATAAACTCTTAAGGTATCATACATTGACACTAACAAATAATATACAAAATCAGCATCAGCTATTTTTTCATGAAGAATTATTGAATTTATCTGTTGATTTGTAATAGATGGACTTTTATTTACAGCAACTTTTCCCATATCAGAACCTATACAAGTAACCATTATTGACTTTGGCGGCAATATCTTATTTTTTAATCTCTCAATACCAATATTTGATAGTTTTCTTATGCTTGAACTAGCTATTTTACGATAATCTTTATAATCAGTCGGAATAATAAAACACATATTATTTCCCCAATCTTCTGGGTTCTTAGCTGATGGAATTTTCCCTGTAATTACGCTTCCTATATCCCCAAGCTTACATTTTTTCCAATTATTCATATCTTAATCCTTTGGAATTTATTTGCGTAAAAAATCCAAAAAATACACGAAATGAATTCAAGAATTTAAATTCGGAATTTCCTTTGTTTAAGCTTAGTTTAAAAGATAATGACGAAAGCACAACACAAAACATCATTTAATCTTCTCTAAGTTTTTTAAGATAGTTTCGCTTAGCTCTTGCTCTGTTTTGATTTGGGATTTTAACTTGGTTAAAAGCTCGTTAAATATAGTATCAAAATCAAACTCATCATCACTATCAGCAAGCCCCACATAACGCCCTGGAGTAAGCACATAAGAAAGCTCTCTTATCTCATCTATGCTAGCACTTTTACAAAAGCCTTTTATGTCTTCATAGTCGGTGCCGTTTTTCCAAGCTTTATAAGTGTTTGCGATTTGGTTTATGTCGTCTTTGTTTAGGGTTTTGTTGCGTCTATTTATCATAGTTCCTAAATCTCTTGCGTCTATAAAAAGCGGCTTTTAAGTCTTTATGAGCGTCGTTTAAAAATGAGCCTTCGTTGTTCCATATCACTTGTGAGCTTTCAATTTTTCTTATGGCTAGGTTCATTTTGGCGAGTTTGTAGGTGGTCTGATTTGACTCTTGACCATAGATTGAGATATCATCTAGTCTGCCTTGGCGAGATTTTACAAACTCTTCGCTTTGAACAAACATACCGCCACTCCCGCAGCAAGGGTCAAACACTCTGCCCTTGTATGACTCAAGCATAGCTACTAGGAGCTCTACGACGCATTTTGGAGTGTAGAATTGTCCGCCTTGTTTGCCTTCAGCTAGGGCAAATTCACCTAAAAAATACTCAAATACATGACCTAAAACATCGGCACTTTTACCAGTATCAAAGGCGATATTTCCTATAAAATCTATAAGTTCGCCTAGGCATTTACTATCTAAGTTATCTTTGGCATAGACTTTTGGCAAAACTCCTTTTAGAGTATCGTTGTGTTTTTCTATCTCGTCCATTGCTTCATCTAGCATTTTGCCTATTTTGGGATTTTTGGCGTTATCTCTTATGTAGTTGTAGCGAGATTTTTCTGGAACGAAGAAGATATTGTCAGCTAGGTATTCGTCTGCATCTTCTGGGTCGGCTCCTTCGGATTGCTCTTTGAGCAATTCTTCGTATTTTTGCATGAAGCTATCGCTAATGTAGCGTAAAAATATAAGTCCTAAAACTATGTGTTTATACTCTGCTACGTCGATATTTTTGCGTAATTTATCAGCACTTTTCCATAACGCATCTTCTAGTTTTATTTCTTTTTTTCTTTGCCATTTTTGTCCTTAAGTGGTTTTTCTTAGTGTAGCAAAAAAAGCCTTATATTTGCCTAGCTTTCGCTAGGCTTGAAGTGGTGTAAATCATTTAGTAGTTTTAAAAGGGATGTTAAATTTTTCTAAAATATCTACTTGCTTTGTATCAAAAATTAATCTTATTTTATTCTTATCATCTAAGTCGTATTCTAAAAATGTTTTTTTACCTATACTTGATAAAATTTTAATATCATTAAATCTTAAATTTCCCTTTGCTGTCTTACAAATTTTTAATTTTTTAGTATTGCTTTCTTCCATTTTATTATTTTCATAACAAGACTTATCATTGATATCTATTCCGCGCTCTTTAAGATAGTCAATCACATTATCATTCACATACACCATCACATCTGCTTTATAATTTCCAATCCCTGCTCTTTTTTCTATATTTAAATTTGTAAAAATAAAATATAAAACCAAACAAACCAAATAAAATATTCTAAAGTATTTTATACAAGATGGTTTAAAGGTAAAAACAATAATTGAAAATAAATAAAAAAATGTAATCTGATATATATAATCTAACTGTTCATCTAAAAAATCATCATTCTCTAAAAATAACAACGATACAAGAAGAAATAAAAAATGAATAGAACAAAAAATAACAATAAAAGCAACATTAGATATCGTATCAATTATTTTATTTTTTTTTCTTTATTTTAGTATTAAAAAATATACATAATGATTCATAGCAAAAATAAGGAATAGTAGCTATTATCAAAATATAAAATAAATTATGAAACCCAAAAGCTAAAAATTCATTTAAACCAAAATCGGGATATTCATTAAGTTCAAATATAAAATATTTAACATATAAAATAGCTGAGCCTAAAAACCAAATCACAAGAATTGCACTACTAATATTGCTTAAAGTTTTACATATATTTATAATTTCATCTAAGACAATTGAAAAATTACCTTGCTTTGATGTTTTATTGATTGAATTTTCTTTCATATTTTCTCCTTAGTAAAATAATATTTAGTTAATAAAAAGTTTTGCTAAATAACTAACAAACAATGTATATTATAAAAACAATAATCCATCAAACTGATTTTTATCTTTACGGTTTGTATGAAAGTATTTTATGTTCTTGTGGCTTTACTTATAAAATAACTCAAAAAATCAAGAATTTAAAATCGGAATTTCGTTTGTTCAAAATTTTTAGCATAAATACAATATTAATTCAGCACCCATTTAAACAAACAAAATTTATATCAGCAATTATAGCTTGATTTTGAGTGATAATATAGTTTGATTTTTCTTCTTTTAAATTACCAAATAAACTCATATCTCCTCCTTTGTTTTAATAAACATTATCAAAAATTTATAATAAAAAATAAATTAATCCGCCACATAAAAACCTTTTTCAGTATAGATTTGAAGAAATTTTTTAACATCTTTATCATTATAGGATTCTTTAAAATCATTTAAAATTTTAATCATTTCTTCTAATACCTTTGCATCATCTTCTTGCCCCACATATGGAAGATAAAGCTTATCCTTGCACCACATATAATGTTTAACTTCAAAAATTCTTTTTAACATCATTAACTCATAATGGGTATCCCAGTGCCTCCACTGCCAAACAACCTTAAAAAATCTAAACAAATTCTTTATCCCATACCTAAAATCATGGTAATTATTTCTAACAAAATCTACAGGTTTTTCATATAAATAAAAACTCACTTTTTCTTTAAAACTTAGTGGTTTGTTTAACTCTTCAAAAAACTCCTCTGCTGTGTAAGTTCTCTCATTTGTTTTCATAATTTTTCCTTTTATTGCAGTTTTAAATTGTTTTTATTTCCGATTTAGAATTCTTTTGTAATTTTGCTATGATCTTATCTTTTTTATAGCTTTCATAAAAGGTAGTGCTTAGTAAAATTACTGTAATAAGCGTAAGATACTCCACTTCAGCAAAGCCATTTAAAATAAGCTCTAACACAAAATAAAAACTCATAAACACTACCACTAAAATTTCTAAAACATACTTTGATTTTTGCATAATAATCCTTTCTAATTTGCTTGTAATTTTTGCATAATTTTCTTTGCAATTTGTTTTTTAAAAGGCTCAAGTTTTGTTAGAGCCGATGGGTTAAAAATCTGCTCTATATTTTGAATAATAACTTTAAGCTCTTTAATTAATATTTGGTTATCTTTTTTGTTTTCTAAATGCACAAAATTATTTCTAATACTTGCAACCTTACATCTTAATTTAAAAATAATTTTTAAATATTTTTTAATGTATTCGCTTAAATTTTCATCTTTAAAAATCTCATTCCAAAAAAATCCAAATTTATTTTCTCTTACAAGATGAACGCCAAAATCTCCTACAAAATACCTATAAATACCCACATCTATGCCATCTTTTAAAGCTAGTGCCGAATTTATATAGTATTCTTTGTCACAAAAAAGCTTTGCTAAAATTAAATAATTATTAAAAGTAGATAAACTTTTATCATTTTCAATATTTATTTTTATCTCATTTATTCTAAAAAGTCTAAAAATACCTAATATTTCTTGTCTAAAAGGATAAAAAATACTATCTTTTTCTAAATTTTCTATATTTAGCTTTATTTTTTCATATAAAGTAAAAATTTCTTTATATTTTGCAAATTGTAAAACTCTAGCTAATTCTCTAAGTTGCATATATAAAGGCTCATTTGTAGATAAATATGGCATTTTAAGAGTGCTTGAAAACTCTCTTAAAACAAATGCCACATTACTAAAACTACTTTCAAATAAGCCATTAATTTTATATACATTTATTTCTGATTTATCCTTTTTAAACTCTAAAAAATCAATATCATAAAGTTTAGAAAGATTTAAAAATTCTATCGTTTTAGATGTGTTTTGATTATTTAAAACAAATAAATATTTTTTATTAACATCTAGTCTTTGAACAATTTGCGGGATAATATCTTTGTTGTTATCTATTAAAAATAAATCTTGATTTTTTGTTTTTCTAAATTGCTTATAAGTGCTATTAGAATAAAAATATTAAATTTTATATTTTTATAATATTTTTTTATAAAATCTCTTTCATTTAGATATTTTTGAGATTTATTTTCGTATGTGTATTTGCTACTATTTAATTTCATTTTTGCGTCAAGTGATATTAAAATACATTCATGATATTTATTTTCTTGCTTTATTTTTGTTTCCTTTTTAATCTTTGCAAGGATTTTTGCTTGTTCTTTTTTACTTGGCAAAAATGGCTTTAAATCATTTAATATCTCTAACATCACTAACCTTTATTTTTGAATAATTATAATAATTTTTATTTTAAAAAGCAAATTTTAATAATTTTATGATATAAATAGAAAAATTATTATAAATATTTCTTTTTAGGATAGCAAAATGAAGGTTGATTATAAAGATTTAATGCTGATTGATTTAATTTTTGAAAAAATTTCATCTAAAGATGAGCTTGCAAAAGCTTTAAATGTAAGCACAAAAACCATTGAAAATAGAGCAAAAAATCTAAGTGAAATTATAAAATATAGTAAAAAACTTGAAGGTTATATTTTCACTGACTTGCTCCCAAAATACATAAGCCCCAAAGTTGTTTTTAAGCATATATTTGCTGAGCTTGAAAATGCAAAGCTTGAAAGCGAGTTTAAAGGGCTTTTTGATGAATATTTTTGCTCACAAGAAAAGCTAATTGATACTTCAAAACTATCAAACCTAAACCAAAAAATCATTATGCTAAATCATGCAATTAACCATAATATTTTACTAAGTTGCGAGTATAAAAACGAGCGAAAAATCATTCAAGCAAACCAGCTAAAAGTATCTAATTCTAAACGCTATCTTTATATAACTTATGATAAGAAAAATGGCGAAAACGCAGGAGAGCATAGAACCTTTGCTCTTAATTCTATGAAAGATATAAAGGCTTTAGAATATGTAAAAAATGGCAATTTTAAAAACACAAAAGTAGGAAATGCTTTTGGTTATGCTGAAGATAAAAAAAGCGTGATTTTATACCTTAAAAATGAAGCGGCTAGTTTTTTTAAAAGAGAAAATCCAAAAAGCCATAATTTTAGCTTTTTAAGCGAAGATGATAATGGAATAGAAATTGAGTTTTTTTACTCACCAAACTCGGTTGAGCTTGAAAGCTTTATCGCTTCTTGGCTACCATTAATTAGCATCAAAAACGACGATGAACTAGCCAAAAAAATCTATGAAAACATACAAAACAACCTAAACGAACTAGGGAATTTAAAATAGGAATTTCGTTTGTTTATGACTTTAAATATCTTTCAAATGCTTCTTGGTCGTAAAGATATAAAAAATGTATTTTTTTACCTTCAAATATCTCAAATTCTACAAAGCCTTCGTTTTCGTTATTTTTAGTATCGCTTGGAAACACAAAGATATTTTTAATGACTTTATGTGTTTTCTCATAAGATAGCTGATAGCAAAACTGCTTTATTACATCTCCTACTCCAGGATTTTTATATATTGTTTTACCATCAAGCTTTATACTATAATATTTAGCATCGTATATTTCTATGGTATTTTCATCTTTATTTTCAATAACAATATCAGGCTCTAAAGTATCTTTTTCGCACATTATGTCATTTATATGCCATTTTGGTTTTTGCTCAATCGGTTTTTTATCACCGTCAAAATACACTTTACAAACATCTTCCCACACCATATGAAAGCTAGAAGTTCCAACAAACGAAACAAAATCACCGCCCATGCCATAATCGCTATTTGATAAGTATTTTTTCATCATCCTTAAGGTATTTTGTTTATGAGTTATAAACTGCCTAGACAATTCCTGTTCAATCTGCTTAATAATATAGCCTGTGTCACCAAAGCAACTAAGCTTTTCATCACTAAGTCTTATATGATTTAATTCTACCAAGGCTAAAACTCCCTCTAACCTATCGCAAATTTCACTCAATATAGTAGCGTGCAATCTTGTAAAATAATTTCTTTCATTAATCTTTTTATTAACATTAAAAGTATCTAAATAAATAGGAATATTATTGAAAAAATATACTGATGTATTGCTCGTAGTTTTATCCCAATGGATTTCATTGTCTCCGTTTAACTCAAAAAATTGTTTTTTTTGCTCATATAAACCATATGTTGCATAATCTTTAATAAAACTAATCGCAAAAGAAAGTAAATTAAAGTTAAAACACTCATCAAAGCTACCTAAATTTTGAATATGTTTTTTGTGTTCATATTTTTTAATAACTTGTACTAGCTTTTTTAGCATACTACGATTATTATCATTTTGATAGCTTTGCAAATATTTTGGATATACAGCAAAACATATATTATCTACCATAACAACACCTACATAGGTAAACACATAGATATTTTTATGGCTAAATTGTTGTAGTTGATTTTGCGAAACACGCTTTACTATACCTAAGGCTAAAAGATTTTTAATAATTTCACTTAGTTTATCCTTTGACACACTAAACAAACTAAGCAAATCATCAAATGAATATATCTTTAACTCTTGTAAATTAATTATCTTCATTATCAGCTTTAATCAATTCTTCTTTTAAATCTAGTTTAAAAAGCCCTAAAACATTTTTATCAAATTTATTACACACATCAGAATAAGACTTAGTTTCATTAAACACCGTATTTCTACAAGTTTTTACAACATCTTCATATAAATACATCAAAACTTTATATTTGATGATTTTGGTGCGTTCATTTATATCTTCCATCTCTAAAACTGATTTTGATACAAAATAAGGTCCTAAAAGCTTATCTTCTGGAATTTCTAATTCTAAAAGTTTTTCGTTCAATGCTATTCTAAAATCATTCCAACTTATCTTATACCCATCTCTTGATTTAAAACAATACTTTTTAAATTCTTCATCATTAGCTGATGAGTTTATATCCATATATTCAAAGTTCCATCTACGTTTAAATGCAGTATCTAACGGCATTACACCTTGATCTGCACTATTCATAGTAGCCCAGATATAAAAATTGCTAGGAAATGATATTTTTTCATATTCATTCCCAAATTGTCTTTTAATATCATCAGAACACTCATCAAGTTCAAACTTTAAAAATTCTTGCATTTCTTTAGAAGTTGCTACTGAATATTCACTACGACCATTTTTATCTCTATCTAATAATTGAAACATATCTCCAAATACAGCCGCCACATCAGCTCTATTTATCTCTTCTATAATTAAAAGGTAATTTTCACTTGGATTTTTAAACGCTCTTAAAAGCACTCTAAGCAAGACACCTTCTACATATTTATAAGTAATACTTTCTTGAATATTGCCATCTTCATCTTTTTTCATACTGCCATCTTTTAGCTTTAAAATCTTAGGGAAAGGCTTATAGGAACCTACAAAATGGCTATAAAAATAATTTGTATGAAATGTAACTCTTTCGTAATTATCACTAAAACACTCTTTTGCCTCTTTATTTAAAAGATAGCTTTTCCCAGTTCCCGGTGCTCCAAAAAATATTCTTTGGTGTGGTTTTGGTATTGGAGTGTATGTCAAGATACTTAACATTAAATAACTATTTTCATATTCTTTTATTCTTTGCCTAATATAATTTAAATAGCCATCTTTTATTTTTATCTTATTATCCTTAACTTCTAATGTTTCCAACTGCTCTATAATCAAATTAAATCTACTCTCAAGCTTTTTATTAACTTTCAAACCTTTATAAATTAGAGAGTATTTTGCATAATTTTCCCTAAACATCATAATTAAAATCAAGCTATCTAAGTACTTTTCATATATTGTTTGAGTGAAAACAAAATTATCGTATTCTTCTTTGCTAATTTCATATTCTTCTGTTACATCACCAATACTCAATAAAAGTTTATATAAAAACATAATCGGAAACAATCTAAAATCTTTTCTAATACCATTATATTCTTCATCTAAATTGGAGCTGATAAATATTTTTTCAATTTGAGTTTTAATAATATCACTATATAACTCTGTATTTTCAAACTCACCTTTTGTTAGATTTTGAATTTTATAAAAAATATCAGTTGGATTTGTGTTTTTATATTGATTTCCATGCGTTAATAAACCAAAATATTGTGCAATTTTCAAAGCTCTATGATTTGTTGAAAGTTTTAATTTGGTCTTTAAATTATTTATATTTTCTATCTCTTCTGTAAAATTATCTTCTAATGTTTTACCATTATCTATATCTTTAATTTTATTGAGAATATAAACATAATAACACTGTTTCCAAAAAGTTGTATCTTGTCTTACTATATACCAACACTCATCTTTTTTCAATTCATCTAATCTATCTTTAAAACCATCAAGTGTTATATTCATTTAAAATCCTTTTAGTTAAATTTGCAAAAAAATAAGCAACTTTAATAGGAACCGCATTTCCTATTTGTTTCATAATCGATGTTCTTGAACCACTAAAAACAAAATCATCGGGAAAGCTTTGAATTCTTGCTGCTTCTCTTGGAGTTATCGTCCTATCATATATAGGATGTATAAATCTACCACCGCTTGGTGTATCAAACCTTGTTGTAATGGTATTGGAAATACCATTAAAACTCATTCTTCCATAAGAACCACTATGTATTGAATTTATATCTTCTTGCAAAGAAGTATAATTTTCATTGGGTTTTATTCGTTTTATTCTTTCTAGTGCTTTTTTAGAGTGATTAGTTTGTGTGTGGTTTTTTAAAACACCTTTGCTATTACCATGCAAATACTCTTGGTATGCAGTTTTTGGGTATGAAATTAAATTATCACCAATGCAATTTGGCATACCAAACAATGCATCTTTTATCATTACATTGTCAAAAAAAGTAGGAATTTTTTTTAATATATTAGCTTTTGTATTTTTAATTTCTTTGTCTATATCAATCTTGTTGTCTAATACACCAATAATTATAACTCTTTCTCTATTTTGCGGAACTCCAAAATCTTTTGCGTTAACAAGTAGCGGATAAATATGATAGATTTTATAATTTTGCGTAATATTTATTTTTCTTTCAATTTCTTTAATTATTTCACCTTTATTAGAGCTTAAAATACCTTTTACATTCTCCATAATAAATACTTTAGGATTTATTATATTCACTATATTTATATAATGCCTAAAAAGATAATTTCTCTCGTCATCAATAAAACCTTTTCTTATACGAGCTCCAGCCATTGAAAATCCTTGACAAGGAGGTCCTCCAATAATCACATCGGCTTCATTTTTTTGAAAATAATCATAATTGTCTACTTTAGAAATATCTTCGTTAATCATCAAAGTTTGCGGGTGATTAGCCATATACGATTTGGCTATAGTTTTATCAAATTCTACAGCTTTTATGATGTTAAATCCACTTTGCTTAAAGCCTAAAGAAAATCCACCACAACCTGAAAATAAATCAACAACATTCATATTTTTTCACCCTTTCTATATCTTTCAGCAAATTTAATAACATAGTTTATCTCTTCATGGCTCAAGCCATACAATCTACATAGATAATTATCTATTTCATCTATCTCAGCTTTACACAATCTATGCTTATACTCATAGTCTGTTTGACGACTTCCTATATATTTTTTTGTCTTTTCAAGCTTTTTGGATAATTTATCATACAAATAACAAAATATTTCATTTTCTTTATCATCTATATCTACAAATGAAAAATACTTTAAATCTTTTTGTGTAATATGCCAACAATCAGAAACAACATTCCAAAACCAAAAAAATAAAGATGAGTTTAATATACAATATAAATAATACAAATGTTTATTATAAACAACAAACTCTTTATACTCTTTGCTTTTTTGTGGAGTTAAAAAGCATTTAATCCAAAAAGTAGCTCTCATATTTAAAAAAATGCTAACAACTTCATCTCCTTTAAACGATGTAAATAAATTGTCAGCATTTTTTAATTGTTCTAATAAATTGTTTTTATTATAAGCAAAAACTTTATTAAATATTGTTTTAGAGACACCATCGCCTATTTTTGGGATAAAATCACTAAACAAATAACTATTTTCTATTTTAACATCATCAAATAAATTTACCCTTTCGTTTGCATACCAATATAAATAATTAGATGTTTTTATATTACAATTTTCTATGCTCAAGTCATTTTTTTTAATCGCAACTAAAACGTTTAGCTTTTGATGCACACTAGTAAATAACGAATCAGGCCTATCTGCAAAACTAAAGATAATTTGCTCTTTTGTATTTTGATATACATATTTTCTTATATCCATCATTCTTGGCGTACTAACATAAGAAATAGGTATAACTAAAGCTAAAATACCATTTGATTTTAAAATTTTCAAGCTATTTTCAACTATATTTGCATACATGTTTCCATATTTTGCATCGTAAGTAAAATTTTTAGAATTTTCTACATACGGTGGATTTCCAATAACATAATCATACTGAACTTTCAATTTATCAAAATCTACAACAAAATCATAATGTGTAAAATTAGCATTTATTATTTTAGCCATATCTTCTAATTTTTTTGTACATTTAGCATACTTTAAATATGTGAAAAACACTCTTAATTTTGAAACTATGATAGATTTTTCATTAATATCATTGCCGTAAATATTTTTAAAAATATCATCAATATTAGTTTTAGGATGCCTTTTAATATATTCTTTAATATATTCTAAAATAAATTCGGAATTTCCGCATGTTGGGTCAATAATTTTTGGATTTTTTTTACAACCAAAATAAAACATTTGTCTAATCATAAATTGGCAAACATCATTAGGCGTGTAATATCTTCCATATTTTTTTCTTTTTTCATCTACTTCATAAAGATTAGCAGATTCTTCTATAAACTCATCTATTTCCAAAAATACAATTGATGGTTGTATTTTAAAATCAGGATAAATCAAATAAATAGACCGTAAAATATCTTCTAAACAACCTGAACTCTGAATTTTTATTAAATTAATCACATTAGTAAGTTTCACATTAAGAATATCCACAGCATGACCTAAGTTTAAGTATAAAGTATTATTATATACTTTTAACTTTAATATTGCAATCAAAAAAGCTGTCTGTTTTTACACTCTTAAAAGTTTGACTGTAAAATTATAGTTTATTAAATTAGTTTTTTACCTCTAAAAGCTTTATATAAAGTATTTATTTTTATATTTTATATCTTTATTTATCCATAAAACTCAAAAAATCAAATTTGGCTTTGGAATTTATTTTTGCATTTTAAAACCTAACTATGATTTTGTTTGCAATCTGAATAAAAATTCTTTTATTTAAAAATTTCTAAAATAAATTCTAAATTTCTTATTGTTAAATCAAATAAAATAAAAAAACAAAGTTATTAACTATTTAAAACTAGATAAATAAAAAAGTTTATGTTATTATGTAGCTATTTATTTTACTTATAGGTAACACATGAAAATATTTAAAGAAAATGAAGAATTTGTAAATGATTTGACTCATATAAAACAAATGCAACTAACGGCTGCTAATGATATTGGGACTATTGATTTTTTTATGTTGCCGATAATAAATAAGGATTTTCATTATAATTGCTTAATAAACAATTTAATGAAAATACTTCACCTACATTCATTAACTGGTGAAGAATTAGACAAATATAATAGTCCAATAATTATCAGTCAAAAAGCAAGAGAAAGATATGTATCTTTTAGAAAAAATTCAAACAATAAAAATAAACAAAATGATTTAAAAGATGGTGAACTAGGAGAGTTAATTTTATTTGCTCTATTAGAAGGACATTTGAAAGCACCAAAGATACTAACAAAAATGAGCTTAAAAACTTCAGGTGGAACATATGTTCACGGTAGCGATGGTGTGCATTTATATAAAAAAGGAGATAGGTATCAATTGATTTTTGATGAATCAAAATTATATCAAAATATACGTAGTGCTATTAAAAATGCTTTCGATTCAATACATCAATTTAAAAATGAAATCGACAGCTATGGTAATCACAAAGCTGGGATAAATTATGAAAAGTCTTTATTATCAAATAATCTAGAAAAACATGTTTTTAGCGAAGAAAAAAAAGAAATTATAGAACAATTAATAATCCCATGCGAATTCCAAAAAAACATATCAATAGATGATGCTTTTTCTATTTTCATAGGTTATGAAATAAATATAGAACAAGAACAAACAAAATATAGCGATAGTGAATTCGAGCTTAAAATAAAAGAAAAAATAAAAAAAGATATAGATAATCTAGAAAAACTATTTAACGATCATATTAAAAAACTAAACTTATACATGCATAGTTTTTATATTTATTTAATACCTTTTACAAAATTAGAAGAAAATAGATCAAAAATCATCAATAGGATACTATCATGACAAGTTTAATAGAAGATATCGCCAATAAAGTTTATAACAACCCTTACCTAAAATCATTGTTGTGTATACTAGAAAAAGACTATGTAAATAACTTAAGCCAAATAGATAAAAAATGGTCTTTAAACAATAAACAATATAAAGATTTAATAAGATTTATAGATATTTTATCTAGATCTAAAACACCAAAGAATAAAAATTTAACTATAAAAATAATCAGTTTATTGATTGATTTTCCAATAATCAATGATGATTTTTTTAAACTACTTATTGTAAACAGCTTTGTAAAACTAGGAAATTTTCCATCATTACAAATTTTAGATAATTTTCAAGATTGTTTTTATTTTAGAGAATTAAGAGAAGACTACAATATTAAAAACATAACCAACCAATCGCCATTAAAACATATATTTACAGATAGTCAAAAACAATTATTTGATGAATTAATAAAATCGAATCATTATAGTTTTTCTAGCAACACTTCTTTCGGAAAAACTTTTGTATTGACGGCTTTTATTAAATATATTATAGAAAATAAGAAAAATGAAAATAATGAAGACAATATAGCTCTAATGGTTCCAACCAAAGCACTAATTCATCAATTATTCAAAAGTATAAATGAAATTTTAAAAGATTTTCCAAATAATTACAAAGCAATAATATCACCTAAAATTCCGAAATATTTCTTAAATAATAAAAATAATTATATTTTTATATTTACACCAGAAAGACTAATATCATTTTTTGCAGAAAACAATAACCCACCAATAAAATATCTTTTTGTTGATGAAGCACATAAACTATTAAGCAATAATGACACAAGGTCGGTTTTAATATATCATGCGATTACAATGGCAAATTCAAAAGATATTAAAATTTATTTTTCATCTCCAAATATTCACAACGCTGATATTTTTTTAAAAATTATAAATAAAAATCAAAATTTTAATAAGTATATTGAAGAATCTCCTGTAACTCAAAATAAATTCTTTATAGACACCACAACAAATGATAGTTATATGCTTTCTGATTTTCAAGAAAATATAAAAATTGATAATTTACATTTTAAACACGGCAGCAACCCCATTCAAAATCTTTATGACTTAATAAACTTCATATCTTTTAAAAATTCACAAAGTATTGTGTATTGTAATACCCCAAGAAATGCCATGGAATATTCTACAAAATATGCAGAATTATTAAGCAATATAAAAAACGAAGAAATTCAAGAAACCATAACATTTATAGAAAGAAATATACATAAATCATACTTTTTAATCCAATGTTTAAAAAAAGGTATAGCATATTATTTTGGTAATATGCCAGAAGAGTTAAAAATTCAAATTGAATATCTATATAACAAAGGGGTTATAAATTTATTATTTTGTACTTCAACGCTATTGGAAGGTGTAAATTTACCCGTCAAAAATATCTTTATTTTAAATGAAAAAATAGGTAGAAGAAGATTTCAAAAAATTGATTTTTGGAACCTAGCTGGTAGAGCTGGTAGACTAGGCAAAGAATTAAGTGGTAATATATTTTGTGTAAGACTAGATAAAAAATATTGGGGGGGGGGAAAAATGCTAAAGAACTATTAAACAAAAACATAGAAAAACAAGATTTTGAACTCTTTTCAAGCAAGAAGAAATTATATAATAATCTAGGCAAAATCTTAAACAATGAAAAAATTAATTTAAAACCAAATAAATTGAAACGCTTAAATGCATATGCTAATGTAATGTTTTATCATGAAACAATGAGTATCGATTCTCTTTTAAAAAATAATTTTATAAATACAAATCAAAATAATAAAGATAAGTTGCAAGAGTATAAAAATAATTATACAACCATAAAAGATATTGTTGCAAAAAACATAAATATAGATATACAAACACAAATAAAAATATTTAATAACAATTTAACACCTATGCCAAATGAAATTAGTCATAAAGCATGTTTGGAATTACTAAAGATTATTCATACAAAATATAATTTAAAAAACATAACCGAACCCCAATTATCTTATTATGCATTAATGATGTATAAATGGATAGATTCTCAATCATTACATGAAATTATCAATAGTTCCATTACATACTATGAATATAACAACAAACCAATAAAAATAGAATATAATAAAGATGAAAACTTTAATAAAAATAATCCATTACATGTAAATATTCTTATTGAAAATATCATCAATTGTATAGAAAAAACTATAAAATTTGATCTGAAAAACTACATATCAAACTACCAAGAATTTTTAACTTTTAAAGGCTACCAAATTAATTTAGATTGGGCATCATTTATTGAATATGGTAGTAGTAATAAAACCTTAATAGAACTTCAAGAACTTGGTTTTAGTAGAAATATTGCAAATTTTTTAAAAAAATATCATTTAGATAAATTCTTAAACACAAATGATGTTATAGATGATTTTAATGAAATAGATTTAAAAAATTCAATTGATAAAAAACAACACAAAAATGAATACAATGAGATTGCAGATTTTTTAAACTGGGAAAAAATATAAAATTTATATAACTTAGTTATGTTAAAATTAATTCACATAGCTATAATTAGAATTTTACCCTAATGTTTCCACTTAAAAGTTCGATAAGGAGGTGAGGTTTACACCTAAGCTTTTTTTGTTTTTAAATTCACTAAATTCTACCTTCTGACCTGCGTTTGGCAATATTTCACTCTTCCATTCTGTTATATTAAAATAATAATCTTTATTTGTATCTGCCGAAAAAATAAAACCATAACCATCGTTTGAATTATAAAATTTAATAGTTCCTTTCATAAATTGTCCTTTTATTGATATCTTCATAAAGCCATAGCATTATATTTGATTTATCTAAAAACAATCTTCATTTTGTTTTAGTATCTTATTAAGTTCTTTTTGCATAGCAATTCTTGTATTTTCAAGCCAATTTTCATCATCTAAATTAGCAATATCAAAAAACTTAATGATTATTTTTTGATTTCTTTTTATATGCAAGGTTGTGCTATGCATTTTTAGCACCTACTATTAAAATGGGTTGAACTTTTAAATTTAGCTTTTTTGCTAAAATCTCAGCCCCTCTTTTAAAAGGCTTTATAATTTTAATGTCCCCGCCTCTAGTTTTATCAGGAAATATTGATAAAATTCTATTTTCTTTTACCCTTTGTTCTGCTTCTTTTACAACCCTTACGAGAAAATCCCTTGCTAAATCTCTATCAATCAAAATCATTTTGGCTTTTTCATCACTTCAAAAACATATCTCCTATTTCTTTTTTACCAATCCATGATATATCTTTTTTGCTTATCGCCTCAAGTAAAATAATATCTAATAAGCTTTGATGATTCATTATAAACATTTGGGCGTTTTCATTGATTTCGCCCCTTATTTCTACTTTTGCACCGAGTAAAAAAGTATAAATCTAGCCCACAAAATCCTAATTTTATGAATTTTATTAGGAAAAATATAAAACAAACAAATAACAATACTAACGCTAAAAACAAAAATAAATATAAATAAATAAAGCCATAATTTATTTAGTATTTTCATATAAATCCCGCAAAATATCATATTTAATGCTTTTAGCTTTAATTATACCTAAAATAAACTATTGTTTTCTAGGCTTTTTGATTAGCCGTTATTTTATCTTTAACACACTTTACAATGTAATTTTCTTAAAATTTAATTAAAACTTTGCCTTTTTTGTTATTATTTTTTAGGCTTTTTAAAGCCTTGTTTATATCATCTAGGATAAAAATCTCGCCTACTGATGGATGGTATTTGATTTTTTCTAGCATAGAAGATATTTGCTTAAGCTCTTCGCCGTTTTTATTAACGAACATAAAGTAATACTCGCAGCCTACTTTTTTAGCTGCATTATTTAACTTTAAGCCCGCAAAATAAAACAAAATCTGCTTTAATTTTGAAAGATTAAAACTTTTAGCAAATTTCATATCTGGCATAGCCTTTAAAGATACTAATTTTCCGCCTTTATTTAGTATTTTAAACTGCTTAAAAGTTTCATCGCCACCAATGCTATCTATTACAAAATCTACTTTAATTTTTGTATAATCATCATTTTTTGTAAAATACTCACAAACTCCTAATTCTAAAGCCATTTGTTTAAAATTCTCATTTCCATTAGCGTATATTTTAAAACCCATTTGCTTCGCAAGTGCTAAGGCAATCATACCAAAACTCCCACTAGCCCCAGAAATAAAAATAGAATTACCACTTTTAGCATTTATTAATTTAATAGCTTGTAAAAAAGTAAGCGCTGCTAATGGTATACAAGCTGCTTCAGCATCACTTAAGTAAGTAGGAACTTTTGCTATATGTGTATGATTAATTGATATAAATTCAGCAAAGGCACCGATTTTATCAATACTAAGCCTTGCAAAAACCCTATCTCCTACTTTAAAATCTTTTACATTTTTGCCTATGCTAGTTATAAATCCCACCATTTCATTTCCTAAAATTTGTGGCAATTTATAAGGGCTTATTAGATTTATTGTGCCATCTTTTATAAGATTATCTAGCGGATTAACAGCTGCATAACTTATTTTTACTAAAACTTCATCATCTGTTATCTTTGGAATATCAATTTCTTTTATTTCTAAATCGCTTTTAAAATTATTTAAAACCGCTGCCTTCATACTTTTCCTTGTTTTATTTATTAAAATAATTAAAACTTTTTGCAGTTAATATTTAATTAATAATTTTAATTATCAATTTTTACCCCCACAAGCGAAGAAAAATTTCTTAAAAAACTTTGCGGCAATAATCCAAAAAATACCCCAGCTAGACCATATCTAAAAGAGTATTTTTTCATATACACAGTCTCATTTAAAGGCTTTACTTTTACTATATCGCTAAGCAAAGATATAAAATCATCAAGCCCATTTATACCACTTTTAAAATCAATTTTAAGCTCGGACATAGTTTTATGTTTTACTTGCTTGTTAGCTATTTTCGTGCCTACTAAATCAGCATAAATATAAACATCTTTTAACAAGCTAAAATTCTTTATAATTTGCTTAATCTCGCTTTTTTTAAAATACATCAAAAGCCCTTCTAAAATTACTATAAAATTAGCATTTTTGTGCTTTTGTTTTATATCTTTTATCCAAGTATCATCAAAAACATCTCCAACTAAGCTAAAATTTTTATCATTATCGCTAAAAAATTGCTTACGAATTTTTATAACTTCAGGTAAATCAGCATTATAAAACACAATATTTTTATCTTTTAATTCGTCTTTTAACCTTTCATATCTACTATCAAGCCCACAAGCAGCATTTATTACTACAAGCTCACTAAATTGATAGCAAAGCTCACGCACTTTATCATCAAAATATTTAGCTCTAAAAAGGCAACCAATATTAGAAAATCTATCTTTTTCATAAATTTCATACTTTCCTTCAATGTTTGAAACTAAAAATTCTGCTTTTGGGTCGTTTAAAATAGCATTTTTTCCTTCTTTTGCTCTTTTGCTTTCTTTGGCTTTGTAATAAAGCGGGATTAAAAGTGTGCTTGAAATTTCATCGTTTATTTTTAGCATAAGTCCTCCTTTTTTTAGTCTAAAATTATAATATATTTGATATTAATTATCAAATATATTTTATTTAAATATTGTATATTTGAATATAAAATTTATTATCAATAAGTAATTTTTATTATCAAAATATAAAAAAGAAAAATAAAGTAAATACTTTATCACAATATAAACAAATAATATTGTATTTTTAGTATTCTTTTGTCATAATAACTCATTCAAGTATAAGGATTTTCATGAATTTAGAAGCGCATAATGATATGATAAATTTTATTTGGAAAGTAGCCGATGATTTAAGAGACCACTATGTAAAAGGCAAATATAGAGATGTGATACTTCCGATGACAGTTATTCGCTGACTTGATTTAGTCTTAGCACCTACAAAACAAAAGGTTTTAGATACTTACAACGCTTACAAAGACAAGCTAGACAATCCAAACTCTATATTAACAAGCGAAAAATTTGGCAGTGGATATAGCTTTTACAACCACTCAAATTTCACCCTAGAAAGCCTACTAAACGACCCAAGCAATATAAGAATTAATTTTGAAAACTACCTAGACGGCTTTAGCCCAAATGTAAAAGATATCATCGCTAAGTTTAAGTTCAAAAACGAGCTAGAAACACTAGATGAAGCAAACCTTTTATATCAAATCGTAGAAAAGTTTTGCTCTAAAAAGATAAATTTTAGCATTCATCCTACCTACAACGACAAAGGAGAGTTATTAGAAGGGCTTAGCAACCTTGGAATGGGATATGTTTTTGAAGAACTTATCCGTAAGTTTAACGAAGAAAACAACGAAGAAGCAGGAGAGCACTTCACCCCAAGAGAGATTATCCGTCTTATGACTTGCTTAGTTTTTTTGCCTGTCAAAGATGAGATAAAAGAAGGAGATTTCATCATCTATGATAATGCCTGTGGAAGCGGTGGAATGCTAACAGAATCCAAAGAATTCGTAACCGACCCAAATGGCAAAATCAAATCAGAAGCCAACTTCTACCTATACGGACAAGAGCTAAACCCCGAAACCTACGCAATATGCACAGCCGATATGCTAATAAAAGGCGAAAATCCGGAAAACATCAAATTTGGCTCTACTCTTAGCAACGACCAAGTAAATGTAAAATGTGATTTCATGCTAACTAACCCACCTTATGGTAAAAATTGGGACAAAGACCAAAAAGACCTAAATGTAGAAAAAATCAAAAGCAAAAGCGTATGTGATGACCCTAGATTTAGCATAGGTATCACTAGTAAAAGCGATGGACAGATGATGTTTTTGCTAAATATGATTAGCAAAATGAGGCATGATACAAAGTTGGGCAGCCGAATTGCTAGCGTTCATAATGGTAGCCCATTATTCAACTCAGACGGCGGTCAAGTAGCCATAAGAAGCCATATTATAAAAAATGATTTACTAGAAGCCATAATCGCACTTCCTACAAATATGTTTTATAACACAGCCATACCTACTTTTATATGGATTCTTACAAACAAAAAACCAGAGCATAAAAAAGGCAAAGTGTGGCTAATGAACGCTACAAATTATTATCAAAAAATGAAAAAATCCCTAGGCTCAAAATCAAACGAAATGACAAACGAGCATATAGAAAAAATCACCGAGCAGTTTTTAGACAATGCTAGCAATGATGATTGTATCATCTTAAATAACGATGATTTGGGCTATGTAAAAGTAGTAGTTGAACAAGTAAAAACGCTAAATGAACTACAAAATAACGAAAGCTTTAACAAACTAAAAGATAAAGAAACAATTATCTCTAAACTAAAAGAACTTGAACAAAGTCCAAAAGATTTTAAAAACTCTTTAGAATTTGCAAAGTTTTTAGGCGTAAAGCTAAGTAAATCAGAGCTAAAACTCCTAATAAATAGCGACAAAAACACCAACACAGAAAAAATCCCACTCACTAGTGATATAAACGAATACTATGAAAAAGAAATAAAACCATTTATACCAAACTCTTGGGTGGATTTAAAAAGTAAGCAAATAGGCTATGAAATACTATTTAACAAGTATTTTTACACCTACGAAAAACCAAGAGAATTAGATGAGATAAAACACGAATTAAGCTCACTTGAAAACGAACTAAAAGACCTTTTAGGCGAGATTTTATCATGATAGCATATAAAGAAAGTGGCATAAAATGGCTAGGTAAAATCCCCGCTCATTGGGAAGTAGCAAGAGTTAAGGATATATTTTATTTATTTAAAGATATTAGCTACATAGAAAATCCTACTGTTTTAAGTCTTACAAGAGATGGTGTAAAAGTTAGAGATATGAGTAATTTAAAAGGACAATTTGCTGAAAATTACAACAACTACAATAAGGTAAAAGTTGGAGATTTGCTTTTAAATGTAATGGATTTATATAGTGGAGCAAATTGTAATGTTTCGCAAGTTGATGGAGTGATAAGTCCTGCGTATGCAAATTTAAGACAACATAAAGAATGTTACCCTAAATATTTTGATTATTATTTTAAAATGCAGTATATAAGTAAAGCATTTCAGGCTGCAGGTAAGGGTGTATCGTATGAGCATAGATGGACTTTAACATCTGAAGTATTATTAAATTATCCAATTCCTTTACCACCATTAGAAGAGCAAAAGAAAATCGCTGATTTTTTAGATGAGAAGTGCAAAAAAATAGATGATTTTGTAACTAAACAAGCGAAATTTATAGAACTTTTAAAAGAACAAAAACAAGTTTTGATAAACCAAGCTACCACAAAAGGCTTAGATAAATCCACCGAACTAAAAGACAGCCATATCCCCCACTTAGGCAAAATCCCCACCCATTGGGAAGTTGTAAGGCTTAAGAATATAGCTAAGTTTAACAGGGGTTTGAATATAACTAAAGAAAATTTAAAAGATGATGGTGTTTATTGTATTAGTTATGGAGAAATACATTCAAAATATCCATTTATAGTTAATCCAAAAAATCATAAATTAAAATGTGTAGAAAATGAATACTTAAATACTAATATAAATTCAATGTTGTATAAAGGTGATTTTATTTTTGCTGATACTTCTGAAGATATTGAAGGGTCTGGAAATTTTACGCTTTATGATGGAGAAGATGAAGCGTTTGCGGGTTATCATACAATTATCGTAAGAGTGGATAAAAATATTTTTTATCCAAAATTTTTAGCATATGAATTTGATAGTAAAACTTATAGAAATAAAATTCAAAGTTTGGTATCAGGTGTAAAAGTTTTTAGTATTACACAAGCTATTTTAAGAGAAACAGAAGTGTGGATACCACCACTAGAAGAGCAAAAGAAAATCGCAAAATATTTAGATGATAAGTGCGAGAAGATAGACAAAGCGATAAACAATATAACAAAACAAATAAGCCTTATTCAAGAATACAAAACAAGCCTAATAGACACCACCACCAAAGGCATGCTAAAGGAGTTAAAATGAGTGATAATAAACTCAAGCTTATACAAGATATAGAACTAGATAATTTAAACGATGAAAATGATTTTTTAGAAACTAAAAAGTATTCAAAGACTTTACAAGAAATCATAAAAACCACTCATACGTCTTGCACGATAGGACTTTTTGGAGAATGGGGCAGTGGTAAATCATCTATCATAAGAGATGTTATAAATAAGCTTGATTACAATAAAAGCAAACAGCATTACAAAGATACAAACGAAAAAATAAGATTTGTTGTCTATGACGCTTGGAAATATTCAAAAGATTCTTTTAGAAGAACCTTTTTGCTAGAAATGGCAAAAGAATTGAAATTTCAAGAGCAAGATTATTTTGATATGTTTTATGCAAATCAAAGTGATGAGAAAATAAAGCGTTCGTTGGAGGTTGCAAATGCTTTTGTTGAGCTTGTAAAAGCTATTGGTGGTGGCATTCCTAATCCTATAAATGTGATTGAAAAAACAAAGATAACTACACAAAAGCCGTTTATATTTGCTCCAGAACAATTTGAAAATTTATTTGATGAAATGCTTGAAAAATCTTTGGGTGTAAAAAGCATTTTTGCAAGAGCTGTTGATTATTTTAAAAAAGATGGTTATGAAGCTGAAATTAATAAACTTGTGATAGTTATAGATAATCTTGATAGATGTAATGCTGATACGGTTTGCGAAATGCTAAGTGATATAAAAGGCTTTTTAAATAAAGATAAAGTAGTTTTCATAGTGCCTTTAGATGATAAAATGCTTAAAAAACATTTAGAAAAAATCAACGGTTATGAAGATAGTGAAAGCAGTGAGTATCTAAGGAAGATTTTTGATTGTGTATTATCACTTAAAAAAACTCAAGAATTTGATATGTATGAAGTTTTAGATAAATTACTTAAAAATCACAAAATAGAATATAACCCAAATACAATGGGTGTTATTTCAGAAGAATACGCAAGTAATCCAAGAAGGATTATAAAGTTTATAAATAATTTTGAGATAGAAAAAGAGTTATTATATAAAAGGGGTGTGGATAAAGAGCTTATCAAAACTAATGAAACATTAATAGCATTTTTGCTTATTCTTAAAGAAGAACAATATAACCTTTATCAAAAAATATTAGAAAATATATCAAATATACATACGATAGGAGATAAAAATAATAAATTAGTCAAGAATGAAGCTAAAGAAGTAAAAGTTGAAAGCACCGAACCCAAAGAAGAAATTGAAAGTGTTGAAAATATTTATATCAAAAAGTTTTTGGAACATACCAAAGTTATATGGAGTAAGGCTGATTTGAATGTGGTTGATAAAGTGGTTTGCAATCTAAACACCGAAGATAAGCTCCCATATGAAATTCGTGAAAAATTAGAAAAGAATGAATTTGGCAAAATTAAACAAGAAGAATATGCAGAAGCATCAAAGCATTTGGTTTTTAGTTTTAATAAATGGTGTGAAAGAGGGGTATATGAAACTAAGGCTTTAAGCTTTTTTAAACAACTTATAAAAGCTAATGCTTATAAAATGCTTAGTAAAAATAATTTTGATGATATTTACAACAAAAGTGAATATGCTTTAAAAGAATTGTTGGAATATCTAGAAGATGAAGAAGATATTAAAAATGCAATACAATTTATAAAATCTAGTATTGATAATGATTATATAGATTTAGATTTTTTTTACACCAAAGAGTTGATACATAATTACTCTGCAATTGATGTTGCTAAAAAAGAATATGCTCACGGTGAAGCAACGAGTATGCTAGCTAAATATGGGGAAATGAAAAATATATATAAGGTAGGTTTTGAGCATTATTTAAATCATCAAATATATAGCCAAGAAGATTTGGAAATTTACCAAGAATATTTCTATACACATTCATATTTTAATGATTATAAACCTTATTTAAATTTAAATAATGAAGTGTTTGTAGATATTTTTAATGAAGATATAATTGATTTTATACCTAGGCATAAAGTTGATTGTGGGGTTTTGATAGAGTTAATATTTAGAATGTATCGCTTGGAAGTTATTAGTATCGGAAAAGCTTGTGATTTGGTTTTAAGTATTCCTAGTGATAATTTAGCAAATATCAACAAGCTAGAATATTTTAAAGCCATATTAAATAATGTTGATTTGGTTGATATGGCTAGTTTCAATAATGATAAATATCTTAAATTATTATATAGTTTAGATGTGGATATAGAGCTTGAGATTAAATTTATATTTGATAAATTTGCTAAAAATACACTTAATGATGTATTTTGTCATTTTATAGAGCAGTTTTTTAGACTTAAGATAAATCAAGAACAATTGCACTCAAATACTAAAAACTTAGAAGAACAAATTTTATTAATTCATTATTGTATAAACAATTATAGTGATTTTGATGAAATGATTTTATCATTTTTTATTGATAGTATTGGAAAGTATTTTTATATACAAGGAGTTGATGATATCTTATTATGCGTTTATGGTTATTTTAAAAGATTTGGAGCTAAGTTAGATAATAAAATTTTATCTAACTTAACTAATATTACAAGCAACATGTTTGCAGGTTTAAATGGAGATATAGGCAAAAAATTACAAAGATTTTTAATCAAATTATCAGATAATGATGAGATGAAAATTGAAATAATAAATAGGCTTTCAAATTATGAGAGACATTTTTCAAAACTAACACCAGAATTTAAAGAAATATTTTTGAAAGGAGAACAAAATGCGTAAATATACCGAAAAGGATTTGGAAACCTTTATAGAAAACCATTTATTAAGCAATGGATACATAAAAAGACAAAGCGATGATTATGATAAAAATTATGGTGTAGATACGCAAATATTGTTTGAGTTTTTGAAATCAACTCAGCTAAAAAGCCTAAATGATTTAGCATTAAGAGTGGGCGAGAATAATGTAAAAGAAAAATTACTCAAAAGACTTTCAAGCGAATGTGATAAAAAAGGCACTCTAGAGGTATTAAAAAATGGCTTTAGCGAAAATGGTATAAAATTTAGTTTGCTTTATCCTAAGCCAAACAATTCATTAAATCAAACAGCTGATTATAATTATTCTTGTAATAAATTTTGTGTAATTCGTCAATTATATTTTAGTAACCAAACTAGCGAGTCAATAGACATTGTGATTTTTATAAATGGTCTAAGTGTTGCCACAATAGAGCTTAAAAACCCATTTACAAACCAAAACACACAAAATGCAAGATTTCAATATACTAAAAGAAATCCAAACGAAACGATATTTAAGCGTAGCATAGTGCATTTTGCACTAGATAGTGAAAGTGCGTATATGAGCACAAAATTAGAGCGTGAAAATACTAAGTTTTTACCATTCAACAAGGGCTTAAATGATGGTTTAGCAGGTATTGGAGTGCAAACTGGAGCAGGAAATCCACCAAGCGATGGTATAAAGACTGCTTATTTATGGGAGAGAATTTTAAGTAAAGAAGTATTACTTGATATTATTTTAAAATACATTCAAATAATCAAAAAAGATGATAAAAATGTGGTGATTTTTCCTAGATATCATCAATTTGATGTAGTAGATAAGCTTTTAAAAGATTGTTATGATAAAGGAGTGGGACAAAGATACCTTATCCAACATAGTGCTGGTAGCGGCAAAAGTAATTCTATATCATGGCTAGCATTGAATTTAGTAGAACTTCATAAAGATGATAAACCTATATTTGATAGTGTTATAGTAATAACTGATAGAAAAGTATTGGATAGACAAATAAGAGATAATCTTAAAAGCTTCGAGCATAAAGGCGGGGTTATAGAAGCTATAACAGATGGTAGCAAACACCTAAAAGAAGCATTGATAAATGGCAAAAAAATTATCATCACAACAATTCAAAAATTCCCATACATAGCAGATAGCATAACAAGCCTTGATGGCAAAACATTTGCAGTGATAATTGATGAGGCTCACTCATCGCAAGATGGACAAATGTCATCAAAGCTAAGCGAAAGTATCAAAGAAAAATCTATAAAAGCAGATAATTTTGATGAGGTTTTAGAAGAAATAGCAAACAATAAAAAATTACAATCAAATGCGACTTATTTTGCATTCACAGCTACACCAAAACCAAAAACATTAGAAAAATTTGGCTCTGCTTGTATGGTAGAAGAGGAGAAGAAATTTTTTCCATATCATTTGTATTCTATGAAACAAGCCATAGAAGAAGGCTATATTTTAGATGTTTTAAAAGGTTATGTTACTTATGAAAGTTTTTATAAACTTTTAGTTGCAACAAAAGGCGATAAAAAATATGATGAGAAAAAAGCCAAAGCAAAGCTTAAAAAATTTGTAGAAAGTAGCAAAATCACAATAGAGAAAAAAGCAGACATAATCTGCGAGCATTTTTATACCCAAATAGCTATGAAAATTGATGGTAAAGCAAAAGCTATGGTGGTTACAAATTCTAGACAAAGTGCTTTAAATTATTATTTTGCGATAAGTAAAATCCTAAAATCTTATCATCCTACATATAAAGCTTTAGTAGCTTTTAGCGGGGAATTAGAGGTTGATGGTGTTAAATACACAGAATCAAGCGTAAATAACATAAGCGAAGCTGAGCTAAAAAAAGAGTTTAAAAAAGACATTTATAGGTTTTTAATCGTAGCAGAAAAATACCAAACAGGATTTGATGAACCACTTTTACATACTATGTATGTAGATAAACCGCTAGATGGTATAAGTGCTGTACAGACACTCTCAAGACTAAATAGAGTTTGCAAAAACAAATACAGCACTTGTGTGGTGGATTTTGCTAATACTCATGAAGATATCGCAGAGGCTTTTTCTAAGTTTTATGAAAATAGTTATCTTGAAAACGAAAGCGACCCTAATAAAATCTTTGATTTAAAAGATAGCATTAAGAGTTTTATGTTTTTTAGTGATGATGAGGTTGATGAGTTTGTAAGGTATGTGTTAGAAGAAAAAAGTGAAAATTATATACATTCTTATCTTGATATGATTACTTATAGGATAAATGAAAGCAATGAGGATACAAAATTTGAGTTTTATCAAAAATGCAAAAATTATATAAAATCTTATGAATTTTTATCTCAAATTTTACCTTATGCGGATATAGAACTTGAAAAAATTTATATATTTTTACCAAAATTAATTAGCAAAATAAATCTTAGTAAAATACAGCTAGAAAAGGATTTGCTAGCAAATGTAGATTTTGATAGTTATAGAGTGCAATTAAAAGCTAAAATGGATATAAAATTAAGTAGTGATGGTGGTTTTTATCCAAGTAATGCAGATGGAAGCAAACAAAAAAGTGAAATTGTGCTAGATGAACTTGCAAATATTGTTAGAAGTTTTAATGAAAAATATGGCAATTTTGAATTTGATAGTAATGATAAAATCAAAAGATATCTAACAAGCTTAAAAGATGATGTGTTAGAAGATAAAAGCTTTTTAAAATCTTTGCAAAATTACGATAGACAAAATACAAAAATCGCCTTTAATGAGATACTGCCAAAAGCAATACTAAATAAATGTGATACTAATTTTGCTTTTTATACATCATATTGTAATGATAAAGATTTTCAAATTATTATGTCAGAAAAAATCTATGAATATATAGTGGAAGAATATAGAAAATCTCTTTAAAATACACGGATTAATTTTAATCCCTGATAGAATTTAAATCCGTGATTTTATTAAAACAATCCTATAATACGCAAAATTATAAGGAGTAAAGAGAGAAAATTAAGTCCGAATTTATTTGTAACAAGCGTAAATAAGTCAATTTTATTTTATGAAAAGCTTGGGTTTTGCGTAGAGCAAAAGATAAAAATGAAAACAGCTTAGTGTGGACTTTTATGAAAAGCTGTGGTGCTGAAATAATGCTACAAAATATAAATAGTGCTAAAGAAGAGTTTGCATTCCTTGCTAATGGCGAATTAAAAGCAACCTTGAGCCTTTTTATGCAAACTGATGAATAAGATTATAAAGCTATGAAAGAAATAAACGCAAAAATCATAAAAGATATTAGCAGACTTTTACGGTACGAAAGAATTTGTGGTGCAAGATTTTGATGCTTATGTATGTGTAATCGCACAAAAGCTTGATAAATAGGAGATTTTATGGCTAGTAGTAAAAAGTATTTAAAGTATGTTTTAGAGCTTTTTAATGAGCCGAATATAACTTATAAATATATGTTTAGCAATATTCTTTGTATTTTAAAGATAAAATCATAGGTGGTATTTTTGATAATCAATTACTTTTAAAACCCACAAAATCAGTACTAAACTACATAAAATAGCCAACGCTAGTTTTACCCTACGATGGGGCAAAAACTAAAATGATTTTGTTTGATAAGAAAGATTGTGAGCTTTTAAAAACAATTGTATTAGCAATGTATGAAGAACTTCCAAATCCTAAGAAAAAGCCTAAAAAAGCTTAATGCAAAAATAAATTCCATACTCCAAAGAAGCGAAAATTAATCACTATCTACTAAATTTTAGTAATTAACAAATACCTACTTTTTAAAGTATTTTGACATATCAAAACTACCGTTTTTGATTAATTCATCACCAAAAGCTTCCCTAAAAGCAGCCAAAAATGCGTAGCAAATGATTTCATCTTTGCTATCTTTTTGCGGTAATTTATTTAAAATGATTTTATTATTTTCTAATTTCACGCAAGATTTTGCTAAATGTGGCAAATTATTATCAAAAAATGACTTTAAATCTTTGTTTTTATGCTCTTCTTTTAGCTCTTCTAGTTTAGCATACATACTAACACCCATATATGGATACAGCATTTTAGAAAGGCTAAAAACCACCTTATCATTTTTACCCAAATCATACTTAGGACATACGCTATAATCTTCATAATCTTCTGCTGATTTACTAAAATCACCCGTTAAAATAGCATTTTTATCTTTTTGGTAATACGCATTATGCTCTACTACAAATCTCCCACAAACCGTATTTTTAAGCTTATAATAACTAAAAGCGTCTTTACAAATCTCGCTCATACCATCTAATTTTGTAAGGATTAGCTCATCGTTTTTTACTTCAATCTTCATGCAAGGCTTTTTATCTTAAGTGATAAGCTCATTTTGTTCACTAAAGATGATATTTTTATCAAAAGGTTTAAAATCGCTTAGCTTAAAAGCTTTTGGCTGATAAAGATTATCCACATACCATTTTGTTAAATCATCGCTAAAAAAATAAGCAAAACTAAGTGCTGTAAATTCTACATTGTGGATATGCTCTAAGCTTTTATGCTTTATTTGTTTAAACCATTCTTCTTTTTCTTCTTCTGTAAAAGCATTAATCAATCCTGCATTTGCTACGCCAAAAAATACTAAAATAAAAAATAACTTTTTTACCAAAAATCCTGCAAAACTTCTAAATCTCATTACTTGACCTTTCATATTCAATAGATTACTAGTGCTGTTTTTAGAAAATTTAACAAAACATTTCAACACTTTAATATCCATAAAATACTTATAATTATACTTTATAGGCATTTATTGTTTTTAAAACTAAAACCTTAAGCCATTTTCATATACAACAAAGGATAAGGATTTCCTTGTTCATCTAAATCACTTCTTTTATAAATTACAAAACCCATACGCTCATAAAAAATTCTTGCTAAAGGCTTTTGCTCATTTACACATAATTCATTTAACAAAATTGTTGCGGGTTTAATAATTATCATTTTTATACATTAGCTTTAAAATTACAACACATCTTATAATACTAGCTTTGCTTTTTACTTAAACTTTTTAACATTTAAATTAGTGTTTAATTTTAAAATATTTTAACATATCAAGACTACCATTTTTGATTAATTCATCACCAAAAGCTTTTTTTAAGCAGCATTTTTCATCAAAATTAGCATATATGCTCAAATTTATATATGGATATTGTAAAATTAATTTTTCTTAAATAATTTTGCCACTTTTTTGCCACTGCTTTTTTATAAAATTTAAGCATTAAAAGGAGGATAAAATGATAAATAGAAGAAATTTTCTTAAAACACTTACAGGAACAACTATTGCACTCCCTAGTATTTTAAACGCCAACGAAAACCTTAAAAAAGATATTAAATTTGATGAGATAGCAGATGTAATCATCGTTGGAAGTGGCGTAAGTGCTCATATATGTGCTGCATATTTGGTAAAAAACAAGCTAGATGTTTTAATGATTGAGAAAATGGATAGAATTGGAGGTAATTCAGTTCTTTCTCAGCAAGATTTTGCTGTACTTAATTCGGATTTACAAATTAAAGCAGGTATAAAAGATAGCGAAGAATTATTTTTAAACGATTTAAACAAAGCTGGAGCTGGATACAATCATTTAGAACATTCTTTAAGAATTATAAGAAATTCAAACGAAGCTTATGAATTTGCAAAAAGCTGTGGGGTTAAATATGCCAATAAGCTTAAGTTTTTAGGCGGACATAGTGTTGCTAGAAGTGTTGAGACTATCGGAGGTGGCGGTGCTTGCATAAAGGCATTACACGAGTTTTTCTTAGCAAACAAAGGAAGATTTAAAAACGAAACTAAAAGCGATGAAATCATTCAAGATGAAAACGCTAAAGTAATAGGCATAAGCGTAAGAGAAAATTATAGATTTGATAGAAATCTAGCAAATGATGATAGGCAAAATTTAAGTGGGGTTAAGAAAAATTATAAAGCAAGACTTGCTGTAGTTTTTGCAACTGGTGGATTTAGCCGTGATGTTGAGTTTAGAAGCATAGTAAATCCTAGATTAAGACTAGCAAAAAGCCCATCAAGCTTAGGTCAAACTGCAGGTGCATTAAAGCAAATGCTAAAAATCGGAGCAATTGCAACCCAACTAGCACTTAGTAGATTTTCTTTTGGAATTCCAACGGAGGATTTAATTTATGGAATTATGCTTGATAAGAATGCTAAAAGATTTTTAAACGAAGATGGCGATAGACAAGGCTTATCAAATAAAATCCTAGCACATATGCAAAATCTAAACACCACAAGTTATCCAACCATTATTTTAGATAGCACAGGTTTTGCTAATTCGCATGACCCAAATAGAATGCAAAGCTTTATAATAGCAGGAAAGATGAAGAAATTTGATACTTTAGACGAACTTGCAAATCATTTTAAACTAAATAAAGATGAATTATTAAAGAGTATGCAAATTTATGAAGATGGCATTAAAAAAAATAAAGATGAGTTCAAAAAAGATTTAAGCAAGATTAAAAACTCTAGTATGAGTAAAGCACCTTTTTATGCAATGACAGCTGCACCTGGGCTTAGCTATACACCAGGTGGTGTTTGGGCTGATACAAATATGAGAGTTTTACACATTAGCAATTATGAACCTATAAAAGGACTTTATGCAATAGGCGAAGCAACAGGTGGCGTTCATGGACAAGCAAGACTTACAAGCTGCTCTATTCCTGATTGTATGACTTCAGGTATTGCTTGTGCGAAAGATATTTTAAAAGGAATATAAATGCGAAAATTATTAATGATTTTAATGTTTAGTATTTTTGCACTAGCTAACGAATTTTTAATCAAGCCACACCATGTAGATGTAAAGCTAAAATGCAGCGATTGTCATAAACAAGCAAATGAAAAAGATTATAAAGCACTTGATTCTAACGCTTGTTTAAGCTGTCATGGGAGTAAAGAAAAATTAGCAAAAAGACTTGATTTTTTAAAGGGCAAAAACCCACATAATAGCATTCATGATAATGCTAATTTAAATTGTTATACCTGTCATAACGAGCATAAACCTTCGTTTAATATGTGCAATACTTGCCACAATACTAAAACTTGGATGAAGGAGATAAAATGAAAAAAACTATTATTTTTATTTCATCTATTGTAGTTTTAACTTTAATTTTTGTGTTTTTTTCACATAAGGCTATTAAGATGACAGGTGGTGATAAATTTTGTGCGAGTTGCCATGTAATGCAGCCTATGAAAAAATCTTATATTAAAGATGTTCATGGTGGTAATAATAATTTAGGTATTAAAGCAAATTGCGTAGATTGCCATTTGCCACATGATAATATGTTTAATTATTTAGGCACTAAGGCTTATAATGGCATTAAAGAATTCAGTATCACTGCTTTAGGTAAAGATAAAGATATTAATTGGCAAGATAAATTAGAACACAAAAAAGATTATGTTTATGATAGTGGCTGTATGAGTTGCCATCAAGACATAACCAAAGTAAATTCTAAAAACGAAATGCAAAATATTATGCATAAAAGATATTTAGATTACGCAAATGAATTAAAATGTGTAAGTTGCCATACTCATGTAGGTCATGATGGTTTAAGGGGTGAATTAAATAAATTATGAAAAATTATACTATTTTGTATGCTGAAGATGATTTAAAACTAGCAAATCAAGTTATTGATTTGCTAGAACTACTTGATTTTAAAGTATTTTATGCAAAAGATGGCTTAAGTGCTTTAGAAATTATTAAAGAAGAAAAAATTGATATATTATTACTTGATATTTCTATGCCAAGACTTGATGGTTTAAAATTATTAGAGCAAATTAGACAAAATGATAATAAAACTCCTGCTATTATGATTACAGCCTTAAGCGATTCGCCAACTTTATTAAATGCTGTTGAATTAAATATTTGTAAGTATTTAATAAAGCCCTTTGATAGATTAAAACTTGAACTTGCTTTAGATAAAGCAATTAAGCAAAGCAATAACTTAATTAAAGTAAGCAACAATGTATATTTAAATATGCTTACAAATGAATTATTAGTAAATAATGAACTTAAAAAACTTAGCAAAAAAGAGTTTTTATTGCTTGAAATACTATTAAAAAGTAGTCCTAATATAGTTGATTTTTATACAATTTGTGAATATGTTTATAATGATTATAATGTAAGCTCTGATGCTATTAAATCACTTGTTAAAAACCTTAGAAAAAAGATAAATTATAAAGGAATAATCCATAATGCAAATGCTCGTGGATACTACATCAAAACTACTTAATATAAGCATTCGCAAAAAAGCCTTTATATTTGTTTTAGCACTTATTGTTTTTGTTTGTATTGTGCTTAATTTTTTATATATAAGCCAACAAAAAAACTATTTATTTCAAAGTAAAAATAATTTTAATGATAGATTTGAGTATTTTTATAATGATTTTTTAAATAATTTGAAAAATAATGCTTTTAGTATTAGTTATGAATTTAGTTCTAATTTAGATGGTTTAAAAAATTACGAAAAGCTATTTAAATTAAAGCAATTATTTTTAAACTTAAGTTCAAATGAAGCGTATTTAAAAGATATAAAACTTTATTTATTAGATGAAAAAATATGCCTTACAAAGGACAAAATTATTTTAGAATGTAATTACGATAAGAATTTAAATATTTTACTTAATTTTCAAAATGAACCTTATTATTTAATTAGCTTTAAAATTAATTCAAAATACGCAATAAATTACACAATCAGTGCTAAAAAATTATTAGATAATATAAAACTTCAAGATGAATTCTTAGCTGCTTTAAGATATAAAAATCAGTATTTTTACAATGAATCAGATTGGCACAATAAACTAAAACTGCTTATGAAAAAAGATGGAGTGATTAATTTTGATAATAAATATTATATAAATAACGAAATTTATCTTGATAATAACTTTTCTATTTTAATTTTAAAGGATATTACAAAAGATTATTTACACCATTTAAAAACATCTAAAAAAGCTTTTATAATAAGTATGATATTAGTATTTTTTGCGTTTATTTGTGTGTATTTTGTCTTGGGGTTTTTAATAAATAAACTCTTAAAAACAGAAGAAAAATTAAAAAAATTAAACGCTAATTTACAAAATGAAATTGATTTAGCCGTAAATACCATAAAAGATAAGTTAGAAGAAAATAGACAAAAAGAACAAATGCTAAACCATCAATCAAAACTAGCTGCGTTAGGGCAAATGTTAGCTTGTATAGCTCACGAATACAAGCAGCCCTTAGCAACTTTGGGTGCAATTTCAAGCTATCTTGAAATAAGTATTGAAAAAAATAAAATTGATGATAAATTTAAAAATAAATTAAAAGAAATAAATCCTATTTTAAGCTATATGTCAAAAACAATTGATGATTTTTATAACTTTTTTAAAACAAAAGAAGAAAAAAGTAAATTTTTTATTTATGAAGCAATAAATAATTCTTTAACAATTAGTAATGCCAGCCTTAATAAAAATGCAGTTTGTGTTATTTTAAGACTTAATAAAAATATCCAAATCAATACTTATAAAAATAGCCTTACACATATACTAATCAACTTACTTACTAATGCAAAAGACGCTTTAAAGACTAGCAAAAATCCTTTTATAATCATTAATTTATATTCTTATAAAAACAGTTTTTACATTAGCATTAAAGATAATGGCGAAGGAATTAAAGATGAATTAAAAGAAGAAATTTTTAAACCTTATTTTAGTACAAAAGACAGCTCAGGACTTGGTCTTTTTATGATAAAAAATATTTTAAAAAAGGACTTAAACGCTACAATTTTTGTAAAAAATAGAAAAATCGGAGCGCATTTTATAATTAGGATAGATAATGAATGAATTGTTTTGCTTAATTGTTGGCGGTGGGCTTAGTGGTCTAGTTTTAGCAAATTTATTAGCAGATAAAAACATTTTATTAATTGAACAAGACGAGCAATTAGGCGGAGTAGCTAGCTATATGAATTTTGCCGCATCAAATACCAGCTTTCAGGCATTCGCAAATATAAAAGATGATAAATTTTATGAGGATTTAATATCTTATTCACCTAATTATTCGGACTTTTCTATGCTTAAGGTTTTAAGCGATAATTCATCACATGCAATAGAACTTTTGCAAAGTTTTGGTGTGGAATTTGAATTAGGGATTAAAAGTAGTTTTAATCATCAAATTCCAAGAGAATTAAGCCCTTTAAAAGATGCCAAGCAAAGCGTAATAAATCCACTCATAAATAGATTAATTAGCAAAAATGTAAATATTTTAACAAAGGCAAAATTACTTGATTTTAAAGATAACACAGCAAGTATTTTATATAAAGATAAAATCTTAAAAATAAAGCTTAAAAATATAGCCTTTTGCACGGGTGGCTTTGCAAATGATAAAGATTTTATAAAAATTCATTACCCATTAGCATTTTACGCTAAAACTCTAAGCAAAAATAATGCAAATTCACTCAAAATTATGCTTAAAAATAATGCAATCCCAACCCAGCTTAGCTTGATGAGATTTGCTTTTATTTTGCCTATGGAGATTTTTAAATATGGAATTTTAATTAATTCTGATTTTGTAAGATTTGTTAGCGAAGATAAACAAAGGCAAGAATTAGCAATAGCTATTTTAAACGAGTTTAAGCAGGGCAAAAAAGTAAAATTGCTTTTAGATAATCACGGAATAAATTATATAAATAACATAAGCAATTTTAAGAAATATTATTCTTTAAAAGACATTGATAAAAGGCTTATTGATACGGTAAATGATTATAATTTAGGTATTACAAATAAAATTGATAACTTTGGTAAAAACTTAAATAATATCGCTATAAAAAAGATAAAAGAAAGCTTGTTTTATTTATGCGATGTTGATGTTTATTTAAACTATACTTTAGGCGGGGTTAAGTCTAATACAAATGCACAAATTATTGATATTAATACAAATAAAGCAATAGATAATATCTTTGTAATAGGAGAAGCTAGTGCGATGTTTGGCGAAGCAAGGCTTAGTGGGGCTGCAAGTACTGCTTGTGTTGTTTTTGCTATGAATGCAGCTAGATATATGCTAAAATAAAACATTAATCAAGTTTTAAAAGTTTAGAATTAAACGCTTTAACATCAGCTAAATCGTGTGTTACCATTATACAAGCTATGTTAAGTTTGTTTAAATAATCAAGTACAAAGGTTCTAATTGATGAGCGAAGATTTGCATCTAAAGCACAAAAAGGCTCATCTAAAAGCAATAATTTTGGCTTTTGTGCAATACATCTTGCAAGAGCTAATCTTTGTTGCTGACCACCACTTAAAGTTTTTGGATAAGCATTTGCAAGATTGCTAATTTCAAGAGAAGTTAAAATATCCATTGCTATTTGTTTTTTGTTAGCTTCTTTGATAGCAAAAGTTACATTTTCTATCGCCTTTAAATGTGGAAAAAGTGCGTAATCTTGAAATAAAAATCCTATATTTCTTTTATGTGCAGGTATTTTAGTAATATTTATACCATCTAAAAATATTTCTCCTTCTTGTATTTCTTCAAAACCTGCAATTAGTTTTAAAATAGTACTTTTGCCGCTTCCACTTTGTCCTAAAATACACAATTTTTCTGATTTTTCAAGGCTAAAACTAAGATTATTAAAAAGTGCTTTTTCATAAGCAAAGCTTAGATTTTTAAATTCAAAATAACTCATTTTCTTTCCTTAATTAAATTAAAAATTACTAGCAATATAAAGCAAGTTAGCACAAGCACAAGTGCAGGAGCGCTAAGCATTGCAAGTTGCTCATCGCTTGCGTATCTATCCATTTCAAAAGATAAAGTTTTAAAATTACTTGTTGCTAGCAAACTTGCAAGTGGTAATTCTTTTAAAATTTCAATAAAAATTAATATAAAAGAACTTATTAAACTAGGAAGAACTAAAATAAATTCTATTTTAAAAAAACTGCTAAATGGGTTTTTTCCTAGACTTAACCTTGCGTATGTAATTGAGCTTGGCAGTTTATTAAAAGCAGCATCAAGCCCATTAAAGCCAAGAGCTAAAAATCTAACAACATAAGCAAATATTAAAAGCACTGGGCTAAGCGTTAAAAATAAAGCATTATTAATACCAAAAAAATTATAAATTGGCTCATTAATTCTATCAATACAAATAAATAAAGCAAGCATACAAATAGCAATAACAGAACCAGGAATGCTATAACCCATATTTGATAAAGAGCTAATAATTATCTTAGCCCTACCCTTCTTAAAGCGTTGATTAAAAGCTAAAAATGTAGCAATAATTAAAATTATTAAGCTTGAGCTTAAGCTTAAAAAGAAGGTGTTTTTGCTTAAAATAAATAAAGCAGAGTAATTAACATCTAAAAAACTTCTCTTAAACCAAATTAAAATATGAATAACAGGTAATAAAAAACTAAAAAAAAATATGAACGAAAATAACACAATAATTATAAAACTAGCTATTTTACTAAGTTTTTTTCTTTTTATCGGATAAGTTTTTGAGCTTATTTCATAAGGTCTTCTAAATATTTTTTCAACAAGTAAAATAAAAAACACAACAAAAAGTAAAATAACAGCAAGTTTAATAGCCGCATTTAAATCATTATAAGCAATCCAAGCCTTATAAATCCCTGTGCTAAAGACATGTAAGCCATAGTAGTTTGGCGCTCCATAAGCATTAAGTGTTTCCATAGCGCAAAGACTTGCTCCTGCAACAATGGCTGGGCGACTTAGCGGTAAAATAATTTGAAAAAATATTGCTGTATCGCTTTTACCAAGGCTCTTTGCACTGTTTATAATATTTGCTGAAAATTTAGCTAAAAAACCCCTAAGTAAAATATAAACATAAGGAAAAAAAGCAAGGCTAAATACAAAAATAGCACCATAAATATTCATAATATCAAAATGAATTCTTAAATTAAATTGCTCTCTTAAAAATATATTAAACCAAGAAAAATAAGAGAAAAAATCAGCATAAATATAAGCAAATAAATAGCTAGGAATAGCAAAAGGTAGCACTAAAACAAAGCGAAAAAAATTTCTAAATCTATACTCATAAAAACTTTCAAAATACGCTAAAAATATAGCAATAATAGTAGAAAACAACAAGGTAAAAAATAATATTATTCCTGTATTTTTAAAATACTCTACTAAATAACTATCAAATAACACAGCCGTGTTATCTTTTATTGGCTGTGTTATGAAAAACATTACATAAAAAATAGGAATGAGTATTAAAAATAATAAAAAATAAGCAAGAATATCGCTTAATTTTCTCACTTCCACAACGCCTTATCTGCTATTACCTGAGCTTGTTCAAGGTTTTTTGCAATATCATTAAAATCAATTTCACTTGCTTTAAACTCGCCCCAAGATTTTACAACCTCAGCAGGACTTGCTTTAGAATTTACAGGAAATTCATAATTTGTTTGAGCTAGAATATTTTGTGCTTCTTTACTTAGCAAAAATTCCATCAAAGCAGTTGCTTCTTTTATGTTTTTAGCATATTTTGTAATACCTGCACCACTGATATTTATATGAGTTCCGCCATCGTTTTGATTTGGAAAAAATATCTTTAATTTTTTAAATACTTCTTGCTCAATTGGGTCTTTTGAAACCGACATTCTACCTAAATAATAACTATTCATAATAGCAATAGCACCATTTCCAGCCACAATCGCCTTTGCTTGGTCTCTATCATTACCCTTTGGGTCTCTTGCAAAATTTGCTACAAGTTTATTTGCCCAATTTTGAGTTTTTTCTACTCCATCTTTTGTAATCATAAAGGCTATTAGATGGCGATTATATGATGATGTTGATGAGCGTGTTAAAACCTTGCCTTTAAACTTAGCATTAGCTAAATCTTCATAAGTACTAAGCTCTTTTGCATCAATTTGTTTTGGGTCATATACAAAAACCCTAGCTCTATAAGTGATTGCAGCCCAAGTTTTGTCTTTGTCTTTGAATTTTTGTGGGACAATTTCATCTACAACTTTTGATGAATAAGCTTGTAAAAGCCCTTTTGTCTTAGCCTTGTATAAATCCCCTGCTCCAACTGTCATAAAAAGGTCTGCACTTGTATCTTTTCCTTCTTGTTCTAATTTGTTTAAAAGTGGGTCAATTTTATCTTGAACTAAATTTACTTTTATCCCTGTTTTAGCTGTAAATGCATCAAATACAATCTTATCTGAATCATAATGTCTTGAAGTATAAACATTTACAACACCTTGCGCTAAAAGCATTGAACTTGCCATTAAAGTTAAAACAAGCTTTTTCAATATATCTCCTTAAATTAAAAATAAAAAAATCTATTTTATTATAAAATAGTAATTATTATCATCATCATAAAAATTATTTTTATTTAATAAATATTAATTAATTTAATATTAAATAGCTCTTTAAATAAAGCAACATATATTTATTTTTCTAAAAATCTAAAAGGAATTTAATGAAGCAAGGTAATTTTTCTACATTTTTTGTTAATAATTTAGGCTTTTTTCTAATTTTATTTTTAAGTAATGTATTTTTAAATAGTTATGAATTATTTTTAGAACACCATAATATTAGTGCTAGAGCTTTATTTATTTCTGACTTACTAAAATATTTTAAAAATTTTTTCGTTGCTGCTTTGTTATCTTTTATCTTTGTATATTTGGCATATTTAAGTAAAAACCATTATAAAAAAGTAATTTTTATACTTTTTATACTTAATTATTGTTGTTTTATTATTGATTATTTTTTAATATCACATTTTAATTCTTTTCTTAATCAATTTATTTTAGACTCGCTATTTAGAACAAATTCAAGTGAAAGTTTAGAATTTATAAAAAATTATTTTTCTTTATCTTTTGTGCTTTGTGCTGCCTTATTTTTAATAATACAACTAGTACTATTAAAGATAAAAATAAAACTACAAGTAGCTAAAAAAATCAATAAAATACTTTGCTCAATTTTAATTTTACTAAGCCTTGTAACCGTGCTTGATATGATTAAAAAGTATCACAAAACCCAACTTCTTTCTTATAGTTTTGTAAGGCTTGAAAGCTTTAATATTACAAGAATACTATGTGCGTTTTTATACTATAAAGAAAGCGCCTTTGTAGATTACAAAGCCTTAGTAAATGAATATAAAAATATGTATTTAAGCAAAGAAAAAATAAGCGCAAAAAATAACATAAAAAATATTATTTTAATCTTAGGAGAATCCTTAAATAAAAATAAAATGAGCCTTTATGGGGGGGGGTATTTAACAAATCCATATCTTTCTAAATTACAAAAAAATGGCAATTTAATAGCATTTTTGGATGTTATTGCGCCTTATTCTTCTACAAATCCTGTTATGCAAACGATTTTAAATTTCTCAAATTATGAAAATACAGATGAAAAACACCCTTGGCATAGCTATTTTGATGTTATAGGACTTTTTAAATTAGCTTCATATGAAACATTTTTTATTAGCAATCAAGAAGGTTTTGGTATGTGGGGAAATGCTGCTGCTAGCATTGGTAGCAATGCTTTGAATGTATATTTTAGCAATCAGGGTAAAAATAGTATAAGATATATGAATTTTAGACCTGATTCTGTTCTTTTTGAATATATAAATAATATAAAATTAAAAGAAAAGAATTTTATAATAATCCATCTTATGGGCTCACATTTTATATATGATTATAGGTATGAAAATAATTTTAAAAAATATAAAGCAGCCGATATTAAAAGTAATTTAGATGAAAAAAAGCGTAAAAAGATTGCTTCTTATTACAATAGCATTTTATATAATGACTACATAATAAATAGTATTTATGAAAGATTTGCTAAAGATGATAGCCTTATTTTATATCTTAGCGACCACGCAGAAAGTTTATATGATGATAAAACTAAAAGTGTTTTAGGGCATTCTATAATTGATAAAACAAATGCAGAAATTCCTTTTATTTTTATATTTAGCGACACTTTTAAACAAAAACATAACAACTTATTAGTAAAAATTCAAAATGCAGTAAATAAAGCTTATATGAGTGATGATTTAATACATACTTTATGTGATTTAGCAGGATTAAATTATTATGAATGTGATGAAAAAAGAAGCATAATAAATGAAAATTACAACGACAAAAGAAAAAGATTGTTTCATAATGTAGATTATGATAAGTTTTTAAAATAGCTTAAAAATACTTTAAGCTATTTTAACAATCTTAGCCTTTCTTTGTTTTCTTTAGAAATTCTTAAACTATCACGACACTTTTGCATACAAAGCTTTAAGCATTTTTCTTCAAGTTTATTTTCTTTTAAAAAAGCAAAAGTTTTTTCATAATCTTTTGCAAACATTACTTGAAAATACCAAGCTTTTGCCATATTTACATAATATTCATCACTTGTTACACTAAAAACTAGTTTTAAACCATCATCAATATTTATAAATCTCATAAAACATAAAATTGCAAATCTTATACGGTAAGTTTTGTTACTTTTAAGCTCTTTGCTAGCCCAAGATAAAATATCATTTTTCTTAAAGCTTTGTGGTGCTAAGCTATCACAATTTGCCCAATTATCAACATAATCAAGATAATAATCACAATATTTTAAAGCTTTGTTAAAATCTTTTTCTAAATTAATACCATAAGCGATAATTTGCAAATATTCATAGAATTTATCATTTTTTAAGAAATTATTAAAAAATTCATCAAATTTATTATCTTTTTGTAACTTTTTTGCATAATCTTTTAAATGCTGCGAGCGTACTCCTAAAAACTCATATTTAGTAAAAACAAGTTTTTTATGAAAATCTTTATATTTTAAATCAATAAATTTACTTAATTCTTTTTTCATATTAATCCTTACACTCAATTTTTTTTAGCTTTGGTAATTTTAAATCAAAATCATTTATTAAACTTAAAAATACATTTATGTGTTTATTTTCGTAATTAATTTCATAATAAATATAAGCCTTATTTCTCGTAGAAATAAGTAAATTTGCATTTTTTAGTATTTTTAAATGTCTTGAAATTCTTGATTGAATCATATTAAAACTTTCGCAAAGCTCACAAACACAAAGTTTTTTATGCAAGTGCAAAAATGCTAATAACTGTAATCTTACTTCATCATTAATCGCTGCTGTGTAATTTAATAATTCTTTCATAACATTCCTTAAAATGATTTTTATTAATATTAACAATTTTGCCAAAATTAATATTAACAATACAAACTAAGCTAGCAAAAGAGCCAAGCCAAAACAAAGTAATGCTAACTCCAAAGTAAATTTAAAGAAATTTAAAAGAGATATTAAAATGCTTGTTAAAGCTGCATTAAAATGTAGTTTTTATTTTAGCGATAAATAAAATCCTACTAAAAATAATAAAGGTTTAAATAATTAAAACTATTAAAATATAATTATTTATGATATTTTTTCCTTAAAAATAGTTATCATAATTAGTAAAAATACAAGCATTGTAAATCTATCAAAACTAATAAAAATGCTTATAAAAAGCAATAAAAATACGCATAAAATTGTTAGCATTAGCACAGCTTAGCTTAACCATAGCAACGCAAAGTGTAAGCTCAAGCAACACTACTGCAGCTAAAAATTCATAATAATTTTTAAAATTATAAATATACTTAAAAACAAAATTGCTACTAAGTGTATCAAAAATGCCTTAAAAAGCTAATTCGCAAAGCAAGTTAATATAAATTTTTGGATTTTAAAACTATGTATAAGATTTATAAAATCAATTTTAAAAAATAACCATTATCAAAAGTAAAATTAATATTACACAAGTTATTTTTGCCTATGAAAATAATTTTAAATAATTATCAAAATTAGGCAAATATAGCCAATAAAACGCCAATTATCATACATATAATCAATCAAAGTTTAAGTTTTTTTTAAAAATTAATATTATTTTTTCATCTATATTTTTAAAATTTATTAATTTTTATTTATAAATTGTTTTAATAAATTCTTTTTCAATATAAGCACTTGGCTTAGGATTTAAAACATATCTTACAATATTATGCTTTAAATTAAAATATTTTATACTACACCCAATAGTTATCAAATAATCAATATCAGCAAGATTATCAATTAGCTTTGATTTTTCTTTATATATTTAAATTTACTTTTTAAATATTTAATAGCCTTTAAAAAGTTCTATATGTAAATAAAAAGTAAAATTACTTAATAAAAAAAATAAAGTAAAATTCCAAAAATATTTGCCATAGCAAGAACGCTAAGTATAAATATAATCATCATACGAGTTTTAAACATTGATTTTAAAAGTATAAGTTCTGGTAAAGAACATCCACCACCAGCAATCAAAAAGCTAAAAACCACTCCTAAAGGAAAACCTGCGTTCATAAGACTAATTCCAAGCGGAATAACAAAATCCGTTCTAACATAAAGCAAAATTCCAAACAAACTTGCAAGGAATATTCCATAAATTCCAAGATTTGCTAAATTATTTGATAATAAATCTTGTGGAATAAAATTATGAAAAAATGCCCCAATAAGCATTCCAAAAAATATATATTTAAATATCTTTTTATAAGATAACAAGGCTTTATAAAAACACTCTTTAAATTTTAATTTTGCTTTGCACTTGCATTTACTTTCTTGTTTTATTAATAAAAAATCATCTTTAATTAATAAATCTGCAGCTAAAAAAGATAATACAAATGAAACAATAAAAACAAAAATAACAATAAATGTAACATAAAATATAGTTATTTTTAAGCCAAAAGCAGCTAAAAGCATTGTAAATATCATAGGATTTATAAGTGGTGATGTAAGCAAATATGCAAAGCTTATCCCATGATTTATACCATTTTTTAAAAGTGAATTAAAAAGAGGTATAGTTGAGCAAGAACAAAAAGGAGTTAAGGCTCCTATGAATATTGCTTTAAAATATGAAGTAAGATTATTGCTTAAATATTTATTTATATTAAAACTATTATTTACATAAGTCATCACGCTATTAATAAGTAAAAATAGTACTGTTATTTCACACATTAAAAATATAAATTCATAAAATGTAGCTAATAAATTAAAAGATATTTCATTCATAATATTTCCTTTTTTCGTAATAGTATAGATATTTTGTAAATATCAAGTTATCTTGATATGTAAAAAAGTATTAATTTTTTTATAAATACTATTTCTAAACTAAATTATCAAAAATACTAATGAGTTAAAATACATAAAAATAGAATTTATCTGCGTAAGCAAATAAATTCTAAAAAGTTTTATAAGCTTCTATATCCAAAAGAATGTATAGCAGAAGTTACTGCAACACCAACTAAGAAAATAAAAATTAATTTTAAAATCACAGCAACTACTATAACTACCCCTATTGCTATTAAAATATTTACAATTTTTCTAGCTCTTAACTTAGATACAGGCATTAATTCATATTTTGTAAAAAATTCTTTTAGCAAATAAAATCTATAAGTAGCCGCAGCAATTATTGATATAATAAAATAACTTATAGCATAATCAAATTAAATATTGCAAAAAATATTACGGCTTTAAAGCACATTGACCTAAGTGTATAAAACAACTAAATAATAATGCAGGAAAACAAAAATCACTAAATCTAAACGAATATCTTGCAATGTTTGATTTAGCATCATTTGTATAATATTTTGCAGCCTCGCATAATTCATTAATAATTACTGCATTCTCTAGCTCACCAAAACAATCAGCTAATTTTTCTCTTAATTTATCTTCATTTTTTATTAATTCTTTAGCATTATCGCTAATCATGAACTCAATCATTTTTTACTCCTTATTCTAAAACTAATAATATTTTATGATAGTTATCTCTTTGCACTGCTTTATATACAAAAAATAAATCTATTAATACATAAATACCAAGTCCCCATAAAATAAAAACACCTATAAAAATAAAAGCCGTAACAAATCCAATAATTAAAAGAGCTAATTTTAAAAAGCCAAGAAAATAGCTACCTTGATAAAATCTATCCACACCAAAACCACCAAAGAAAAAGCCTAAAATAACAGCTACTATCGGGTTTTTAAATGGATTAAAACTTCTTAAAAAGTTAACAATAACTCTATAAAAATTGCTTTTTTTGACCCGCAATATAGAGGTATTTTAGATAAAATGAATTATGGTAACGAAGGTAAAAATCGTGGCAAAATGCGTTCGTTATTACCACAAATGGATGAAAAAACCATAAGTAATTTTATCAAGGAACAAAAAGAGTGTTGGTTAATAGCGGATATTTATTTTTATGGGTAGATAAATTTCAACTAGCTGAAGGTTTAAACACTTGGTTTAGCGATAAAATGTATATAATAGATTTTATTACTTGGAATAAACAAAAAATAGGTATGGGGATAAAACAAGGCACAAAAGTGAATATTTAATAATAATTCAAAAATATCCTAAAAAAGCTAAAAGTACTTGGGCTTTACATAATATTCCTGATGTTTGGGATGAAAAACTAGCAAAAAAAATACATACACATGAAAAACCATTAGAATTACAAAAACAACTAATTTTAGCTACAACTAATGAAAACGATATAGTTTTAGACCCAGCAGCAGGGAGCTTTTCGGTAATGAAAGCGTGTTTTGAGTGTAATAGAAATTTTTTAGGATGTGATTTAATTTATAAAGAAGTGGATGAGTAAAATTATTAATGCTAAAGGTAGAATTAATAGTAACTCAGGATATACAAGAGTTATAGGTAATGAAGAATTAGGAAGGCTATTATCAAGGGTGCAAAGCACTATTATTTCCAATGAAAGCAAGCTTGAAAGAATGCTTATAGCTAGAAGCAAGTGCATTAAAGATATAGATGAATTTATACAAAACGCTACAGAAAATAAAATTAATAATGGAACATATTTGTGTTTAAAAAAAACTTTTAAAAAATCTAAAAAATATAGCAAAAAAATAGAACCTGATATGATGATTTTTATAGTACAAGAAAATAGGGTTTGCAAAATTATAGAATTAAAAGATGGTGATGCTTTTGATACTAAAAAATCAGCTAAAGAAAAATCTTGAAAAATTTTCTATGCTTTTTGGGGTTAAAATTCCTTTTGTAACCAAATATTATATTTGCAGTTTTAATCCAAACGACAAAGAAAAATCAAATTAGGATTTAAAGGTGTTTTTGATTTAGAAAATATAATGACAGGTAAAGAACTATGTGAAATTTTAAGTATAAACTATGATGAAATATTAAACATTCGCAAAAAAGATGCTAAAGAAAATTTAGAATATTTTATAGACGAACTAATAAAAATTAAAGAAATTAAGAAAATAATAAAAAGTAAAATCTGAAAAAACAAAAAACCTATGCTAAAAAATAACATAGGTTTATAAATTAAAATGTGTAGCGTAATGTAGCGTTTAGTTCGTAATCTTGTTTAAATGATGTGCCAAAGCTTCTTTCAAGACCTAGGTTTAATCTTAAGTTTTCATTAAAGCTATAAGCTGTTTGAATACTTGCAAAGCCGTGATTGTTTTTTGAAAGTTTTATGCTTGAATTAGCACTAATTCCTGCAATTAAATCTCCAATATGTAAATTAGCCTTGTTATTATGCAAATTAACAACCGCTCCAAGCCCTGCTCTAAAAATAAAGCTATCTAAATTAAGTCCATAATAAACTTGTGGTTTTACAACAAATGGTACATATTTATTAACACTTATTATTGTGCCTTTATACTTATCTTCATATTTGCCAACATAGCCTGTAATAAATTCTAAACTAGGCTCAATGTAAGAGCTTGTAAAAATATCAAATCTATATCCAGCTTCCATAGAAAGCAAGAAAGAATTTTGCTTTTTAAAACTATGTTCTTTTTGTGAATAAGATGTGTTTAAGTATTTTAATACCGTATCAGCAAAATATCCATCATTGTTAATATAGCTAAAATAAGCTCCTATGCTATAAGCCTTTGTATCAGTAAGTGAATTAATCTTATCAAAGCCAATTAATGCTCCGCTTAAAAGTTCTGCGTTTGATAAATCGTTTTTTTTATCTATACCAATTTGGGTTGAGTAATAATTAAAATGATTGTTATTTCCGCTGTATCTACCTCCATAAGTTCTTAGCCATACACCAGTTTGAGCGCCCATTGCTCTAACTTCACCTAAACGCTTATTCATATTATTAAGTTGCACATTAATTGAGCTTGTAGCGTTTTTACTAATATCATCTATTTTTGCTTGTAAGCTTTCTGTTGCTATTTTGTTAGCTAGGTTTTTTGCCTGAGCTTTATCTTCTTCGCTAAGATTGCTTGAGCTTGCTACTAATGTAATTAGCTCTGTTGCAGCTTTTGAATTGTCGTTATAAAATTCTCCTAAAGAGTTCTTAATTTCTTCTTTTTTAGCTAAGCCTTCTTTGGTTTCGTTTTTTATTTTATCTAAGATAGTTGCGATTTCATCTTTTCTTTTTTCAATTTCTTTGTTTAGTGCGTCTATGTTTTGGCTTTTGTTATCTAATTCTGATTTTGCTTGTTCTATCTTGCTTTGAGCGTCTTTTAATTCTAGTTCTTTTGCTTGTAGTTCTTTTTTAAGCTTTTCGTTATTTGCGTCGGTTGATGTTAGTTGCTCTTGTAAAATTTTTTTCCAAAATTCTGCATCATCAATATTTTTTTTATTAGCACTAATGTCATTTTCAAAGCTCTTATTTTCATCCATTAATTTATTTATAGCACTAATTCCATTTTGATAAAATTGCAAAGCTTCATCTTGTATCTTTTCTTTAGTTTTAATATCTTCACGCTTTAATTGATATTGAATATTAAGCTCTTTTATTTGCTTTTGCAATTCATCTTTTTGCTTAGTTAATTCAGTTTTTTTAACATCTTCTAAATTTTTATCAAGTTCATTTAAAATATTGTTATATTTATCTATACAATCATTTTTTTGCTTATAATAAGGTTCAAGCTCTCTTACTGCTGTTTCATATTCTTTTTTGGCATTTTCATATGCCTTTAAATTTTCATCTTTTGCTTTTGTAAATGCTGATATTGAAGATTCGTTAGCTTTTATTGTATTTTGTAAGTCTTGATTTTTTTTAGTTAAAGCCTTAATTGTCATATCAAAATTTTGATTTTTACTATTAAGTTCTTTTAATTTATATTCTAAAGAAGAAATATTATGTTGTAACTTTTCATACTCATTATTTATATTTTGTTTATTTTTAATAGCATTTTTATAAAATAAATTTGCTTTTTCATAATTTTCTACGATATTTAATTTTTTACTTGATAAATCACTAATTTGCTTTTGTAATTCTTGTTTTTGTGTAAGAAAATCTTTTAAATTCTGTATGTTTTCACTAGCAAAAACATTTGCATTACAAAGTGCAATAGCACACAATGATGAAAGAAAATATTTTTTCAAATTAAACTCCTTTTAAAATTTCAAAGTATATTTTAACTTGTTATAAATAAAAAAAAGTTACTTAATTTATTATAAAAATAACATTAAGTTAATATTAATTCTTTTAGTTTTTTAGCAAATATCTGTGCATAAAATTCATCAAAATACATAGCAGGTTCAATGCATTCAATCTCATTTACATAATAAAGTTTTGATAAAAATATATCTACCCTAGCATAAAAACACTGCGTGCTAAACTCACTTAGCGCCTTTTTTGCAATATTAATAAGCTCACTATCTGGTTTATAATCTTTTATAACAACGCCATAATTTGCATTGGCTCTGAAATCGTTATTTTTAACTCTTTGTTTAGCATAAAAAAACTCATTTTGAATAAAAAATAAACACAACTCGCTATCATGCTTGATAAAAGGTTGGATTAAAGCTTTATTTTTATAATCATTAATATTAATTTTTTCTTTATCTTTATGTACCGCAAAACCACTCTGCCCTACTAATGGTTTTATAATTTGCCCCTTGCTTATTTCATAAGTGTCTGTTATCTTGCTAGGTACTGCATTGCTAATATTTAATAAATAATCTTTTTTTGAATTTTTTCTAACGATGTTTGAATCATTAATTAATGTTATCTTTTTTTCATCACATTCATTTAAAAATTCTAAGAAATAATCATATTTTAAAGAATAATCCCAAACCCCTAACATTAAAGCATATTTACTCTTTATTTCTTGCTTATCCCAAACTACATAAGTGCTTTTAATATTTAATTTTTCTAAATGTTTTTTTAATAAATTAAGCGATATTGAACCATCTTTATATTCATTGCTAACTAAAATACTAATCATTACAAGGCCTTAAAACTTGAATAAAAGCTGTATCATCTTCATCATAAATTATTCTTGCATCAATTTTATAAATCTTTTTTAATAATTCTTTATTTAATATGTCTTTTGCATTGCCTTGAGCTATTATACTTTTATCGTGTAAAACTATTAATTCATCGCAAAATAACGTTGCTAAATTTAAATCATGTAAAATTACAATGCTAATTAAATTCTTTGATTTTACTTGTTTTTTTAGCTCACTAAGCAACAAAGACTGAAAATGCAAATCAAGCGCACTAACAGGCTCATCAAGCATTAATAACTCTGGTTCTTTTGCTAAAACTTGAGCAAAGGCTATCATTTGTTTTTGCCCACCACTTAGCATATTTATTTGCATATTTGCTAAATGTTCTATGTTTAAATCTCTCATAATTTTTAAAGCAAACTCCAAATCGCTATCCTTTAAAACTATACCTAAATCTTTTAATTTAGCTAAAAGCACAACTTCAATAGCACTAAAGCTAACATCGTTTAAACTTTGTTGTACCATAAAAGCAATTTTATCCTTATAATTTTTATCAGTATGCAAAGTATTATTTAATGTAATTTTTGCACTTGAATTTATATTTTGATAAATTGCTTCTAAAATTGTACTTTTACCTGCACCGTTTGCGCCAATTAAGGCATAAATCTTACCTTTTTCTAAACTTAAACTAACATTATTTATAATTTGTTTACTACCTCTTTTTACAGATAAATTTTCAATTAAAAGCATTTTTTTTCCTATAAACAATAAAAAAGAAAAAAGGAACTCCAATAAAAGAAGTAACTATTCCGATTGGAAATAAAGCACCTGGAATTAAAATTTTTGATATTACTGAAGAAAGCGATAAAAATAAAGCCCCTGTTAATAAAGAAGCTAACATAAAAAATCTTTGGTCTTCTCCAACAATCATTCTTGCGATATGCGGCGCAACCAAGCCAATAAAACCAATAACACCAACAAAAGAAATAGCCGTTGCGCTCATAATAGAAATTATTAAAAGCACCCTAAATCTTAATGCACTTAAATTTACCCCTAAGGCTTGTGCTCTTTGTTCTCCTAACCTAAAGGCACTTAATCTCCAACTATCCTTTAATAAAAATATAAAGCAAATAAAAGTTATAACAAATACTATAATTACATTATACCATTTACTCTTATTTAAAGAACCAAATAACCAAAATAAAATTTGTTGAGATACTTCAGGAGAGCTTAAATATTGCACTAAGGATAACAGTGATTGAAATAAAAACAATAAAGAAATTCCTACTAAAACTAGCATTGAACTATCAAAACGCCTTGATTTTGCAAATAAAAATAAAACAGATGAGCAAAGCATTGTCATAACAAAAGCACCTATTGGAACTGCAAAATAAATAGAAATTCCAGCTACTCCAAAAGCAATAACAAGTGATGCGCCAAAACCAGCTGCAGCAGCTAATCCTAATGTGTATGGACTTGCCATTGGATTGTTTAAAATAGTTTGTATTAAAGCTCCACCCAAACCCAAACTAGCACCAACAACCAAAGCCATAATAGCCTGTGGCAATCTTAATGAATGAGTGATGATATAATCAAGTTCATCAACTTCTATTGATGAAAAAATAGGCTGAAACAAAGCCTTTGCTACGCTAATTGGACTTATCATTGATGGTCCTGTAGCTATATCACACAAAAATGAAATAAAACATAGAATACAAAAAAACAACAATAGCAGTGCTTTTTTCTTTTGCACTGCTTTATAATCTAATAAATACTTATTCATTTTCAATATACTTGAAAGGCAAATGTTCCAGTAGGAACTACAGGTAGATATTTTTTGTGAAAGTCAATATAGGTTTTAACAGGGTCAATATCTCTAAATAAATCAGGATATAACGCCTTAGCTATAAATTCTACCATAGCAGCATCAGCTAAAGTTCTGCTTGCACCTTGATAAATACCATAAACTCTATTATTTTTCACAGCATTTATAAACTTATATCCATCTCTATTTAAATATGCTTTTAATCTTTTATTTGCCTCGTCTTTGTCAATTCCAATACCCATAACCATTGCATCTTTGTTTTTCTTTAGTTCAGTTTCTCTACCTGCAATTATGATAACATCAGGATTACTAGTGATAACTTGTTCATTAGAAATAGGTAACCATTTTTCAACATAAGGTAAAGCAATATTATCTCCTTGCGCTAAATCAATTAAAGAACCCCACATATCTTTACCGAAGGTGTTTCCTTGCTCTTGTGGTCCAACATTACCAAATTCTATATAAATTTTAGGTTTTTTAACATTTGCAGCCTTAATGCGTTTTTCTACATTCTCAACCGTACTTACATAAAAATTAATTAATTCTTTTGCTCTTTTTTCTTCGCCTGTAATAAGACCTAAAAGTTCAGTACTTTTTACATGTCTTTGCACGCTTTCTCTATTATAATCTAATACAACTATAGGAATTTTAGCCTTTGTTATTACATCTAATTCATCTTTTATTATTTCATACTGCCAAGCTGCTAAAATAAGCAAATCAGGCTTTAATGATAAAACCTTTTCAACAGAAAATGTACTAAGTTCGACCTCTCCAACATCAGCTAATTTATCAAGTTGTGGCAAAGCTTTTAAATATAAATCCCAGCTTGTTGGTGTCCAATCTGTCCATACTTCTTTAGAAAAACCTACAACATTATCAAGGCTTTTTACCCCACCAACTGCTAAATAATCAGTATAATAAAAACCTAAAACAATTCTTTTAGCAGGTAAATTTAATGTTACCTTTCTATCTAAAACATCTGTTACTTCAATACTTTTAGCAAATAAATTTATACTAAAAATACAACATAAAGCTATAATAAAATTACGCATTTTTTCCCCTTATTTGAATTTTAAAGTAATAACAATTATAATTATTTTTAGTAAATAATTATAAGAATAATTATTAGTTTTATAATTTTTTATTTTTGTTAGTTTTATATTATTTTTTATAGATATTTTTAAATAAAAATAATGATTATTTTGCTTTATTTTAAATTTTTTATGTATAAATATTTAATATATTATAAAAATTAATTTTTCTTGCTTTTTAGATTTTATAATTTAATTGCTTAAAGTTATTTTTATTTTTACTTCTTTTAATTACAAAAACTTTTATTAATATAGATTTAGCAATATAATTAATGATTGTAAAAATAACATATATATGTTTTTATTTTTAATTTTACATAAAATTAAAATTTTATCTAATTAAAGAGCTTTTTTATAAAGTTATAATATTTTAAGTAAAAATATAAAATAAATAAAAAACTTATATAAACATAATATAACTTTAGTTTTTATAAAAATCAGCACCTTTTGTATTTACTCTAAATTATTTTTTAAATCTAATTATAAAATTATTAGAATATTTTTTAAAAATATGCTTTATAAATCATAAACAATAGTTATTAAATAAATATTTAGATGAAAGAATATATAAAACGCTCTTAAAATTTAAAAATAAACTATAATTAAAAATAATTACTTTTTACTTTATTTTCTTTAAAACATTGCTGTTTAATAATAACTTGCATTTATTTGTTTTATAAAATGCCATTAAATAATCACTGCAAAGTAAGTATAAACTTGACTTCAAAAAATTTTATAGCTCATATAATTCTTATAATTAGCATATTTTAAATTTACTTATTCTTTAATAGTGGTTTTTGCGCTAATATACGATGAGTTAAAGCTAAAATTTACTACATTGCTTAAAAACACCTATAATATTTATTTAAATACTTAGCTTTTAAATCTTTTGAACGCTTATTAAAATTTCGTATGTTAATATAGCTAATTTAGCGTATGCACAATTTAAAAATAAAGTGCAAAATTATAAATAAATATTACTAAAACTAACAATACATAAACTTTAATAATCAATAATCTAGCTTTTATTTAATAATAATTATTTTTATACATAAAAATAAGAAAATAAAATTTCTAAATACAATATTTTCTAGCAAAATTATACTTTAATAATTTTTATAAAATATGCTTAAAATTACTTAAATATAAACTATCCACACCCAGCTAAAACTAATAAAAAATGCTTTTAATTTATAAACTAATTTCTAAATTAAATTAAAAATAAATTATTGTATTGTTAAAAAATTGTTATAAAAATACTTATTTTTTTAAGTATTAATATTTAAAAGTTATTTTAGTGGCTAAAAAGCCACTAAACAATTTATTCAAAAAGCTTTCTTGCTTAAGCTTTGATAAAAATAAACATATGCTTATTTAGAATTATTAAATGCAAATTAATTAACATTTAAATTAGTATTATTATCTTTAAATTCAAATTCTATACTTTTTGCTCCAAAACCCTTAGCAATAGCCATTAATGTATCTTCTGCACTTTTGTGAATTTTACTTTCTAGGTTTTTAATTAGTGTTAAGGATAGCTCTTTTACCTCTTCTTTTGCTTCTTTAATTAATTTATTTTTTTGTTCTTCACTAAAAGAAAAGCCTGTATTATTAATTAAATCAGGAAGCAAAAAAGGTAATAATTTTGCATTTTTTTCATCATAAAATTGCATATCTATTATGCTATGTTTATATTTACACTCTGGCATAATTATCTTATAATGCCCATCATCTAGCTCAATTATTTTAAAATTCTTATCTCTTAAATCATATAAAAAACTAATTTCAAATTCAAAAATTAAAGCAATTTGCCTTTTGCTAAGCGACCAGCCTAAAATACTTTCCCAAACTCCGTTAAAAGTACTATCTTTTTTAGTAACAATTTCCTTACTAAAAACTTGAAAAACACTTAATTCACCAATGGATTTCATTTGATAAATATCGTTTACTATTTTTGTTTTTTCTTCTGTTTTTGTCTTTGCAAAAAATAATTTTATACTTATAATTACTAAAATAACTAAGATTAAAATAAGTAAAATACTTTCCAAACCAACTCCTTAATTAATGCTATTGATAACCTTTAAAATATATGATTTTGATTTAGCTAATTTTATTAAATCATCTTCATTTAAATTTAAGCTAATTTTTCTATCTATACCATCTTTGCCTAGCAAATAAGTGTATGAATAGGCTAGATTTTCTTCTACAACACTTAATGGAAAAATCTTTTTTTCATCATTTTTTATACAAGATATTATACGTAATATCGTACTAGATATACCGTATTCTGTTTTATTTTTTACTTTAAAAATATCAGCACCACGAGTAATTACTTCTTTTTCAATAGCTAAATAATCATATTCTAAATTATTATCTATAAAAAAATCTTTTATATTCTTATTTAAAATAGTGCTTATACTTTGTGCAAAAAACATTGTATCTCCGTGCTCTGCAAGCATATAAGCATTGATATTATTAGCACTTATATTAAGTTTTAAAGAAAGAATTGCTCTTAGTCTTTGAGTATCAAGACTTGTTCCTGTTCCAAAAATCTTTTTAGGATTTAATTTGCTTAACTTTTGCGCATAAAAAACAATACTATCATTTGGATTAGTTGCTATTAAAATTATACCTTTAAAATTGCTTAATTTAGGGCAAATTTCTTTGCAAATATCATAATTTGCTCTAAGCTCATCAACCCTATTTGCACAAATTAAAGCGCTAAATGCAAATAATATTAAATCGCATTCAAGCATAGCGCTAACATCATCTACTACATTTATTTTTACATCAAAAATAGCATCTTCAAGGTCAATTTTTTGAGCATTAGCTAAATCTTTATTTACATCATAAAAAAACAAAGAATTTGCAATCTTCTTACTAGCTAACAAAAATGCACTAGCACTACCAACTGCACCAAGCCCTATTATGCCTATTTTCATTTTAATAATTTCTCAAACAATTCAACACTATCAAGTTGCTCCCAAGGATATGTTTTAACACCTACTTGACCAAGTGCAGCTACTTGTGCGTATGAAAAACCAGCTTTTTGTGGTTCATCAAGGCTAAATTTTTGCTTAATCCACTTTGGTGTTAGAGCAAAATGTTTTTCAACAAAATCGCTTAATTCATCATCGCTAATTTTAGTATTAGTTCCCATACAATCAACATTAATACTAGTTGGCTTTGCAATTCCTATAGCGTAGCTTAATTGCACTATACATTTTTTAGCTAATTTTGCTGCTACTATGTTCTTTGCAATATATCTTGCAGCATAAAGCCCACTTCTATCAACCTTAGTATAATCTTTACTTGATTGCGCTCCACCACCAATAGGAGAATACCCACCAAAACTATCAACAATTAATTTTCTACCAGTTAAACCACTATCATGCAAACTTGAGTGATTTACATATCTACCTGTTGGATTAATATAAATAATGCAGTCTTTTTCATTAAACAATTCTTTAGGCAAAGAACAGTCTTTAATTAAACTCATAATCTTAGCCCTAACCTCTTCTAAACTAAGGCTTTCAACACTAGGAGCTGAAACTACTATGGTATGAATTTTTTGCGCTTTGCATTCTTCATAATTTTGTTTAGTGCCGTAATCAATTGTAACTTGAGTTTTAATATCAACACCAAATTCATTAGGATTATTTAAAGCATATTCATAAACCTTATTACAAATTATTCTTGCATAAGTAATTGCAGCTGGCATATATTCACTAGCTTCACAACTAGCAAAACCAAACATAATCCCTTGGTCTCCTGCTCCTATTTCTCCATCTTCTTTATCAACACCTTGATTAATATCATTACTTTGCTTATTTAATAAAACCTGAACTTTTATATCATCAGGATGCAAACACTGTTCTTTGCTAAAACCATTTTTACCGTTATAACCAATCTTTGCTAAAGTTTTTTTCACTAATTCTTCGTATTCTTTAAAACTAACATCTAAATTAGATTTAATTTCTCCACCAATAATTACATTTTTTCCAGCAACAAAAACTTCTGATGCTACTCTTGCATTTTTATCGTAATTAATATGCAAATCAACTATGCTATCAGCAATAATATCAGCACATTTATCAGGGTGTCCTGCACTTACAATTTCGCTTGTAAATAAATACATAATAAAAATCCTTTTTTTTAATTTTTCAAATTGTATTTAAAAAAATTAATATTTTGTAAGGTAATTTTGTTATATTTTTGCTTTTTAGGAGTTAAAATGTCATTATTAAGTAGTCTTATCAAACGCTATAAAAGCACAAATTTAATGCTGCAAATTTTTGTAGGAATAATCTTAGGTATCTTGGTTGGAATTTTTTTAAAAGACTTAGTTAATTATACTTCTTTGCTTGGAGTAATCTTTGTTGGTGCGCTAAAGGCTGTTGCACCGATTTTAGTCTTTGTTCTAGTTTTATGCGCTATTAGCACTAGGGTTTATGGAGATGGCTCAAAAAGAATTAAAAATGTAATTATTTTATATTTAATAGGTACTTTTTTAGCTTCTGTTAGTGCTGTTGTAGCTTCATTTTTATTTCCAACAACCTTAAGTGGTATTAACGCTCAAGATTCAGTTAGCCTAGCAGCTCCATCTAGTATTGCTGCTGTATTTTCTGATTTATTATTTAAAATGATTGATAATCCTATAAATGCACTAGCAACTGGTAATTATATTGGTATTTTAACTTGGTCAATTGCTTTAGGACTTGCTTTAAAAAATAGTTCAAATTCAATAAAAGAAGTGATAAGCGAAGTAAATGATGGTACTATTCAAATAGTTAGATTTATAGTAAAATTAGCCCCATTTGGAATTTTTGGTCTTGTTAGCCAGAGTGTAAAAGAAGCAGGAATTAACGCTATGCAATCTTATTTACATTTACTTGCTGTTTTAGTTTTTACTATGCTTTTTGTAGCCTTTGTTTTAAATGCTTTAATTGTATTTTTACTAACTAAAAAAAATCCATATCCACTAATATTTATTTGTATTAGGCATTCAGCTTTATATGCTTTTTTTACAAGAAGTTCAGCTGCAAATATTCCTGTAAATATGGCTTTATGCGCAAAGTTAAATGTAAATAAAGACCTTTTTTCAATAGCAATTCCGCTCGGAGCAAATATAAATATGGCAGGAGCAGCAGTTACAATAGCTATTTTAGCGCTAAGCACTGCTCATACTTTAGGAATTAATATAAGTTTTACTCAAGCATTAATTTTAAGCTTCATAGCAGCACTTGGAGCTTGTGGGGCTAGCGGGGTTGCTGGTGGTTCGCTTTTACTTGTACCTTTGGCTTGTTCTTTATTTGGAATAAGCGATGCAATCTCATTAAAAGTAGTTGCAATTGGTTTTATAATTGGAGTTATTCAAGATAGCATAGAAACTGCGCTTAATAGCTCAACTGATGTACTTTTTACAGCAATTTGTTCTGATACAAAATTAAATTTAGATTTTAAAAAGGATTAATAATGAATTGGGATTTAACATTAATTTATAAAGATGATACACATTTAAACAACAGTCTAAACGAGCTTTCAAAACAAATAAATAACTTTGTAGTAAAATATGAAAACAAATTAAAAAATGTAAATAATATTGATGAAGCTTTAGATGAATTAGACGATATTTATAATAAAATAAGCACTGCAAATGCTTATGCTTATTTAAAATTTGCACAAAATAATCAAAACGGTGGATTTTTACAAAAAATAAGTGAAAAATGCACTGAACTTGCATCAAAAATAGTATTTTTTGAATTAGAATTTTGCAGTCTTGATAATGCAGAAAAATTAGCAAGTAAGAGTAAATATTCTTATATGCTTAGCAATTGGCTAATTAATAAAAAATATCTTTTAGAAAAACAAGCTCAAAGTGTATTTATGAAAATGCAAAATAATAGCGCTAATGCTTTTAGTCGTTTTTTTGATGAATTTTTGGCTGATATTGAGTTTAAATTTGATAATAAAACTATAAGCGAAGAAGAGCTTTTAAGTAAATTATACAACCCTGATAGAAAAATAAGAAAAAAGGCTGCTGATGCTTTTAGTAAAGGTTTAAAAAACAATATTAAACCACTTTTATTTACCTTTAATATGATTAAAAATATTCATAAAACTGAATGTGAAATTAAAGGCTACGAACACCCGCTTAAAGCAAGAAATATAAGCAATGAAATTAGTGACGAGAGTGTAAATTCTTTAATTAAAACTTGTGAAAATAATTTTAATTTAGTACATAAATTTTATAAGAAAAAAGCAAAACTTTTAAATATAAAACAATTAAAAGATTATGATAGATACGCTCCACTTAATCTTAATTCAAAAAATGATTGGGATTTTGAAAAATCTTGTAAATTAGTAAGAAAAAGTTTTAACGAATTTAACCCTAAATTTGCTTTAATAATGGATGAAGCTTTAAAAAATAAAGCAATAGATGTTTATCCTGCAAAGCAAAAAAGAGGTGGTGCTTTTTCTTATGGTATTAAACCTCAACCTTATGTTATGCTAAATCACACCTCAAATAGAAGAGATGCTTTTACTTTAGCGCACGAACTTGGGCATTTAATACATCAAAAATTAGCAGGAGATAATCAAGCATTTTTTTACTCAGACACCCCACTTACAACGGCTGAAACTGCTAGTGTTTTTGCTGAAATGCTATTTTTTGACAGTATAAAAAAAGATTTAAATAAAGAAGATAAACAAGCCTTACTAGCTTCAAAAATTGAAGATATCTTTGCAACCTTATTTAGGCAAATTAATTTTACAACCTTTGAAATAGCACTACATAATCACGAAGGAGAATTAAGCCTAGAGCAAATTCAAACAATATGGATGCAAGAAAGTAAAAAAATGTTTGCAAATAGCGTTATGTTAAGAGATGATTATAAGTATTGGTTTTCTTATATTCCGCATTTTATACATTCTCCGTTTTATTGCTATGCTTATTCTTATGCACAGCTTTTAGTCTTAGCACTTTTTGGACTTTATAAAAGTAATAAGTGTGAAAATTTTGTGCAGATTTATGAAAAATTTTTAAGTCTTGGTTCAAGTAAAAGTCCTAGTGATTTGGTTGCAATGTTTGGACTTAATTTAGATGATGAAAGTTTTTGGCAACTTGGTATGAATGAAGTTAAAAAATTAGTTGATGAATTTTGCGATGAGTGATTTTTTAAATAGATTAAATAAAGAGCAAAAAAAGGCAGCTGAGCATATTGATGGTGCTTTACTTATTTTAGCTGGGGCTGGAACTGGCAAAACTCAAACTATGATTTCTAGAATTGTGTATTTAATTACACAAGTAGGAATTAGCGCTGAAAGTATTTTAAGTCTAACTTTTACAAATAAGGCTGCAGCTTCTATGCAAAATAGAGCTGTATCTATGCTAAAAGAAGAAAATTATGAAGGTATGATGCCAACTTTAAGCACCTTTCATAGTTTTGGAGTATGGTTTTTAAATGAATATAGTGAATATTTAAAAGATTACAGAGATGTAAATTATCAAATAATAGAACCAAACCAAAAAAAAGAAATCATAGAACATTTAGTAAAATTAAATATGCAATCTTCTTTGCAAAATAAAAGTAAAGAAGATATAAAAGAAGAAAAGCAAAAAATAAATGACTTCTTAAAAAGCTGCATAGCCTATATTGAGCAATGTAAAAGTGCATTAATTTACGATGAAAATTCTTTAGAGCATAAATATTATTTACTTTATGAAAATGAACTAAAAATAAGAAATTATATTGATTTTGATGATTTAATCATCTTACCATACTTAATTTTAAAAAATAATCCAAAGTTAGCAAAAGAAGTATCATTAAGGTTTAATTATATTTGCGTTGATGAGTATCAAGATACTAATTTAGCGCAATTAAAACTTTTAAAAATGCTTTGTGTTGCTCATCAAAATATAGTTGTAGTTGGAGATGATGACCAAAGCATTTACTCTTTTCGTTATGCAAGGGTAGAAAATATTTTAGAATTTCAAAAAGATTTTAAAAATGCAAAAATTATTAAATTAGAGCAAAATTATAGAAGCACACAAAATATTTTAGATACAGCAAACAATCTAATTTCTCATAATAAAAATAGATATGGAAAAACTCTTTTTACTGATAATGACAGAGGTTTAGAAATTGAATTTTTGCATACTTACAATTCCGTATGTGATGAAATAAAAAGATTATTAAAAAACAATGTTGATTATGAAGAAATTTGCATTTTGTACCGTGCAAACTATGCATCAAATAATATAGAACCAAGACTTATTGATAAAAAAATTGCTTATAAAGTTATAGGAACATTACCTTTTTTTCAAAAAGCTGAAATTAAAATAGTAATTAATTATTTAAGATTTTTAATAAATAACGATGATGATATTTTATTTAAAAAAATAATTAACACCCCTAAAAGAGGTTTTGGTGATAAAAAAATTGAATTATTAGAAAAATATGCAAAAGAACATAATATATCACTTTTTGCAGCACTTAAAGAAAATCAAAATATAATAAAAAATTCAAATAGCATTAGCGAATTTATTGATATTTTTAATATTAAAGAGCAAGACCAAAATATTATTTTTCAACAAAAAATTAAAAATCTTGCAATTGAAAATATGTATGATAATCCTGTAAATAGAGCTGAAAATATTACTACATTTTTTAATATGCTATACAAAGAATGCTCAAGAAGTTATGACAAAATAAAACTAATTGAATTTTTAAATAATATTTCTTTACAAGAAAAAATTATAGAAGAAAAGCAAAGTGCAATTAATCTTATGAGTATTCATGCGAGTAAGGGTTTAGAATTTGATTATGTATTTTTAATTGATTGTGAAAATACAAAAATGCCACCTATTTATGCTGATAATTCTGAAGAAGAGCGTCGCTTAGCCTATGTTGCAATAACAAGAGCAAAAAAGAAATTTTATTGCCAATACGATGAAGGCAATCCAAGTATTTATATTCAACAAATGAGAATAAACACTAAAGCAAAAATTACTAAAAATAGTAGTTTTAATGTTGGAGATAGGGTTTTTCATAAAATTTTTCAAAATGGAATAGTGATTAAAAGCAGTGAAGATAAAAGCTTGGTAGATTTTGATGGTATGTTAAAAAATATCTCAAATTCTTTCTTGAAATTAGCAGAAAATGATGAAATTTACGAGTATGATGATATTAAAATAGATTATTCTGATATTTAAAAAAGTTAAAAATTATCTTTTTTAGGCTAATATTTAAAAATTATTTAATTAAAAGGAGAAAAAATGAAAAATGTAGCTATTTTTTATGCTTCAAAAGGTGGAGTTACAAAGGATTTTGCAGAAAAAATCGCAAGTAAAATAAATGCTGATGTTATTAATATAAAAGATGTTGAAGTAAAGGCTTTAGAAGATTATAAAAATGTAATTTTAATGAGTTCAAGTTATTTTTTTGGTGCTTTATGTGAAGACTGGGGTTCAAAGGTAAAATTACTACATACTGTTGATTTTACAAATAAAAATGTAGCTTTAGTTGCTGTTGGTTCTTGCGAACGCCACGCTGATAGTTTTTGCTCTGGAGTAGCTGATTTTTATGATAAATTAGCAAATAGCGGTGCAAGATTTATTGGCTTTGTAAATGCAAAAGATTACAATTACACTTTCTCAAGATTACAATTTGGAAATTATCTAAGAGCGCTTTGCCTAGATAAAGCAGATGCAGATAAAAATGATGAAAGAATTAATAAGTGGGTAGAAAATATTAAACATTTCTTAGCATAATGGAATGCTTTTTGCTTATAACCTCTTTAAAGTTATTTGGAGGTTATAATGCAAATTATTCAAACACTACAATCAATTAGCATAAATACTCAAGATTTATCGTGTTTTAACGAGATTAAAACGATAATGAATAAAAATTTTTCTCAAAATATTGGCAAGAAAGCAAAACTTTTATCTTTTTATGTAGAAAACGAAATTCCACAAAGAAAATACTTTTTAAAATTCTTATCTATTTTAAATAAAAAATACAATAATGAAAAACTTGTAAATATTAGCACTTCATATTATAAGACTTTTAAACTCACGCTAAATAGTATAAATCCGCTATCTATTATATTACACTGCAAATTAGATTTTAATAAAAAACAAATTATTTTAAATTTTGATAACTTAGATAAAATTTTAATAACATACTTAAAAAATTATTTCAAAGAACATTCAGTTATTACAATTAACAATCAATTTATAATTACTTATAAAGATGACAATACTCTAACGCTACTTGATAATTTATGCTCTTGCAATGAACATTTAAATTATTGTATAAATTTTTCTTTAAGCGAGCTAGCGTATTTGCAATTTAAAAAAGAAATAAAAAGTATTCTTAAAAAAGATAACAGATTTTTAAATATTTGCCAGCTTTTAGAAGAGCATTTTAAAACTTTAGGTGTTGAAGTTGGAGTATCATTTGATGAAGTTAGAAACAAGTATTTAAAATTATCTAAAATGTATCATCCTGATTTTCATAGCGAAAAAAGCGAACAAGTAAAAGAAATTTTAAGACAAAAATTTCAAGCAATTAACTACGCTTACGAATGTTTAAAGCCTTTATACAAAAATGCTAGTTAATTTTTATTAAACACAAAATTATTATTTTTTGCTAGAATTAAATTTTTTAATCAAGGAGTAAATATGACAAAAGAAGAAATTAAAGAACTAATAGATATATTTTCAGCTGCAAGTATAGGCAAAATTCAAATCAAACAAGGAGAATTTGAAATAAGCCTAGAAAAGCAAGGAGCAATAGTAGAAAATCCTATTTTAGCTTGCCCTCCACCACCAGCACCAACTCCAATAAATATTAATGTTGCTAATGATAGCAATAAGCCAAGTTCAAAACACGAAAATACATTAACATCTCCAATGGTAGGAACTTTTTATGAAGCTCCAAGTCCAGGTGCAGCACCTTTTGCAAAAGTTGGACAAACACTTAAAAAAGGTGATACTATTTGCATAGTAGAAGCGATGAAAATTATGAATGAAATTGAAGCTGAATATGATTGCAAAATTATTTCTCGTTTAGTTGATAATGGGCAGCCTGTTGAATTTGGAACTGATTTATTTGTAGTAGAGAAATTATAATGAAAGAAATAAAAAGAATTTTAATTGCAAATCGTGGTGAAATAGCATTAAGAGCTATTAGAACCATCAAAGAAATGGGTAAAGAAGCAATATGTGTTTATTCAATCGCCGATAAAGAAGCATTATATTTAAAATACTGTGATGCTAGTATTTGTATTGGTGGTGCTAAATCAAGTGAAAGTTATTTAAATATTCCTGCAATTATTAGCGCTGCTGAATTAAGCGGAGCTGATGCTATTTTTCCTGGATATGGTTTTTTAAGCGAAAATCAAAATTTTGTTGAAATTTGTGAAAAGCATAATATTAAATTCATAGGTCCAAGCGTTGAAGCTATGAATATTATGAGTAATAAAAGTAAAGCAAAACAAGTTATGCAAAGAGCAGGAGTACCTGTAATTCCTGGTAGCGATGGTGCTATAAAAGACTTAGAAAGTGCAAAGAAATTAGCAGAAGAAATAGGTTTTCCTGTTATTTTAAAAGCTGCAGCAGGTGGCGGTGGTCGTGGAATGCGTGTTGTAGAAAAATCTAGCGATTTAGAAAAGGCTTATTGGTCAGCTGAAAGCGAGGCTTTAAGTGCTTTTGGTGATGGTACTATGTATATGGAAAAATATATTAAAAACCCACGCCATATTGAAGTGCAAATAATTGGTGATAGTTTTGGTAATGTAATTCATATTGGTGAAAGAGACTGCTCATTACAAAGACGCCATCAAAAATTAATTGAAGAAAGCCCTGCAATTATATTAGAGCAAAGCACAAGAGAAAAACTGCACAACACCGCAATAAAAGCTGCAAAAGCAATCGGCTATGAAGGTGCTGGAACTTTTGAATTTTTACTTGATGATAAACAAAATTTTTATTTTATTGAGATGAATACAAGATTACAAGTTGAACACTGCGTTAGCGAAATGTGCAGCGGAGAAGATATTATTAAGCATATGATAAATGTAGCTCAAGGTTTAGCTCTTCCAAAACAAGAAGAAATTAATTTTAAAGGTCACTCAATTGAATGCCGTATCACAGCAGAAGACCCAAAAACATTTACTCCAAGCCCTGGTACAATTAGCAAATATGCAGCTCCAGCTGGTGCAAATACAAGAATGGAAAGCCATATGTATCAAGGTTATGCTGTTCCGCCTTTTTATGATTCAATGATAGGAAAATTAGTAGTTTGGGCGCCAAGTAGACAAGAAGCAATAATTAGAATGAAAAGAGCCTTGAATGAACTAATTATAGGTGGAATTAAAAGTACAAGAGATTTTCATCTTTCAATGATGGACAACCCTGATTTTATCAATAATAATTTTGATACAAATTATCTAAGCAGAAAGTAATTCTTTCTGCTAGCAAAAAGGAGTTTTATATGAAGAAATTTTTATTATTATTCCTTTGTGCTTTTGCTTTTTCTTATGATTTTGAAAAAGAAAAGTTGTTTATTTTATCTAATGAAATTCGTGGTTCTTCACTTGAATGCGATGGAAATGAATATGCTTTTTACTACGAACAATACATCAATTCTTTAAATCAAGATTACAATAATCCTAAATTAAAAGAAATTAAAAATTATGATAAATATTTAGAATATTTTAAATATTGGGCATTTCAAAGCTTTGATAATTATAAACAATATGAAAGATTTAATTCTTATGCAAAAGAATTTTGTAAAATAAACAAAAAACACTTTGATGATTTAAAAGCAAATTGCGATATCTTTGTTCAAAGATTTGGTAAAAGAGCCTTTGGTGATATTACAAAATTTATTAAATTAGATGATATTTATGAAGAATTTTTAAAACTTGATAGTGCTAATAGTATTGCTTATTTAAACTCCCTTTCTTTAAAAAATTATGAATTAGATTTTTTACTAAAAATATCTTTATTAAGCAAAAAAGATTTAAGTGTAATTAGCTTTTTGCTAAATAAAGGAGTTGATGTTAATTTAGGTTATGAAAGTGCTATTTTTTATGCACTTGATTATTATGAAGCACTAGAATTGTTATTAGAAAATAAAGCTTTAGTTGATTATACAAACGCATTTGGAAAAAGTGCTATTTTTTATGCTGTTGAAGAAAACAACATACAAGCAATTAAAATTTTATTAAAACATAAGGCTAATGTTAATTTAAGTCTTTACGATAATGAAGATAAAATTAAAACAAATTTACCTTATTACATAGGTTTATGCTCATACACCCATCCATCAAAAACCCTTTTTATTCAAGCTGCATCTTTTGCTAATACAGATGTTTTAAAATTATTAATTGATGCTGGGGTTGATATAAATGCAACTGATAGCGATGGTTTTAACGCTCTTGATTATGCTAATTTTTATAATCAAGTAGAAAATATTGAATTTTTAAAAAAATTAGGTTTAAAGGAGAATGAATGAAAACAGCTTTTATAACAGGTGCTAGTAGTGGCTTTGGTAAAGCTATTGCTCAAAAATTATTAGAAAATAATTATAAATGCGTTTTACTTGCTAGAAGAAAAGAAAAACTAGAAGAATTTAAGAAAAATTTTAACAATCAAGTTCATATAATCGCTTGTGATGTTAGAGATAAAAATACTTTATTTAAAGAAATTAACGCCCTACCATTAGAATTTAAAAAAATTGATGTTTTAGTAAATTCTGCTGGTTTAGCTCTTGGTGCAAATGAATTTCATAAAATGAGTATTGAAGATATGGAAACTATGGTAGATACAAATATAAAAGGACTTTTATATGTGAGTAAAGCTGTGCTAGAAATTATGACTAACGATGCTTATATTTTCAATTTTGGTTCAGTTGCTGCTAATTATCCTTATTTTGGGGCTAATGTTTATGCAGGTACAAAGGCCTTTGTAGGACAATTTTCACTAGCATTAAGAAATGATTTAAGGCATACAAACATTAAAGTTTGCGATGTTGCACCAGGCTTATGCAAAACAGAATTTAGCATAGTGCGTTTTAAAGGGGATATAAATGCAGCAAATAAAGTTTATGAAAACACAAAATATTTAAGCGCAGAAGATATCGCTGAAGCTGTATTTTCAATACTTTCACTAAATTCGTATGTAAATATAAATCGTATTGAATTAATGCCACAAACTCAAACTTGGAGCGGTTTTCATATTGTAAAGGACGAAGAATGAAATATCTACAAATAACAGGAGAACAAGAACTAAAAGGCAGCGTTAAAATAAGTGGAGCAAAAAATGCTACTTTGCCTATTTTAGCTGCTTGCTTACTAATAAAAGGAAAGGTTACTTTAACTAATATCCCACTAGTTTCAGATATTTACACTATGATTGAATTACTTAGTAATCTAGGAGCAAAATGCTTGATTGATGAACATAGCGTTTGTATTGATTCAAGCAATATAACAAGCACAAAAGCCTTATATGAAATTGTAAGTAAAATGAGAGCAAGTATCTTAGTGCTTGGTCCGTTATTAAGTAGATTTAACGAGTGTGAAGTTTCGTTGCCTGGCGGATGTGCAATTGGTCAAAGACCTATTGATTTACATTTAAAAGCACTTGCAAAATTAGGAGCAAAAATAGAATTAAAAGAAGGTTATGTAAAAGCAAGTGGTAAATTAAAAGCAGCAAATATTACTTTTGACAAAATCACAGTAGGTGGCACAGAAAATGCAATTTTAGCAGCTGTTTATGCAGAAGGTGTTACAATTATTAATAATGCAGCAATGGAGCCTGAAATAATAAATTTATGTGAGTTTTTAGAACTCGCAGGAGTAAAAATAGAAGGCATAGGAAGTAAATGTTTAAAAATACATGGAGTAAAAGAACTAAAAAGTGATTTTACATGCAAAATCATTCCTGATAGAATCGAAGCAGGTACATATTTATGCGCTGGTGCTATTACGAATTCTGAAATCACAATCACAAATGTTAATCCAAACCACCTATTAGCTGTAATTGATAAATTAAATGAACTTGGCGTTATGCTTGATGTGCAAGAAGATAAAATAAGCACAAAAAAATACAAAAAATTAAACTCGTGCAATATTCAAACAAGTGAATATCCAGGTTTTCCAACCGATATGCAAGCACAATTTATGGCTTTGTGTTTATGTGCAAGTAGCGATTGTATTATTGATGAAAGATTATTTGAAAATAGATTTATGCATGTTGCAGAATTGCAAAGAATGGGAGCAAATATTAGCTTAAACAACCATCTTGCAATTGTGAAACCATCAAAATTAAGTGCAGCTCAAGTTATGGCTACTGATTTAAGGGCATCTTCGGCCTTAGTTTTAGCAGCCCTAGCAGCAAAAGGCACTAGTAAAATTAGTAGAATTTATCATTTACAAAGAGGCTATGAAGACTTATGTTTAAAGCTGCAATCTTTAGGTGCAAAAATAAGTTTAAAGGATGAAAATGACGATAAATGATAGCTTTAAAGCGATTAATGATATTACTTTTACAAGTCAAATTGAAGAAGTTTTTATAAAAGATGCACAAAATAGAGTTTGTGCTTTTGATATAAAAGCGCAAAGAAATTCTCCGCTTTTTACAAACAGTGCGATGGACGGCTATGCTTTAAATATAAATGATGATATTAAAAATTTAAAAATTGCATATAGTATTTTTGCTGGTGATTTTAAAGAATATGAGCTTAAAAAAGGAGAATGTGCAAAAATTATGACAGGAGCAAAACTTCCTAAAAATGCGAACGCTGTTGTAATGAAAGAATATGCAAATATAAATGAAAATATTTTTAATACAGATATTAATGTAAAGCAAAATGACAATATAAGATTTGTAGGCGAAGAATACAAAGAAAACGAACTTTTAATTTCAAAAAACACTCTTTTAAACAAGGCGCATATTATGTTACTTGCTTCAAATGGCTATCATAAAATTAAATGTTATAAAAAAATAAATGTAGCTATTTTTGCAAGCGGAGATGAATTAGCTGAAAGTTATTTTAGTGGAGATTATATTTACAATAGCAATTCTTACGCTCTTTTTAACCCTTATTCAAATAGCCACTATTTAGGAATTTTAAAAGATGATTATGATTATGTTTTTAACGCACTTAGTGGAGCTAGTAAAAATTATGATTTAATAATCACTTGTGCTGCTGCTAGTGTTGGAGATGCAGATTATGTAAAAAAAGCACTTAGCAAACTTGGCTATGAAGATATTTTTAGCAAGGTTTTAATAAAACCAGCAGGACCAATAGCTCTTTATAAAAATAAAGAAAATAATTTTGTTTTAACCTTACCAGGCAATCCTATGTCTTGTTATGTTGGAGCTATGCTTTATTTAAAAAAACTTCTTTTAAAAATGCAAAATTGCAGCTATCAAGCACAAAGCTATAAAGCAAAAATTTCTTGTGATATTGAGCTTAAGAATAATAAAGAAAATATAATTTTTGGTACTTATAAAGACAGTGTGTTTTATCCATTTAATAATGGTAAATTCTCAAGTGCACAAATAACTCCACTAACAAATCATACACATTTTATTAGACTAAATGGTTCTATTAAAAAAGATGAATTGATTGAATGTTATGAAAATAATTTATAGTATTTTAGCCTTATGCCTTAGCTTAAATGCAGCTAGTTTAAAAGAGCAATTAGCTAAAAGCTTTTTAGCTCAAAAAATAAATCTTAATATTGTATCAATTCAAATAAAGCCAGAAAATGATGATAATTGCATTTTAAGCTCGGCAGTTAAGCTAAATACTCAAGGTATTTTTAGAGCAATTTGCAATAATCAAAACAAACAATTTTCATACACTTTAAATGCAACTAGCAAGGTGCTTATTTTAAAAAGAAATATTGCAAAAGATGAAGCAATTAGCCTTAGTGATGTTTTACAAAAAAACATAGCCTTTAAACAAGCACCAAACGATGCTTTAAGTATGCTAGATGAAAATTCTTATGCAAAATCCTTTCTTAAAGCAAATACTATATTAACTCAAAATAAATTAAAACCTAATTATGTAATAAACAAAGAAGATAGCGTTGTAGGCATTATTGATGATGGAAATTTAAGTGTTTTTATTGATTTAACAGCACTGCAAAACGGTGTAAAAGGACAAAGAATTCGTCTTAAAAATAGCGATGGAAAAGTAATTTATGGAGAGATTTTAAATAACAAACAGGTGTTGATTAGATGAGAATTTTAATTTGTATTAGCGGTGCTAGTGGAGCAAAATTAGCTTTAAAATTAGCAAAATTTTTAAATAAAGAACATAAGGTTTATGTTGTGTTTTCTAAAGGTGCAAAGCTTGTTTTAAAACACGAAGAAGGTTTAAATATAAAAAAATATTTAAAAAAACATAAAATAACTTATTTTAAAGATAGTAATTTAGCAGCAAGTGTTTCAAGTGGTTCATTTTTAATTGATTGTGCTTTTTTTTATGCTAGTTGTGATTTTTTAGCTAATGTGCTTTACGGTAGAACAAATACATTAATTACAAGAGCCTTTAATGTAAATCTTAAAGAAAATAGAAAAATAATAATCGCTCCAAGAGAAAGTCCATTCTCAAGCATAATGTTAAAAAATTTAAAAAAATTAAACTCTTTAGGTTGTATAATAGCACCTGCTTTAATTAGCACTTACTCAAAAAGCAAACAAAGTGATTTTATAATTGGAAAGTGGTGCGATTTAATAGGTATAAAGCATAATTTATTTAAAAGATGGGAAGGCAAATGAAAAAAGCAATTTATCCAGGCACATTTGACCCTATTACAAACGGGCATTTAGATGTAATAAAAAGAGCTTTAGGTATTTTTGATGAACTAATAATAGCAGTTGCAAAAAGTGATAAAAAAAATCCTTATTATGATTTACAAACAAGACTTTCTTTGGTAAAAAAAGCCACAAAGGGTTTAAATGTAAAGGTACTTGATTTTTCTTGCTTATTAGTTGATTTTGCAAAAAAACAAGAAGTTTATACAATTATAAGGGGGCTTCGTGCGGTAAGTGATTTTGAATATGAACTACAAATGCACTACGCAAACGCATCTTTAAATAAAAAAATTGAAACCATTTATTTAATGCCTAGCTTAGAAAATGCTTTTATTTCAAGCTCCATTGTAAGAAGCATAAAAGCACATAACGGAGATATAAGCAATCTTATTCCAAAAGAAATTTTAAAGGATATTATGTGAGTTATATTGTTTTTGAAGGTGCTGATTTTGTTGGCAAGAGTACACAAATTGAACTTTTAAAAAAAGATTACAAAAACGCAATTTTCGTAAATGAGCCAGGTTTTACCGAGTTAGGAAAAAGTTTAAGAAAGTTAATTTTAAATGAAAATATGAGCGATGATTGTAGGAATTTTTTATTTTTAGCTGATAGAGCGCAACTTTTTTCTAGTCTTGATTTTAATAAAATTATTATTTCTGATAGGTCTTTTATATCGCACTTAGCTTATGCTAGTAAAAAAGATTATGATTTATTACTACAATGCAATTTAAAAGTAATGAAAAATGTGTTGCCAAGTGCAGTTATTTATTTATACTTAGAAAAAGAAGAATTTCTTAAAAGAATGAAAAATCGCAATCTTGATGAAATTGAAAAAAAGGGTGTAGAATATTTTTTAAAAGTACAAAAAAATTATGAGCGTGTTTTAGAAAAATTAAACCTAAATATGATAAAAATAAATGCAAGTGAAGATATTTTAAATATTAATAAAAAAATAAAGGATTTTATAAATGATAAATGCAATTAAGGGAATGAATGATTTATTAGATGATGATGCAAGAATTTATGAATTAGTAATTAATACATCAAGCAAGGTAGCTAAAAATTATGGGTATTCATACATTCAAATTCCACATCTTGAACAAAGTGCTTTATTTAAAAGAAGTGTTGGAGAAAGCAGCGATATTGTTGGCAAAGAAATGTATGAATTTAATGATAAAAGTGGAGATAGTGTTTGTCTTAGACCTGAAGGAACTGCAGGGGTTGTAAGAGCCTTTATTGAAAAGAAAATGGATAAAGCAAACAGTGTAAAAAGATGGTTTTATCACGGTTCAATGTTTAGATATGAAAAACCTCAGCGTGGAAGATACAGAGAATTTCATCAATTTGGAATTGAGTGCTTTAACATAGCTAGCGTTTATGAAGATGCAAGTGTGATAATGATTTTAAAAGATATTTTTGATGAATTAGACATTAAATATACCTTAAAAATAAATTCTTTAGGAACACCAGAAACATTAAATAATTATAGAGCAAAATTAAGAGAATTTTGCGCTGATTTAAATTTATGCGAAGACTGCAAAAGAAGATTTAATACAAATATAATAAGAGTGCTTGATTGCAAAAATGATTCTTGCCAAAACGCCTTAAAAAATGCTCCGAATTTAAGCGAGTTTTTAGATGAAGAATGTAAAAAAGATTTTGCAAAATTGCAAGAGCTTTTAAAAGAAAATAATGTTAGCTTTGTTATTGATGAAAGATTGGTTCGTGGGCTTGATTATTATTCTAAGAGTGCATTTGAATTTATAAGTGATGAAATAGGTGCAAAAGCAGCCATTGCTGGTGGTGGCAGATATGATTATTTGGTTGAATATTTAGGCGGAGCAAAATCATACGGAGTTGGCTTTGCAATGGGCGTTGAAAGAGTTATGGATATATTAAAATCTAAGCAAAATATTTTAAAAAAAGAAAATAAAATTTATTTTTGCGTTTTAGATGAAAAATATTTAAATTATGCTTTTAAAATTGCTTCAATGCTAAGAAAAGAAAATAAAAATGTAATTTTAAACTATGAAGCTAAAAAAATGCAAAAACATCTAAATAATGCACTAAAGCAAGATTATAATTATTTTTTAGCATTAGGCGAAGATGAAATGAAAGAAAATAAAATTTTATTTAAAGACTTAGCAAAACAAGAACAAAAAATTATTTTAATTGATGAATTAAAGGAACTTTTATGAACAATTATGGCATTGATATTTGGGGCGATGATAACTTCATAATCAAAGATGGAAAAGTATGTTTAAAATATGGTTGCGAACCTGCTATTATTGATATTGTAAATACCTTGCAAGATGATGGCTACAAAGGTCCATTAATCTTAAGATTTAAGCATTTAATTAAAAAGCAAATAGAGCAAATTTATAAAAGTTTTAACAAAGCTATTAAAGAATTTGAATATGAAGGTAGCTTTAATGCCGTTTATCCTTTAAAGGTAAATCAATATCCAGGTTTTGTAAAAAACTTAGTTAAATTAGGTAAAAATCTAAATTACGGGCTTGAAGCTGGTTCTAAAGCTGAATTGCTTTTAGCTATGGCATACAATAATGAAAATAGTCCTATTACCGTAAATGGTTTTAAAGATAAAGAATTAATCACAATGGGTTTTATTGCTGCTGAAATGGGGCATAAGATTACCCTTACTATTGAAGGTATTAATGAACTTGAGATGATTATAAAAACCGCTAAAGAAAGATTTAAAGTAAAACCAAATATAGGTCTTAGAGTAAGATTACACTCTTTAGGCAGCGGAATTTGGGCTAAAAGCGGTGGCATAAATTCAAAATTTGGACTAAATTCAACCGAATTAATTGAAGCTGTAGGCTTATTAAAAGAAAATGATTTGCTTGATTGCTTTACTATGATTCACTTTCACATAGGTTCTCAAATTCATGAAATTCATCCTTTAAAAAAGGCTTTAAGCGAAGCTGGAAATATCTATGTAGAGCTTAGAAAAATGGGTGCAAATAGTTTAAAAAATATAAATTTAGGTGGTGGTTTGGCAATTGAATATTCTCAATTTGAAAAATCACCACAAAGAAACTATACTTTAAGCGAATACGCAAATGATATTGTCTTTATTTTAAAGACAATTGCAGGTCAAAAAAATGAAAAAGAACCTAATATTTACATTGAAAGTGGTCGCTTTGTTAGTGCAAATCACGCTGTATTGATTGCTCCTGTTTTAGAATTATTTTCTCAAGAGTATTCAGAAAGCAAACTTAAATTAAAGGACAAAAATCCACAATTAATAGATGAATTATGCGACTTATATAAAAACATAAAACCAGCAAATGCAGTAGAATATATGCACGATAGCTGCGACCATTTAGATAGCGTTTTAACTCTTTTTGATTTAGGTTATGTAGATTTACAAGACCGCTCAAATGCTGAAATTTTAGTACATTTAATAGGTAAAAAAGCAATTTCTATGCTAAGTGCAAAGCACTTATTAAGAACTCAAAAAGAAGTACAAGAAAGATATTTAGTAAATTTTTCTATGTTTCAATCATTGCCTGATTTTTGGGGTTTAGGGCAAGAATTTCCAATAATGCCACTTGATAGACTTGATAAAAATCCGACTCAAAGTGCTAGTATTTGGGATATTACTTGCGACAGTGATGGTGAAATTTCTTTTGATGCAAATAAAAGACCTTTATTTTTACACGATGTTGATGTAGAAAAAGAAGACTACTTTTTAGGATTTTTCTTAGTAGGTGCTTATCAAGAAGTGCTTGGAATGAAACATAATTTATTTACACATCCAACGCAAATTTGCATTGATGTAAATGAAAAAGGTTATGAAATTGAAAGTATTATTGAAAGCCAATCAATAAGAGATATTTTAGAAGATTTAGACTATGATGTAAGAGAAATTGATGAAATTTTAAAAGAAAGAATTGAAAATTCAAAATTAATTGATGATAGAAGCAAAAAACAAATTCTAGGAGAATTGTTTATTTTTATCCACGATAATGGATATTTAAAAAATATTTAAAGGAGTTAAGATGTATTCAAAACAATTATTAAATATGGAAGAATCAATAACATTAGCAATCACTGCTAAAGCAAAAGAACTAAAAGCACAAGGAAAAGATGTACTTTCTTTTAGCGCTGGAGAACCTGATTTTGATACACCTAAAAAGGTAAAAGATGCAGCTATTAAAGCTATTAACGATGGTTGCTCAAAATACACTCCTGTTGCAGGTACAAATGAAGTTTTAAAAGCGGTTTGCTATAAACTAAAACAAGATAATAACCTAGATTATTCTATAAATGAAGTAATCACAGGCACAGGCGCTAAACAAAATCTATTTAATACTATTAGTGCTTTAATAAATAAAGATGATGAAGTGTTAATCTTAGCGCCTTATTGGGTTTCTTATCCTGAAATTGCAAAATATATTGGTGCAAAGGTAAAATATGTGTATCCAAGCAATGGTTTAAAGGTAAGTGCAAGTGATATTCAAAAAGAACTTAGCTCTAAAACAAAACTTTTAATTTTAAACAATCCAAACAATCCTAGCGGAGAAGTTTATACTAAAGATGAATTAACGCAAATTGCAAAAATACTTGAAGGTACAAATGTTTTTGTAATAAGCGATGAAATGTATGAAAAGCTAATTTACGATGAAGAATTTTGTGCTTTTGCAAGTTTAAGCGAAGATGCTTTAAAAAGAACAATAACAATAAATGGTTTAAGTAAATGTGCTGCTATGCCTGGTTGGCGTTTTGGTTACAGTGCTAGTAAAGATGCAAAATTAAATAAACTTATGAAAAACTTGCAAGGTCAATGCACTAGCAACATTTGCTCAATCACTCAAGCTGCTGCTATTCCTGCTTTAATGGGTGAGATTGATGAAGATATTTTTAAAATGAAGGAAGAATTTAAAAAACGCAGAGATTATGCTTTTAAGGCAATTAATGAAATAAAAGGATTAGCAATTCATTCTCTACCAAAAGGTGCATTTTATTTATTTGTTGATTGTAGCAAAATAAGCAATGATGATGTTTTGTTTTGTGAAAAATTATTAGAAGAAAAATTAGTAGCTTGTGTGCCTGGAAGCGGCTTTGGTATGAAAGGATATTTTAGAATGTCTTATGCTACAAATATGCAAAATATCCAAGAAGGCATAGCTAGAATAAAGGAATTTTGTGAAAGCAATTAGTATTTTAAGCGGTGGGTTAGACAGTTGCGTTAGCACTGCAGTTGCAATTAATGAAGGCTATGAAGTTATAGCTCTTCATTTTAATTATTTTCAAAGAACGCAAACAAGGGAAGAAAAAGCATTTAATGATATTTGTGATTTTTATAAATTACAAAGATTTTGTCTTGATATGGATTTTTTTAAAACAATTGGCGGCTCTAGTCTTACAGATAGTACTATAGATATTCCAAAAGATGAGATTTCAACAAGCACACCAAGCACTTATGTACCTTTTAGAAACGGAGTATTTTATTCCATTGCCGCTTCTTTAGCGCAAAGATTTGATGCTGATGCTATTTTTACTGGTTTAGTTTATGAAGATGCAAGTGCCTACCCTGATACAAGCCCTGATTTTGTAAATAAAACTCAAGATTTTATACAGAGTGCAAGTGCTAAAAAAATAGTTTTAAAAACACCGCTAATCCAACTAAGAAAAAAAGATATTGTATTATTAGCACAAAAATTAAATGCACCTATTCATCTTAGTTATTCTTGCTATGAAAGCAATGAGCTTGCTTGTGGTAGATGTGAAAGCTGCCTATTAAGACTAAAGGGTTTTAAAGAAGCTGGTGTAAAAGATTTACTTTCTTATCAAATCCCTACTAACTAAAGCAAGTAGGGATTTACTTAACCTATCACTCACTTAAAAAAACTTTACCTAGCTAATACAATTTTTCTTAATTGCATTGTAAAATTGTTTTAGTTATTTGTAGGTAAAATAAGGACTTTATAATTTTTTACTATGTAATAATTTTATTATATCTTTTAGCCTTCTATAATAAAACAAAAAACATCTTTATTTTTAAATAATACATTTAATTTAATAAAAAAACTAAATTACTTGGTGGAAGAAAATCAGAAGTAGCCATGAAACTTTATGGCTTTTAAGCTTGTTGGTGGAATATTTGCACCAACTATTTAATTCTTTTGTATTTTTCACAACTGTATTCATATCCATTGTCGCAAGCTATTTTATAGTATTTTAAGGCTTGTTTTTTATCTTTTTTATCTTTAGTATCAATATATTTAATATTGTAATGATTGCCCACAAACAAACAAAAATCTTTGTCAATTTCACAAGCCTTTAATTTATATTCGTAAGATTTTTCTTTGTTATCTTGTATAAATTTATTTGGTGGATAGCCTTCATCATAGTAATTTGCTACCATATGACAAGAATATGCGTTTTTAAGCTCATCACAACCTTTAAAAGCTACTTCTAAACTCTCTTTTAAACTTAAATAGCCATCTTTATCATAATTACGAGTATCTAAATAATTCTCACAAGATTTAGCATTGTTTTCTTTGATACATTCATCATAAAGTTTTATTTGTTCTTCATTTAGCGTTGGCTCTACATCATAAATCCCCACTGCACTGCAAGTTAAAGCTAATACATATAATGTCAATAACTTTTTCATAAACTCTCCTTTATTTAATTTTTAATAATAGCAAAAATTAACTGTTTTACCTTTAAGCAAAGCAAATTCTTAACACATATTCTTATTTTTTCATAATTATGTATTTATAAAAGTATTTTGTAAATAGCTTTATCATAGCAACAAACAAAAAGCAGTTTAAAGAAAAAAGAGCGTGTGCTTGATAATGTAAAAAATTAATTAGCAAAAGTGAAGCTTTAAGGCTTTAGAATATTTTTTAAAAAAAACAAATTTTTATATTTTTTTAAGCAAATATATATATAATTTGTTCTTTTATTTTGTGCCTAGGTAGCTCAGCTGGTTAGAGCGCTGGTCTCATAAGCCGGAGGTCGGGAGTTCAAGTCTCCCCCGAGGCACCATTTTATTTTATTATTTTTATTTCATCTGCAAAAGAAATTTTTCCTTCATTTACATCAAAAGAAAAATCACTTGAAAGTATTAGTATTGTTGAGCCCATTAAAAATCTTCCTAACATTTGACCTTTTTGTAAATACACATTATCGTATTCTTTTAAAAAATCAGCTCCGTTTGGCATATTTGTTTTTATACTTGTATCAAAATCAAATTCCATCTTGCCAACATTAACCGCACCTACAAAAACCATATAAAATTTACTTTTACCATCACTTAAACATTCTAAAACAACTCTTTCATTGCGAGAATATAAATTTTCGTGCAAAGAAAGTGCTTTTAAATTTACACTAAAAAGCTCAGCGCAAAAATATCTAGCACTTAAAATTTGCATATTGCAAGGTGAATGATAATTGTGATAATCTTTTGGACTAAGATAAATATTTAAAAAATTCATTTGCTTATTAGGTTTAAAGCCAAGTAATTCAATAATATCATACTCTTTATTCTTTATACTAAAAGCCTTAAAATCACTGCTTACACCATAGCTTAAAATACAGCCATCACAAGGGCTAATAAACTCAGAACTAGGCAACTTCCTTTCTTTAACTAATCTTCTTGTAAAAAGTTCTAAAAGGCTTTTATATTCTTTATAATCTTTAAAATCACTTAAATCAATATTAAAATAATTTACATAACATTTATTTATAAAATGTTGTAAAAAACTAGGATATTCTTTCTTAACTATATTTCCAAAAATTCTTGATATTTTCTTTCTCATTCTTTTTCCAAATTAATAATTGCAATTTCGCTAGGTGCTAAAAACCTAACGCTAGGACCCCAAAAGCCCGCCCCACTACTAACATATAATTTTGTTTTCTTACCTATTTCATAAAGTCCATATAAAAAACCTTGTTGTAAATAAACTAAAATACTAAAAGGAAAAATCTGCCCTGCGTGTGTATGACCACTTAAGATTAAGTCAAATTTTTCTAAATTAAATTCCTTTGCTATTCTTGGCTGATGTGCTAATAAAATATTATATTTATTTGAATCAAATTTTTGATAAATGTTTGTAAAGCTTGGTGCTTTATTATATTTTGCTCCTCTTAAATCATTCAAGCCACTAATTACAACATCTTTAAAATTCACACTGTCATTTTGCAATATTTGTAATTTTGTCTTGCTTAATTGCTCTATAATTTCATCTGCATTATGATAATATTCGTGATTTCCTGTTACATAAAACACAGGTGCATTAAAAGAATTTAACTCATCTAAATAATCAATTTCTTTAATATTAGTATCAATTAAATCGCCAACAATAGCAACACAATCAACATTTTGTTCATTAATTTCTTGAATAATTTTTACTAAAAAATTCTTGTGAACATTTTTACCTAAGTGTAAATCAGTAATTAAGGCTATTTTTAAATTTGTGTTAGCTTTAATTGTTATTTTATTAATTGGTGGAGTTCTTAAAGCATTAAAAACTCCTTTAAAAAAGCAAGATGCAGCAATTAATAAAAAACCTACATCAAAAATAAATTTAAGACTTTTTCTTCTACCTTCATTAAAACTATTACATTTTATAAAACCTGAAAAAATAGAATAAAAAATACCTATTAAAAAGAAAAAAAACGAAAAAGCAAGAATTAAAGATAATATTAAATAAACATCATCATATAAAAAATCGCTTCTCATTAAAAACAAAAACAAAACATTTAAAATAAAACAAAGAAAGAAAAAAACCCTAAGAATTTTTTTATGTCTTGTAAAGATTGCTGATAAAAAAAACTTATAAATATAAAAATTTGCAACAAAACTAGCCACGCAAAAAGCAATAGCAAAAATAAGATGGTTTGACATTTTTAGCCTTCGTATAAAGATTTTAAATAATTCATATCTTTAATAATAACTTGCTTATTATTAATTTCAATAATATCATCGTTTTTTAATTTTGCTAACAACCTTGAAAAGGTTTCAGGAGCCATATTTATAAAAGAAGCAAGTTGATTATGCTTAATACTAGCAAACAATTCACTTTGCTCGCAAAGTAATTTAGCTAATTTTGCTTCAGCACTTAAAATCATTTCATTATGCACAAAATCAGACATATAAATTAATTTTTGAGATAAAGCACTAAGTAAAGTTAATACAAAAGAAGTCTTATTTAAAAATCTATCTTTTAAGCTTTGAAAATGTATTTTAATCACAGATGAAGTGCTTAAAAATTTCGCACTTGCAGGAAAGGCGATATTAGCATAATTTGCAAGTTCAGCCACGAAATTCATAGCATTAAATCTATGTAAAACAATCTCAACACCCTTTGAATTTACCTTGTAAATTTTTAAATTTCCCTTAATTAAAAGATGCAAATATTCACTATTTTCACCTTCATAAAATAAAATTTCATCTTTTTCATAAGTTCTTAAAATACAAATTTTTGATAATTCTTCTAATTCTTCTTCACTAAAATCTTTAAAAAAAGAAATTTTTTTTAATACTTCCTTCATTTTTTACCTTATTAAAATACAATGATTACATAAAAATTTCATAATAGCAAGGATTTATAAATGTTTAGATTCGCACCATCGCCAACAGGTGATATGCATATTGGCAATTTAAGAGTAGCTCTTATTAATTTTGTAAGTGCAAAAAAAGAAAATAAGCAATTCATTCTAAGAATAGAAGACACAGATACAGCAAGAAATATTGAAGGTAAAGAAGAAGATATTAAAAAAATATTAACTTTATTTGGAATAAGTTGGGATGCTTATTATATTCAAAGCAATAATTTACACATTCACAGACAATTAGCAAACCAGCTTTTAAAAGAAAAAAAAGCCTTTAAATGCTATTGCACTGAAGAACAATTGCAAAAAAAGAAAGAAGAAGCAAAAAACAATAATCAAGCTTATAGATACGATGGAACTTGTGAAAATAAGCAAGAAGAAAATAAACCTTATGTAATAAGACTTAAAAAGCCTAGTACAAGCATTAGTTTTACTGATGAAATAAAAGGGCAACTAAGCTTTCAAGCAAATGATATTGATAGTTTTGTAATTTTAAGACAGGATTTAACTCCAACATATAATTTTGCTTGTACAATAGATGATATGAGTGAGGCTATTAGCTTTATAATAAGAGGAGAAGACCACACTAGCAATACTCCAAAACAACTTCATATAAGAAATAGTTTAAATTATAATGAAGAAATAAAATTTGCCCATCTTCCAATAATTTTAAACGAAGAAGGCAAAAAAATTAGTAAAAGAGAAGCTCATTCTAGTGTTCAATGGCTTTTAGATAATGGTTATTTACCTAGCGCTATTGCTAATTACTTGCTTTCTTTAGGAAATAAATGCCCTAAAGAAATATTTACTTTACAAGAGGCAATTAGCTTTTTTGATGTAAAAAATATTTCTAAATCTCCAGCTAAATTTGATATTGATAGATTAAAATTTATAAATAGAGAACATATAAAAATGCTTGATGATGAACTTTTAGTAAAAATTCTTTTTAAAGATGAGTTTTTAGCTAATTTTACCAATTATAAAAATCTTGCAAAATTAGCAAAATTATACACTCAAGAAGCTGATACCTTAATAGAATTAAGTGCAAAATTAGCACCTATTTTTCTACCAAAAAATATAATTTTTAAAGAAAATGAAGATTTTTTAAACCCTGCATTAAAAATTGAAGAAGCAATGCTTAAGGCTGATACTTTACCACTTAATTATGATGAATTTAAAAAAGATTTTTCTTGCGGATTAAAAGGAAAAGAATTATTTATGTCTTTAAGATTATTATTAAGCGCTAGTGCTCACGGACCTGAACTTAATTTGTTATATGAAGCAATTGCACCTATTTTTAAAGATATTGTAAGGTTAAGGCAAAATGTTTAGCATTGTAATTTTTATTTTTAATATATTAATTTATGCTTTAAACATATATCAATATATGATTATTGCTTATTGTTTGCTTAGTTTTATTCCAATTAGAACAAGTAATGAATTTGTTTATAAAATAATTTATATTTTACACAAAACAGTTCGCCCTGCTTTTGAGCTTGTTCAAATGATAATTCCTAGAAGATTTTTAGTAATAGGAATGGTTGATTTAAGCCCTATTTTGATTTTTCTTGGAATTTATTTTATAAAAATTGGACTTTATTATTTAGTTAAAATAATTTTAATTTAGGATGGATGATGAAAAAAATATTAATGCTTTTATTTTGTAGTTTTTGCTTTGCTTATACTTTTAATGAGCTTAAAAAAGAGCCAAATTCTTTAGCCAAAGATTATTTTTTATATAAATTATTGCTTAATGATGAGTTAAAAGATGTAGATTTAGCTAGTTTAAAATCTCAAATTTTTAGATTTTCTGGTGTTTTACAAAAAGAAATAAACCAAAGATATAAGACAAAGGAAGAAATTAATGATACTTGTCTTACTTATACTCAAGCTAATATAAATCAAGCCGATATAAAATGCCAAATAAAAAGATTATCAAATATAAATTTTTCTAAAAAAATTGATAATATTAATCTAAAAAAATACGCAGATGTTTTAAAAAATGAAAAATTATCAAAATTATTAATTGTTTTAGCTCAAAAAGACCCAATTAAATATTGTATAGAAAATGGCTATGGAGATATTTTATTAAAATTAGTTTATGAAGGAAATTATAAATTAAATGATGTAAAAATAGGACCAAAAACAAAAAGCTCTATGCTAAATAGCCCTTATGCTTATAAATTTTTAAATTCTGCAATGGTAAATGATGAATATAAATTAATAAGAGAAAAACTAGCTTCCGTAAAAAAAGATGATGCTAAAGAAGATTTAGCCTTTGCTTTAGGCTTAAATTCTTTAATGCATAATTATAAAACTCAAGCAAGAGTATTTTTTCTTCAAGCAGCAAATACTTATAAATATAAAAGACCAAGAGATAATGCTTTATTTTTTGCATACTTAGCAAGTAAAAATAAAAAAGATAAAAATAAAATTTTAAAGCAATTAGCAAATAGTGATGATTTAAATATTTATAGTCTTTTAGCAAAGCAAATGACTAATACAAAATTGCCTGAAATAATCACACCTAAGCCAAATAAAAAATTAGATTACAATATAAGCGATGCTTTATTGCAGGTAAAATTTATAAATTCACTGCAAAATGCAAGCAAAGAAGAATTGATAAAAATGCAAGAAAAATTTAATACTATAAATACCCAAGGACAGTATCTTGCAATTAGCAATAAATTAAGTAATTATAAAGACAATATCTATCCACTTGCGTTTTATGATTTATTAAAAGATTATCCTATAAAAAGACAGGCTTTAATCTTATCAATAGCAATGCAAGAAAGTAGATTTTTGCCTGCTAGCGTTAGCGTTTCTTATGCTTTGGGTATGATGCAATTTATGCCCTTTGTAGCAAAACATACTGCTAAGGTTGATTTTAATGATAATAATTTTGATGAACTAAATATGTTTAAGCCTGAAATCGCTTATAAATTTGCTAATGCTCACTTAAATTTACTTGAAAAAAGTCTAAGTCATCCTGTATTTATCGCATACGCATACAACGGCGGCTTAGGCTTTACAAAAAGAATGTTAAATAAAGAATATATGTTTAGTAAAAAATCAAAATTCAAAGAATACGAACCATTTTTATCAATGGAATTAGTACCTTATTTAGAAAGTAGATTATATGCTAAAAAAGTACTAGCAAATTACTTTATTTATCTAACTATTTTAGGTGATAATCCAAAGATTTCGGACTTTTTTGAAAATTTATATAAAGAGGATTGTCTAATTCAAAAATAGTAATTTTTACCCTACTTTTATCGCTTTTAATGCTTTTAATCAAATAACTTTCTTGATAGTCATTAAAATATGGTAAAAGTAAGGCATACTTGCTTTTGCTTTCAATTTTATTTGCAAAATAAAGTTTATCATCAATATAAAGCTTTTTTAAATTACTAATGCCACTAATTGCATATAAATCCATATTATCTTCTTCTCCGATATAACTTAGCAGCACTCCTGCACTAATTAATTTAGTCTTAATAACTATTTCATTTTTATCAAGATTACTAGACGAACAAGAAACAAAAATTAAACAAAATAATAAAATAAATACCTTTTTCATAAACTCTCTTTTGTTAATATATTAAAAGTAATTTTAAATAAAAAGGTTAATAATGAAAAAAGCATACGCATTTACAGGTCCGTCAAATTCAGGTAAAACAACCTTAATTTGTAAGATATCTGAATATTTACAAAGCTTAAATCTAAAAGTAGCAATAATAAAACACGACCCAAAAGATAAAGCAATATTTGATATAAACACAAAAGATAGTTATAAATTTTATAGCACTGGCGCAAGTGTTGCAGTAATTAGCCCAAAAAGAACTACTTTTTTTCATAATGAAAGCTTAGAATTTGATGAGATTTTAAAAAGATTTGATGCTGATATTATATTAGTTGAGGGTTTAAAAACTCTACCATTGCCAAGACTTTGTGTGTTTTGCAAAGAAGTTGATGAAAGCTATTTAGAATTTTCAGATGCGATTGCAACTTATTCAAAAAAAGATTATAAAATCACTCATTTTAATCTTGATGATATAAAAGCAATCAGCGAATTTATAATAACTAATGCTAAGGAGATTTAATGCAAGAAATCATAAAAGCTATACAAAGTAGCGTTATTAAAATTAAACAAAGCTTTGAAAATGCAGATACTGATTATACAGAGCTAAGTAACGCAAGTGGAGATTTACAATTAAAACAAGATGTTTTAAGCGATATGATAATTACAAATGAACTAAGCAAAGTTGGTTCAATTAAAGCAATAATTAGCGAAGAAAAGCAAGATCCATATTTTTTATACGATGATGCAAAGTACATAGTTGCTTACGACCCACTTGATGGAAGTTCGTTATTTGATGTTAATTTTGCTATTGGTTCAATATTTGCAATTTATGAAGAAACAGCAGAGCCAAAAAATTTAAAAGCAGCACTTTATGCTATTTATGGTCCAAACACCCAGCTAGTTATTTGTCTTCAAGACCCAAAATTATATATTTTACAAAACAACGAGTTTAATTTTGTAAAAGATTTAAAACTAGATTCAAATGCAAAAATCAATGCAACAGGCGGCACCCAAAAAGATTATTACAAAGAACATAAAAATATGATTGAAGCAATTTTTAACGATGGCTATCGTTTAAGATACAGTGGTGCAATGGTTAGCGATTTGCATCAAATTTTATTAAAAGGTGGTGGAATTTTTTCTTATCCTAGCAAAGAAAAACTTAGTTTAAATGATGGTAAAAGCGCTAAATTAAGAGCTTTATTTGAAGTTTTTCCTTTTGCTTATATTTTTGAAAAAGCAGGTGGATTTTCTAGTGATGGGATTAAAGGCTCAAAAGGTTATGAAAGTTTGCTTAACCTAAAATTTAGCACAATTCATGCTAGCACACCTTGCTATCTTGGCTCAATGAAGGAAAAAAGGTTCTTAGATGAACACTTATAAACAAAGATTACTTGAAGCAAAGCAAAGGCTTCAAGCTTGTCAAAAAGAAACACAAAATACCCTTAGCTGTATTAATTGTGAAAAAATTTTTGATTGCAAAATTAGAGATGACTTTGTAAATGCAACTTATGAGAGTATGTCAGAAGGTAAATCTCAAGACTTTAATTTTTAAGGAATATTATGAAAACTTATATTACAACTCCAATTTACTATGTAAATGATAAAGCTCATATAGGGCATGCTTATACAACAATAATAGCAGATACTTACGCTAGATTTAAAAGATTACAAAATGATGAAGTTTTTTTTCTAACAGGCACAGACGAGCATGGGCAAAAAATTCAAGAAAGTGCGAAAAAAAATAACACAAGTCCAAAAGAATACGCAGATAAAATAAGCAATGAATTTAAACAATTATGGAAAAACTTAGAAATTAGCAATGATTATTTTATTAGAACTACAGATGAAAAACACAAAGAATGTGTTAAAAAAATATTTTTAAAAATGTATGAAAAAGGGGATATTTATAAAAGCGAATATGAAGGGCATTACTGTGTTTCTTGTGAAAGTTTTTACACAAAAACTCAACTATTAGAAAACAATAAATGCCCAGATTGCAAAAAAGACACAAGAATTTTAAAAGAAGAAAGCTATTTTTTTAGATTAAGCAAATATGAAAAAGATTTATTAAATTGGTATAAGCAAAACCCAAATTCAATCTTTCCTACTAGTAAAAAAAATGAAGTAATAGCCTTTGTAGAACAAGGTTTAAAAGATTTATCAATTAGTAGAACTAGTTTTGATTGGGGTATAAAAGTACCTTTAAATGATGATAAAGAACATGTAATTTATGTTTGGCTTGATGCTTTAAGCAATTATTTAAGCGCTTTAGGTTATTTAGAAAATGAAGAAAAAATGCCTTTTTGGCAAAATGCAATTCATTTTGTAGGAAAAGATATTTTAAAATTCCACGCTATTTACTGGCCTGCATTTTTAATGAGCCTTGATTTGCCTTTACCAAAATGTGTTGCAGCACACGGGTGGTGGCTGATTAATGGAGAAAAAATGAGCAAAAGTATTGGCAATGTGATTAATCCGCTTGATATTGTAAATGAATTTAGCAATGATGCTTTAAGATATTATTTATTATCTTATATGCCTTTTGGAAATGATGGGGATTATTCAAAACACTTAATGGTTGAAAAAATTAATTCTGAATTGGTAAATGAATTTGGAAATTTAGTAAGTAGAACAATCTCAATGGCAAAAAAATATTTTAATCTAAAACTTAGCTTTAAAGACAAAATTTATGAAGAAGAAAAAGAAGCAAAAGAATTTTTTAATTTAAGCATTAAAGCAATTGAAGAATTAAAATTTAATGATTACTTAAGCAATATTTTTAAGGCTTTAAAGATTGCAAATTCTATGATTTCAAAATACGAACCTTGGGCATTAATTAAAACAAATCAAAATGAAGTAGAAAGCTTGTTAATTAGTATTTTAAACATAATTAAAAATGCTTGTATATTACTAAGCCCTGTTTTAATAAATAGCACAAATAAACTAGCTAAGGCCTTAAATATTGAAATAAAATATGATTTATTAAACACCTTTATTAAAGAATTTAGTCTAAACGAATGCGAACATTTATTTTCAAGAGTAGAATTAAAAGAGGAAAAAATGCTAGAAGAAAAAACACAAAAACAAGAAGAAAAAGCACAAAATGACCATATTACAATTGATGATTTTGCAAAAATCAAAATGCAAATTGCTCAAGTAATTAGCTGCGAAAATGTTGAAGGAAGTGAAAAATTATTAAAATTTGAACTTGATTTAGGTAATGAAAAAAGACAGGTTTTAAGCGGTATTGCTAAAAATTATAATCCTAAAGATTTAGTAGGAAAACAAATAGTATTATTAAGTAATCTTAAAGCAAGAACCATCTTTAAACATCTAAGCGAAGGTATGATTTTAAGTGCTAAAAATCAAGATGAAAGCTTGGTTTTATTAAGCCCATTAACACCTTGCGATAATGGAAGTATAATAGGCTGATGGATATTGAGAATTTAAAAAACTTATTACAAGCTAAGTATCTACATAAATCCAGTCTAAGCAAAATTAACTTTTTTTGCACAGAGCTTAAAAAAGATATGAAGGCTTGTGCTTTTTTTGCTTATGATAAAAAACAAGCAAGTATTGCAGCATTGCAAGGCGCTTATGTAATCATTGTACAAGAAGAAATAAAAATTGATGATTTTGATATTAGCTATTTACTTGTAGATGATTTAGACAAAGCACTTTTTAGACTTGCAAGAATGCTTTTTATAGAAAAAAAATTGGTTTTGTTAAATGAAATTGATTTTATTTGCGCTAAAAGACTAAGGCTAAACACCTTAAGCTTAGATATAAAAAAAGATGTTTTAAATAATGAAGAAATAGTTTTTTGTAATAATTTAGAATATTTAAATAAGCTTGGTGCAAATATTGTTTATGCAAAGAATGTTAATTATAAGCAAATAAAAAATTCTAGCTTTTTTTATCAGGATTTAATGCTAGATGATAAATTTTTCCAAAATATTTTCGTACCACAAATTTTTACACAAAGCTTTGCAAATTTAAACGCTTTAACTAATATTAACATTAAGGATTTAGAGCTTTTAGACTTTGTATTTTTAAATGATTTTAATCAAAGTACTAATTTTGGACAAGCAAGAAGAGTGATTATTTTTGAAGAAGAGCAAATAGTATATGAAGAACTTCAAAAAGCTTTAAAAAATGTGTTTTTGTGTGATGATTTTAAAAATATTTTAGAAAATAATTTTAATATTTGTCTTTGCAAAAATAAAAAAAATAATTTTTTAGATTTTCTTAACACACTGAATGTAGAAAATAAAGATGGAGGTTTATGGTGATTGCTTATGTTTTATCTTATTTATTTTCTTTTTTAATGCTTTATTATATAAGCACACTTTTACAATGGAATAATTATAAAATTAAAAGAGTTATTTTTAATTTTCATAAACCAAAATGGCATTTTTACTTTCTAATTGCACCTTTTTTACTTTATGTCTTTTCTTTTAAAATGCACATTGCTATTTCTATATTAATTTTTATAGCTTATTTTATATGTATTTTTTTATGGGCTAGATTTCTTGATAAAAAACTTGTTTTTACAAAAAGAATTCAAAGATTATTTGCCCTAAACGCATTTTTAGCTCTAATTTTTTCTTATTTACATTATGTAAATAATTTTGATGCGCATATCTTAGATTATTTATTATTAAGCCTTATTTTATCTTATATGATTGAAAAATTTTTAAATATTTATTATTACAATAAGGCAAAAAATAAAATACAATCTTTAAAAGATTGCAAGGTTGTTTTAATTACAGCAAGTTATGGAAAAACAAGCATTAAACATTATTTAGCACAAATTTTATCTAAAAAATATATAGTTCATTATGCAAAAGGTAGCATTAATACAACTCTTGGTTTGTGTAGCGATATTAACAATAATCTTAAAGATGATACACAAATTTTAATAATTGAAGCAGGAGCTAGAAAAAAAGGAGATATCTTAGAAATAAGCAATCTCGTACAGCCACATTTTGTAATAATAGGTCAAATAGGCATAGCGCATTTAGAATTTTTTAAAAGCAAAGAAAATATACTTGAATGTAAAAAAGAATGCCTTCAAAGTACAAGATTAGAGTATAAAATATGCCATTCAAGTGCTAATGAAGAATGTGCTTATGATTTAGAAGTAAGCGATATTAAATCAAGCCTTGAAGCTTTAAGTTTTAAGATGAATAACACTCAATATACAGCTAATTTACTTGGTGAATTTAACGCATACAATCTTGCAGCTTGTATAAAATTAGCTTTAAAACTTGATTTTAGTAATGAAGAATTGCAAAATATTATAAAAAATATTCAAGCAACAGAACATAGATTGCAAATAATTACAAAAACACCTAAATTTATAATAGATGATGGGTACAATGGTAATTATGATGGAATGTCTCAAAGCTATCATTTAGTTTCAAGTTACAATAAGGGTAAAAAAATTCTAGTTAGTCCTGGAATAATAGAAGTAAATGAAGATATCAATATTGAGCTTTGTAAAATAATCAATCAGTGTTTTGATTTTGCAATAATAACTGGGTCTTTAAATGCTAAAATTTTTGAAGAAAATCTTACAATAGATAAAATAATTTTAAAAAATAAAGATGAACTGCAAAATACCTTAGCAAAATATACAAAGGAAAATGATTTAATTTTATTTTCTAATGATGCACCAAAATTTATATAAACTTATTTTAATCTTAAAAAAGATTAAAATAAGACTAAACCCACTTAGAATCTAATTCTTTTACACATTTGCAAATATAATAAACCTCATCATCGCTTAAATCTGCTCTAATTGGTAATGATAAAATCTGTTGATAATTGCTTAAAGCATTAGGAAAATCTGTAATTTTTAAATTATATTTTTGCTTATAATAACTTAAAAAATTAATAGGAATATAATTAATTGCTGTATTTATATTCATTTCTTTTAATCTTCTTGCAAAATTATCTCTATTTTTATCAACTTTTATTATATATCTTGAATAAATATGCTCTTTGCTATCAATAGGCAAATGAATATGCTTTAAATTAGATAATTCATCATTATAAATTTTAGCTATTTGTCTGCGTCTTTTGATTTCTTCTTTATATTTTTGAATTTTTATAAAGGCAAGTGCTGCACAAATAGAAGACATTTTGTATTCATATCCAATATCTACAATATCGTAAAAATAACCCAAATTCCCATCTTTACCCCAAGCATTTTCTATAATTGCATTATTATTTAGAAGTTCTGCTCTTTTATAAACACTATCATCATTAATTACTAAAAAACCACCAGAAAATAATGGATTTTTACTAACTGCATTAAAAGCATAAGAAGAAATAAAATCATTTTCCCCTATTAATTTATTTTTATATTCAATACCTAAAGAAAAACCACAATCATTGATAATTTTAATATTATAAAAATCACAAAGCTCTTTTATTTCATCAATACAAGAAGCTAAACCTGCTGAATGATTTAAAATAATTGCTTTTAATTTTTTGTGCTTTTTAAATTCTAAAGTTTTTTTCAAATAAGATAAATCTATATTAAAATCACTTGTATTTACATCTAAAAATATAGGTTCTGCATCAAAATATCTAATACTTTGTGCAACATTAGGAAAAGAATTTACACTACATAAAATTTTATCACCACGCTTTAAATCAATAGCGCTTAAAGCAAGGTGGTGAGCTGCTGTGTGATTATTTGTTAAGACAATATTTTTACATTTAAACATATCTTGCAAATAACTTGTTAAAATACTTATATTGTCTTTGTCCAAATAAGATATTAAACTTTCCTTGTCCTCTTTTGATAGAGTATTGACAAAATTAGATATTTCTTTCATATTTTTACCTTTTAAAGATTTTTATCCCCTCTTGTTTAAACTTATTTTTCTCAATACGATTTAGTAATGATGAATAAACAGGTTCTATTTTAGTATTATTTTGAAAATTTTGCAAAAAATTATCTATTTGCTCATAGGTAAAACCAATTTCGCTTTCATCATCTTGCCCTTCAAATAAATCAGCACTCGGTTTTTTGTTAATTATTTGCTTAGGAATTCCTAAAAAATCAGCAAAAGCAAATAATTCGCTTTTGTAAAACTGTGCTAGTACATTAAAAGCACAAGCTAAATCACCGTAAATAGTGCCATATCCTAGCATTAACTCACTTTTATTAGATGTTCCTGCTACTAAAAGATTATGTTTTGCAGAATAATCATATAACAATGTCATTCTAATCCTAGCTGCAAAATTACCAATTTGAATTTTATCGCTTGTTTTACTTGCTTTTATAAAAGAGTCTAAAATATCTTGAATATCAATTACTGAGTATTTTACATCTAACATTTTTGCTAAGTTGAGTGCATCATCATAATTTTTTGGGTTAGAAAATTTAGTTGGCATTATTAAAGCGTGTGCTTGTTTGTTGCTATTTGCTAATAAAGTTAGCACAATAGCACTATCTAAACCGCCGCTAAGCCCAACGACAGCTCCATTAAAATTTTGTATTTGCTGATTAATAAATGTAATCATATCCTTTTTTATTTTTTCATAATTCATTTTTTTTCCTACTTATAATTTGGCTCTAAAAAAGCATCTTCAACAAGCTGATTTATAACTAAAGCAGCAACAGGTAAAGCAGTTTGTGCTGCATAATAACCTTTTTTATCTTTATTTGGAGATATTACCAAAACACCTATTGTATAACGATGGTTTAAATCATTTGCAAAGCCAAAAAAATTAGCGTTATGATCTTTAGTGTAAGCTCCATTTATATTTACTCTTGCTGTTCCTGTTTTGCCACCTACATTAATACCAATTGGCCAAAATTTTTCTAATGATTTTTGATTTGCAGTTTTAATTAAAATTCTATTCATTTGCTTTGCAATTTCTAGCGGTAAAACTTCTTTTTTATAAGAATTATCTAATTCATTATAAACACCATTAATAGAATATGCTTTTGCAAGTTTAGGAATTTTATAAGTTCCATAATTATTAAAAACATTATAAGCTGCTAAAAGTTGAATAAAGGTGCTTGAAAAACCATAGCCATAAGCCATAGTGTTTTTTTCAACATCATAAGTTTTATTGGCTGCTTTTATAAAACCTGCTTTTTCATACGGTAAATCAATGCCTGTTTTTTCGCCAATATTAAACTCTTTATAACCATCAATTAACTCACTTACACTTTCTTTATTGCTAATTTGCACCATTCCTATATTTGATGAATATACAATTATATCTTCAGCTATCATTGAATCCATAGGATGGGTATCGGTTATTGTAAATCTATCTAATTTATATCTACCACCATAGGTTTTTACTAATTCATAAGGTGTAATTCTTTTTAATTTTAATAAATTAGCAAAGGCAATTGGCTTAATAACCGAGCCTGGCTCATAGCTAAATTCCACAGCAGAAGAATTTAAATACGATAAATCACTTTTTCTATTATAAGGGTCGTATCTTTTACTAGTAGCAAGAGCTAAAATACTTGCATCATCACTATTTAATACACCTATTATTACTTCTTTTGAATCATATTCTTTATTTGCAATACTTGCTATTCTCTCAAATGCTTTTTGTAATTTTAGATTTATATTTAAATATAATTTACAACCATCAATTCTACTTGATAAAAAACTATTTTTATTAATTACAATATTTTTTCCAATTCCTTTTATTCCACTTATTTTATAATCACTTTGCGCTCTTAAACAATCATCATAATACTTTTCTAAACCTTTTTTAGGAATATTAGCAAAGATATTATTTTGCAAATCAAGCTGTGAATAACCTAAGATAGGTGTTAGTGTATCGTATTTTAAAAATTCTCTATCTTCTTTATGCTCAACTATACTAAGCCCTCTTGTTTCTATTTTTTTATTTTTATTTTCAAAGGCTTTGAAGATATTAGAATAATTTATTTTTTGTGCTAATTCTTGCAAATAAGAAGCAGCTTTTTCATCAATATCTTTACTTAAAACAAAATTAGCCTGATTACGCTTTTTTGCTTTTAAAATATTTTCTTTTATTTTTTTAATTTCACTATCATCAATAAAAGCATAAATTCCAAATAATTTTAAAAAATAATCAAGTTTATCAAAATCTAAACTTCTTAAATCAATTTCAGCTCTAAAAGTCTTTTTACTAGTTACTAGGGTATAGCCATCAGAGCTAATAATATCTCCTCTAATGGCTCTAATCCTTTCTCCTTTTTCTAAATTAAAACTATTTGAATGAGAATACCTAGAAAAAATAGCTAGGATTAATAAAAAAAAGCTAAATGTAATAGCTAAAAAACAGCTAACTGCAACTCTTTTGCTATCAAACATTTAAATTTGAGTTCTACTTATCTCTTTATAAGCATTAATTGCTTTATTTCTTACTTCAAGCATAAATTTCATTGAAGTTTCAGCCTTGTTGATTGCTATTGCAGCTTGGTGTAAATCTTTTACCCTACCTGTTGCAATATCACTCATTGCAGCATCGCTTTTAATTTGCTCTTCATTTAATTCTTTAAGCTCACTATTAAGCATATCCATAAAGCTTTTTGAATCTTCTTCATTATTTGCTTGCTTATTAGTATTTTGCGGTAATTCTAATTTTTGCCCAAATAAAGAATTTAATCTAATATCGTTCATTTTTTACCTCTTATCTTAATAAATCAATCGCACTTTGTGCAATAGTTTTTGTACTATTAAAAGCCGCAACATTTGCTTGATAAGCCCTAGTTGCTTCAATTAAATTGCTCATTTCAATTACAGGATTTATGTTAGGATATGAAACATACCCAGCAGCATTTGCATCAGGATGATTAGGCTCGTATTTTAATATAAAATCCTTTTCATCTCTTACAACTTTATCTACTACAACCCCCATCACAGCAGGATTTGCTTTAGGAAAATTAACTGGGTCATCAAGTGGATTTTCATATTCAAAAAAAGTATTATCTTTTACAATTTCATTGTTTAATACTTCATTAAAATTAATTGCTTTAAAAACCACATCTTGTCTGCGATACGGTCCGCCTTCTGCAGTTCTTGTAGTATTTGCATTAGCTATATTTGAGCTAATTAAATTCATTCTAAATCTTTGTGCGCTTAAGCCATAACCATTAATATCAAAATCACTTAAAAATGCCATTTTTTATCCTTAATTTAATTTAGAGCTATTTTCAATAATGCTTCTTACCAACTCGCTTTGCTTTTTTAAAACACTATCTAGTGCACTAACCATAATAGCATTTTTGCTAAGCTCACTCGTTTCTACATCTAAATCAACTGTATTAGCATCATTTCTTTGTAAATGCCCATCTCTAGCAAAAATCGTTCCTGTTTTACTTAAGTCGCTATCAAATGGTAGTTGATGAGCCTTGTTAGTAAGTGCTAGTTGATTATTCATACCGATACCAAAATGTTTTTCATTTGTTGCCGCAATCATCGGTGCTTCTTGTTTTTTATAAAGTAAATTTGCCTTTTGTTCTAGCATAGTTTCAAAATCAATATCTCTTGCCTTATAATAAGGTGTATCAATATTTGCAATATTTGAACTAATTAGCTTTTGCCTTAAATCTCTACCTGCTAAGGCACTTACTATTAAAGGTTTTGATTTATAAAATTCCATCTTTGCTCCTTTACTAACAAAAAACTATAAGCAATTTTTATTCCTATTTTCCTAAACAAAAATTTGAAAACATTGCATCAAATAAATCATCGCTATTAGTATTTTTACCAAAAATATTTAACACATTTAAAGCTTGATTTAAATAAAAAGCACAAAGTTCTAATTCTAAAAATACATCACAAGCATTAAAAATAGCTTTTGAAGCATCGTTAAAAGCCTGAATTAAACTAGAACTAGTTAAGATAAGTTCATTATCAACTGAAGAATTTAAAAAATTATTTAAGGCATTTAATAACTCATCAATATCTTTATTTTTAGCACTAATTTTTACAGCTTCTAAGCTATTTAAAATATTTAAATCGCACTTATTTAGCACATAAATACAATCTTTTTGTGTATTTTTTATATATTTAATCAATTCTTCTTCTTCTGCGAGAAGTTTTCTTGAAGCATCACTTAAAAATATAATTAAATCGGCCTTATTAATGCTTTCATAGCTTTTATCTACTCCAATTTTTTCTATTTCATCATTGCTATTTCTAATACCTGCAGTATCTATTAATTTTAATAAATGTCCATTATAGTTAATAAGCTCTTCAATACTATCTCTTGTGGTTCCTGCTATATCACTAACGATTGCTCGGTTTGAATTTAATATAGCATTTAGCAAAGAGCTTTTTCCTGCATTTGGCAAACCAATTATTGCAAGTGTGTAACCTTCAATTAAGGCTTTTTTCTTTTGGCTTTGCTCTGCTATTTTTTCTAATTTTTTTGCATTATCAAAAAGCATATTTTTAGCATTTTCTAAAATATCACTCGGTAAATCATCATCAGCATAATCAATTGCAGTCTCAATAAAAGCTAATGTTTTTATAATTTCATCTTGAGTTTGCATTATAATTTGCTTAAACGCTCCATCTATATTTTTGCTAATTATCTTTCTTGCATTATTACTTTTTGCATTAATTAATTCATTTATTAAAATAGCCTTTTCTAAACTCATTTTATTATTTAGACACGCTCTTTTGCTAAATTCTCCTGGCTTTGCTGCTTTAACTCCAATAGAATATAAATAAAATAATAAACTTTGCGCATTTACAATTCCACCATGAATATGAAATTCTACAACATCTTCCCCTGTAAAAGAAAAAGGAGCTTTAAAATAAATTACTATAGCTTCATCAAAAAATTCATTATTGATAAATAATTTTAAAAAATGTGCATATCTAGGTTTTTTATTTAATTTATCTTTGTCTTTATCTTTAAACAAATTTAAACTGTATTCTAAGGCTTGCTCTCCGCTTAATCTTATAATATTTATTGCACTATTTGCTCCAGCTGTTGCTAGAGCTGCTATTGTGCTCATTTATTATTCTCGTAAATCATAATATATTTTCCAGCAGAACTATCTTTTATCACTATATGTTTATTTGTTAAATCTTTTAATAAGGTAAAATAAGCAATATTTAATAAAGTTGGCTCTAGTGGTTTTGTATTTGCCCTTGAATAATCTTTTAGTTTATTTTTAACATCATTTAGGTGTTCGTTTAATTCTTTTATATGCTCGTTTAAATAATCTTGCACTAAAACTCTTGTATATAAATTATATTTAGTATTTACAAGATGACTTACTAAAATATCTAAATATTTATATTTATGCAAATCTTTACCTAAAAATAATTCATAATTATCACAAATAAATTCAACACTAATACTTTGTTTATTAATACTTTTAATCAAGATTTGCTTTACGCTAAAATAATCTTTTTTAAATGCTAGCTCTAAATCTTGTTGTATCTTTGCTAAGAGTTCTTCTGAAATATTATCTTTTTCTTTAAATTCAATAATTGCATCTTTTTTAAAAAAACCTAAAAAGCCCTTGCTAGGATTTTGAATAACTGTATATTCTAAATCAACTATAGAACATTTTGCTATTGAACTAGCCTTTATTAAAGCTAGTTCTAATGTTTTTTCACTTACTTGCATTACTCTTCTCTTTTTGTGCAAAAATTTTATTTATAAAATATTGTTGAGCTAAAGAAAAAGTATTATTTACACACCAATAAAGTGTAAGTCCAGCAGGGAAAGATATGAAAAAGATTACAAATATTAATGGTAAAAATTTCATAATTTTTGCCTGTGTTGGGTCTTGTATATTCATAGGAGTTATAACTTGCTGTAAAAACATAGTAAGTCCCATATAAATAGGTAAAATATAAAAAGGATCATGTAATGCAAGGTCGTTAATCCATAAAGCCCAAGGAGCTGCTTTTAACTCAATAGCATTTAACAAAACCCTATAAATAGCAAAAAAGATTGGAATTTGAATTAATATCGGCAAACAACCTCCAAGAGGATTTGCTTTATGCTCTTTATATAAATTCATAATGTGCATTTGCATTTTTTGCGGTTCACCCTTATATTTTTCTTGAATTTCTTTCATTTTCGGTGCAAGAATTTTTAATTTTTGCATTGAAACCATACTTTTATATGTTAAAGGAAATAGTATTATTCTTATAATTATTGTTAAAATTACAATAGCCCATCCCCAATTGCCTACAAAATTGTAAATACTATTTAAAAATGCAAACATAGGTTTAGCTATAAAAGTAAACCAACCATATTCAACAACATTACTTAAACGCTTATCAGCTCCATCTAAAATCTTATGTTCTTTTGGTCCGATATAGGCATAAAAATGTGCATTGTTTGTAGCAATAATTCTTCCTTGAGTAAGATTACTTGTGCTATTTGTTAAAACGACTTTAAAATCTTGGTTAAAATTATAAAATAAAGTAGTGTAATATCTATCAGAAAAAGCAGCTATTTGCGCATTAGAAATAACAACTTCATCAGCTTTTTTTATGCTGTCATCTTCATAATCGTCTTTTGTTTCATCGCTTTTATAAATCATCGCACCATGAACTGTTAAAGAATCTGCTAAAATATTTGGTCTTAAACCTGGAGTGATTACAAATTTATGTTCTTTATCATCGCTTATTTTAAGCTTTACTTCATAAAAACCATTATCTTTAAAATTAATTATTTTTTCAAGTATAACACCATTAAGATTTTTGCTTAAAACAATATCTTCATTTGTATTAAATTCTTGTTTTTGTACGCTAAATGCTTGTGAATTGTATAATTTTTGAAAATCTTCATCATAAAATTGCATACTAAGTGGTAAAAGCTCATCATTTACTAAATTAATAGCTTCATTATTTTCATTTTTAAATCTATTATCTTCTAGTAAAAAACTACTAATTTCACCATTTTCATTAATACTTGCACTAAAATGCTCATTTTTAACACTAGCAATAATTTTACTAGTTTTCTTACTTTCTTTATTTGGTAATAAAGCATCTTTAGTAACTTTAGTGCTTTGTTCGTTTAAAGTACTATTTTGTTCTTGTTGCACTGGTTGCGGAACTAAATAACCATAAACACTAAAAAACAATAAGGCTAATATAACTGCAATAATAACTCTTACTTGTTGAGACATATTATCAAACATCTTTATCCTTTAAATATAATTTTAATTATAAAATATTTTTCATTTTTGTAAGGAACAAATAAAAATTTTAACTTATCTAATTTGTTTTGACCCTTTAAAAACAATAAAGTATTATTTTTTTTGATTTTTCTTATAGCATAATTAAAACCACCATCATTTAATTGGTTACATTTTAAAATTCTAAAAACACTATTATATAAGGCAATGAAAAAAGAATTGTATTTAAATTGCTCTAAGGCATATTGAGAACAAGTAGGATAAAATCTACAACAAGCTGGTTTTAAAGGACTTAAAAAAGTTCTATAAAAATTAATTAATATTATTGCTTGTTTTTTCAATTTTATCTTCCTTTATCGCTCCAAGTTTTTTAAGGCTCCATTTTATATTTTTCTCTAATTCGCAAAAACTAAGCTCAAAAAGTTCTTTTTTTATTATAAAAACATATTCTCCGCTTTCAAGTTGTTCGTATAATCTTAAAAAAATTGCTTTTATTAGCCTTCTAGCCTTATTTCTATACACTGCGCAGCCTACTTTTTTACTTGCAATAACTGCGTATGTTTTACTTTGCTTCTTGTCATAATATACAACACAAGCTTTATTAAACCACTTTTGGTTTTGTTTATAAATTCTATTAAACTCTTTTTGAGAATTTATACTAGAAAATTCTTTTAAACTGCTAATCTTCTTCTACCTTTTGCTCTTCTTGCGCTTAAAACTTTGCGTCCATTTTTAGTCTTCATTCTTGCACGAAATCCGTGAGTTCTTTTTCTTGGTGTGTTATGTGGTTGATATGTTCTTTTTGGCATATTTATTCCTTTAAAAAAAATTAAAGCTTATATTATAACACAGAAAAGATTAAAATATTTTTAACTTAATTTAATAAAATAAAAAAATGAAAAGAGAATTATTTTACAAAAAAGCCTTTAATCAACATTTTTTAAAAAGCAATTTAAATTATAATAATTTATACAATTTAAAACAAATAAATCAGTGTAAATTATGTATTTTGCATAAAAGCAAAAAAGCAAATTACATTTTAGCAAATACAAAAACTAAGATTTTTATTATTACTAAAAAACAATTAGCAGCTAAAGAAATTTTATTTTTAGAAAAATATTTAGAAAAAGTAAATATAAAAAAAGAAGAAATTTTTATAAGTCCTATTACAAAATGTGATTTTAGTAATGATAAAGAAAATATTATTAAATGCCTTCCTTATACCATAAATGAACTTATTTATTTTGATATTAAAAAAGTTTTGCTTTTAGATAAAGATTTATTAGAATATTTTAATTTAAGTAAAAAAAATTTTTGCTGTAAAAATATATTATTTTTAAATGGTAAAATAATTGAAGTTATAACTAGTTTTAGTATTGAATATTTACAAAAAAATCCTAATAAAATTGAGATTTTTGAACAAAGTTTAAAATTACTAATGGAGAAAGAATGAAAAAAATTTTATTATCTAGTATGCTTTGCGCTAGCCTTTTTGCACAAAAAACAGTATTAATGCAAACTCCACCTGCTGATGTAAAATATGTAAATTTAGAATTAAATTTATGTAATGATATGTGTTTAAAACAATTACTTTATGATGGTTTGTATATAAGTTATTTAGCAAGATTTAATTCGCAAGACGATGAGCTTGAGAAAATATATAATTTATTATTAAATGGTAAAGATTATATTCAACTACCAAAACAAAGCAAATTAGATGATATAAAAATAGCTATTTTAATACCTGAAAAAATTATAAAATCTTATGCAAATAGCATAATTTCTCCAAGTACAGCTTATTTATTAAATACTCAAGCTAATGTGCATTTAAATGTTTTTTATACAGGAGATGAAAATCCACAAAAAATTGCAGAAATTCTCCCTGCTTTATCAAAATATAATTTAATTATAACAGGCTTTCAAAATGAAGGTATTAATTATTTATCGCAAAACATAAATAATGTTAAAATATTTAATCCTTTAGCTAAAAAAGAAAATTTCCCTAATATAGGAATTAATGTATATTTTGGAAGTATAAGCTATGATGAACAAATAGCAAGTTTATTAAATTATGCTAATGAAAATATTGTTATATTTAAAGACCAAAGTTTATTAAGTTCAAGCTTAAGCAATATGATAAATGAACAAGCTTATGTAAAATCAACCTATGTGGTAAATCAAAATAACTCCAATATAAACGCTTTGGTAAAAGATAATATTAAATTAAATAATGCGAGTATATTCTTTAATCTACCGCTTATTAAAACAACGCTAATTGCAACGCAAATTCGTGCAAATGAGCTTAGCCCTAAAATATATTTAAGTACTCAGATTAATTACTCTCCTAGCTTTTTAAGTTTGACGCAGGAAAATGAAAGAAATATGTTTTACTTTGCAAATTCAATTGGAAAAATTGAGCCTATCTTAGAATACTATAATAATTTACTAGGGCAAAATATAGCTTATAACTGGATAGCTTATTCTACTAGCGTTGGGCTTGATTATTTATTTAATGAAACATACAATAGTGATAAAAAATATTTTGATGAAGACTTTATAAACAACCAAATATATTACAAAATAAATATTATGAATGCTAAAAATTCAAAATTTACACAAGTAAGATAGCAACTACATCTTACTTGCGTTTAATTCATCTTTGTGTTGCTTTGATAAATATAAATTTTTATTGATTTCTGTAATTATATTTTCAAGCTGTAAAATAGAAAATTCTCCAATAATACCAACACAACCAATTGAAACCGTTGCTCTATAAAAATTATCTTTTAACTTAAAATTAAAAGCCTTAAAATAATTTCTAAATTCATCAGCTTTATTCACAAAATCTTGATTATTTAGCGTTGTATTAAAAATAATAAATTGCTCTGATGACCATCTACAAACTAGGCTGTTATGAAAGGTTTTTTTAAGTAAATTTGCGCTTTTAATCAAAAAATCATCTCCACATTCAAAACCAAAATTACTATTTACATACTTAAAATTATCAATATCAATTAAAGCAAAATTAACATTAATTTGAGTATTATATTTTTCCAGTTCTGCTAAAAAGCCCCAGCGGTTAAAAAGCCCTGTTAGATAGTCTTTTGAAATATTTTCTTTTAATAAAATTTGAGTAAAGTGCTTTTGTTCTATATTTGTAATAATCTTTTTTCTCATAAACAATAAAGCACCGATAAAATTTAAACATAAAAAGGCAAGATTGAAAATTAAAAAATATAAACGGTATTGCTCAACTTTTTCATAATAAATTGCATTAAAAACTTCAAATAACTCTGCATAATATAATAACAAATAAATAAAAGTACTAATTCCCAATAAATAAAAAATTGATAATTTTCTTTTAAAATTACCAACATAACAATAAGAAATATTTATAAGCAAAAATAACTCAAAACCAAAGCCATTAGAAAAAAATATATTAGCTAAAATAGCAATGGCGATATTGTTAAAATGAAAGAAAAAAATACATAAATTAACATATCTTAAAATAGAAATAAGTAAAGCAGCACAATAAGATAAAAGCAAGGCAAAAAAAACATAAAATGCTACATAGCAATCAAATGCTAAAACCAGTAAAATTAAAAAAGATAAATAAATACTATTTATTAAAAACAATCTTTTAAAAAATACTATATTTGAATTTGCTATTTTTAAATTACTTGTTTTTGCAATCATTCTATAACCTCGCTAGTTATTTGATTTTTACCATTTTGTTTGCTTTTTAGCAAATTATCTGTTGTCTTACTAAGAAGAGTGTCAATATCAACAATACCATTAGCATAGCATAAACCAACAGAGATTGTACATTTTTGCAAATGATATCCATCTGAATGTGAATAATTTGCTATATGATTTTTAATAAGCTCTAGTGTACTTTCTACTTCTTTCATAGATGAATTTGTAAAGAATAATAAAAATTCATTTCCACCCCATCTTGAAATAAAAACATTTTTATTATTATCTAAACTTTCTTGTAAAATATTTGCAATATTTTTTATAACCGTATCACCAAAATTATAACCATACTTTGTATTTACATCATAAAAATTATCTATATCAATTAAGGCTGCTGATATTGATAAATCTCCAATATTATCTACTTCTTGAATTTTATAGGCAATTATATTTATCATTGCTTGTCTGTTTAAAAGCTGCGTTAAATGGTCGTATTTATTTTCTTGATTTAAAACTAAATTCATATCTTCAGCACTTCTTTCTTGAATAATATGAATACTATCGGTAATAATCGCATAAAAAATAACAATTATTACTAAAAATATAAAACCACTTACATAAATTATTTGCGCAAAAACACCATCAGGAATTTGCGTATCTCCAAAAATATAAACTCCAAGCGTAATAGCAATACTTTCAAAAATAGACAATATTATAGGTACAGCTTGATTTTTATAATTGTGAATATAACCTAAAGAAAGCATTAATATCATTATACATAAAAAGCCATAGTTAAAGCCAAAAATATTCATACAGTTAAAACAAGCAAACATAATATTAAAATGAATATAAGCAACGAAAAAATTATAAAATTTCTTAGTAGAAGTCCAAATGATAAACATACTAATAGAAATAAATAATTCTACTACCTTAACCTCAAATATCTCACTTTTATTGAAAAAATAAAAAACAATGCAATAAAATATATGTCCTAAAATCGCAACCATTAAGGTAATAGTAATTAGGGTATCAAAATTACCAATCTCTTTTAAACTTGCGTCTTTTTTTGATAATAAATTCTTAATTTTGATATTCATATTCTTTAATTAATACAGAATTTTTGCCATTATTTTTTACATAATACAAATTATTGTCTATAAGCTGTATGTATTTATCAAAATCGTTGTAATTAAATACAAGTTTAAATACAGCAGCACCTATTGAAACACTTGATAAAAATTGCCCTTGATAAAATGGGTATTTTGCAAATTCTTTTCTAAAATTATCACATTTTTCATAAAAGTTTTCTTTATCAAAACGAGTAGAAAAAACAATAAATTCCTCTCCACCCCATCTACAAACAATATCATCACTAAAATTTTTATTAAGCAATGTTGCACATACTTTTAATACCTCATCTCCTGCGTTATGTCCATAATTATCATTAATTTTTTTAAAAAAATCTATATCCATAATTGCAAAGCAAAAATTATTTATATCTTTTTGCTTTTTTATTTTTTCAATAAAGGCTCTTCTATTTAATAAAGCAGTTAGCGAATCTATTGAGGCATTGTATTCTAAAACCAAATTAGTTTCTTCTTTATCTTTAATAGAAATTGTAAGTCTAATTCTTAATAAATACATAGCTAAAAATATAATTGAAGTAGCAATAAATGAATGTCCTATGTAAAAGATTTCATCTAAATTCTTACCATTTACAACAAAGTTATAATTAAAACCTATATTTTTTACTTCAATTAAATAATATAATAATTCAAAAACAAAGGTTTGAATAAAGGCGATTAAATATACAATCTTACTACTTTTATAATCACCAACATAACAAAACGCAATACAAGGCAATAAAAAGTATTCCGCACCAAAATCCCAGCCAAAATAAAAATTCATACTACAAGCATACAAAATACAAGCTGTGTGAATAGCAAAGGCTATTACATTTATATTATCTTTTCTAACTGCTTTAAGTACAATAATATACATAGCACTTATAAAATATGAAACCATAGCAGGAATTACAAAACTATAATGCCATAAAATAATACCTAAAATAATGTGTAGAACACAAAATAAAACACAAATAGCCTTACCTATTTTTAATGCCATTTCTAAATCTTGCTTGTTCAAAAAAGTTCCCATCCTACTGCTCTTAAATATTTACAAATATTGCTTGATTTTTTCCATTATTCTTGCCATTATACAAAGCACCATCAGCCTTAGTTAACATACTATCAACATTAAAAATACTGTGAGTAAAAGCTACTCCTAATGTGATTGTTGCACTTATATTATTTTTTAAATCTTTGTGCTTGTATAAAGAATAATTTTTCACAAAATTATCACTCATTTTTTTTACATCATCAAAAGAATAATTAATAAAAGCAATTAAAAATTCTTCTCCGCCCCATCTTGAAATATAAATATTTTTTTTGTTTAAATGCTGCTTAAAAACATTAGCAGAATTTTGCAATACTACATCTCCAAAATTATGTCCATAAGTATCATTTATATTTTTAAAATTATCAATATCAGCTATTGCAATCGCAAAAGAATTAATTTTTGAATTTTTAAATTTATTTGAGCTTTCTTCTAAAATAATATTCATAGCTCTACGATTTAAAAGACCTGTAAGATAGTCGTTTTCAGCTTTGTATCTTAATATATTTTGTTGTTCGTTTAAATCATCTAAAATTTGAATATTTTGTCTTTCATAAAATTTAGTATAAATTACTATTACAATAAACATTCCTAAACTATTTAAAATGTTAATATAAACCATATAAGGGCTTGGATAATTTGGAGTATCTTTTGTAAAATAAAATGTTATAAAAAACAAAATCATCTCAGTTATTCCAACTACAAGCGGTAAAGTAGATGAGCGTATATCTTGCATATAACCTAAAGAAAGTAATAAGACAATAATAACGCTAAAACCGTAACCCCAACCTAATTTATAAGTGCAATAACAGCAAGTGAGCATAATTACAATATGTGCAAAAATTGTTGCTAAGTTATAAAGTATCTTTTTTATAAATACAAAATAATATAAACTTGCACAAATAAAAATTTGCATTATAAAAAAATCTTGTAAAATATAAATTCCAAAAAAATAAAAACCACACAAATATGCAATATGAGTTACCAATAACATTACAACGGTATATTTTACAAAACTATCTACATCATTAATTTTACCTTGCAACTCATCTCCTTTTTTGGCTAGAGAGTAGAGGAATCGAACCTCTCGCAACATAGTCAACTATCCTGCCTAATGATTTGAAGTCATCGGGCTACACCAGTAGGCCAAACTCTCCATTAAAATTAAAAAAATCTTATTTTAAAATATTATGTTTAATAAGCAAAGCTTCTTTTATTGAAAATGAACTTATTATAAAAGTATCTTCTTTAAATAAAAAATTTAGCAAATAACAAGCAATTAAAACAGCGAATTTTCTGTTCTTTCCAATTATAAATTCAATTTGTTCTTCGTTACTTGTTTCTAAAAAATTACTTAGATTTATAATTTCATCTTTATTTATTAATTGTTTATGATAAAGAGTATCATCAACATCTTTATAATATTTATTTTCCTTTAAACTTTTTGCAAAAATAGCACTTTTGCTTGTTAAAACTATTTTTAAGCCTTCTTTTAATTTAAAATTATTTATTTTTTTATTTAAAAATTCTTGCACAAAATCTCTTAAATTCGCTTTACTTTTTTTATATTCTTCATAAATACTAAGTAAGCCAAAATCAAAATAAATTTTTTCATCATTTGAAGTAATTTCACAAGAATTTCCGCCAATATCAACTAAATAAAAATCATCATAGCCTAAATTTTTATTAGCTAATCTTGTTAAAGCAGCTTCTTCTTCTTGAGTTAATATTTGCACCTTTAAATTAAATTTTTTATATAAAAGCTCTAAAATCTCTTTTGCATTATTTATTCTTCTAAAAACTGCTGTACTAAGCGCAAAAGCATTCTTTAAATCAAAAATAGTGCTTAAATAAGTAAATTCATTTATTAAAACTTTAATTCCATCAGCATTTAAACAATTATTTTGCACAAACAAAGCAAGGTTTAAAACCTTTTCATAATTTTTTAATTTATTATTTTTTAAATATGCTATTTTTAAAGTATTTGAGCCTATATCAATGGCTGCATTTTTAATCATTTTTTTCCTTTTTAAAAATAATTTAAGCTAATTTTATAACAATTTCACTTCAATTTTAATAAAAGGTGATAAATGTCAAAAGATAATATTTTTATAGGTATTGCATACGCTTTAGTCTGCATTGCTTTTTTATATTGGGGTTATTCTTACACAAACGCATATATTTTTTTCATAATAGCTGCAATTTTTGGATTTTTCCTAGCTTTTAATATTGGTGCAAATGATGTAGCAAACGCTTTTGGAACCAGTGTTGGAGCAAAAACTCTTACAATAAAACAAGCTTTAATAATAGCTGCGATTTTTGAATTTAGCGGTGCTTTTTTTGCTGGCGGAGAAGTAACATCAACAATTAAAAGTGGAATAATTACAAATGGTGAGAGTATGCAAGCAAAGTATTTTGCCTTTGTAATGATGAGTGCTTTAATATCTTCTAGTATTTGGATTTTTATAGCAACTTTTAAAAGCCTTCCAGTAAGCTCAACTCACTCAATAATTGGTGGTATTTTAGGAGCTGCTTTATGTTTAAATGCAATAAACATAAATCCATCAGCAAACATAGATTGGAATGTTATTTTAACTATTGTTTCAAGCTGGGTTATTTCTCCTTTAATGGGTGGAATTTTAAGTTATATTATTTATGCTTTAATTTTTAAATTTATTCTAGTTCCAATCAAACAAAAAACAATAGAATTAAAAAATATTAAAAAAGATAAAGAAAATTACAAAAAAGATTACATTGATACTTTTATGCAAAGCGATAAATCCTATCAGCATAGCGAACTTTATGGAATTTTACTTAATCAAAACTCTACTTACAACGAAAAAATGAAAGAATTTAACAAAGCAGAAAAAAACCTAAATATAAATAAACTTTTATCATCAAGAATCCCGCTTTTAGCATCTTTAATTGCTTTGGTAATCAGCACAATGCTATTTTATAAAGCTTTAAAAAATGTAAATACAGGACTTAGCAATTTTAGTACTATTTTAGTTATTTTAATAATTTGCGTAAGTGCTTATATTTTAAGCAGTGGGATTATAAATATTATGAAAAAAGGAGAGCCAAAAAAGGCTGTAAATCGTATTTTTTCTTGGTTTCAAATATTTACTGCTTGTACTTTTGCCTTTTCTCACGGTGCAAATGATATTTCAAATGCTGTAGGTCCTTTTGTTGCAATTTTAGACTACTTGCACGAAAATACTATAAACGCAAAGGCTGCTGTGCCTACTTTTGTTATGCTTGTTTTTTCTTTTTCTTTAGTTTTAGGACTTTGGTATTTAGGTAAAAGTGTGATTAAAACCGTAGGAAAAAATCTAGCAAAGATTAAACCAACTACAGGTTTTAGTGCTGAATTTGGTGCAGCAATAGTTATTTTACTTGCAACTGCATTTGGAATTCCAATTAGCTCAACTCATGTTTTAATAGGTGCTGTTCTTGGGATTGGTGTATTTAATAAAAATGCTAATTTTAAAACTATGAAGCCAATAGCTCTTGCTTGGGTTGTAACCCTACCTGCTAGTGCTTTTATTAGTGCAATTGCCTTTGTGCTTTTATATAACTTTTTATAATTTTATAAAAATAAGCTTATTTTAAGTATAATTTAAGCTTATTTTTCATAATATAAAACTTTTAAATTCAAAAAAAGGAAATGCAATGAAAAAGATTTTTCAATTCTCATTTAAATACTCAAACTTTTTCTTGCATCTACATTAATTCTTAAAACTTATTTAATTTTTTCAATTTTTTTATTTTTATTTTTATAAATTATTTTTAAAAGGATAACTATGTTAAGTAACCCTGTTTTAATAAGCGTTTTTATAATGCTTTTACTTTGTGTTTTAAGATTTAATGTTTTTTTAGCGGTCTTGGTTTCAGGACTTTTAGCTGGAATGATGAGTGCAAAATTTTCTAATTTTAGTGAATTTTTTTCAAGCTTAAATGATGTTATGAATAATTTTATTACAGGAATGCACGCTAATTTAGAAACCTCACTTTCTTATGTTTTAGTTGGTGCTTTGGCTATTGCGGTTGGTAATAGCAATTTAACTGCTTATTTAGTGAAAATAATTAGCAAATATTTATCAAACAAAAAAGCATTATTATTAATAACAATTGCGTTTTTTTCTTGCTTTTCGCAGAATTTAATACCAATTCACATAGCATTTATACCAATTTTAATACCACCACTTTTAAGCTTATTTAATAAACTTAAAATAGATAGAAGAGCAGTTGCTTGTGCTATTACTTTTGGTATTACAACTCCTTATATGACTATGCCACTTGGTTTTGGACTAATATTTGCTAATATAATTACAAAAGAATTAAATAATTCAGGTGTAACAACTGTTTTAAGTGAGGTAACAAGCGTAACTCCTTATTTATTTATACCTATGATTTTTGGTTTAATTTGCTCTTTAGCTTTTTATTACAAACCTAGAGAATATAAGCAATTAGAAGTAAAATATAAGGATTTAAGCAATATTCAATTTACAAAAAAAGAGCTAAGTGTTAGTTTTGGTCTTATAATAACTCTTATTATGCAATTATTAATAGGCTCTTTACCATTATCAGCACTTTTAGGATTTTTAGCAATTTGCCTTACTAAAGGAATTGATTATAAAGAAATTAATAATATTTTTAAACAAGGTTTTGAATTAATGGGCTATGTAGCATTTATAATGTTAATTGCTGCTGGTTTTGGAAGTATTTTAAGAGCTAGTGGTGGTATTAGTCAAATTGTAGAATTAGCAACAATACTAACTCAAAATAAAATTATTATTGCCTTTATAATGATGTGTGTTGGTTTGTTAATTACCTTAGGAATTGGTTCATCTTTTGGAACTATACCTATTATTGCTACTTTATTTATACCAATTTGTGTTGAATTTGGCTTTAGTAAAGAGGCTATTATTTTCTTAATTGCTGCTGCTGGTGCTGTTGGGGATACTGGTTCTCCTGCTAGTGAGGCTACTTTGGGTGTTGATGTTGGGCTTAATGCTGATGGGCAAAACGACCACATAAAAGATGTTTGCATACCTACTTTTATATTTTATAACATACCTTTAGTTGTAATTGGGACAATAATTACTGTCTTATTGTAAGAAAAAAAGGATTTAAGAAATTAAATCCTTTTATAAGCTTTAATAAGCGATGTGATTTCATTTTCATAAGGAAATCTTTCGCTATCACAAGCGATTAAATCCTTTTTAGAATAAATAACCTCTGAATCAAGCATAATTATAAAATCACCCTTAGAACCAATTTGAAATTCAACGCTTATTCCATCAAAAGAACCTATGAGTTCGTCTGCAAGCCTTGCAGCATGCGGTTCATAATTTCAAGCGTTACAATAAATAATTTTTGCTTTCATTTTTTCTCCTTTTACTTAATTTATGAAAAAAATGTAAATATTTATTTTCATCATGTATTATTTTCTAATAAAAAATATTATCTAATAAAAAGGATTTTAAAAATATGGATTGTCTTGAATTATTAAAAGAAAAAAAATTAAAAGCAACACCACAAAGACTTAGTATCTTAAACATATTGCTAAAACACGAGCATCCAAATATTGATGAATTGTACGAGCAAATAAAGGCTAAAAACCCTACAATATCTTTAGCAACCGTTTATAAAAATTTAAATACTATGATTGAAGAAGGACTAGTAATTGAAATAGCAGTTGCAAATAAAAAAACAAGATATGATATTTATGAATACGAGCATATTCATTTAATTTGCAAAAATTGTGGGCATATTTATGACTTAAATAAAGAAAAAGCCTTTTTAAAAGAGTACGAGCAAATGCTTGCAAAAGAAGTAAAAAGTAAAATTAATGAAATAAAAGTTGTAACATATCTTGAAAATTGCTCTAATTGCTAATAAAATACAAGCAAAGGAGATTTTATGAATCATTATTTACAATTATCGTTTAACGATGAAGAATTTAAAAATATTAAAGAGTATTTTATTAAAGATGAAAAAGAATTTTACAAAATTGATATTTGCGATGATAAAATTACTTTTTTACAGGCAAATTGCGATAATTGTAATGATATAAATTACAAAGAATTTAATTATAATAGCCCTACTTTTAAAGAAAAATCTCTTAAAATAAAAAGAAGTATAAATGATGATTATATGCTTGAAAAAATAAATAATATTTATTTAAAAAGCACCTTTTTAAAAGATGAAAATTTATTTATTTTTAACGAATATGAAAGATTAAAAATTACTAGCATTTATGGTTTAAAAAGTCTAAATTACGGTATTAAACTAAGCACCGCTTTTAGAATTTATTTATATTTTTTACTTGAGCAAAATTCTTTATTAAAAGCAAGAATTTTATTAGATATTTTTGCTTTTTTACTTGATGAGAACATAATAAATAGCTTAAAAAACAAACAAGATAGCGATGATTTATATTTAATAGCCTTTGATAATTGCAATTTTTATTTAAAAAAAGATAATTTATTCTTTTTTACACTTGCAAAATTATTAAGATTTTATATTTTAAAAAGTTATAAAAATAAAGATTTTATTGAATATTGCATACTTTTATGCGATTTTATAGACTTTTTTAAAAGCCACAAAAAAATAAAAAAAATTAAAGAAAAAATATGTAAAATCTCAACTTTAAAAGATATTAAAAATCTAAGCTTAATTAGCAAAAAATATTATTTAGGATAAATATGCAAAAACAAGAAAAAATAGTACAAATGTTTAATGAGATTGCTCCAAGCTATGATAAAGCAAATAGAATTTTAAGCTTTGGAATAGATACAAAATGGAGACAAGATGCAATAAAAAGAGTGCAAAAGCACATAAATAAAGACGATTTAGTAATTGTTGATGTTGCTTGTGGTACTGCTGATATGTGTGCTTTATTAAAAAATATAAAACATACAAAATTAATAGGAATTGACCCAAGTGAAGGTATGCTAAAAATAGCAAAACAAAGATTTAGCGATATAGATTTTAAACAAGCTTACGCTACTGCTTTAGGACTTGATGATGAAAGCGTTGATTTAATCACAATTAGCTTTGGTTTTAGAAATGTAGTTGAAAAAGAACAAGCTTTAAAAGAATTTAAAAGAGTGCTTAAAAAAGATGGAATTTTATTAATATTAGAATTTTTTAAAAGAGAAAAAGGTGGTTTTATAGCAAAAATTAGAGATTTTTATTTAAAAAATATCCTACCTAGCATTGGGGCTTTAATTAGCAAAAACAAACAAGCTTATGAATATTTACCAAATTCTATTGATGATTTTTACTCAAATAACGAGTTTAAAGAAGAGTTAAAGCAACTTGATTTAGAGCTTTTAGAATTTAAAACTTATTCTTTTGGTGTAAGTTCTTTGTTTATAATTAAAAAATAATGCAAGTTTTAAACCAAGATTTAAATAATTCATACTCGGTAAGCCAAATAAATGATTTAGTTAAAAACTATCTTGAAAGAGACTTTTTAAACATCTATATTCAAGGCGAAATTGATGAATTAAAATCTTATGCAAGTGGGCATTGGTATTTTAAATTAAAAGAAAGTAAAAATAATGTTATTTATTCTATTTCTTGTGTTATGTTTGCAAACGCAAACCAATTTGCACCAAAAATATCAAATAACAATTCAGTAATTTTAAAAGGAAAATTAAGCCTATATTCTCAAAGCGGCACATATCAATTTATATGTACTCAAATAATAATTAAAGATATTTTAGGCTTATTGCAACAGCAATTTGAGCAACTTTATAAAAAGCTAAATCAAGAAAATCTTTTTAATAAACAAATACCATTAAAAAAATTTATTAATAAAATAGCTATTGTAAGTGCTTTAAATAGTGCTGCAATGCAAGATATGCTAAAAGTTTATCGTAATAAAAAAGCCTTCTTAAGCCAACTTTATTTATTTGATTGTTTAGTTCAAGGCGATATGGCAGCAAAAAGCATAATAAAAGCCTTAAATAAGGCAATTAGCATTAATCCTTGTGTAATTATAATTGCGAGGGGTGGTGGCTCTAAACAAGATTTATTTTGCTTTAATGATGAAGAATTAGTGCGTTTTATAGCTAGTGTAAATATCCCAATAATAACAGGAATTGGACATCAAATTGATACTCATTTAAGCGATTATGCTGCTAGTTATCATTGCGCAACCCCTACTGCTGCTATGGAATTTGTACTTTACGATAAGGCTAACTTAATACAAAATTTAGATGATAAAAAAGAAAAGCTAAAAAATATTTTTAGCAAAAAAATAGCTTATTTTGAAAATCAGCTACTTTTTTATCAATCAAAATTTTCAAAAACTCAAATTATGAAAAACTATGAAAACTATGAAAAGGGCTTAAATGCCTTTATTCAACTTTTCAAAAAAGAATTTAACAATAAAATAAACACTTATTCAAAAGACTTATTAAATAAAGAAGAAAAATTAAAGCAAAAAATACAAGCATTTTTTGAATCAAAAAATAATCAATTACAAAAACAAGAAAGTAACATAAATATTAAAAATCTATTAACCAAAATAGAAAAATCCTTCCTTCATCTAAGCTCTCAAGAAGAAAAATTAAAACAAAGTTTTGCCTTTAAAATGCAAAAAGAAGAGCAAAAGCTAAATTATTTTATAAAAATATTAAATTCTCAAAAAGAATTTTTTGAAAATGTCGCTTATTATGTTAAAATCACAAAAGACAATAAAATAACAAAATTACAAGATTTAAAAGAAAATGATTTTATAACTCTAAGCAATAACGAGTGTGTAAAATACGCCCAAATCTTAAAAAGGAGCAAAAATGAGAATTCATAATTTTAGTGCAGGTCCAAGCCAATTACCCTTAGAAGTATTAAAACAAGCCCAAGATGAGCTTTTAAGCTATCAAAACAATGGTTTTTCAATTATGGAGATTTCTCATCGTAGCAAATATTTTGAAGACTTATTAAACGAAGCAAAAGAAGATGTAAAACAATTATATAAATTAGATGATAATTATGATGTTATTTTCATTCAAGGCGGAGCTAGTATGCAATTTAGCTTAATTGCTATGAATTATAGTCTTGATAATCTTAGTTGTGCTTATGTAGATACCGATGTTTGGACACAAAAAGCATTAAATGAAGCAAAATTAGCAAAAATAAATGCTCAATTTGTAGCATCATCAAAAGACAGTGGCTACAAATTTATTCCTAAAATACCTGAAGATATTAATGCAAGTTATCTTTATATTTGCTCAAACAATACCGTTCAAGGCACACAATACAAACAATTACCAAAAAGTAAAAGTCCGCTAGTAGTTGATGCTAGTTCTGATTTTTTTTCAAAAGAGCTTGATTTTTCAAATATAGCGGTATTATTTGGTGGGGTGCAAAAAAATGCTGGTATTGCTGGTATTGCTTGTATGATTGTAAGAAAAGATTTTTATGAAAGAAGCAAACAAAAAGAACTTCCTTTAATGTTTAAATACTCAACCTATGTTGATAATAATTCTTTATACAACACTCCATCAAGCTTTGCAATTTATATTTTTGCCTTACAAATGAAATGGCTAAAAAAACAAGGTGGCTTAAACAAAATAAACGAATTAAACACGCAAAAAGCAAAAATAATTTATGATATTTTAGATAATAGTAATTTTTACACTTGCAAAGCAGCTAAAGAAGATAGGTCTTTAATGAATGTTTGCTTTAAAACTCCTAACGAAGAGCTTGATTTAAAATTTCATACCCAAGCAGCAAAAGAAGGTTTAATAGGCTTAAAAGGTCATAAAATAGTTGGTGGTTTAAGGGCAAGTTTATATAATTCTTGTGATTTTGATAAAATAAATGCTTTAGCAAATTATCTAATTAAATTTGAAAAGGAAAATAGATGAAAAAGGCTTTTTCATTAATAGAACTGGTTTTTTCTATTGTGATTATAGGATTTTGTATAGCAGCCATTCCTAGAGTTTTAAATATGGCAGTTTTAGCTGATGCAACAAGTATTAAACAAGAGCAAACAAATGCTTTAAAATACTTTTACGGGATTTTAAGTGCTTATCCTTACGATATGAGCGCTAATGGAAATTACTGCAAAGATGATTATAGAAAAAATAGCTGGTATTCTCAATTTTGTGCTACAGAAAGCTTAGCAAACCTAGATACAACCACAGCAGCTTTAACATCAGCAAGTGCATCAGTATCTACAACAACACCATCTACAAGGGCTAAAACAACTCAATTAAAAGATATTTTAAAAGATGTTTCGGAATTAAATATCACAAATAGATTAGGAAATATGAACCATCAAATTTTAAATAGTGGTAATAAATTATATTTAAACACAGCAATAGGTACAAATACTAGCTTTAAAACACCAAGTGCAAGCTCTATTAGAATTAATCTTAAAGATATTTACACAGGTAGCAATATAAATACAGGTTCTTATAATCCACAAGATTATAGCGATTTAACAAAACTTAGTCATTTTGAAATCGCTTGTGAAGATAATTATTTTAACGGCTTTAAAGCAGAAACTAAAGTGTTAGCAACAAATGAAGGCATTGCTTCTACTTACACATCACAAGCAATTGACACAGAAGGCTTTTTACAACGCTCTATGGTTTTATGCCGTGTAGCAGTATTTAGAGCTAATGAATTAATCACATCTTTTTATACTTCATTTCCTTTATACGGTAGGGTTGAGAGTGCTTTTTCTCCATATTTATTAAAGGTTCCTAGCGGCGCTTCAATTAGCAATGAAGATATTATGAAAAAACTAAAAAACATTTCTGGCTTAAGTAAGACTACAATCAACACTAATTATAGTGATTGGCAATAAGGATAATTAATGAATAAAAAAGCTTTTACGATGATAGAATTAACCTTAGTAATAGTTGTTTTAGCTATTGTGAGTGTGGTTGGGGTGCAAGTAATTCGCTTTACCTACGAACAAAGAGTTAGAACTCAAATCTTAAACGATTTAGAAGTGCAATCTCAAGTTGCAATTGATTATATTAGCAAAAATACAAAAAATGCGATAAGAAATTCAATTAGAGTAAAAAAAGACTACACATCAAATTGTAAAAATTCAACTGATTGTAAATTTGTATATAACATAAACAACGATTTTAAAACATACAAGGTTTTAGAATGGGCAAATATTGATATTGATAAAAAAAGAGCGGGATGGTGGGATGGTATAAATAGAACCAAATGTGTGATAGCACAAACTTTAAGAGCTGATACAACAGGAGTTTCCAAAGATTTTAGCACTGCAACAGGTGGTACTGCTACGCCTGAACCAAAATGTTTTGATGGTTCAGATAGTGGTCAATTTTTATGTTTTGCTTTTAGGCACGATGTGAGAACTTGCAATAAATATATGTTAAAACCAGGTAGAAAATACAATAGAGGAATATACTTTTTAGGAGATAATATTACAAACTCAAATGCCTTTATTGAAAACGACTTATTAAATCTTGAAGTAAAGGACGATACAAAAACTTCAAAAATTTCTTTTGATACAAAGGTTAAGAATTTTACAATTACAAATGCCTATGTTTTGGTAGATAGAATAAATGGTGTAAAACTAGACAATAATGAATTAAAATTTTATACACTTGAGTGGGATAAAGACATTTGGAGTGGAACAGGTAAAAAAAGTATCAGTGTAACAAATAAATATACCTTAGTAAAAAATGTAAAAAACTTTAATATTCAATCTTTAGGAGATAGCATAGCCTTTACCTTGTGTTTGGAATCTAAAAAAGAAGTTAGCACCTCTTTATTTGGTACTAGCAAAACAAAAATTAGCGTTTGCAAAAGTGGGGTAATGTTATGAAAAAGGCCTTTTCAATGATTACAGCAATTATTTTTATAATAGTTTTAGGACTTTCATCTACGGTTATTTTAAGCACTTCTTTATCTACGCTTTCTTTGTCTCAAAGAACATATATTAAAGACCAAGCAGAGATATTTTTAAAAAGTGCTAGTCAATACGCAATAGCTTATTGGCTAAGCAAAAACGATAAAGTAAGTGATTTAAATAATAAAGTTATTACCCTTTATTATCCTGATGAAACAAATCCATCTTATAAAGCAAAAATAATGTATAAATGGGTAGACAAAGATTTTACAGGTCTATCAAACAATAGCGGCGGAATGCTAAATTATGATGATAATACAGTAAGGGTTATTGTAGTTCTTGAAACAAGCGGAGTTGTTAAAGACTTAGCAAATATTAGATTAGTAGATGATTTTACCTTAGGCAACTAAGCTTTTTAAAAGCCTAGTTGTTTAATTAAATCGCTTAAAGCTAAATATCTATGAGAAATTTTATTTTTTTCTAAAAGACTAAGCTCGGCAAAACTTTTAGAAAAATTATTTGCATAAAACATACTATCGTATCCAAAACCATTCATTCCACTTTCTTCTTTGCTAATAACCCCATCGCAAACTCCTTTTGCAAAAAGAATTTTATCTTTATTTATAAAGCATAAAACACAAATAAAAGCAGCCTTAGAATAATCAATTTTTAATCTTTTAAACTCATCTTTAATTTTTTGTCTATTAGCTGCATCTATATCGCCGCTACTTGCATTTGCGTATCTTGCACTATAAATACCAGGTAAATTATCTAAGGCTTCAACACACAAACCGCTATCATCGGCTAAGATACAATATTCATCTTTAATTTTTTCATCTAAGCTATCATAAAGTGCTTTTGCCTTTATTTTTGCATTTTGTTTAAAAGAATTTCCATCTTCAATAGGATTAAAATTATCAACAAAATCGCTTGCTAAATGTACGCTTATATTAAACTCATTAAAAAAAGAAGAAAATTCTATTAATTTTTTCTTATTTGAACTTGCTAAAATTATTTTCATATTTCACCTCGTTTTTTAAGGATATTATTATTAAAGTATTTGACATTTTAGTAATTGGCGCTGGAGCTAGCGGACTTTTTTTAGCAAATCAAGTAAAAAATACAAATATAGCAATTCTTGAACAAAATGAAAGCATTGCAAAAAAATTATTAATTAGCGGTGGAAATAAGTGTAATTTTAGCAATGATAATATAAATAAAAACAATTATTTATGCGATGATTACGAGTTTTTAGATGAAGTGTTAAAAAGCTTTGATACTAAAAAATCTTTAGAATTTTTTTCACAAATCCCCTTTGTAAAAATTAGAAAACAACAATATTTTGCAAGAAGTTCAAAAGATGTTTTAATGCAAATTACAAAAAATATAAAAGCAAAAATATTTTTAAATCAAAAAGTTTTACAAGTAAGTAAGCAAAATGATATTTATAAAATAAATACGAACAAGGCTGAATTTTTTGCTAAAAATCTTGTCTTTGCAAGTGGGGCTATTTCTTTTAGCGAACTTGGCGTAAGCGATATTGCTTTAAATATTGCAAAAGAATTTAATATTAAATATTTAGACTTTAGCCCTGCTTTAGTGCCTTTTACCTTGCAAAAAGATGAATTTTTTATGAAAAATCTTAGTGGAATTAGCCTTGATGTAATTATGAAAGTTAATGATAAAAGCTTTTGCAATTCTTTGTTATTTACACATAAAAGCATTAGTGGTCCTGCGGTTTTAAGTGCATCATTATTTTGGAAAAAAGGTAAAATTAGTATTGATTTTTTAAATTCTAAAAAGATTGATTTTAAGAGCAATACTAGCTTTATAAATTCATCATTACTTGCAAAAAATATGGCTAAAGAATTTTTAAAAGCCTTTAATTTAGAAAACAAAGCTTTAAATAAATATACAAAAGATGAGCAAGATATTTTAAAGCGTTTAAGCGATTATTCTTTTGCACCAGCAGGAACTCTTGGCTTTAATAAAGCTGAGATTTGCAAAGGTGGAATTTTATTAAAAGAATTAAATACTAACTTTGAAAGCAAGGCTCATAAGGGTTTGTTTTTTATAGGAGAATGTCTTAATGTGGGTGGAATTTTAGGTGGTTTTAATATTCATTTTGCCTTTGCAAGTGCCTTTGTTTTAGCAAAATATTTTAATAAAGATTATATTTAAGCTTAAATTAATAAGCTTAAATATTTATTATTCTTCTACTTTGTGTTTAGGATCGTGTTTAGATTCGTGCTTAGGTTCGTGCTTAGGTTCGTGCTTATGCTCGTGTTTAGGATCGTGTTTAGGATCGTGTTTAGGATCGTGTTTTTTAGGCTCATCTTTTGGATATTTAAAGCCTTTTTTATCTAAATACGCTTGCATAAATTTAATTTCTGCTTCTTGCGCCTTTATGATTTGCTTAGCTAATTTTTTAAGCTCTTCATCTTTTCCGTATTTAAGCTCAATTTGCGCCATTTCAACCGCACCAATATGATGAGGCAACATACCTGCTACAAAGGCTAAATCAGCATCTTTTTGTTTAATGCCATAATCCATATCTTTGTGCATTTTATGCATACTTTTATTAAGCTCATCGTGCATTAAATCATTTGCACTTAAAGCTAAACTTAATGCTAGTAAAGAAAATATTTTTTTCATTCTTTCTCCTTATAAAAAAAGAAAAATCATATTTGCTTTTAGTAAATCAAAGTTATTTTAAGATTAGTTTAAGTCCCCCCCCCCAATTATAATTAAAAATATTTTTTTTTAAAGGATTATTATGAAAAAATTTTATTATTTAACATTATTTTTTGCACTATTTTTTAGTGCTTGTAGCACTACCCATGTAGTTCAGGATAGTTTTTCTTCTAAAATATCTAAAGCTATTTTTCTTGAGCCAGTTTCAAATAATGACAAAATTATTTATATATCTTCTCGTAACTCTAGTGATTGCAATATAGATATAAGCAATTGGTTAAAAGATAACCTATCACAAAAAGGCTATAGCTTTACAACAGATGCTACAAAAGCAAATTTTGTTTTAACAGCAAATATAACTAAATGTAGCAGATTAACAGACCAAGAAATAAAAGTAGCAGATTTAGAAGCATTATCTGGTAATTTAGGTGGTTTAGGAGCTTTAATGACATTAAACCAAGCAAACTCAAGCACTTCTTACATTGATAGAATAACTGGTATTTATTACACTATTCGCACAGTAATTGATATAAATATAAGACAAAAAAATGCAGGCAGGGTAACAGTAAATAACTCGGAAAATATGACAAAAACACAAAATTATCAAAGTGATTATATAAATAACAATACCACATTAACACTAAGTGTAAGAGGAAAAAATATTACTTTTGAAGATGTTAAGGATAAATTAGAAAAAAATATTTCACTTAAAATTAGTGAATTTTTCTTTTAACAATTATATAAATGCAAAAAGCTTAAAATAAAGCTTCTTGCATTTGTTCTGGTTTTGGAATTTGCATTATTTTTAAAATGCTTGCTGCAATATTTGCTAAAGAACCATCTTTTAAATTAACATCTTTTTCATAATTATAAAGCCAACAACCAACATCAAAAGTTGTGTGATTTGTTAAAATATTGTTATTTTTATCCATCATAGCTTCACAATTTCCGTGGTCTGAACATAAAAGCATTGCATAATTTTTATCCTTGCAAGCCTTAATTATTTTTCCAAGACATAAATCAACACATTCAACTGCTTTTATACTAGCATTAAAATCACCTGTATGCCCTACCATATCGCCATTTGCAAAATTTACAACAATAAAATCATAATCTAAATTAATAGCATTAAGCACCTCATCGCAAACCTTAAAAGCACTCATACAAGGTTCTTGATTGTAACTTTCAACCTTTGGACTTGGTACTAAAATTCTTGTTTCGTTTTTAAATTCTTTTTCAACTCCACCATTAAAAAAGAAAGAAACATGGGCGTATTTTTCGGTTTCTGCGGTGTGAAATTGAGTTTTATTGTGTTTTGCTAAAACTTCGGCTAAAACATTATCTAAACTTTCTTTTTCAAATATCACATCAAGTTCTAGTTTTTCATCATATTCACACATACATAAAACATTTTTACCTAATTTTTCTTTTAAACTTTGTGCTAATTGCCTTGCTCTATCTGCTCTAAAATTTACAATTATTACACCGTCTTCGCTGCTAATTCCATCAAATTCACTTGAGACTGGCTTTAAGAATTCATCAAAAACATTATTTTCATAATTATTTTTTATATACTCGTTAAAAGATAATTTATTTGTATTTTTACTAAAAAGCATATTTATGTATTCATTTGTTCTATCATAATTTTTATCCCTATCCATAGCCCAAAATCTACCTGCAATTGAACTAATTTTTGCTAAAGGTGGATTTTTGCTTATGAAGTCTAAAAAGTCTTTTTGCCCAACATCTCTTCCATCGCTAATTAAGTGAGTAAATAGCTTGTTATTATTTTGTAAAACAATTTTTTCTAAAGCTTGTAAATGTAAATATGATGAATGCACACCGCCATTACTGTAAAGACCGATTAAATGGATATTTTTACATCTTTTTAAAAGGCTTTGTAAATTTTTGTTATTTTCTAATTCTTTATTTTTGATTGCATTATCAATTTTTACAAGGTTTTGATAAATAACTCTACCACTACCAATACACATATGCCCTACTTCTGAATTACCCATTTGCCCATCAGGCAAACCAACTGCAAGACCTGAAGTTTTTAATTTGCAAAATTTAGCATTTTTATTTAAAAAATCATAATTATCTTTTTTTGCATGAAAAAAAGCATTATAAAAACTATCATTATTTATTCCTATTCCATCGGTAATTACCAAAACACATTTTTGCATTTTTTCTCCTTTAAGGTTTTTTTAAGACTTGATACTCTATGTTATAACTTTATTAAACAAAGCTAGTTAAGATTTTTAAAAAAAATATTATAGGATTTTAAAGATGACAAAAGATTATTATGAAATTTTAGGTGTGAAAAAAAATGCAAGTGCAGAAGCTATCAAAAAAGCTTACAGAACCCTTGCAAGAAAGTATCATCCTGATGTTAATAAAGAAAAAAATGCAGAAGAAAAATTCAAAGAAATTACAGAAGCTTATGAAGTTTTAAGCGATGAGAAAAAAAGAAAAATGTATGATATGGGCGGCTTTAGTGGCTTTAACTCAAGTTCGTTTAACGCTGGTGCTGATTTTGATATAAATGATATTTTTGGCTCATTTTTTGGAAATAAAAGCTCATTTAATTCTTCTTTTAGCTCTTCTAATAATTTTCATCAAAGCAGAAATAATAACGATATTCAAGAATTAGAGCTTAGCTTTTTAGAAAGTATGTACGGCAAAGATATTCAAGTAAATTATAATTCTACACCTATTTTAATAAGAATTAAAGCAGGTGTAAAAGACAATCAAATAATAAATGAAAAAAATGTAAAACTAAAAATAAAGGTAAAAAAAGATAATGTTTATACAAGAGATGAAGATGATTTAATTAAAGAACTAGAAGTACCTTTAAAAATAGCCTTACTTGGTGGCAAGGTTGAGTTTGATACACTAAATGCAAAGGGTAAAAAAATAACCATTAAAGAAAATACACAAAATGGAATTTTATTAAGGGTTAAAAATGAAGGTGTAAATAATGAATATACAAATAACAAAGGCGATTTATATTTAAAAATAAAGGTTGTTTTACCAACTAGCATAAACGAAGAATTAAAACAAGCCTTAGAAAAATATTTATAAAGGAGAAAAAATGAATTACGATGAGCCTGTCTTTTTAATTTCAGTAGTATCAAAGCAATTAAACATTCATCCACAAACCCTAAGGCAGTATGAAAGAGAAGGCTTAATAGAGCCAAATAGAACTGGTGGTAAGGTTAGAATGTATTCTCAAAAAGATATTGATAGAATTAAGATGATTTTAAGATTTACAAGGGATTTAGGGGTTAATCTTGCTGGTGTTAGCATTATTTTAGAGCTAAAAGGGCAAATTGCAAAATACGAAGAGCAATTAAATAAAGGTAAAAAAAATGCACTTATAAAGCAAGTTAGCAAATTTGATGTAGCTATTTATGATAAGGCAAAAAGGTGAAGGGATTTTTAGAAATATTTTTAATTACAGCTGCTATTGCTATTGTGTTAAATGTTGTGCTAAAAAAATTTAGCATTCCAACAATAATAGGATATATTTTTACTGGCTTAATAGTGGGCTTGTCTTTTAACATTCACACAAACCCTGAAATAAACCACATTGCTGAATTTGGAATTGTGTTTTTAATGTTTAGTATAGGGCTTGAGTTTTCTATTAAACACTTAATGACTATGAAGACTGAAGTATTCTTAAACGGTGCTTTGCAAATGTGCTTAAGCGGCTTAATTTTTGCTGCATTAATTAATTATTTTTTTAATATCAATGAAAATACTTCTTTAATTTTAGGCTTTACCTTAGGTCTTAGCTCTACTGCTATTGTGTTAAAAATTCTTAATGAAACAAGCGAGATAAATCAAGTATTTGGTAGAAAGACTTTAGGGATTTTACTATTTCAAGACATTGCTGTAATCCCACTTTTATTGATGATTGATATTTTTAATTCAAGCGATTCAGCTTCAAGCTTAATTATAAAAACCCTAGTTTCAGCTATTATTGTTTTAAGTTTGTTATTTTTTATTGGAAAATATGTTTTTAACAGAGTTCTTTATTATGTAATCAAAACAAAATCTCAAGAAATCTTCATTGCAACAATTTTATTTACAATAGTAGGAGCGTCTTATTTAGCACATATTTTTGGCTTTTCATATTCACTAGGAGCATTTATTGCAGGAATGCTAATAGCAGAAACAGAGTATAAACATCAAATTGAAGCAGACTTAATACCTTTTAGAGATTTATTACTAGGCTTTTTCTTTGTAACTGTGGGCTTACAAATAGATGTATTTTTAATAATTAAATATTGGTATATAGTAATAATTTTAACCTTTGTTATTATGAGCATTAAAGCAGCTGTTGTTTATATGTTTTTACAATTTACAAATACAAAAAGCAATTCTTTTAAAACTGCACTTTGTCTTTGTCAAATAGGAGAATTTGCACTTGCCGTTTTTGGGCTTTTAAGCTCACATAAAATGATTGATGATGTTAATTCTCAGTTATTTACCTTAAGTGTAATTTTATCTATGATTATTGCACCATTTATAATTAAAAACAATAAAAAGCTATCATCTTGGGCAAATGACGAAGTTAGCACCGTAGCACCTAAAATACAAAGCCTTAGCAATCATTTTGTAATTTTTGGTTATGGCACATTGGGTCAAGAAGTGGTTTTAAAATTAAAAAATCAAGGAATTCCTTATTTAGTAATTGATTCTGATATAAATTTAGTAGAACTTGGACAAAAAAGAGGAGAAAATGTTTATCAAGGAAATGTTGAGCAAGATTACACCTTGCAAGCTGCAAATATTAAAACCTGTGCTGCAGTAATAATAACTGTTAGCAACGAAACAAGATTAGAATTAATAAGCAAAAAGGTTGTAGCTTACTCGCCTGAAACTAATGTAATTATGAGATTTAGCAAAGATGAGCATAAAATTTTTGATGACTTTTCTCAAAAAGTTGTACTCATAAAAGAAGAAAAAGTAGTAGCAAAAACAATGCTACAAGAAGCATTAAAATGTAGAATAGCAAATTCATAAGGAGAAAAAATGACTTTAACAATAGCAACTAGAAAATCGCTTTTAGCACTGTGGCAAAGCGAATTTGTAAAAAACGAATTAAAAAAAATTGATAATACTTTAAATATAAATTTACTTGAACTAAATACAAAAGGAGATATTATTTTAGATACTCCCTTAGCAAAAATTGGTGGTAAAAACTTATTTATAAAAGAACTTGAAAATGCAATGTATGAAAAAAAAGCTCAAATTAGCGTACATTCTTTAAAAGATGTTGGTGCAAACCTTGCTTACGATTTTAAATTATCAGCAATTTTAAAAAGAGAAGTTTGTAATGATGTTTGTGTATTTGCAGGCAAAGAAAAATCATTAAGCGAATTAAAAAAGGGTGCTGTTATAGGAACTACGAGTTTAAGAAGACAAATGCAGCTTAATTTGCTTAGAGATGATTTTAATATTAAAAGTCTAAGGGGCAATCTTCAAACTAGGTTAAATAAGCTAAAAAATAAAGAATTTGATGCAATAATCTTAGCTTATGCAGGACTTAAAAGATTAAATATTTTAGACGAATTAAATTATGTATTATTAGATACAAAAGAAATGATTCCAGCAGCAGGACAAGGTGCAGTAGCCATTGAAAGTATTAATGATGAAAATATTTTATCTTTAACAAAAAAGTTAAATTGTGAAAAAACAGCTATGCTGTGTAAGATTGAAAGAGATTTTACAAAGACTTTAAATGGTGGTTGTGGCGCTCCTATTGGAATAAATGCAGCTTTTATAAATGAAAATGAAATAAGAATTAATGCAATAGTAGGCTTAGTAAATGCAAAAAAAATAATAAAAATGCAAAAAACAATTAAAATACAAAATGCTGATGATTATGGCGAAATTTTAGCTAAAGAATTTATAAAAGAAGGTGCTTTAAATCTTTTAGCAGAAAATGAAGAATTATTAAAGACAATGCAATGAAAAATTATATAGAAAAATTAAAAAAACACGATTTAATAAAAATAATTGATGATGAGCTTGATGTTGATTTGCAAATAGCTCATTTAGCCTACATTGAAGCAAAAAAAGAAGATTCAAAGGTTTTATTATTTACAAATCCTATCAAAAATAAAGAAAAGTTAAACATTCCGGTAATTATGAATATTTTCGCTAATAAAAAGGCCTTAGAATTAGTTTTAGGAAAAAGTGCTGATGAGATTGCAGATGAAATTCAAAGCCTTTTAAATATGCATATTCCAAAAAATTTTAGTGCAAAACTTGACTTATTTTCAAAATTATTTAAACTAAAAAACATAGCACCAAAAAGAGTTATAAACAAAAACGCAGCTTGCAAGCAAAGGCAGTATTCATTAAGCGAACTTCCTATTTTAAAAACTTGGCAATATGATGCAGCAGCATTTATTACAATGGGGCAAGTTTATACAAAAAGTCTTGATAATAAATCAAATAATCTTGGTATGTATCGTTTGCAAGTTTTAGATGAAAATCATTTAATAATGCACTTTCAACTGCACAAAGATGCAAATAATTTCTTTTACGAATACAAAAAAGCAAATAAGAAAATGCCTGTTGCAATAGCAATAGGAGACGACCCTTTACATATTTTATGCGCTCAAGCACCACTACCTAAAGGGATTTTTGAATTAATGCTTTATGGTTTTATAAAAAAGCAAGGTGCAAAATTAGTAAAATGCGATACAAATGATTTATATGTGCCGCAAAATAGTGATTTTGTAATTGAAGGCGAGATTGATGTAAATAATTTTGCTGTAGAAGGACCTTTTGGAGACCATACAGGTTTTTATACCCCACAAGGCTATTTTCCTGTGATGACAATTACAAAAATAACAGGAAAAAATGATGCAATTTATAATGCAACTGTAGTTGGTAAGCCACCTTTAGAAGATAAATTAATGGGCTATGCTACTGAAAGGATTTTTTTACCTTTACTAAAAACAAGTGCTGCGAATTTAATTGATTATAAAATGCCTGAAAATGGAGTTTTTCATAATTTAATCTTAGCAAAGATTAAAAATGATTATGCAGGTTGTGCTTTAGCCTTAGCTCATACTTTTTGGGGAGTTGGTCAAATGGCTTTTGTAAAAAATGCTATTTTTGTTGATGAAAATGCACCTAATTTAGATGATTATGAAAATTTATCTAAGTATATTTTAAATAATTTTAATCCTAAAAATATTTTAAAAAGTTATGGTTTAATTGATGAGCTTGACCATTCAACTGAAAAAATTGGTTTAGGCGGAAAACTCGCCCTTGATGCTTGTAAAGATATATCTTATAAAGCTCATACTTTTAAAAACGAAAATAATTTTATTGAAAAAAAATCTTTTAAGGTTGATATTCAAAAAATTTTAGCTTTAAAAGAAGAAATTGGATATGTAAATCACAAAACATATTTTGATGAATGCTCAAGTAATATTTGTATTGTTCAAATTAAAAAAGATAAAAGTAATGCTAAATTAATAGAACTTTTAAAAGATATTCTTAGTGGAATTTTAATATTAATTGATACAGATACTAGCTTAGATAATGCTTATATGCTTGTATGGAGAATTACAAATAATTTTGATGCTAAAAGCGATGTATTTATAAACGATGATGGTATTTTAATAATAGCTTGTAAAAAAGATGAAAAAGATGGCTATTTAGATAAATGGCCAATGGATACAAAATGCAATGAAGAGGTGATTAAGCACTTAATTTCGCTTAATTTAGTAGAAAATAATGAAGAATTTTTTAAAAAGTATGAAATTTTTTAAAAAATTGCCGATTTAAGTACAAAAGTTTTTTAAAGGAGTAAAAAATGGAAATTTTTAAGGCAGCAAGTGCGCATTTTGACAATCAAATAAGAACCCATCAAAATGAAACTGCAAGAGTGCGTCCTGTTGAGCAAACACAAATTGAAACTAACAACGCAAAGGAAAGCAATAAAGAAGTTTCAAAAGAGCAACTAGATGATGCAATCAAAAAACTAAACGAACATATGAAAGAACTAGGTACTGATATTAGATTTGGCTACAACGACAAAATCAATACAATGTATGTAAGTGTTATTGCAACTAAAACAGGTCAAGTAATTAGAAAATTCCCAACCGATGAAGCAATGAGACTTAGTGAAAGTATGAAAGAAGCAATTGGAATTATTTTTGATAAAAAAAGCTAAGAAAGGAGTTTAATAATGGCAAGTAATTTAGGTTTAATTGGCTTTGGCAGTTCTAGTACTTGGGATTTTAAAGGAATCTCTGATAAGCTAAAAGCAGCTGAACAAGGTTCTAGACTTTCTTTACCTAAAAAACAATTAAGTACAGCTCAAAATCAACAAAAAGATATAACAACTTTAGTTACTTTATTAAACACATTTAAAGCGAGTGTAAAAAATTCAATTGAGCAAACCACAGTTGGCAAACAAACAATTAAAACAAATGGAGAAAGTGCTAGTTTAAGCTTAGTTGATGGTGCAAAGCTTGATGATTTTACCATTGATGTAAAAAAACTTGCTACAAAAGACGCCTTTCAAAGTAAAGCTGTAAAAAGTGATTCACAAAGCTTATTTTCAGATATTAAAATAAAAAATAAAGATAATGAAGAGCAAGTATTTAAAGAAGGTTCTTTTAAAATTATGATTGGCAAAGAAGAATTTAATATAAAAGTAAATTCTAACGATACAATGCAAAGTTTAAAAGAAAAGTTAAATGAAGCTACAAGCACAAATTCAAAAAAACTTTCATCTTTAATTAATGTAAAGGTGCTTGATGTTGGTAATAATAGTAGCTCATTAATGATTACAAGCAAAAAAACAGGGCTTGATAATGCGATTTCATTTGATATTGTTAGCGATGAAAATAATGAAGATGCAGCAAAATTTTCAAATGCAATTTTAGAAAAATTAGGCTTTTTAGAAAATAAAAAGGTAAATGACTTAAAAAAAGATTTGCAAACAAATAAAGATAATTTAGAAAATATAAATCAGCAATTAGCAAATAATGCTTATGATGTTAAATCTTGGATTAGCTCATTAGAAAAAGAAATCAGCCTAGATGATGGTACTAAAATTAACAAAGATAGCAAGCTATCAAGTTTAAGCACTGAGCAGCTTGATAAATTATTTGATAAATTTAAAAGTGAAACTTCAAAAAACCAAGAAGAAGATGTTAAAAATTGGTTAGATGCTTTAAAATCAGGCTTTACAAAAGTAGAAATAACTTATAAAGATGGTGAAGAAAATAAAACAATTGATTTATCAAAAATAAGCGAAGAAGATTTAGCTAAAGAAGAGGTAAAAAAAGCAATTAATGATAAATTTAACGAATTACAAAAGTCAAGCTTTAACACTCAAGCTAAAATTGATAGTCTTGATGATAGTATAAAAAATAATGTTGATGTAAATCATGTTCAATATGCTCAAGATGCTTTATTTATTTATGATGGTGTAGAAGTTAGCAGAAGTTCAAATGAGATTGATGATATTAGCGTGGGTGCTACAATCAACCTTAAAAAAGAAGGAAAAACCGATTTTAGAATGGTAAATGATAATTCATCTTTACTAGAAGCTTTAAAAGATTTTGCGGATAATTACAATACCATTATAAATAATATGTCTACTTTAACAAGCTATGATGAAGAAACAAAAGAAGCAGGAGCTTTGCAAGGAATTTCAGAAGTAACAAATCTTAAAAATCAACTTTCTGCTTTAATTACCGATGTTGATTCAAAAACAAATCTTAGCCTGTCAAATCTAGGTTTTACAGTAAATAGAAGCGGGATTTTAGAATTTGATGAAAGTGTATTTAAAAAGGCTTATACTGCAAACGAAGATACTATTAAAAACTTTTTAATGGGCGAAGATGTTTATCAAAAAAACACAGTTTTAAGTCAAGAAATTAGCTTAAAACCTGATTTAAGTGATGGCGATTTAATAATAAATGGCAAAAGTATTGTTTTTAGCGATGACTTTAAAAAAAGATTAGAAGATAAAGAAAAGCCAGTTGAGCAAAAAGAATATCTTGAAGAATTAGTAAAAAGTATTAATGATGCAAAGATTGAAGGAGTTAATGCTAGTTTAATTGAAAAAGACAATAAATTTTATTTAAGTATAGCTTCTAATGGAAAAACTGATTTTACAATAAGTGGAGATTCATCAAAACTAGCTAATTTAGGCTTAAAAGAAGAAAAATTCATTTCATCAAAAACAACAAATATAGGTGTCTTTGAAAAAATCAAAAATAGCCTTGATTTACTTATTGGAAACGATGGAACCTTTACAACCTTAGAAAAAGATTATAAAGATAAAATTGACAAATTAAATAAAGAAATTGAAAAAACAACTAAAGATATAGATACGAAATTTGAAACTCTAAATAATAGATTTTCGCAATATGATGCTATGATGGCTAAATTAAGCTTACAAGAAAATCAAATTAAACAAATTATAGAGCAATCAAATAAAAAAAGTTAAGGATTAAAATGACAAGTAACGCATATTCAACTTATTCAGCAAATCATCTAGCAATAGAAAACAATGAAAAAATGATAGAAATGTTATATGAGGGCATATTAAGATTTTGTTCTCGTGCAAAAAAAGCTATTGAAAAAGATGATGTGGAACAAAAATGTATAAATATCCACAAAGCTAGTGTTATCTTTGTGGAATTATTAAATTATATTGACTTTTCTCAAGGAGATGTAAGCTATTATTTACAAGGCTTGTATTCTCATCAAATATCAACATTAAGTAAATGTATGATAGACGCAGATACTGCAAAACTAGATGAAGTTATGAAGGTTGCAAGCGGACTTTTAGAAGCTTGGCGTGAAGTAAATAATCTAAACTTAAACAACTAAAATAATCTAAGTACTACACTTAGATTATTTTGCAAATTCTAAAATATTATTTATGTTTAAAATATACAATTTAAAATAAATTATCTTAAAAATTAAAAATAAAATTACACCTATTTGCATAAAATAAAAATATTTTTACCCAAAACTTTTAAAAGCTTGGGTAAATTTTAAAATTTATAGCTTAAGGCAAGTCCTGCACTACCGCCTTTTACAATATCATTAATATAAGCAATTTTTAACCCTGTATAAATATTATTTGCAAAAGTATAACCTAAAGAAATATCAAATTCTGAAATCAACTTTTCATCTATGATGTTATTAAAATAATATTTTAAATACACACCGCCACTCATTGTAAAATTATTCTCAAACTGTTTTCTAGCAGCAAGACCTGTCTTTAAAAGCATTGAATTATTGCTGTCGTTACTTTTATCTATAATGGTATTATAGTATTTAGCTTTAGAATTTATACTAGCATAACCAAAACCAGCTAAAAATGATAAAGATACATCATTGCCAAGCAGCATTCCATAACCACCAAGAGCTGAAAAAGAATTAAAATTAGTTTTAATTCTTCCATTAATTTTTTGTAATTTAACATACATATCAAAATCACTATCAAATTCAGTATGAATAAATCTAACATCATACACAAAATGACTTTCTTCGTTTGTATAAAATTTATTTACATACAAATCAGCTCTACTAGCAAAGCTATCATCTAAATTAAGTGTATCATCAGCCACCCTACTTCCATAAATATCCAAACCAACAAAAGAACTCGCAAAAGCATTTACACAAATTAACGAAAAAGCTAATTTTTTCATAATATCTCCTAAAATAAAATAATTTGAATAATACCCCCCCAATTCTTAATAACTGCTTAAAAATAAAAATAAATATTATTAAATGGGATTAAAAGATATTAAAATTTTAATAATTATTAATTTAATCTTAAAAAAAATATATTATTTTTCTTTTTAAGAAAGTGAGGGAAAAATGCTTAAAAAATACTATAAATTTATTTTACCTATTTTAGTTGCATTAATCATATTAATAATACCTGCACCGCAAGGTTTAAGCATTAATGCGTGGATATATTTTGCTGTTTTTATGATGGTTGTTATTGGCTTAATTTTAGAGCCAATTCCTGGTGCTTTAGTTGGCTTGATTGGAGTTGGAATTTTAATTTGGTTAAAAATTGGCCCTAAGGGTTCAGGCGATGTAAATCATATTATTAGTTCAAAAGAAGCGGTAAATTGGGGTCTTGCTGGTTTTTCAAATTCTACTGTGTGGCTTATTTTTGCAGCTTTTATGCTAGGGCTTGGATACGAAAAAAGTAATCTTGGAAGAAGAATAGCATTGCTATTAGTAAAATATCTTGGCAAAATCACTCTAGGGCTTGGCTATGCTGTAGCTATTGCTGATTTAATTTTATCGCCATTTATTCCATCAAATTCAGCAAGAAGCGCGGGGATAATTTATCCTATTGTTTCAAGTATTCCACCTATGATGGGTTCTTATCCTAATGATGGAGCAAGAAAGATTGGCTCTTATTTAGTTTGGGTTGCACTAGCAAGCACTTGTGTAACAAGTTCAATGTTTTTTACTGCACTTGCACCAAATTTATTAGCTATGGAAAGTGCTGTAAAAAGTGGTTTTAGCGGAGTTACTTGGCTTGGTTGGTTTATAGCATTTGCTCCTTGTGGAATAATCTTGTTTTTGCTAACTCCGTATTTAACTTATGTTATTTATCCACCACAAATAAAAGGCTCAAAAGAAGCATCAAAATGGGCAAGTTTAGAACTTGATAAAATGGGAAAAATGAGTAAAAAAGAATACTTAATGCTCTTTTTAGCATTATTTGCTTTATTGTTTTGGATTTTTTCTAGCGTTGATGCTTGTGCTGTAGCTTTAAGTGTAATGATTGCTTTGGTTATTTTTAATATCATAACTTGGAACGATTTACTATCAAATAAAGCAGCTTGGAATATACTTGCTTGGTTTGGCTCACTGATAACTCTTGCTGGTGGCTTGAGCAATGTTGGATTTTTATCTTATATTAGTTCTATTTGTGCTGATGTTTTATCTCATTTTAATAGCAATATTGCCTTTGCTGGTATTATAATTTTATTTTATTTGTTACATTATTTCTTTGCTAGTACAACTGCTCACGTTAGTGCTTTATTGGCTTTATTTATTGCACTTAGTGCAAATATTAGCGCTATTAATCTTGATGAGATTGTTTTACTTATGTTACTTTCTTTAGGAATTATGGGAATTATTAGCCCTTATGGAACTGGACCTAGTCCTGTTTGGTTTGGAAGTGCTTACATTAGTAGTAAAGACTTTTGGAAGCTTGGCTTTATTTTTGGAATGATTTATTTAATTATATTTTTAATTATTTGCATTCCTTGGGTTAGTTTTGCGCATTCTATTATTTTTTAAGCTTTATGCTTAAAAAATAATATTATCTTTAGTAAATAACTCTTTTAAATCTATGTTATTTTCTAGTGCTAAAAGAGTTAGAATTCTTGCTTTAACATCACTTATAAAAGCACTCATAATAACCCCATTTTCTCTTAAAGATATCTCAGCACCCAAATAAGCGTAAGTATTAAAGCCTGTCTTTCCACTCTCGCAGCGACTTGCCATTATTAAAGGTTTTTTAATATTTTTTATATATTTCATATGTCTTTGCATAAGATGCCCTGCTCCATAACCGCTAAAAACTAAAGCATCATAATTATTTAAATAATATTCTAAAATATCATCATCACAATCAAGGCATAGCTTTAAAAGCCCTACTTTTTTGCTAATTTTTTTAGGGCTATTAAATAAATATCTTTTAATATTATCCTTATAAAAATAAGCCTTACCCTCAATAACCTTCCCAACTAAACCAAAATCAAAAGAGGTAAAGGTATCAAGGCTAAAAGTATTACTTTTGTGTATAAAATTTGCTGAATGTATGCAAGAATTTAAAACACAAAGCACACCTAAATCTTTATTTATAGCGCTTTTTGCAGTTATAATTGCATCATTTATATTTGCTAAACAATCACTTCCAAGTTGGCTTGAATGCTTCATTGCAGCACAAAAAACAATAGGAATTTTACTTTTCCAAAGTGATTGTATAAAAAATGCACTCTCTTCAAGGGTATCAGTACCTTGAGTTATAATAATTGCCTTTGAACCTTTATTTACTTCTTCTTTAGCAAGTTCTAAAAGCTCTAAAAGCATAGAAAAAGTTATATTAGGACTTGCTATATTGCTAAAAGTAATTGCTCTTATATCTTTGAATTCTTTTGCTAAATCTTGAGCATTTAGGCTTGGCAAAGCACCATTTTTATCACTTGTCATTGAAATGGTGCCACCTAAAGAAATTAAACTAAGCATTTCTTACTTGCTCTATTAAATAATGCACATTTTCAATAGGGATATCAGGTAAAATTCCATGACCTAAATTAAAAATATGTGCTTTATTTTGTTCTTTTAAAGCATTTTTAATAGCTAAAACTCCATCTTTAATTGCTTGTTTGCTATAAAGTCTGCAAGGCTCTAAATTGCCTTGTAAAACACAGTCTTTTTTAAATGCAAGTTGTAATGGTGTACTCCAGTCAATTCCTAAAACATCAATATAAGCAGTATTTAAGCATTCAATAAAGCCTCCAACTCCTTTTGGAAAGGCTATTATTGGTATTGATGGATTTTTTTGCTTTAGGCTTTTTGCTATTTTTTCAATGTAAGCCCAAGAAAATTCTAAATAAGCACTAGGCTCAAGCGCACTTGCCCAGCTATCAAAAATCTGAATCGCATTAGCACCAGCGTCAATTTGCTTTTGTAAATATTCACATAAAACAATACTTATTCTCTCAAGTAAGGAGTGCATTAATTCTGGGTTTTGATAAAGCATTTTTTTACTTTTTGTATAAGTTTTACTTCCTTTTGCTTCTATCATATAAGTTGCTAAGGTCCAAGGTGCGCCACAAAAACCTATTAATGCTTTATCTTTTGCTAGGGTATCTCTTGTAAGTTTTATTGCATCATAAACATAAGTTAATTTATTTGCAGCGTTTAAATCAAGCTTATTTACATCATTAATATCAGTAATTACATCATTAAATACAGGTCCTTCACCAGCTTGAAATTCCAAAGAAAGTCCCATTTCATTAGGTACAACTAAGATATCAGAAAATATAATAGCAGCATCAAAGTCAAAACGAGTTATAGGTTGAATTGTAACCTCACTAGCCTTTTTATAATCTTTACATAATGATAAAAAATCTCCTGCTAAATTGCGTACTTGCATATATTCAGGTAAATATCTTCCTGCTTGACGCATAAGCCATATTGGCATAATTTGTTCTTCATTAAAACAAGCTTTAATAAAACGCATTTTCTCTCCTTTTTAATTATTTATGCTTTTCTTCTTTTTTATGGTCGCTTTTGTGTAATGCCCATAAACCAACGCATACTACTAAAATACTTAAAGCTAAATATAGCATATCCATTGTTGATGCAAATTTCAAATTTAAAGCGTGTTGAAAAAAATTAACTATTAAAACCATAATAATTACTTTGCCAAGCTTATCTTTTAACTCATCTAAACTATGAACTTCTAGTACTCTGCTTTGCTTGTATTGTTTAAATTCTTCAACCTCGCTAATAAATAATTCGTAAATCCCAAAAGAAAAAATATAAAAAACTAAAGCCATTAAATACAAATCCACAGCTCCAACAATCTTACTTACAGCAACTTCATGTATATCCATATCAGCAGGATGTTTTGTGTAATAAACAATAACATCTTTAATTACAGAATAAACATCAAAAGATGCAATAAAAAACAAAACAAAGGCTCCAATTAAACCAAATATTACTGGTAAAATAGTAATAAGCCTACTTTTAATTAGTAATTTTTCAAAGTATTTTTCAATCATTTTCTTCCTTAAAAGTTATTAAAAAAACACATTATAAAAACTTTTATTTAACATTTTGACTAAAAATACTACATACTTTTATGCCATTTAAATAAATAATCCAAGAAAAATAAACCCAAATAAAAAAGAATAATAATGCTGCAAAACCACCGTATAAACTAGTATAAACTTTATTGTATGAAACATAAATAATAAAGGCATTTTTAAAAATATACCAAATGCTTGAAGTTGCCAAGCTAACAATTAAACTTACTTTAATTTTAATTTGTTTATTTATTGAAATATGAAAACACAAAAAAAACATAAACCATATAATCAAAAAAGGCAAAAAAGATAAAAAATTAAAAGAAATATTTAATATATCTAAATAATTTTGAATTTTATAAGAAAGAAAAAAAGAAGCAAATAATGCAAGTGGAGCAAGGGTTATTAAACTCCAATAAATGCTAAGACAAGCAAAAAAGCTTCTTTTTGTACTATTTGAAATTTTTGAAATAATGTTTTCATAAGAATTAAAAAAAACAAATAAAGCAAAAACCATAGCAATGATACCAAAGGCATCAAGCTTATTAGAATTTGCTAAAAATTCTTGCAAATAGGCTATATTTACATTTTGTTCATTAGGTAAAATTAACTTTATTAAAAAAGTGCTAATTTGTGTGCTTTGTTCTTTGTAATTTGGTAAATTTGCAAAAATAAAAAAACTCAAACTAAGCAAAGGAACAATATTTAAAATAGTATAAAAAGATAAAGAACTTGCATAAGTTAAAATGCTTTTATCCTTAGTTGCAAATAATAATTTAAATAATTCTATAACTTTTTTCACTTTACTAGCCTTAATAACTCTTCACTTGATATTTTCTTACTGTTATATTTAACAAGATAGTAATCATTCTTAAAATTAACATCTATTACAAATTCATTATTTTTTATCTTGTCATTTATTTTATCTATTTTAAGATTTTTAAAGTCATTTGGATTATCCATAGAGCTTAATAAATAAAACCAAACAATGCAAAATATAATTTCAAGTATTAAAAATAATTTAAAACCTAAAAAGTCAAAATGTGTAAAAATACCAGCAAATAACGCTCCGCTAAAAGAGCCAAAATACCCGCACGAATTTGCAAAACCTAAACACAAACCCTTTTGCCTTGCTTTGCAAATTTTAGATATTGAGCTTTGCATAATAGGTTCGTGAATGCAAAAAGCACAAAAATACACAACAACAGCAAGTAAATAAAAAATAAAGTTATTAAGTAAAAACAAGGCTAAAGAAAGTATAAATAAAGCAATTCCGCTAAGCAAAATTGTCTTACTTTTACCCTTAGATTCGCCAACAACTCCACCAACTCCCATAGCTAAAAAACCAAAAAATATTGCAAGTACATAAAGCATCCATAAATTATTTTTATCTTGCGAGTAAGTATTTACAAAGGCTAAAGGGATATAAAAAAATGTGCTTGAACTTAGCATTTTTTGCAAATAGCATGTAAGATATAATTTATTTAGATTTTTACTTGTAAAGGCTAATTTAAAGGGGATTTTTTCAGCAATGATTATTTGTTTTTCTTTAGGTAAAATAAATAAAGCAAGTATGCAAAGTATGCTTAAAATAGCACTTAAATCAAAAAGTGATTTTAAGCCAAAAAACTTAGCCATTAAAGGTCCAACAACCATTGCAGCAGCAAAGCTCATACCAATAGCACCGCCCATAATAGCCATTGCTTTTGCTCTATCCTTTTCGCTTGTTAAATCAGCTATCATAGCAGTAGCAACACCACCAATAGCACCAATACCTTGTATCATTCTACCAAGTAACATTGTATAAATATCATCAGCATAAGAGCAAATAAATGAACCAATTATAAATATAATTAAACCAAGCAGCATAGTTTTTTTTCTACCTATTTTATCGCTTAAAGTACCAAACGGTAGTGAAAAAATCATTTGAAAAATAGCATAAATACCAACTATTAAACCTGTGCTAAATTCACTCGCTCCTTTTAAGCTAGAGCTATAAAGTGATATAACTGGTAAAACAATAAATAAACCAAAAAACCTACTTGCAATAATCAAGCTTAAAATAATAGTATTTTTATTCATAACCTAATTTCCTTTCGGTTAATTTTAATCCTATTTCTTTATTTTTTAATAAACTGCATTATAAAAAGAATACAAAATGATATTAATAATAATATTAAAGCAATATCGTTTGCCCTTGCATAATCAAGGTTTTCAATGGCTTCAAAAATCTCAATTGAAGCAACCTTAGTCTGCCCTACTTTAGAGCCACCAATCATCATAATAACGCCAAATTCGCCCATTGTGTGGGCAAAAGACATAACAATTGCACTAATTAAACTCCTTTTTACACAAGGCAAACAAAGTCTAAAAATAATTAAAGAAGTGCTTTTACCCAATAAAAAAGCTCTTTCGTATAAAGATTTAGGCAATTGAGAAAATGCTGAATATAGTGGATTAAACATAAAAGGTAAAGAATAAATACAAGATGCAAATAAAATAGCCTTAAAATTAAATACAAAACTTATGTCAAAACTTGCTAAAAACCTTCCTAGTGCATTGTTTGGAGAAAATAAAATAAGTAAATAAAATCCTAAAGCAGTAGGCGGCAATACTAAAGGCAAAGAAATAAAAGCTAAAAATACTTTCTTTAAAAAAAATTCCTTCCTTGCTAAAAAATAAGCAGGATAAATACACAAAAATAGCAAAATCAAAGTACTTAAAAAAGCTAATTTTAAAGATAATAAAATACTTTCATACATTATATTTTTCCTATTTTTTCTTTTTTAAATTCTTGCTTTGTGTAAGTTTTTTTATTTTTTCCATCTTCTATTTCATAAATCACATCTGCTAAAGAATAAATCTCGTATTTTGAATGAGATACAAAAATTATTTTATTTTTAAATTCTTTATTAATTTTTACAATAAATTTCATTAAAATTTCTTTATTATCATCATCTAAAGCGCTAAAAGGCTCATCAAGTAAAATAAATTCGCTATTTTTAGCCAATGCACAAAGCAAGGCTAATCTTTGTCTTTGCCCACCGCTTAAATTCTCTACCTTTTCATATCTTAAATGTCTTAAATTTGCTAATCTTAAAAGATATAAAAAATATTTTTTTTCCTTAAAACTTAGATATTTTTTCAAATAATATTTAATTTCATCTTTAAGCGTTTTTGTGGTTGAAAAGACAATATTTTCCCAAACATTAAAATTAGTAAACACACTATTATCTTGAAATAAAAAAGCAAGTTTTTCTTTATCAATTAAAGCCTTAGAATTAAGCCCAGCTAAGGCTCTTAAAACAGTACTTTTACCGCTACCACTTCTACCAAAAATACACACAATTTGTGCATTTTTAATAGAAAATGTAAAATCAACATCAAAATTAGAAAAAGAATGCTTTATGTAAAAATTATTTATATCCATATTCTTTAAAAATCGCCTTTGCTTCTTTGCTTAAAATAAAATCATAAAAATCTTTAGCACTTTTATTATCGCTTATAACAATCATTGATTGAAGGATAGGAGTATATAATTTTTCATCAACAATTAACATATTTTCATCTTTATAACCCATTTTTAATAATTGCTTTTTACTTGATGCTGCTATAAAACCATACTCACAAGCTGATAGTGTTTGAGATAAGGTATTTGCTATTGAACTTGCATAAATTACGCTTTTTGTATAATCAAAATTTAGCTTTTTTAATACTTCTATAGCAGCAGCTCCATAAGGCGCACTTTTAGGATTAGCAACAGCTATACACTTAGCATTTTTTAAGTCGTTTAAACTAGCTTTTTTATTTGGTGCAAATAGCATTAAAAGCCCTTGCGTATAAATACTTGCTTTATTTTTAGTAAGTCCTTCTAAATCTTTTGCAAAATCACTATTTGCTGATAAAAAAATATCAAATTTTGCGCCATTTTTTATTTGTGAATTAAATGTACCTGATGAGCCTGTATTTACTTGTATTTTTACATCAGGATAATGTTTTAAAAAGGCGTTTTTTATATCTTCTAATGGATAAGAAATATTAGCAGCTGCAGCTACGCTTAATTCTTGTGCTAAAGCAAAAGCACAAAAAACAACACTTAATAATATTTTTTTCATTTTTTCTCCTTTTAATATATAAAAAATTATATAATAATATCTATTAATATTTAGTATTATTTTAAAAATAATATATATTTTTTTATATAAAGTATAAATTATTTTGTTTTTTATTCCTTGTTATAATATTTTAAATAAGGAGTGAAAATGAAAAAAATACAAATTTTTAATAAAGAAGAATTAGAAAATATGGGGCTTACTTGGCATACAAATGCCGATAAAAGCAACTATTTAAGCGATAATCTAGTACAAATTACACCTAAAGAAGCGAACGATTTTTATGAAGCAGCAAACACTTTATATGATATGTATTGCGAGTGTGCTCAATATATTTTAGATAATGATTTATTAGACGAATTACAAATTCCTGTTTCTTTGCAAGAAGTTGTAAAATTATCTTGGCAAAACGATGTGCATTGGCATTTATATTCAAGATTTGATTTTGCAGGTGGTGTAAATAATATTCCAATAAAACTTTTAGAATTCAATGCAAACACCCCTACAAGTTTATTTGAAACCTTAATAATACAACACGAATTACTGAAAAAAAACAACATAAATCCTGATTTACAATTTAATACAGGCTATGAAGCTATTTGCAATAATTTTAAGCGTTTAGTAACATTAGATGAAAGTGTTGAAGAATTTGATAAATTATATGATGGGTGGAAAATACTTTTTACTAGCGTAAAAGATAGCGAAGAAGAACTAACTACAAGATTATTAATGCAAATTGCAATAGACGCTGGTTTTAAATGCGAATTTTCTTATATTGAAAATGTGCAATTTAGCGAAGAAGGTGTATTTTTAGATGATGAAAATTACGAATTTTGCTTTATGTTAATTCCTTGGGAAAGTATTGCAATTGAAGAAGATGAATTAGCATATTTACTAACAAAAATGATAAAAAATCAAAAAGCAATAATCTTAAATCCAGCTTATACTTTAATCTTTCAAAGTAAGGGAATTTTAAAATATTTATGGCAATTATTTCCTAATCATCCTTTATTGCTAAAAGCTGATACAAAAATGCTTGAAGGAATAAAATGTGTAAAAAAACCATTCTTTGGTAGAGAAGGAGCAAATGTTACGATTTTTAACGAAAAAGGAGAAATTATAGCAGAAAATGATGGAGAATACGAAAATAATGCTTTTATTTACCAAGAATTTGCAGATACATTAGAATATGAAGGTCAAAGCTATCAAGCAGGAGTGTTTTTTGCTTATGAAGCTTGTGCTTTAGGCTTTAGAAAAGGTGGAAAAATTATTAATAATTATTCATCTTTTGCAGCTCATATGATAAAGGATTAAAAATGAAAATTGTATTTTTAGATGCGGCAACCTTAGGTAAAAGCGACATTAGTGCTTTTAAAGAATTTGGTGAAGTAATAAGCTATGATTTAACTAAAAAAGAAGATGTTTTAAAAAATATCGCTGATGCTAGTGTAATAGTTGTTAATAAGGTAATAATTAATGAAGAAATTATGCAAAATGCAAAGAATTTAAAACTTATTTTAGTTAGTGCAACTGGTACAAATAACATTGATTTACAAGCAGCAAAAAGATTAAATATAAGTGTTAAAAATGTAGCTGGATACAGTACAAATAGTGTTGTGCAGCACACTTTTGCCTTATTATTTTCTTTTTTAAATCACATAACTTATTATAATGATTTTACTAAAAATAAAAAATGGTGCGATAGCGATATATTTTGTGATTTTTCAAGAAGAACTAGCGATTTAAACGGTAAAAATTATGGAATTATTGGACTTGGAAATATTGGAAAAAAAGTTGCTAGTATTGCTAGCTGCTTTGGTGCTAATGTGTTTTATACAAGTCTTAGCGGACAAAATAACAATAGCGATTACAAGCAAGTTAGTTTAGAATATTTACTAAAAAATAGCGATATTATAAGCATTCATAGTCCTTTAAATGAAAAATCAAAAAATCTAATTACAAAAAAAGAATTTGACTTAATGAAAGATGAAAGCATTATTTTAAATCTTGGTAGGGGTATGATTATAAATGAAGCTGATTTAGCTAAGGCAATTGATAATAAAAATATTAAAGCAGGATTAGATGTATTAGAATACGAACCAATGGATAAAAACAACCCTTTATTTAACATAAAAAATAAAGAAAATTTAATCATAACTCCGCATATTGCTTGGGCAAGCATTCAAAGTGTTGATAGATTAATTGCTATGATGGTTGAAAATCTTAAAGAATTTTTAAAAGAACAATGAAGTATTTTTTAGTTTTTTTACTTATATTTTTTAGCGCTTGTGCAAAAGAAAGCACAAGCCTAAAAACCAGCACAGCTAAAGTTATTTTTAAATCTCAAAATATAAAATTTAAAGGCTCAAGCTTTATTAATGAAGATAAAAAAAATTATATTTTAGATGTTTATTCAAGCTCTAAGGCAATTGCAAAGATAAAAATTAACAATAAGTATATTTGCTTTAATGATAAATGTTATTTAAAACATAGCTTTAATTTGTATTTTTTTAAATACAATTTTTACGATGAATTATTAGAAGATATTTTAAAATGTAATAGTATTTTTTATAAAAAAAATATAACTTATAATGAAAAAGATTTTGTACAAAAAATAAAAGTAGATAATACTTATTTAGATTTTAAAAAAGAAAAAAACACTTGTGAATTTTCTTTTAAAGATATTTATATAAAAATGATTTATTAATATACATAATTAAACATTTATTTTAATTTTGCAAAATAACAAAAAGGAAGCAAAATGATATTTAGTGATGAAGAATTATATATGCCTTGCAAAGCAGTTTTAGATGATTGCTTGCATATTTTACATAAAGATGGCGGTGATTTAAACTTTTTAGGTGTTAAAAATCAAGTAGTTTATATTCAATTACTTGGAGCTTGCAATGGTTGCAGTGCAGCAAATATAACATTAAAATTTAGTTTAGAAAAAGCCTTAAAAGAGCAAATTAGCAACGAGCTTAGCATTGTAAATCTTACAGGTGGTAAAGAGGAGTTTGACGCTTTATGAAAGTACAATTAGAAAATAATTTTATTAGCGACAATTCAAAAGAATGTGAAAAAGGCTGTTATTTTTTATTAGATAACAATAATAAAGCATATCTTGATGAAGCAAAAGCAAAAGAAGCAATTATTATTGATGAAAAAAAAGCAAGAGAGTTGTTAAATATAGATGAAAATATAAAAATAATTGCAATAACTGGTACAAATGGTAAAACCACTTCAGCCGCTTTAATTTACTCAATGCTTTTAGATTTAGGTTATAAAGTATTTTTAAGTGGGACTAGAGGTGCATTTTGTAATGATGTTCAAGTAGCACAAAAAAAATTAACCACTCCGTTTTTACTTGAGTTTTTATACTTTTTGCAGATTGCAAGTAAAAATCACTGTGAATATTTTGTAATGGAAGCAAGTTCTCATTCTATTGCACAACAGCGTTTTGCAGATGCAAAATTTTGTGCAAAGATTTATACAAATTTAACTCAAGACCATCTTGATTATCACAAAAGTTTTGAAGAATACGCAAGGGTTAAAGCATCTTTTTTTCAAGATGATTGCTTAAAAATTATAAATAATGACGCTTTTAAATTTACTTATAATGTAAAAAATTCTATCACTTACGGCATTGATAACCCCGCACTTTATAGCGTTAAAGCTTATAGTATAAAAGATAAAATAACTGCAATAATTAGTAAAAAAGATGAGCTTTTTGAAATATCATCTAATCTTTGTGGTTTATTTAACTTATATAATATTTTATGTGCTTTTGCTTGTGTTAATGAGCTTACAAAAGAAGGAAAAAAAGCAGCTCAATATATAAATAACTTTCTAGGAGTAAAAGGTAGAATGCAAGAAATTATTCATAATGATGAAAATCGTGGAAAAATAATAATTGATTTTGCACATACTCCAGATGGAATTAGCAATGTATTAAGCGCATTAGCTACAAAAAATATAATTTGCGTTTTAGGCGCAGGTGGAAATAGAGATAAAAGCAAAAGAAGCCCTATGGCTAAAATAGCTAGTCATTTTAGCAAAAATGTAATTTTAACAAGCGATAATCCAAGAGATGAAGAACCGCTTTTTATAATTTCTGATATGCTTAGTGATTTAGATGAAAACGAATTAAAAAACATAAGCGTTTGCATAGATAGAAAAGAAGCTATTTACAAGGCTTTAAGAATGCAAAATGATGAAATTGTAATGATTTTAGGTAAGGGAGATGAAAGCACTCAAGAAATAAAAGGTATAAAATATGATTTTAGTGATGAAAATGAAGTGTATAATGCCTTAGAAAAAATCAAACTTGAAGAAGAAAAAAGAAAGGAAAAAGGTTATGTTTAAAGATTTTGATTTATCTAAAATGCAAGAAATGCTTGAAAATGTCCAGCAAAAAGCAAAAGAATTTGAAGATGAATTAGAAAAAAAAGAATTTTGCGCAAGTAGCGGTGCTGGAATGTGCAAAGTAAAGGTAAATGCGAAATTTCAAATCTTAGATATAAGCATTGATGATGAGCTTTTAAACGATAAATCTTCAATGCAAATTCTCTTAATTTCAGCATTAAATGATGCGTTAAAACAAGCTTCTAATAGTACAAAAGATATGGCTACAAATATGTTTTTTAAGGCTGGGCAATGAAAAAGTTGATTTTTTTACTAAGTTTTAGCTTTCTTGCTTATGCTGTTGAAAGACCAACCTTTAATGATTTTTTAGCTTGTTATGAAAAAAATAAAGCCGCTGAATTAACTTATGAAGGCTTGCCTGCTTTTGTACTTGATGAAAACCTTTTAGCAGTAGTTAAATTAGCAAATACAAAATTAAATTCTTATGTAAAATACGACCCTTTTTTAAACCTTTACTTAGTTAGAACTGATTTTTCTTTAATTAAACCTGAATTTGGCGATGAAAATGAAAAAAACAGAAATGATTGGCTAGGAATTTTAGATGCAAAAAAAGAATATATTGGGCATTTAAAATATTTAGGACTTGATTTAAGTGAAAGAGACAAATTAGACTTTAAAAGCAAAATCGGCTTACTTAGCTCTCCTTGCTGCAAAATTATAGGAATTGCTTTAAATAATGGTGATTTCATTGGCAATAGATACTTAAATCACTTTAAAAAATATAATGAAGTGTATTGGGGTGATATTGGTGCAAGTTTTACACAAAAAGGAGATAGATATTTTGTTTCATCAGTTACAACTAATACGAGTTTTCGTATAAATGATGAAATTTTAAGTGTTGATGATAAGCCTGTAAATTCATTAAGAGAACTTAATGAAAGAGTGCTTTTTGCACCAAATCAAAGTACTATTTATTTTAAAATTTTAAGAGATAATGAAGAAATTAATTTAAGCATCTTAGTAAGTCCTAAAATTTATAAACAAGAAGTTTTAAAAACTGTAAAACAAGTAAATAAAGCACAAGTTTATAATTCTTTAGGAATAATTTTAGATAACAATCTAAAAGTAATAAAAAGCAATAATGCTAATTTTAAAATAGGAGATGTAATTTTAAGAGTAAATAATATCTTAGTAAATAATAAAGAACACTTTGCACGATTAAGTGCTATGAATAATCCATTAAATATCTTAATTTCAAGACATATTCAAGATGAAGATAAAATGGGAGATTTTCAATTTTTTATAACTATAAACAAGGACTAATATGAATTATCAAAAAATTTCTAACAATTTAAAATTTTTAAGCGTTGATATGATTAATAAGGCAAATAGTGGTCACCCAGGTGTGTGTATGGGACTTAGCGATATTTTAAGCGTTTTAAGCACTCATTTAAATATAAGCAAGGATTATCCAGAGCATTTAAACCGTGATAGATTAATATTTTCAGGCGGACATGCAAGTGCATTGCTTTATTCATTTTTACATCTTAGCGGATTTGATATTAGCTTAGATGAACTTAAAAATTTTCGTCAATTAGGCTCAAAAACACCAGGTCATCCTGAAATAACAACCCAAGGTGTAGAAATAGCAACAGGGCCACTAGGTCAAGGTATTGCAAATGCTGTTGGTTATGCTATGGCGATTAAATTTATAAATTCACAATTAAATCAGGCTTTAAGTTCTAAAGTTTATTGTCTTTGTGGAGATGGAGATTTACAAGAAGGTATTAGTTATGAAGCACTTTCTTTAGCTCAAAGTCAAAAATTAAATAATCTAATTTTAATTTATGATTGCAATAAAATAAGCATTGAAGGTAAAACAAACATAACTTTTAATGAAGATATAAAAGCTAGATTTAGTAGCATTGATTTTATGGTAATTGAGATAAATGGACACGATTATGAGCAAATAAATCAAGCCTTACTCAGTGCAAAAAATGCTAACAAGGCTGTTTTAATCTTGGCAAATACAAACATAGCAAATGGAGCTTTAGAACTGCAAGGAAGTGAAAAATCGCACGGAGCACCTTTAGGAGAAGAATTAAGCATTAGAGCAAAGCAAAATGCAGCTTATCCTGTAGAAGAATTTTATATTGATTTAGAAGTAAAAGAAGAATTAGCAAAAATGAGCGCAAGAGCAAATGAAATTTTTACTAATTTTAAAGTAGAAAATAATGATTTTTACAAAGCTTTAAACGGAGAAATTAAATACGATTTAAGCAAAATTGACTTAAATAAAATGGATGCAACTAGAAATACAAATGAAATTATTTTAAACGAATTAGCAAATTCTATCCCTACTTTTTTAGGTGGAAGTGCTGATTTAGCACCATCTAATAAAACAAATTTAAAAGCCTTTGCAAGCTTTAACGAAAATGGTAAAAATATACATTTTGGTATTAGAGAACACGCAATGGCAGCTATTATAAACGCTTTTGCAAGATGTAATCTATTAGCCTTTTGTGCTACTTTTTTAGTATTTAGCGATTATTTAAAACCAGCTTTAAGACTTAGCGCTTTGATGAAACTTAAGAATTTTTATATTTTTTCTCATGATAGTATTGGAGTTGGAGAAGACGGACCAACACATCAACCAATAGAGCAATTAAGCACCTTAAGAAATATCCCTAATTTACTTACCTTCCGCCCTGCTTGTATGGCTGAAAATATTGCAGCTTGGCAAATTGCACTAAAACATCAATCTCCAAGTGCCTTTGTACTTTCAAGGTCAAATACAAATTATGCGATAAATTACATTCCTGATATTTCAAATGGGGTTTATTTTGCTTATGAAATAAAAGATTATACGCATTTAATTATTTCAAGCGGTAGCGAAGTAAAACTTGCTATTGATGTTGCAAAAATTCTTAATGAAAAAGGTATAAAAACAAGTGTTTTATCTATGCCTTGCTTTAATTTATTTGATAAAGCTAGTTGTGAATTTAAAAATAAAATTTTAAAAGATAAAAAGGTAATAGCAATAGAAGCTGCTGCAAGTAATGAGCTTTACAAATATGCAAGCAAGTGCTTTTTAATGCAAAGTTTTGGAGAAAGTGCAAAAGAAAAAGATGTGTTTAAACATTTTGGTTTTGAAGCAGATAAAATTGCTAATGAAATTATAAAGGCATAAAATGAGATTATTGTTTGCAAACGACCACGCAGCAAGTGAATTAAAAATGCAGCTTATTGAATATTTTCAAAAAGACTATGAATGTATAAATTATGGAACAAACGATAATAATAGCGTTGATTATCCTGATTACGCACAAAAAGTATGTGAAAATATGGATGAAAACAGTATTGGGATTTTACTATGCGGTAGTGGAATTGGTATGAGTATAGCAGCAAACAAGCACAAAGGCATAAGGGCTGCTTTATGCCATTGTGTTGAATACGCAAAACTAGCAAGAGAGCATAATAACGCTAATATTCTTTGTATTGGTGCTAGATTTTGTGATTTTGAACTAGCAAAAGATATGATAAAGACATTTTTAAATACAACTTTTGCAGCTAATAGGCATACTATTAGAGTTGAGAAATTGGATAAATTATGATTTTACCTTGGTTTATAACTACAATCTTAGTATGTATTAGCATATATTTTATAGTAATGACTTATTATTACAAAGCATTACTAGAAAAAGAAAGAGTATCAAAAACGCTATTAAATAATAATTTTAGCGATACTGAAGTAGTTATGAGAAAGTTACAAACTCAATTGCAACGCTCTTTTGGAAATATTGATATTTTAAATGATGAATTAGATAAGGCTAAAAACGAGCTTACAAGCTTAAGAACAAGAAATTCTCAATATCGTATGGAAAATAATAAACTAAGTTCTAAGATAAAAGAACTAGAAGCAAAAATTGAAAGCTTATTATAAGGATAAAAGATGGATATAAAAAAAGCATTGAATGAAAAAATAAAAAGATACCCTAATTTTCCTAAAGAAGGTATTTTATTTGCAGATATTAGCACTTTATTAGCTGATGAAGAAGGTTTTAAATTATTAAAAAACGATTTAAAAGAGCATTATAAAAATCATAATTTTGATTATTGTGTAGGGATTGAAAGCAGAGGTTTTATCTTTGCTAGTATTTTTGCTAGTATCTTTGATATACCTTTAATTTTAATTAGAAAAAAGGGTAAATTACCAGGAGAATGCTACACACAAGAATACGAACTTGAATATGGTTTTGATTATTTACAAATAAAAAAAGATGTTTTTTCAAACAAAAAAGCAAATGTTTTATTTATGGACGACTTACTTGCAACAGGCGGCACAGCAAATGCAGCAATAAAACTACTAAAACAAGCAGGTGCAAATAAAATAAGTGCTTATTTTTTATTAGATATAAACTTAAATGGACTTAATAAAATCAAAAATGAGTGCGAAGAAGTTTATTGTGTTTTAAAGGATTAAAATGGATATAATCATTAACTTTTTAACCGATTTTTTTGCAGACCCTGAAAACTTTCTTACGACCTTATTCTCAGAAAAAATAATTCTAGCTTCAATAATTATATTTTTATGGTGTATGCTTGAAGGAGAAAGTGCTTTAATTTTAGCTGGTTTAGCAGCTCATGGCGGACATATTCATATAGTTTTAATAACATTTATTGCAGGTTGTGGCGGATTTATTGGAGATCAGATTTATTTTTATATTGGAAGGTATTCTAAAAATTATATTAGAAAAAAACTCTCAAAGCAAAAAAGAAAATTTGCTATCGCTCAACTTTTATTACAAAAATATGGATGGCCAATAATCTTTATTCAAAGATATATGTATGGTTTTAGAACAATTATTCCTATGAGCATTGGTTTAACAGGTTATAGTTCAAAAAAATTTGCTCTTATTAATTTTATAAGCGCTCAAGTTTGGGCAGCAATTACAATTACCTTAGCTTATATTTTTGGAAATGAAATTTGGATTATTATAAATTGGGCAGCAGAACATTGGTATTTAGCAATAATTATAATTGTATTATTTTTAAGCAGTATAATTTATGCTTTTAAAAAACTAGAAAACAGATTATTAAGAAAAGAAAGGAAAGAAAAAAATGAAAGTAGAATTTAATAAAAAAGCAGATTTTGAAATAATATTTTTAAACGATGAAATCAAAAAAGAAAAAAAAGATTTTTTTAAACTAATGCAATATGAGCATAAAGGAACTTGCCTTGATATTGCAAATTCAAAACTTTATTTAGCTCTAAGTCCTAAATTAACTTACGCAGCTCTTACAAGCACGATAGCTCAAGCTATAAAGCAAATAAGATACTTAAATATAAAATCAGTAAAAATTGATTATATAAATATTGATTGCCATTTTAACAGTGTTTATTCTATTATTTATGGTGCAATCAGTGCTTTATATGAGTTTAATAAATATCAAAAAGAAAAGAAAAAAATAAATATTGAAAAAATCATTCTTAATACACAAGAAGATGAAGATAAAAAAGAAGGAGCAAATCTTGCTTTAATACTAGCTGATTCAAGTGCTTATGTAAAAGATATTGTAAATGAAATTCCAAGCACTTACACCCAAGAAAGCTTTGAAGAAGATGCTAAAAAACTTGCAAAAGAAAATAATTTAGAACTTAAAGTTTATAAAGACGATTATCTTAAAAAAGAAAATATGAATGCCTTTTTAGCAGTTAATCGTGCAAGTGCTTATGAAGCAAGATTAATTCATTTAACCTATAAGCCAAAAAAAGCTCTTAAAAAAATAGTTTATGTTGGAAAGGGCTTAGTTTATGATACAGGCGGACTTAGCTTAAAACCAGCTGATTATATGCTAACAATGAAATCAGATAAAAGCGGTGCAGCTGCTGTTTTAGGAATTATTAAAGCAGCAAGCCAACTAAAATTACCTTTTGAAATTCACGCTATCATCGGAGCTGCACAAAATTGCATAAGTGAAAAAGCTTATATGCCTGATGATGTAATTATTAGCCGTGAGGGAGTAAGTATTGAAGTAAGAAATACTGATGCTGAAGGTCGCTTAGTTTTAGCTGATTGTCTAAGTTATGCGCAAGATTTAAAACCTGATTATTTAATAGATTTAGCAACCTTAACAGGAGCTTGTGTTGTAGGGCTTGGAGAATACACAAGTGCTATTATGGGCTATAATGAAGATTTACAAAATGAATTTTATGCTCATTCAAAAAGAAGTGGAGAATATGCTTGCATTTTACATTTTAACCCGCATTTAGCAAGTTTAATCAAGAGTAAAATAGCAGATATTTCAAACACCTCATCATCAAGATACGGTGGAGCAATAACAGCTGGATTATTCTTAGGAGAATTTATTAAAGAAGAATATAAAGATAAATGGCTGCATTTAGATATTGCAGGACCTGCTTATGTTGAAAAAGACTGGGGAGAGAATTCTTATGGAGCTGGTGCTGCAGGGCTTAGAATGTGTATAATTGATTTATTAAACATTAAAAGAAAAATGGAGAAAAAATAATGGGACTTAGTGTAGGAATTGTTGGATTACCTAATGTTGGCAAAAGTACAACCTTTAATGCACTTACAAAAACGCAAAATGCACAAGCTGCAAACTACGCATTTTGCACCATTGAACCAAATAAGGCTAGTGTAAATGTGCCTGATGTAAGACTAAATGAATTAGCTAAAATTGTAAAGCCTGAAAGAATTATGTATTCTAGTGTTGATTTTGTTGATATTGCAGGGCTTGTAAAAGGAGCTAGTAAAGGAGAAGGTTTAGGAAATAAATTCCTTGCAAATATTAGAGAATGTGATTTAATTTTACACATTATAAGATGTTTTGATGATGATAATATAATTCATGTAGAAAACAGTGTAAATCCAATAAGAGATATTGAAATTATAAATCTTGAATTAATCTTAGCTGATATAGAGCAACTTACTAAGAAAAAAGATAAATTAGCAAAAGAAGCAAAAGCAAATGTAAAAGGTGCAAAAGAAAGCTTACAAATGCTTGAAGATTTGCTTATTCATCTTGAAGAAGGCAAATTAGCAAGTGAATTTGCAAATAAAGATTCAAATGAATTTATAGCTTTAAATAAAGAATTAAGACTGCTTAGTGCTAAAGAAGTAATTTATGGTGTAAATGTAAGTGAAGATGAGCTAACAAGCGATAATGAATATGTAAAGCAAGTAAGAGAATATGCAAATAAAAGCAATCACTTAGTGCTAAAATTATGCGCTAAGCTTGAAGAAGACTTAATTGATATGCCAAGCGACGAAGCTAATGAGTTTTTAAAAGAATTAGGTGTTGAAGAAAGCGGACTTGATGCTATAATTAAAGCATCTTTTGCAAAATTAAACCTAATTTCATATTTTACCGCTGGTGTGCTAGAAGTACGCTCTTGGACTATTCATAAAGGTGATAAAGCCCCTCGTGCTGCTAGTGTTATTCATAATGATTTTGAAAAAGGTTTTATTAAAGCAGAAGTTATTAGCTATGAAGACTACATTAATTGCGGTGGTGAGAGTAAGGCTAAAGAAGCAGGAAAATTACGCCTTGAAGGCAAAGATTATGTAGTTCAAGATGGTGATGTAATGCATTTTAGATTTAATGTTTAAAAAGAGAATTTATGCAAGTAAAAAAAATAATTCTTTTTTATAAACAAAGTCTAGAAGATAGCCCTTATTTAAAACTAATTTGTGAAATTTTAAAAAGTGAAAAAATTGATTATATTTTGCAAAAAAACACAAATACAATACAAAAATTTGACCTAGAAAACATAGATTTAGTAATTTCTGTAGGCGGAGATGGCAATTTAATCTCTGCTTGTAGAATGCTTGCTAAAACAAATATACCTGTTTTAGGAGTTCATTGTGGTAATTTAGGCTTTTTAACCGAGGTTGAACTTTGTAATTTAAAAGATTTTTTACTTGATATAAAAAATAATAATTATAAAATTGAAAGACCATTTTTATTAAGTATTTTTATTTATTTAAACAATGGGCAAGTAATACAAAGATATGCTTTTAATGATGCTGTACTAAATAGAGAAGAGCATTTATTATTGGCTGATATTAAAGCAAGTTTTAAGGATAAAATTTTTAATTCTTATCACGCTGATGGTTTAATTATTAGCACGCCAGCTGGTTCAACTGCTTATAATCTTAGTGCTGGTGGTGGGATAATTTATCCGCAAAGTAGAGTTTTTAGCCTAACTCCAATTTGTTCGCATTCTCTAACCCAAAGACCAATAATTTTACCAAAAAGTTTTTTTATAGAATTAAGCAGCAAAAACTGCTCTTTAAGTATTGATGGGCAAGAACTTTTTAAGGCTAATGAATTTTATAAAATATCTTGTGGCTTAAGCAAAACAAGAGCGAATATATTAAGAGCAAAAAACCGTTCTTATTTTCAAGTTTTAAAAGATAAGCTAAATTGGGGTGAAAATGATTGAAAGAATTTATTTTAAAGATAATTTAAGCTTTAAGAATTTAAGTTTAGAATTTAAAAATGGCCTAGTGTGCTTTAGCGGAGTTAGCGGAGCTGGAAAAAGTGTGATTTTTAAAAGTATTTTAGCAGCCTTTGCAATGGCAGAAAGCAATGCTGCTTTACTAGAAGTAAGCGTAAATGATAAATTAAATAGTGATTTAATAGATAGTGATGAAATAAATGTTTTTAGAGTAAAAAAAGATAAACAAACAAGGTATTTTATCAACGAACAAGCAGTTAGCAAAAAACTAATTAATGAAATTTTGGCCAATAAAATTCGCTATTTAAGTGCGAGAAATTATGATGATTTTGAGCCTAATTATTTACTTGCATTATTAGACAAATCAATAGCAATTAAAGATAGTGAATTTAATAAAATATTAAATGAATTTAAAGAAGATTTTTCAAAATTAAACGAGCTAGAAAATAAACTAAAGCAATTAAGCGAAGATGAAGATAAAATAAATGACTTAAGAGACTTTTTAAAATTTGAAATTGAAAAAATAAAAAAAATAAATCCAAAAGAAAACGAATATGATGAACTACTAGCCATTAAAAGCAAATTATCAAAACAAGATAAAATAAGTAATATCCTAGAGCAGTGTCAAGGAATTTTACACTATGAAAATAAGGTAAATGAGCTTTTAAAATTACTTGATATTGATAATGAATTTTTTCAAAATACAATGTATGAATTAAATAACATTTTTTATGAAGCAGAGCAAATTAATGATGAATATGATATTGAATATATTTTAAATAGATTAGAAGAATTAAATTATATTATCAAAAAATACTCAAGTATAGAAAATGCAAAAGAAGTACTAGCAAAAAAACAAGAAGAACTACAAGAATATGAAAATATAGAAGAAAATATAGCCTTATTAAAAAGCCAAATAAAGCTAATAAAAGAAAGTTTAAATACCCTTGCTAATTATTTACACGATAAAAGAAGTAAAGAATTAATTTTAATAGAAAAAGAAATAAACGATATCTTAAAGGATTTATTTTTAGAAAGCCTAAAATTAAACCTTACAAAATGTACTTTAAATAGCACTGGTTTAAGCCTTTTAAATATTGATTTAAAAGGTGCTGGCTTTAAAGAAGTTAGCTCAGGGGAGTTAAATAGATTAAGGCTTGCATTTTTATGCGTATTTGCTAATAGATTAAGCGAATTTAATGGTATTTTGTTTTTAGATGAAATTGATGCAAATTTAAGCGGTAAAGAAGCAGCAAGCATAGCAAATGTCTTGCAAAAACTTGCTAATAATTTTCAAATTTTTGCAATTACTCATATGCCATATATTTGCGCTAAGGCTAATCAGCATATTTTAGTTAGCAAAATAAACGATGAAAGTTCTGCAAAAAGCATTCAAGGCGAAGAAGTGCAAAAAGAATTAGCTAGAATGATAAGTGATGGAAGTTTAGATAAAGCCGCCTTAGAATTTGTAAAAAATCTCTTAGAAAAAAAGTAAATTTGTAACATTTTTAAACATTTTTTCATAAAAATGGTAAAAATTATAATATTTTGCAAAAAAATCCATTACAATATTTAGCTTATTAAAATCGCAAAAGGGGTGAAGATGAAAAAACCAATAATAGCAATAAGCTCTAATATTTTAAAAGATAGTAGCGGCAACTTTGCAGGTTATGAAAGAACTTATATTAATAGTGATTATATTTCGTCAATAGAAAAAAACAATGCCTGTGCAATTATTCTTCCAATAGTTGATGATGAAGAAAGCATAAAAACCCAAATTAGCATAGCTGATGCTTTAATTTTATCAGGCGGGTATGATGTAAATCCAAAATTCTACAATGAAGAAGCAAGTAAAAATCTAGGTCAAATATGTACAAAAAGAGATGAGTATGAATTAAAATTAATAAAATATGCCATCTTAAAAAATATACCTATTTTAGGTATTTGCAGGGGGTTGCAAATTTTAAATGTTTATTTTGGCGGTACTCTTTATCAAGATATAAATTCCCTTGAAAACACCATAAAGCATTCTCAAGATAAAGACCCAAAAGAAGAAATTCATAGTGTAAAATTAAGCTCAAAACTACTAGAAATTTTTGGACAAGATGAAATTATGGTAAATTCATTCCATCATCAAGCAATCAAAGAACTAGCTAGCAATTTTGAAGTATGCGCTCTAGCAAAAGATAATATTATTGAAGGGGTTTTTAGCAAAGAGCATGATTTTATTTTAGCCCTTCAATGGCACCCTGAAATGTTGCATGAAAGCAATATTAATATGAATAAAATTTTTCAAACATTAATACAAAAGGCAAAAAAATGAGTAATGAAAATGCAAAAAAATTAGGATTTTTTTCTATTGTTTTACTAACAATAAATTCAATTATTGGTTCAGGAATTTTTCTTTCTCCTTCAGCTGTTGTTTTAAGCTCTGGAAAATACGCTCCTGTTGTTTATTTTGCTGCTGCTATTTTTGCTGCTATACTTGCAATTAGTTTTGCTAGTGCTGCAAAATATGTAAATAAAGCAGGTGCAGCTTACGCTTATGCAAAGGCTGCTTTTGGTGCTAATGTTGGCTTTTATGTTGGTATTACAAGATTTTTTGCAGCTGCTATTGCTTGGGGAGTTATGGCTACTGCTGTTGTAAAAACCGTACTAGGATTATTTATCGAGAAAAATTATTTAAATGAACATAATTTTTTTCTTGTAACTGTAGGTTTTTTAGTTTTAATGTTTGTTTTATTTTTAATAAATATAGCAGGCAGTAAAGTTTTTAAATTTATAAATAGCCTTTCAGCAATAGGTAAAATTTTAGCCTTAATAGTTACTATCGCAGTTGGTTTTATAGCTATAATGCTTGGAGCGCCTAATCATTTTAATGATATTGAAAGCATTGTAAATCCTAAAACAAATGAATTATTAAAAATTGATATGGATGTAGAATTATTTGTTGGTGCGATGATTGCTGCTTTTTATGCTTTTACAGGTTTTGAATCAGTTGCTAGTGGTGCTAATGATATGCAAAAGCCTGAAAAAAATCTCCCAAAAGCAATACCACTTGCTATTTTAATAGTAGCTTTTATTTATATTGGAATTATTTTAGTATGTTTAATGCTAAATCCAAAAGATTTAATACAATCAAATGAGACGGTGGTTTTAGTATCTGTTTTTGAAAATGAGCTTATTAAGCAAATTATTTTTTGGGGTTCTTTGGTTTCAATGTTTGGTATTAATGTTGCGGCTTCCTTTCACACGCCACGCATACTTGAAGCAATAGCTAATGAAAAACAAATTCCTGATTTTATCGCACAAAGAACTAGCAATAATTTCCCACTAATAGCCTTTGTAATTACAATATTTTTAGCTATTTTAATACCTATTTCTTTTGCTTATAATATCGTTAGTATTTTAATTATTAGCTCTATTTCTCGTTTTATTCAATTTTTATTAGTTCCACTTGGTGTAATTATGTTTTATTATGGAAAAAATAAAGAAGAAATTATTAAAAGTGCTAAAAAGAATTTTGTTACTGATGTGCTAATTTCTATTTTATCTATTGCCTTATCTATATTTTTACTAATAAAATTTAATTGGGTAAAACAATTTAGCATAGATAACTCAATTAACTACTACGCAATCATTTCTATGATGTTTGGATATGTATTTATGCCTGCATTGTTATTTTTTGTTAAAAATAAAAGGGAATAATTAACAAATTATTTACAAGAAGGAGTAAAAAATGAAGCCAAGTAAAGAAGAGCTAATCGCTCAACAGCAAAAAAACCTCACAATAGCAGCTATTAAAGAAGCTGATAGACAACTTAATTCAAACAACCCTAGGATAAAAGCCAAAGGAGAAGTTAGGAATGTAAAAAAATTACTAGGCTTAAAAACACATCAAGAACTCTGTGATTTGTTAAAGCAAAAATATGGTTTTTCATTGCAAACAACAGCAATTGCAAGATGGATTACTCGTGGTATGATTCCTAGCAAATATGTTGATATTTTTAATGAATTAATTGATGAAAAGCTAATTAAAGAGCAAATTAATAAATCAAGACATAATGCTAATTTAACTTCTACTAGCTTTAATCAAGTAAATACACCAGTAAATACACAGGTTAATCAAGTTAATAATTTGCATTTTTGCTATGAAGATACATTTGAATTATTAAAATACATAACCCCTGAAATTGAAAAAGATTTAAGAAATAAATTAATACAAATTAAGAATTTTTCTTTAGCTTTAAATAAATAAATCTGCAAGAATTTTAAACTAAGTTTAAAATTCTTATATGTATTTGTATATTTGCTGCAAGTCTTTTTCTGATTTAATATTTAGTTTTGTTCTTAGGAATTTATTGTTAAAAGTTCTTTGTCTTTTTGCAAATTGTCTTGTGTGAATTACGATTAATTCTTTTAATTCATCAATGCTTTTTATTTCTTTTTTGTAATATTGTATTATTTCTTTTGCGCCAATACATTGTAATGCCTTTACATCTTTATATTCTTTATAAAGATTTATAACCTCATCAAGTACATTATCATCAAACATTTTATTTGTTCTTTGCACTATTCTTTCATTTAAAAGTTCTTTTTCCCAGCATAATTCAAAAATATCAATATCGCTAATTAAAGCTTTTTTAGTATTATTTTTTAGCCAAAGGCTTGGAATTTCATTTGTGCGTTTATAAATACTATACCACTTAAGTAATCTAAAATTATCGTTTTTTAAAATCACACTTTCTTTATCAAGCTCTTGCATTAAATTATAAATTTCATCAAAGCTAATATCAATTTTTACATCTTCAATTTTAGGCGCTAAACCCTGCATTAAAGCATACAAATAAAAAGCACTTCCGCCGCAAATTAATAAATCTTTATTATGTTTTATACAATGCTCTTTAGCTTTTAAATATTCATTAAAAAATAAAGCTACATTAAATTCGCTATCAAGATTAATAATATCAATTCCAAAATAGCTAAGCTCATTTAGCATTTTTTTATCAACCTTAGCACTAACAATATTTAATTGTTTATAAATACATAAACTATCAAGGCTTAAAATCGCCATATTATTTTTTAACGCTATTTCGTGGGATAAAGCACTTTTAGCACTTGCAGTTGTTCCTAAAATAGCTATTGTTTTCATTAAATGCTCCTTAATTAATTTTGTATAAACTAAACCTTTTAAAGGATTTTATATGCAAAAATTTAAAAATATTTTGGATTTAATAGTGTTTAAGCATAGCATTTTTGCGTTACCGTTCTTGCTAGTTTCTATGCTTAGTGCTATTCGTTTATATGATTTAAGTTTTTTTAATGTTATTATACCTTTTATTTTAGCTATATTTTGTGCAGTTTTTGCACGCTCATATGCTATGGCTTTAAATAGATTTTTAGATGCAAATATTGATATTTTAAATGAAAGAACAAAAAATCGCCCAAGCGTAGATGGTAGAATAGGAAGATTTAATCTTTGTATTTTTATCTTTGTAAATGCTTTTTTATTTATTGTTTTTTCATATTTTATAAATATCACTTGCTTTTATTTGTCATTTTTTGTGTTAATACTACTTGCAAGTTATTCTTTATTTAAAAGATTTAGCTATTTAGCACATATTATTTTAGGCTTATGTCTTGGCTTTTCTTGTATTGCAGGAGAATTGGTATTAACCTCAAGCATAAGCGTGTATTCACTTGCATTGTGTTTTGCTGTTTGTTTTTGGACTGCTGGATTTGATTGTCTTTATGCTTTGCAAGATATGGAATTTGATAAAGAGCATAAACTATTTTCCATTCCAGCTTGTTTTGGTGCAAAGGCTACTTTGTTTATAGCTGCTATATTTCACTTACTTGCAGTTTTATTTTGGTTATTATTCTTTGTAAGCATTCATTCAGGAAAGGTTGCTTATGTTGGTTTAATGATAATAGCATTACTTTTAACTTTAGAGCATCTAATAGTTAGAAAAGATACAAAACATATTCAAAGAGCCTTTTTTGATATTAATGCTTTAGTTAGTATTTTATTTTTAATAATATTTTTACTTGATTGGAAACTTTTTAATGTATGAAGCAAGAATAAAAATTGACTTAAATATTGACGATAATGAACTTTTCTTACAAGAATTTAATAGTGTTAATTATCAAAAAGGTTTAAAAGAATTTATGCACAAAGCAGCAAGAGTTGAATTTAGCAAAGAAGAAGCCTTGCTTTTTGAGCTTTTATGTGATATCAAAAAAGACCTATCAATGATAATTGATGTTAAAAATAATAATTTTATAAAGCTAAGCACTACTACCATGAGTGTTCAGCTTGATTATGAGCAAATTAAAATACAAGATGAAGTAAAAATAGATAATAACTATTATTTAAGATTATATTTAAATGATATAGTAATTTGTATTTTTGCAAAAGCAATTAGCACTAATGTATTAAAAATAACTAAAATTAAAAGATATGATGCAGAGGTTTTGGATAGATTTGTAGCAGATGTGCAAAGAAGTATAATTTCAAATAAGGCAAAGCAATGACAATTGATATGATAATATATTTTATTTTTATGGTTTTAATAGCTGTTTTATTCTTATATTTAAGATTAATAAATAAAGATTACGAAGATAAAATTGAAGGAATTTGTAAAACTTTAGATAATAATTTAAAAAACATACATAATTTAAAAAAAGAATTAGAATCTTTAAACACAAACATAAAGCTATTACAAAATAACTCAAAAAATAAATTTGATGATGATATGATTAAAAATTGTGAATACTTAATTCACTCAATAATAGATGAAAGATTAAACGATATTGATTATAGCTTAAATGGTGTTTATAAAGCAGTTAGCGATGTTGAAAAAAATCAAGTTGAAACAAATGATACAATAAATCAAATTCGTAATTCTTATTCAAGTTTAAAGGTAGATGAAGAAGAAGATAAAATTCTAGCTTACAAACTGCACCAAGAAGGTAAAAGCATAGAAGAAATAGCTAAGATTTTGAGAAAAAGTCCGCAAGTAATTAATATAATCTTAAAAACAATTTAAAGGAAATAAATGCTAATTGATGGATATGGAAGAAAGATTAATTATCTTAGAATTTCTTTAACTCAAAGATGTAATTTTAGATGTTTATATTGCATGCCTAAGGTGCCTTTTACCTATCAAGCAAAAGAAAATTTATTAAGTTATGAAGAATTATTTTTATTTGCAAAATTATGTATAGATAAAGGCGTTGATAAAATACGCTTAACTGGTGGAGAACCGCTTGTTAGAAGTGACTTGGAAATTTTTATAAAAATGCTTACTGATTATAAAAGTGATTTAGATTTAGCACTTACAACAAACGGATATTTATTAAAAGATAAAGCAAAAGCCTTAAAAGATGCAGGTTTAAAAAGAATAAATGTATCCTTAGACACCTTAAAGCCTCAAAGAGCGAAATTAATATCTCAAATAGATATGCTTGATGTGGTTATTGATGGAATTAATGAAGCATTAAAAGTTGGCTTAAAAGTAAAACTAAACTGCGTTCCTTTAAAAAATATAAACGACGATGAATTGTGTGATTTATTAGAATTTGCAAAAAGTAAAAATATGCAAATAAGATTTATAGAATTTATGGAAAATGAACACGCTTATGGGCAATTAAAAGGCTTAGATACTGAAGAAATAATTACTATTTTAAAAAAGAAATTTAATTTTACCCCAAGTTTTAAAGAAGCAAATTCTCCTGCGAGTTTATTTTGTTTAGATGATGGATATATTTTTGGTATTATAAATCCTCATAAACACGATTTTTGTGAAAGTTGCAATAGAATTAGGCTTAGTGCAGAAGGTTTTTTAATACCTTGTTTATATTTTGATGAGGCAATGAGTATTAAAAACGCAATTAGAAATAATGATATAAACAAAGCCTTAGAAATTTTAAACAATGTTTTAGAAAACAAGCCTGAAAAAAACCGCTGGCAAAGTAATATAAAATCAGCTCGTTCTTTTTCTCAAACGGGTGGCTAATGAAAGTAGTTGAAACCTTTTTAAGCATACAAGCTGAAGGAATGTTTAGCGGTAGATATGCTTTTTTTATTCGCTTTGCAGGTTGCAATTTTAATTGCACTGGTTTTGGTGTAAAAAAAGATAATTTTATAGGCTGCGATACCATTAAAGCCGTGCAAACTAAGGCTTACTTGCATACTTATTTTGATTATAACGCAGATGAACTTATTGCTTTGGTAAAAAAACAAAAATCCAATCCTTTAATAGTAATTACTGGTGGAGAGCCTTTACTTTTGCAAAATGATAAAGAATTTGTAAAATTGCTTTCTTTTTTAACTTTAAATTACGATGTGCAGTTTGAAAGCAATGCTAGTATTAAATTAAAAGAATATGATTTTTACAAAAAATGCTATTTTGCAATGGGGGTAAAATTAGCAAATTCTGGAGTTAAAAAAGAACTTAGAATTAATAAAGATGCGATTTTTAGTATAATTAAAAACTCAAAAAAAGCCTTTTTTAAATTTGTAATTAATGATGAAAAAGATTTAGATGAACTTTATGAAATTATTAATGATTTTAAAGATACTAGTGTATATTTAATGCCGATGGGCTCAACTAATAAAGAGCTTAGTTTAAATGCAAAAAAGGTTTTTGAACTTTGTGTAAAACATAGTTTTAATTATTCTGATAGATTGCACATTAGAATTTATGATGATAAAGAGGGCGTATGATAATAGGAAAATTATTTGAATTTGAAAATGCACATATTGTAAGAAATTGTAGCTCAAAACGCTGTAAAACAAGCATTCACGGGCATTCTTACAAATTATTACTTTGCCTTAGCGCTAAAAGGCTTGATAATGCTGGAATGGTTTATGATTTTGGCTTACTAAAAAAAGAAATAAAGCAAATTATTGACGCCTTTGACCATAGCATTTGCCTTTGGGAAAATGATGATATAAATTACATAAACGATATTAAAAAACATTCATTAAGATGGATAAGTTTGCCTTGCAATATTAGTGCTGAAAATTTAAGCATTATTTTTTATGCACTTATTTATAAAATTTTACAAAATACTAAAACTCAAAATAATGAAGACAAAATAAAAATAAACTCAATTAGATTAAACGAAACAAGAACTGGCTTTGCACAGTGCGAATTTGATGATGTGTTTGATGAAAATGGCGAATGCGTTTATGATTTAAATAAAATTAAATTTAGCGATGAAATCAATCAAGAAAACGATAATTTATTAGCAAAAATACTAAATTCAAATAGCTTTATTAACCCTAAGGAAGTATAAATGAGCGATTTTATTAGCATTCACATATTTTTTGTATATTTTTTACTTTTTTTAGAGTTTTTATATTTGTTTTTTACTCAATATTTTAAAGATGCACATTCTTATATTTTTAGAATTAGAGTATTTTTACCGCTTTATTATTCTGTTTTAGCGGCTTGTTTTTTTACAGGAATTTTACTTGAAGCATTTAAACATTTTGATAATTATTCTTTTAAATATAGCTTAGTTTTTATATTAATTTTGCTTTTAAGTATTTATGAATTTATTCTTTTTAAAAAAACAAGAAAGCAAAAAAAAGTAAAGGATTTTAAAAAATACGCCTTAATTATTGAATTTATTAAATTATTAGGAAGCATAAGTGTTATTTTATTATGATGAAAATGCTGGAAATGAGCAAATAATAATAAAAGAATTATCTCATTTTAAAGCAAGAAGACAAAAGGTAAATGATATAGTAAATATAAGCAAATTAGATGGTTTTTTATACTCATATAAAATTATTAATTTTGAAAAAAGGCAAATCATTTTGCAGCTTCTTAGTAAAAAAGATTTTGTAAATAATAATGCTTTTACCCATCTTGCCTTAGCTATGATTGAGCTTGATAGCTTGTATGAAATTTTGCCTTATTTAAATGAGCTTGGACTTAGCAAACTTTATTTAGTTTATTGCGATTATTCTCAAAAAAACATTAAATTTGATGAAAAACAACAAAATAAAGCAAAAAGAATTTTAATTAATTCTAGTATGCAGTGCGCTAGAGCTGATATTTTAGAAATTGAAGTTTTTAAAGATTTAAAAAGCTTAAAAGATGCTAAAGGCGAGCTTTGTTTAATTGATTTTAGTGCTAATGAACTTTGCGAATTTGATAATAAAAAACTTTATGTAATAGGCCCTGAAGGTGGATTTTCTAAAAAAGAACTTAGCGAATATAAGCTAAAAGCATTAAATACAAAGTTAATTTTAAAAGCAAAAAATGCTGCACTTTATCTTAATTCAAATATACAATCACGCTTGTAAGGAATTTAATTAAGCAAATAAACATTAAAGGCTAAATCATTACAATTAATACTATTTATATTTAAAGTGTTTTATTATTTAAGGCAAATAAATACACTTAATCATATAAAAGAATTGTTTATTTGATTTATTTTGTTATAAATCTTTTTTTAATCTTTTTTAAGGAAATCTTATGAATTTGTTGCAAAAGTCTATAATTTCTTATTCAAGTTATTACATTAAAAAACAATTAGAAAAAAAATTTATTTTAAAAAATGATGTGATGATTGAAAAGCAAGCAAGCAAAGATACTATGCTTTACATTCATATTCCCTTTTGTCATACTTTTTGTACTTATTGTTCTTTTCATAAATTTGCTTATGAAGAAAGCAAGTGTAAGCAATATTTTAAAATTCTAAGAAAAGAGCTAGAACTTTTACATTCTTTAGGTTATAGCTTTAATACGCTTTATGTTGGCGGTGGTACAACCTTAATTAATGAAGAAGAATTATTAATAACTTTACAATTATGCAAAAAATTATTTCCTATTAAAGAAATTTCTTGTGAAAGCGACCCAAACCACATTGATGAAAATAAACTTCAAATGTTTAAAGGTTATATTGATAGATTAAGCTGCGGAGTACAAAGTTTTAATGATGATATTTTAGAAAAAACTTCTCGCTTAGCTAAATTTGGTAATTCAAAACAACTTATTAAAAAACTTGAAAAGGCAATAGGAATTCTACCTACTTTTAGCATTGATTTAATTTTTAATTTTCCTTTTGAAAATGAAGAAATTTTATTAAATAATATAAATATTGCAAAAAGTTTAAATCCTGAGCAAATAACATTTTATCCGCTTATGAAATCAAATATAACAAAAAAGGCAATCGCAGCAAAATTTGGACAAGGTGCAAAGGATAATGAATATTTATTTTATAAAATAATTTGCGATGAATTTAGCGATTACAAGCAAAATAATGCTTGGTCTTTTTCAAAAAACAAAAACTCTTTTAATGATGAATATGTAAGCACTCATCATGAATATATTGGAGCTGGAAGTGGAGCATTTAGCTTTCAAAACAATAAATTATTAATTAATGCTTTTTGTCTTGATGAATATGAAAAACTAATAAACACAAAGCAAAATGCAAATATCTCTTATATTGATTTTACAAATGAAGATGTGATTGATTATGTATTTTTAAGTGAATTTTTTTCAGGTAGTGTTGATATTAATAAATTAAATAAAGCTTATAATTGCGATATTATCAAGCATTTAGGTATAAATTATAAAGCTCTTGAGTTTTTAAATATAACAAATACTAAAAATAATATAATAAACACTACATTTTTTGCTAGATATCTAGCCTTAGTGTTAATGAAAGAATTTTATATTAATATGGATAAATTAAGAGAACATTTTAAAAAGGCGATAAATCAATGAAAAAAATATTTTTTTTAATAATGCTTAATATCTTTCTTTTAGCTAGAGAAAACCCTTTTTCACCTATAATTTTTTTAAACAAACCTAGTATGATTGAAAATAAACAATTTTTAAATGAAATTAATTTTTCTTTCCCGCAAGATGCAAGAATTTTAAAAAGCATTACTTTTAACTATATTGACCTAAACGCCAATGAAAGAAACTTTAAAATTAACATAAATGAAAGTGTTAATTTTAATGAAATTTATTCTTTAATCAATAAAAATAATTATGAAAAATCAAGAAATATTAAGCAAAATAAAGAAAATGATAAAGAATTATTACAGGAAAAAATAATCAAAGATGAAGATAATTTACAACAACAAACAATACAAAATAAAGCAGATAAACAAAGTGATTTTACTTATATGAACAATGCAATGTCTTTAGAAATAAAAGATAACATAATAACAATTAATTCGTATTTTAAATTGCTAAGAAGATTTATGCTAAAAAATCCTAATCGCTTAGTTTTTGATTTTCAAATAACAACTACTCTTAAAAACGATAGTAAAATTTTAGAAAATAACTTGTATCTTAAAAAGATTGATTTTGGCGTACATCAAGACTTTTACAGGGTTGTTTTTACCCTAAATGGCTTGTATGATTACTCTTTAGATATAAATAAAAACATATATAAATTAGAATTAAAATAAAGGAGAAAAAATGCAAAAAATTATACTACTTGGAGCAGGATATGCTAATTTATCATTGATTAAAAGTTTAAACGAATATAGTCTTGATAATGCTGAATTTATTTTAGTAAATAATAATTCTTATCACTATAAAACTACAGAATTGCACAAAATTGCAGCAAAGGAAGAAGGAAAAAATATAAAAATTGAATTAAATAAAATTCTTCCTGCTAAAGTCAAATTTATTCAAGATGAAGTAATAAGTATTCAAGAAGATAAAATTATTTGTAAAAACAACGAGCTATCATACGATAAAGTTGTCGTTGCGCTAGGAGCAAATAAAAATACATTTGGTATAAGTGGGCTTGATGAATGCTATGAAATTTCAGATTACGAAAAAGCACTTTTAACACAAAAAACAATTTATGAAAATATACAAAAAGATGAACAAAGTTATAAAAATATCGTAATTTGCGGTGCTGGTTTTAGCGGAATTGAGCTATGCGCTTCTCTTGCAATTATGTTAAAAAATCAAGCAAATATTTATATAGTTGAGGCTATGGATGAGATTTTACCTATGTATCCAAAAAGTTTAGCACAAGTTGCAAGAAAATACCTTGAATCACTAGGGGTTAATATTTTAAGCTCTCATAAAATCATAAAAAAAGAAGGAGATAAATTATTTTTAAATGATGAAAATAATTTTATTGTATCAAAAAATATAATCTTTACAGCTGGTGTAAAAGGAAATGAAGTTATAAATAACTCTTTTATGGCAAGCAAAAATAATAGAGTTTTAGTAAATAAATTCTTACAATGTGAAGAAAACAAAAACTGCTATGTAATAGGCGATTGCTCACTAATAATGAATAAAGAACGCCCCTTTGCACCAACAGCACAAATTGCCTGCAAACAAGGAGAATACTTAGCAAACTGCATTAATAAAATTCTTTTAAACAACGAAAACGAAATTAAAGAATTTAATTATATTGATAAAGGTAGCGTATGCTCACTTAGCAATCAAAATGCAATTGCATATATTTTAGATAAAGAATTTAGTGGTTTTAGTGCAAAATTACTAAAAAAATTCACAGAAATAAAATGGAATTTTAAATTAGAAGGTCTTAAATCTTTATTTTAAATAAAGATTTTAAGCTTTTACAACAAAAGCAAGAAAAGTAAGTCAAGCTTATTTTTCATTCTACTTTATGTTATGATTATTTAATTTTAAAAAGCTTAAATGGCGCGGCGGACGGGGCTCGAACCCGCGACCTCCGGCGTGACAGGCCGATATTCTAACCAGCTGAACTACCGCCGCAACCAAAATAAAAGAATGGTGGTCGCTATAAGACTCGAACTTATGACATCCACCTTGTAAGGGTGGCGCTCTACCAACTGAGCTAAGCGACCTAAGTGGTGTCCTGTGTTGGATTCGAACCAACGACCCCTTCATTAAAAGTGAAATGCTCTACCGACTGAGCTAACAAGACAAATTAAAAAGCTGTAATACTAGCTAAAAAATTTTCCTTTGTCAAGGATTTTTTAATTTTTTTTGCAAAAATGCACATAAAATTCCAAAAAAAGCTCCATAAATATGCGCACTCCAAGCTACATTATCGTTTAAAATTATACTTACAAAAGAAAGCAATAAAATTGCAAATAAAAATCCAATTTCACGCAAAATAAAACTTGCATAAGCAATAATAGCACATACACCAGCACTAGCACCAAGCATAATAAAATCATTATGAAGAATATGCACATTTACAAAATAATACACAATAGCAGCACAAATTAATGAAAAAATATATACAAAAACTAAAACTTTTTCTTTTACAAAATATAACAATTTATAAAAGGCAAATAGCGATGCCATATTCATAAATAAATGTTCAAAATTTGAATGAAAAAAAGCATAAGTAAAAAAAGAATAAATCTTAGGATTAGAACTTAATAATAAACTATATTTAAACACTGAAAAAATTCCAAATAAATCTAGTGTAAAAACTACACAATTTATAAAAATAATAAAATAAATCATACAATTTCCTTTTATTTTAAGCTTAAAAAAATATAATGACTTGATTATTAATTTAAAAAATAAAAGGAAGGTAAATGCAAAAAAAAGTTTATTTTTACGCTACTTGCTTAGGTACAGCGGCAATGCAAAAGATGGTTTTAAATTCCATTAAACTTTTAAGAGCTGCTGATGTTGAAGTTGTTTTTAAAAAAGACCAAACCTGTTGTGGACAACCAAGTTACAATACAGGATATTTTAACGATACTAAAAAAATTGCACTTTATAATGCAGAAGTTTTTCAAGGAGATTTACCTATTGTAATTCCTAGTGGAAGTTGTGGTGGAATGATGAGCCATGACTACTTAGAATTATTTAAAGATGATGTAAATTATGAAAAAATTAAGCAATTTAGTTCAAGAGTAATAGAGCTTAGTCAATATCTTGATGCTATAGGTTTTAAACCTGTTGATAAAGGTGAAAAAATCAAAGTAACTTGGCATAGCAATTGCCATGCTTTAAGAGTACAAAAAAGCATAGAAAGTAATAAAAAATTACTTACAAGTTTAAGCAATGTAGAAGTTGTTTATTTAGAGCATGAAGAAGAATGCTGCGGTTTTGGTGGAACCTTTAGTGTAAAAGAACCTGAAATTTCAAATGCAATGGCAAAGGCAAAGGTAGAAGATATTATAAAATCAGGTGCAAGTGCTGTAATATCAGCTGATGGTGGTTGTTTATTAAACATAGCAGGAACTCTTAGCAAATTAGGTTATAAAGATGTTAAAGCTTATCATTTATATGATTTTTTAAGTGCTAGAATAAATGGAGAAAAACTATGAAAAATCACAGTGAATTAATTAATACTAAATTAGCAGATACTCAAATGAGGGCAAATCTAGATAGTGCAATGCACGCTTTACAAGATAGAAGACTTGCCTTAATCAATTCTAAATTCAAGCAATGGGAAGGGCTTAGACAAAGAGCAAAAAATGCAAAAGATAATGCATTATTTACTCTAAAAGATAGAGTTTTAGAATTTGAAAAAAACGCTACAAAAAATGGAATGAAAGTTCATTATGCTTCAATCTGTGAAGATGCTTGTGAGATTGTTTATAATCTTATGATTGAAAAAAAGATTTCAAAAGTATTAAAAGGTAAGTCTATGGCTAGTGAAGAAATAGGCTTAAATCACTATTTAGAAAAAAAGGGACTTATTGCTACAGAAACTGACTTAGGGGAATTAATCTTACAATTAGGCAATGAAACTCCTGTACATATTGTTGTTCCTGCTATTCATAAAAATCGTTATGAAATTGGAGAATTGTTTGCAGAAAAACTAGGTGTTGAAAAAGAAAGCGAACCTGAAAAACTAAATGCCATTGCAAGAGTGCATTTAAGAAATGAATTTGAAAATTTACAAATGGGGCTAAGCGGTGTTAATTTTGCTATATCAAGCAAGGGTGCTATTTGGTTGATTGAAAATGAAGGCAATGGTAGAATGTGCACAACATCACCTGATATTCATGTAGCAATTTGTGGTATTGAAAAAATCGTAGAAAGTTTTAATGACGCTGCAACAACCGATACACTATTAACTCCATCAGCAACTGGGCAATTTATACCTGCTTATAATAACATCATAACAGGACCTAGAAAAGAAGGAGAGCTTGATGGACCAAAAGAAGTTCATATAATTTTATTTAATAATCATAGAACAAATATTTTAAGCAATAAAGATTATTATGAAGCCCTACGCTGCATTAGATGTGGTGCTTGTATGAACTTTTGCCCTGTTTATGATAAAATTGGTGGGCATAGTTATGATGCTGTTTATCCTGGTCCTATTGGAGAGGTTATTTCTCCACAATTATTTGGTATGAAAGAACATAGTGATATCTTAAGTCTTTGTTCTTTATGCGGTCGCTGCTCTGAAGTTTGCCCTGTTAAAATTCCTCTTGATTCAATGATTAGAAAACTAAGAAGAGATAAAATAGGCGAATATGAAGAAAATGCACCTTTAGGAGCAAGTGAATTAGAGCATTCAAGCTTAGAAAAAGGTGGCTTTAGCGCATTTACAAAAATGGCTACAAGTGCAACTTTATGGAGAACAGGTCTTGCAAATGCAAGCAAATTTAACTGGTTTGTACAAAGTTTTGGTGGGCATATTCCTGTTTTAAGTCGCTGGGCAAAATATAAAGATTTACCTAAATTAGAAGGTAATTTATATAAAGAAATAAGCAAATTAGATGGAGTTAGTTATGAGTAAGATTAATGAAATTAGCAAAAGAAGTAAAGAAGAAATCTTAAACGCTTTAGAATTTGGAATTAAATATGAATTAAAAGAAAAGGCAAGCGACCCAAGTGTGCATATAAAGCAAAGCGAAAATCCACTTGAAGAAACTATGCAAAAAATGCAAGAAAATAAATTTGAAGTACATTTAGTAGAAAGTAAAGAACAAGTAATTGACGAAATTAATAAAATTAGTGCTATTTATAATGCTAAAAGCCTTATTTACCCAAGTTCTTTAAGTGTAGATGTAGAAAAAGTAAATGCTGAAAAAAAGGTATGCTTTAATAAAGAAATTGAAGAATTAAGAAAAGAAGTTTTTCATAGTGATTTTAGTATTATTGATGTTGATTTTGCTTTAAGCTCTCACGGTGTTGCTTGTGTAACTTCTAGTAAAACACAACCAAGAATGTTATCTTTAGCACCAACTTTATGTATTATGTTGCTTGATAAAACAAAGATTGAAACTTCTTTAGCAAGTGGTTTAGAAAAAATTTCTAAAGAAAATGAAGTTTTACCAACAAATATTTTATATATAGCAGGACCAAGTAGAACTAGCGATATTGAACTTGTAACTGTTTTTGGTGTGCATGGCTCACAAAAAGTACATATTATATTTTACTAATAAACTTGTCTAGCTTAGCTAGACAAGAATCTTTTAAACTGCACTTTTAAATCCCTTCTTACTATCTCAATAGAATAAAGCCAAATAATATGTCCAAAAAACTCGCTTAAATGCTCATCAAATGGAATTTGCGCTAAAGGTGGTACTTCTTTAATTAATGGCATTACAATAACATGAGCTAAAATATCTACAACAATCCCAAACACAGCACCATAGCACATTGTAACCTTAGCATAGCGTTCAGCTAAAAGGCAATAAAACACAGCAAAAACAATAGCAAAAGATATATGCACAATGAAAATTGAAAGTGGCAATTCAACACCCGAAAAAGTATAAACCCAATCAGTAGGCAAATTAAGTTGTTCTAAAAAAATTTTTGGTGGCGTAGTTCTTTCTAGTGCATCAACAGGCCAAGCAACATTTGGATTTCTTGGCGGAAAAGGCACTTCCCATCCCCATTTTACAATACCTGAAAAAATCCCTGCAATAATCCCTATTACAACAATTACAAAAGTATTTTTCTTCATATTTACTCCTTAAATAATTTAAAATAGTTTTATACTTTTTTTATTAAAATTTTACATAAATTTTTACTAAATTTTTTTTATATTTTTACTTAGATTTTTAGTATTTAGTTGTGATTTTATGTTATTCTTTAGCATTGGAGTTAAAGATGATAAAACTAAGTGAAATTTATGCAGCAAAAGAAAAAATTTATGATGTAGCTATTAAAACACCTTTTACTTTTTCAAGGTTTTTATCAAATGATGAAAAAAAAGTATGGTTAAAATGCGAGAATTTACAAACCATAGGTGCTTATAAAATTAGAGGTGCTTATAATAAAATCTCATCTTTAAGCGATGAGCAAAAAAAGATTGGTGTAATTGCAGCAAGCGCAGGTAATCATGCGCAAGGCGTTGCCTTTAGTGCAAATTATTTTAAAATCAATGCAAATATAATAATGCCTGAAAGCACACCGCTTACTAAGGTTGAAAATACGATGAAATTAGGTGCAAATGTAATCTTAAAGGGTGATAATTTTGACGAGGCTTACGCTTATGCAAAAGAGCTTGAAAAAGAAAAAGGCTATTGCTTTATTCACCCATTTGCTGATAATTTTGTAATGGCTGGTCAAGGCACTATCTTTTTAGAAATGATAGAAGATTTAAGTACAATTGATTACATAATCGCACCAATAGGCGGTGGTGGCTTAATAAGTGGCATAGCAAGTGCAGCAAAGCAAATTAATCCGAATATTAAAATAATTGGCGTTCAAGCAAAAGGTGCAAACGCTATGAAAACTAGTTTTTATAACAAAAAAATTACAAATTCTAAAGGCGTTAAAACCATTGCCGATGGGATTGCAGTTAAAAATGTAGATGATATTTGCTTTAAACACATACTTGAATGCGTTGATGAAATAGTAGAATGCGATGAAGATGAGATTGCTAATGCAGTGTTATTTTTATTAGAGCAACATAAAATGGTTATTGAAGGAGCTGGTGCAATTAGCGTAGCTGCTATTATGCACGAAAAAATAAAGAATTTAAAAGGCAATATAGCCTGCATTTTAAGCGGTGGAAACATTGATGTAACAATGCTTAGTAATATAATTGAAAAAGGCTTAGTAAAATCATATAGAAAAATGCAAATAAAGGTTACTTTAGTAGATAAAGCAGGAGCATTGCTTGATTTAACAAAGGCATTAAAAGAAGCAAAAGCAAATATTATTAAAGTAGATTATGATAGATTAAGTGCTGATTTTGGTGATGCAAATATAACAATAACTATTGAAACAAAAGGAAAAGACCACCAAGAATTAGTTTGTAAAACTTTAAACAAATACTCTTTTATATTTAAGGAACTTTAATGAAAAATATTTTAATTCAAATATGCACAGAAGAATTACCAGCAATACCATTTTTAAATGAGTTAGACAACATAAAAACAAAAATGATGAATGTTTTAGAAAAATACAGCGTTGAATTTTCTAATTTGCAATTTTTTTATACTCCAAGACGCTTTGTGTTTTGCTTTAACGCTAAAGAATTTTGCAAAGATACAAAATTAGAATTTATAGGCGCACCAAAAGAATTAGCTTATCAAGATTCTAAATTAAGCAAGGCTGCTTTAGCCTTTATGCAAAAAGCACAAATTAGCGAAGATGAGCTTAGCTTTAAAGAAATTAAAGGCAAAGAATGCTTATATTGTGAAAAAATTCAAAAAGGAAAAGCTTTAAGAGAAATTGCAAAAAATATAGTAGATGATTTTTTAGCTTCTTTAAACTTTGGAAAAAGTATGAGATGGGCTGCTTTTGATTTTACTTTTATTCGCCCTATTACAGCTATAAGCTTTTTGATTGATGATGAAAATATTAATTTTAACTCTTATGCAATCAATAGCTCAAAAAGCACTTTTGTACATAGAAATGTATCAATGCAAGCACTTACTTTTAATACCCAAAATGATTTTTTCACTCTTTTAAAAAATTCAAAAGTAATTTTAAATCAAGATGAAAGAAGGCAAATGGTTTTAAATCAAATTGCAAAAATTGAACAAGAAAATAATGTTAATGTTGAACTTGATTTAGAGCTTTTAGAAGAAGTTGTGGCTATTACTGAATATCCAAATGCGCTTTTAGGTTCTTTTGATGAAGAATTTTTAAAAATCCCACCTGAAGTAATAATTACATCAATGAAAGACAATCAAAGATATTTTGCAGTAAGAAAGAATAATAAATTATCAAATCACTTTTTAGCAGTTAGTAATTCTTTTAACGATGATTTAAGCTTAATTACCAAGGGTAATGAAAAGGTTTTAAGGGCAAGATTAAGCGATGCTTTATTTTTTTATGAGCAAGATTTAAAATGCGGTTTAGAGCCTAAAAAACTTGAAAATACAATTTATTTAAAAGAGCTTGGCAGCATAGCTGATAAAAGCAAAAGAGAAGAAGAAATAGCAATAAGATTAGCAAGATTAATTAATTATCAAGACGATAAACAAATAAGCATAGCAATTAATTTAAGCAAGGCTGATTTAAAAACTCAAATGGTTGCAGAATTTCCTGAATTACAAGGAATTATAGGTTCATATTATGCTAAGGCTATGGGATACAATGATGAAATTTCTTTAGCAATTTATGAGCAATACTTACCGCTAAAAGATAAAATGCCAAGTACAAAATTAAGCACAATCGTAGCTTTAGCAAGCAAAATTGATACTTTAATGGCATTATTTAGTATAAATAAAATTCCAAACGGCAACAAAGACCCTTATGCCTTGCGTCGTGCTGCTCTTGGTGTTTTAAAAATTATTTTACACAATAAATTCTCTTTTGATTTTAAAGACTTTATGAATGAGCTAAAAGACTTGTATTCTAACTTTAATATAGAAAATCTTTTAAACTTCATTAAAGATAGATTTTATGCTTTATATGATGTGAATAATTCTTATATTAAAGCAGTTTTAAACACAAATAATAATAATTTTGTAAGCTTAGATGAAAATATAAAATCTTTAATTTTTATAGCAAATTCTGATGATTTTAAAACCAATCTTTCTACCTTTAAAAGACTTGTGAATATAATTAAAGAAGAAATAAATTATAAAATTGATGAAAGCTTATTTGAACAAGAAGAAGAAAAAAACTTATTTAAAGCTTTTAAGAATGTTAATTTAAATTCAAGTAGCGAAGAAAGATTAAGAGAGATTTTTAGCTTAAAAGATAAAATTGATGCTTTCTTTGAAAAGGTAATGATTAATGTTGAAAATGAAAAGATTAAAAATAATCGCCTAGCCTTAATAAACGAAATTGCTAAACCAATTTTACAAATAGCAAACTTAAAGGAGATAAGCTACGATGATTAATTTATCACAATTTTTTGCCGCAAGTTATCGCAAAAAAACTAATTCTTATAAAGGTATTACAAGGCTTGATTTTCCATCTAAAAAGGATTTACTCTTTTTAGATGATGAATTTGATATTTTAAAAGACAATTTAAATAATTTTATTTCCAATAAATTCTTTCACCATTGCTTACTAGCTGGTGCAAAAGGTTGTGGTAAAACTAGTTTAATTAAGGCTGTTTTTAAAGAATTTATAGGAACAAAATTAAGAGTTATTGAGCTTTTTAAAGATGATTTATCAGAATTAAGATATATTTTAGATGAACTTGAGCAAGAAAATTATAAAATAGTAATTTTTATTGATGATATTTCTTTTAATACTCACGATAGTGATTACAAGAACTTAAAACCATTGCTAGAAGGTGGTTTAGAAAGTCTTAGCAATAATATTTTATTTATTCTTAGCTCTAATTATAAAAATTTAGTAAAACACACGCACAACAATGATGCTGATTTTATTGATGAAGCCGATGAAAGATTTGCTTTAAAAGAAAGATTTGGCATTTGGCTTTATTTTTATCCTTTCACACAAGAACAATACTTAAAAATAGTTCAACTTTATTTGGGTTATATTGATGAAAATATTAAGAAAAAAGCCTTAGAATTTTCTAATACAAAAGGTAGTAGAGATGGTAGAATCGCAAGACAATTTGCTCTAAGTTACAAAATTTATTAGGATTTTTTTATGATTAAAGATTTTTTTTTATATTTAATTAAAAATTATGAAATAAAAGAAGATAAATATGAAAATGATTTTTATAATTTACTAGCAATTTTTATAAAACAAAATACAAAAGATGCAAATGTTATAAAATGTTTTAATAATATTAAAAATGCAAATATTAATGATATTAATTCTTTGCTTTTATGTGATGATTTAGGGCAATTAATTAAGGCTAGCGGTTTTTACAATACAAAAGCAAAAAGAATAAAAGACTTATGTACAGCAATAAAAAATGATTTTGATAGCTTAGAAAATTTTAAAGAAAATGCAAGCTATGAATGGTTAATTAAACAAAAAGGCATTTCAAATGAAAGCGCTTGTATGATTTTAAATATTTTTTGCAATAAAGCTTATTTGATTGTTGATACAGCTATTTTAAAAATTCTAAAAGAATTAAATTACGAATTTGAAAATTACGAAGATGCACAAAATTATATTAGCAATCATATCAACAACGATGAACTTTACAAGGCTTTAAACAGTGATGATTTAGCTTATTTATATTTATCTTTTTATAAATATATGTCTTATTTTTATAAAAATTTCTTCTCATCAAAACAAAATATCATAAAAGCAAAGGAGATTTTAAAAAATTATGAATATTGATGTTCAAGATTATAAAATAATTGAATTTTCTAATCCTATTTACATAAAACCAAAAAAGGCTACATTTAAACTAAATGGCAAGGAAGTTTTTTGGGAATTTAGCGAATGTTTTGATTGTGTGAGTGTATTTTTATACCATAGAAAAAAAGACTCTTATTTATTTGTAGAACAATTTCGTGCAGCACTTTATTACCATCAAAAATGCAAAAACATAAAAGATGGTATAAGTATAGAATTATGTAGCGGTATTATTGATAAAGATAAAGATATAGAAGAAATAGCAAAAGAAGAATGTATTGAAGAATTAGGAGTTTGTCCTAAAAAATTGGAATTTATTGATAATTATTTTACTGGTTTTGGAAACGGGGTTAGCTCTCAAAGCCTTTTTTATGCTGAGATTGATGATGAGGATTTTATATCAGCAGGTGGTGGGGTTGATGATGCAGAAGCAATTAATCCTGTATGGGTAAAAAGGCTTGAATTTGATACATTTATGAAAAAACACAAAAAAAGTCCATTAATTGAATTTGCTCATCTATGGTTTTTAAAAAATAAATTATAAGGTAAAATATGAAAAAAATACTATTATTCTTATTAGCTTTTACTAATCTTATGTATCCTTGCACTGGTATTAATATTAGCAGTGCTGATGGTGCTTTTATTAGTGCAAGAAGTATTGAATATGCAGAATCTAATTTAAATAGCAAGTTAGTTATAGTTGGTAAAAATCAAAATTTTGTTTCTTTATTGCCTAATACAAAAGAAACTGGGCTTAAATATAAATCAAAATATGCCTATGTAGGAATTAGCGTAATGGATGATAGATTTATCGCTGAAGGCATAAATGAAGCTGGTTTAAATGCTGGTTTGTTTTATTTTCCACATTATGGCTCATTAAAAAGATATGATAAAAAATATAAAAATAAAAGCATAATTGATATGCAGCTTGTTTCTTATTTGTTAGCAAATTATAAAAATGTTGAAGAAGTAAAAAAGGCTATAAAAAACATAATAGTTTTAAATATAGCCTATGATGAAAATAATAATCCATTACCAACCGCACATTATAGAGTTAGTGATAGCAAGCAAAATAGCATAGTAATTGAAATAGTAAATAACGGAGAAGTAAAAATATATGATAATAAAGTAGGAATTTTAACTAATTCTCCTGACTTTGAATGGCAGGTAAAAAACCTAAATAATTATATAAATTTAAAAGCAGGAAATGCGCTTAATGATTTAGAAGACGAAAAATTATTTTCCTTTGGAGCAGGAACTGCGGCCTTGGGTCTTCCAGGAGATATCACCCCTCCATCAAGATTTGTAAGGGCATTTTTTTATAAAAGCACAATGCCAAAACCAAAAGATAACATAAGTGCAATAAATAACGCCTTTGTTATATTAAATAATTTTGATATACCAGTATGGATAGAATATCCTAAAAATGCACAAGAACATATCCCAAACAATTTAAAAAGTGCAACTCAATGGACAAGCGTAAGCGACCTTACAAATAAAGTATTTTATTATAAAACTATGAATAATTCTCAAATTAGAAAAGTTGATTTAAATAAAATTGATTTTAATAACATAACTTATAAAATCTTAGAACTTGATGAAAAAGAGAGCATAAAAGAGCTTAAAATAAATTAAGCTCTTTTATATTAAATATAATTAATGCTAAACTTAATAAGAAAATAAGTTATTTTTTATATTCATATTCATCAAATTTATTAGGAAGGTACAATTATAAGTTACATATATCTTATCTTTAAAATTAAAAGCTGTAACTGTATAATTTAATTGAAATAAAACTACTAAACTTACTAGGTATTTTATATCTTTATATAACATATATTTATAATTTATAATGCTGTTAAAAGTATTTTTATAAAGAATATTTTGCATATTTATTACTCTACAAAATCATCAGTTACTATTCTTTTATAACGCTCATCTTTAAACAATGCTTTACCTTCTTCTAAACAATAGTTTTATTAATATTTTCATAACTTTTATTTAAGTAATTATAAATAACTCTTAAAAATAACTACACAATGAAAATATTATTATAGTTATTATAAAAAGCCAATTCTTTACTAAATTTATTTTTAAAATATAAAAAATATCATAAAAATAATTATTATTTAACTTATGTTTTTAAAATAAAACTATTAACTAGTAAAAACAAATAAAAATTACATTAAATATGTTTAAACCATAGCCAATACTACAAATAGCACTAATAAAAGAAACTTTTTATAATTTGTTACTTTTTATAATAATTTTAAATATAAATAAAATTTTACTTATTTTTTGTGTTATTTTTTATAAATTTATGTAGCTTTTAGTTAGCTGTGTAATGTAAGCCTGTAAGCTTTATTTGTTTTTCGTTTGCATTCATTTATTCTCCTTTTTTAAATTTGTTTCACATTGTAAAGATACTAATTTAGTAAATGTATAAGGATACGACCTTAAGTAAAGATAATAAGCATTAGATACCATATTTTGGATACTATGTATATAAATTTTATATGTTGGATATGTGTCATAATAGTGAATCCTATAATTTAAAATATAATCTTTTCCTTTATAGTTTATAGCAAAAATATTTTTTGTATGCTCATGAAAATCAGTTGTTAGTTTCATTTTATTAGATTTTCTTAAAAGGTCTAATAAATCCTTATTTTTCATAGGATAATTACAAAAATCTTTTTCTATAAATAGTATATCTCCATATTCTCCTGAAAGAGCTAGATAGTTTTTATCATCTAAAAGAACATCACTTATAGTTATGCTTTTATACCTTTCTATATATTTTTTACCTTTAATTTTACTTATAAAATAAAGTTTTCCATTCTTATCAACTTCTATAAAATGATAATCCACATCATTGTCAATACCATCTATATTATCACGCCCTATAACTTTTAAAATACTCCTATCAAGCCCTAAGTCCCAACAATATTTAAGAGTATCTTTTACTTCCTTACTAGAATAAGGTTTAGCATCTACAATTTTTGGCTTAATTTTTACATCTTTGTATCTAAAAAAATCTTGCCAAAAATTATCTATAGTTATACCTTCACAATCTATTGTAGTACATTTATTTTTATTACATTCAGTTGAGTTTTCTTGAATTGTTTTTATATGTTCTATTAGCTCTTTAGGATAAGTTTTTGAATTCTCAAGACTAGTGTTAAGCTCTTTTATTCTAGCTTTATAAGAACTTATAATGCAATTATTATCATCTTTGCAGTTATTAATGCTTTTTAGAAATTCATCTTGGTCTTGTTTTATTTCTTTTGTAATATAAGGAAGAGTGTTGTAAATTTTATTTAATTCTAAGCTTAAATCATCAATTTCACTTGCATTTATATTTAGTATTAATAATAATGATATGCTTATTTTTTTAAACATTTATTTTCCTTTTTTATTTCATTTCATGCAATAAATATTTTAATTCAGCACCTTTGTATGGATAATAATATATATTAGAAACCATATCTTCAACACTATCAATACCTATAATATATGATTTAAATATATAATAATAATTTAAAATATAATCTCTATCTTTATAATTTACAACAAAAACATTTCTTCCAATTATTTTAAAGTCGGTTGATAATTTGATACTATTAGATTCATATAAAAGTTTTAATAAATCCTTATTTTTTATAGGATGATTACAAAAATCTTTTTCTATAAACAACATATCTCCAAATCCACCTGAAAGAGTTAGATAGTTTTTATCATCTAAAACCACTTCATTTATAGTTACATATTTATGTATTTTTATATCTTTGTAATCTTTAATTTTATTTGATGAATATGGTGCTCCAAACCTATTAATTTCTAGAAAATAATAAATTACATAATTTGGCTCTATAGATTTTAAAACTCTCCTATTAAGCCCTAAGTCCCAACAATATTTAAGAGTATCTTTTACTTCTTGGCTAGAATAATCTTTGTCGTCTACTATTTTTGGCTTAAATTTTAAATCTTTGTATCTAAAAAAATCTTGCCAAAAATTATTTGTGGATATATTTTCATAATCTATTGTAGTACATTTATCTTTATTACATTTAGTTGGATTTTCTTGAATTGTTTTTATATATTCTATTAACCCATCAGGAAAGCTTTTTGAATTCTCAAGCGATAAGCTAAGCTCTTTTATTCTAGCTTTATAAGAACTTATAATGCAATTATTATCATCTTTACACTCATTAATAGTTTTTATAAATTCATCTTGGTCTTGTTTTATTTCTTTTGTAATATAAGGAATATTGTTGTAAATTTTATTTAATTCTAAGCTTAAATCATCAATTTCACTTGCATTTATATTTAGTATTAATAATAATGATATGCTTATTTTTTTAAACATTAGTTCTCCTTTGTTAAATTTATTTCACAACGTAAAGATTCTATTTTTCTTGCAAGATAAGAACAACTTTCAAAACTTGTATACAAACTAGACATCGTATCATACATACTATTGATACTTATACTATAATATGCATTGTATCTATTGTAACTTAGAATATAATCATCACCTTTATAATAAATAATAAAAGTGTTTTTTGCATATTCTCTAAAACAATTTGACATTTGTATTGCTTTATAATTTTCAAAAAGCTCTAATAGATTGTTATCTTCCATAGGCCCATTACAAAAATCTTTGTATAAAAATAACAAATCACCATATTCCCCTGAAATAACTAAGTAATGTTCATTATATACAACCATTTCACTTATAGTTATATTTTTGTGTCTTTTTATATATTTTTTACCCTTAATTTTACTTGCAAAATATGGTTCTCCATCCTTATCTACTTCTACAAAAGAATAAACTGTATCTGCTGGTTCTTGATAATTTACAACCTTCCTATCAAGACCTAAGTCCCAACAATATTTAAGAGTATCTTTTACTTCTTTACTAGAATAAGGTTTAGCATCTACAATTTTTGGCTTAATTTTTACATCTTTGTATCTAAAAAAATCTTGCCAAAAATTATCTATAGTTATACCTTCACAATCTATTGTAGTGCATTTATTTTTATTACAATTAGTTGAGTTTTCTTGAATTATTTTTATATGTTCTATTAGCTCTTTAGGATAAGTTTTTGAATTCTCAAGTGATAAGCTAAGCTCTTTTATTCTAGCTTTATAAGAACTTATAATGCAATTATTATCATCTTTGCAGTTATTAATGCTTTTTAGAAATTCATCTTGGTCTTGTTTTATTTCTTTTGTAATATAAGGAATATTGTTGTAAATTTTATTTAATTCTAAGCTTAAATCATCAATTTCACTTGCATTTATATTTAGTATTAATAATAATGATATGCTTATTTTTTTAAACATTTATTCTCCTTTGTTTATTTTTCTTATTATAGCATTAATTTAAATAAAAATATTAAAAATCTTTATTATTATTTATTATTTTTTATAATTTGTTACTTTTTATGATATTTTTAATAATAAGTTAATTTTTTTATAAATAATAATTACCCTAAGTTAATTTAGGGTAAGCGATTTAATTCCAAGCGTTCATATAGATTTGATTTAGTCTTTCATCATTTATATTGTTTATATTTTGCATATTTATGCCATTATCTTTTGCAAAGGCATTTGTTTGTTCTATTAGTTTATCTATGGTTTTTGAGTTTATAAATTTGTTATCATCAAGTTCAATTGTATTTATTTGATTATGGTAACCAAACTTCCAAGCAAAGTGGTCTTTTACTCTTATGCTATTTGCGTTATCTTCTTTAAACTTAATTAATAAATCCTTATTATCTTTTATGAAAAATATTTCATCCGCTTTTAAATCTTGTAATTTTAAAGCATCCTCTCCACCATCATCATATATTAAATCATTTCCATCGCCTTTTTTATAAACATATATATCATTTCCAAATCCACCATATAGCTTATCATCTCCTTTACCACCTATTAAGGTATCATTTCCTAATTTACTTGATATAACATCGTTTTTATTACTTCCTATTATTACATCATCTTTATAAGATGTGCTTATATTGCTTGCGTTGTCTTGATGAGCTACTACAAATGTTGATGTAGCAAAATTTAAAAAAGTAAAATCTTTTTCTTTTAAAAATACTATTTCATCTTTATTTGTTTGCATACTAGCACTTCTTTTAATAGCTAGTTCATCTAATGTAACATCACTAAAGCTTATACTACTAATTTTACTTTCATTATTGGTATTATAAAAATCTTTTATTGTTACGCTATTATCTTTATTAAGAATGATTTTTAAGTTGTTAAAGTCTTTTTTAAATCTTACATCTTTATAACTTAGATTTTTAAAAATGATTTTATTATTATCAATATTATTTAAATTGCTTTCTATTATTGTATCATTACCAAAATTATTTCCTATAAATGTATAAGTATCACTTCCTGCTTTACCTATTAATGTATCATCTCCACCAAAGCCATTAAGATTATTATCCTTATCATTACCTTCTATTACATCATTACTTGAGGTTCCTATATTGCTTAATTCAAATAAAGCATCACTAAGTTCTTCGCTTGAATTTGAAGTAAAATACATTCCATTAGTGCTAATAGCTAATTCTTTAAAATGCTCAAACTCATCACGAATAGCAATAAAATTAATTTTTACTGAAGTATCTTCGTATTTATTAGTATTATTAATACTTCTAAAGCCTACTGAAAGGTTTTTAGCCATTCTTTGTACTTCATCTCTTCTATGATTGTCATCTCCGCTCTCATCTGTCATTACATATACTTCTTTGCTTAGATGATTGTTTGGACTAAAATTACTCATTCCTTCTAAGATAGCTGCCATTGTGTATTCTGTGCCGCCATATTGCAAATTAACACTATTTATTCCGCTTAAGAAGCTTTGATAATTTGTATATGTTCCTATTGTTTTTATATCATTATCATTATAAGTAACTATTGATATTTTAGAATAAAAATTTTCTTTAAAAATATTACTAGCAATAATCTTTGCATTTGCTTTGCAGGTTGCTATATCATCTCCCATAGAACCTGTTGTATCTATTATTATAGCTACTTCTTTACCAGGCTTATCTTTTAAATTAATGTTTAAAAAACCATCTTCATTTTTATTAAAATTACTTATAGTTATACTGCTGTTATCTTTTCTTACTATTAAATCATTATTGTCTTTAAGCTCATATGTAATACTTGTATCTTTTGCATCTACATATGCTTTTTTATCTTCATCATAAGAGCCACCTTCTAATGTAGAGCCATTAAAGATAATTTTACCTTTGCCGTCTTTATCATCTATTCTAACCTTACCACTACGAATATAATAAATATCATTACCACTTATATCGCTAATACTATGTTCTCCGCCATCAATGATAATTAAATCATTTTTATCTAATTTTGTATTTTTACCCAATTCATTATGAGTATTATCAAGCAATACAATATCCCCACTAATTATATCTTCGTTAGTAAAATGCTTAATGGTTGTAGAGATTTGACTTTTAAAGCTGTTTTCGCCTTGATATGCATCTTTGATTGTAAAGCTAGATTTTTTACTAGATTTTTCTTTGCTGGTTTCTTCTTTTATTATTTTATTTTTTGAATCAGCATACATTCTAACTACTTGCATATGATATTCTTCATCTATATTACCATCAGGATAAAGTCCAAAAAGATTAGAAGTTCTTACTCTTCTTTGTGCAATTCCATAGCCACCAGTTTCTCGAGAACTCCCACCATTAGAATTATATCTTATCTCAAACCAAGCTTTTGCTCTATCGCCTTCTTCAATTGCTTTAGATAAACTAGGTCCTATAATTTCAGGACCGCCATTATATACCAAATCAACAAGGGCTATTAATTCTTTGCTATTTTTTAAACGCTCAAAACTTTCCTTGCTAATTCCTAGCTCAGAATTTTTGTTTTTTTTAATAAGCATTCTTTCATATTTAGGCAACAGTTGTTCAAACAACTTTGTTGCTTGTTCTTCTGTAAATTTTAAAGTGCTTACTTTATTATAATTTTTAAGTTTGTCATTTATTTTTTCTTCCATAACCTCAGAATTTAATGTATTATCAGCTTTTATATTTAATACATAAGATATAATTTCATTTATTCTTTTTTCATCTTCTATAGAAACTACTACTCCAACATTTTTCAAATCTTCTTTCCATTCGCTTTTATGTGTAATAAAATCATAACCAATGCCAATTGCAGGTCTTAATTCGCTATCAACATAAACTTTCAATTCTTTACCTTCATTGTTTTTTATAAATTCGTATAGCTTTTTATTATAATTATCTGTGTAATGTAAGCCTGTAAGCTTTATTTGTTTTTCGTTTGCATTCATTTATTCTCCTTTTTTAAATTTGTTTCACATTGTAAAGATACTAATTCAGTAAATGTATAATGATACGACCTTAAGTAAAGATAATAAGCATTAGATACCATGTTTTGGATACTATGTATATAAATTTCATATGTTAGATAGGTTGTTGGATATGTGTAATAATAGTGAATCCTATAATTTAAAATATAATCTATTTCCTTATAATTTATCACAAAAATATTTTTTTTAAATGTGCTAAAGTTGGTTGATAGTTTCATTTTATTAGATTTTCTTAAAAGGTCTAATAAATCCTTATTTTTCATAGGATAATTACAAAAATCTTTTTCTATAAATAAAATATTTCCAAATTCTCCTGAAAGAGCTAGATAGTTTTTATCATCTAAAAGAACATCACTTATAGTTATGCTTTTATGCCTTTCTATATATTTTTTACCCTTAATTTTACTTAAATCATATGAATCTCCATTTTTATCAACTTCATAAAAAAAATAACTCACGTCATTATCAATACCATCTATATTATCACGCCCTATAACTTTAAAAACCCTTCTATCAAGCCCTAAGTCCCAACAATATTTAAGAGTATCTTTTACTTCTTTACTAGAATAAGGTTTAGCATCTACAATTTTTGGCTTAATTTTTACATCTTTGTATCTAAAAAAATCTTGCCAAAAATTATCTATAGTTATACCTTCACAATCTATTGTAGTACATTTATTTTTATTACATTCAGTTGAGTTTTCTTGAATTGTTTTTATATGTTCTATTAGCTCTTTAGGATAAGTTTTTGAATTCTCAAGACTAGTGTTAAGCTCTTTTATTCTAGCTTTATAAGAACTTATAATGCAATTATTATCATCTTTGCAGTTATTAATGCTTTTTAGAAATTCATCTTGGTCTTGTTTTATTTCTTTTGTAATATAAGGAAGAGTGTTGTAAATTTTATTTAATTCTAAGCTTAAATCATCAATTTCACTTGCATTTATATTTAGTATTAATAATAATGATATGCTTATTTTTTTAAACATTTATTTTCCTTTGTTTATTTTTCTTATTATAGCATTAATTTAAATAAAAATATTAAAAATCTTTATTATTTTTTATAATTTGTTACTTTTTGTGATATTTTTAAATTCTTACTTAAAATTATCATAATTTTTAAAAGAATTTGATTAATAATTAGAACTTTTATAATTTGTAACTTTATATTTATTTAGAGCTTTTTGTCCCCATAAGTATAATGATAATATTTCGCTTGTAAAATCACCATTTAAATCTAATCTAAAATTTGCCATGTTTTCTCCTTTTTATAATTTTAAATACCATTATAAATCTCAATTGCTTCTTTTTCTGGATCAAAGTTTGAATAACCACAATTATCAAATTTGCGTATATAACTACGTTTTTCCTTTATATCAGCTTCGTATGATAAAAGCTGATGATTAAAAACTCTAAGTCTATATTTATACTCTTTTTCTTTATCTTCACGCTCATCAAATTTATCAATAAGATAAAAGCTATAGGTTCTATATGTATTATCTTTAAATTCAAAGGCTATATCCGTATAAACTGTAATTGAAACAGAAGCACCCCATCCAAGTAAAATAATAGGCTTAGTAAATCCAGCTGTATTATTTTTAACTACTAAATATTTAGTGTAATCAACCGGTTCTAATTCTTTATAATTAACATATTCTTTAGAATAAACATTTTTTCTTAAGTAATCTTTGTAATTATCTAGATTAATATCTTTATGTATCTCGTATTTATGACTTGTAATGCTATTATAAATCATTTTATAAAGATTATCTTGACATACTAATAACTTTGTAAAATCATCAATCACTACTCTTTTATAAAGCTCATCTTTAGGTAGTATCCTATCTTCTTCTAAACAATAGCCTTGCTGATATTTTTTATAACCAATTAAAGTTACTGTTTTTTCGTGAGTTTTACTTGAGTAATCAGGAACAACTCTTAAAAAGGAAATATCTAATATAAACATTATTATCATAGGAATTATGCTATATTTAAAAGCTATTTTGTTATTAAATTTCTTTCTTAATTTAAAGAAAAGTATTGTAAAAAATATGATTATAAAAACTTTAAAATAAGTTAGTGGATAAAGTATAAGTCCTTTATAAAATAAAACTATTATTTTAATTAAATATTCATAAATACAAACATTTGCCACAAAAAAGCAAACAAGCATCCAAAATATATCTTTTTCTGGTTTTCCTCTGCCAATAGTAGGGCCTACAACAACTGAACCAATAGCAATCATTATTTCAATTATTATAAAAATTATAAAAAGTATTTTTAGTATTTTTAATACTTTTTTCATATCATACCTTTGTTATTTTTCTTATTATAGCATTAATTTAAATAAAAATATTAAAAATCTTTATTATTTTTTATAATTTGTTACTTTTTATGCTAATTTTAATAATAAGTTAAATTTTTTATAAATTATATAAAATCTAAAATAAAGACTTAAATATATTTATAACTTTATCTCACTATATGCTTTTAATTTAGAAAAATCACTCATTTCTTAGCTCCTTATCATTAATAAAATTTTCTATAAATATATTGCGACATTCGCTATCTGAATAAACACCAACATTTATGTTTTTATTGCATAATTTTGTAGAACCATAAAGAACTTCAGGTGGGGCAGTAACTTCAGCTATTGTGCTATATAAAAGAAAAGGTTTGCCGGTTTTATAAGTAAATATACTCTGAGCTATTTTTTTATTATTATTCCTATCTTTTATGTAAGCAAAGTATTTAAATTTAGCCCAAGCTTTATCCTTTATATCAGGATAATCGCATATATATTCATAATCAGAATTAGTGCATTCTACATATTCATATCTTGATACTTCATTTTTATCTATTTGAACTCTTGCTATGCATTTATTTTTGTAGAATTCTTCAAATTTTGTTATCATCCTTATATAATCTATTTTCATTGTTTTAATTAAATATCGTACTCTATCTAATGGCATATTATGTTTTTGTATTAAATATGTTATTAATTCTTTTATTTCAGTAGGAATTTTTTCATGAAAGATATTGTTATCTAAAAAATAATCCCAATAAGCATAATATTTATTATAATTTTCTAAATATTTTTTATAATATTTATTGTACAGTTCTAAAAATTCATCATATTCAATAAAACCTTTAGTTCCATCGTTTTTAACATAACTTATCGAAAAAAACAGTCTAGTTTTTAACTCTTTTGATGCTACACAGTTTTTATCATCTTCATTGCTTGAATATAATCTAAAATATTTTCCATTGTTTATAGGATGCTCACTTACTTCTTTATATTCAATATATTTTATTTTATTATCTAAAAGTAATCTCGTATAAAAATCTGGCAATATAGAGTTTGGCCATCCTCCAATATAATATTCACTTATTTTGCTTACTTTTTCACCTGACAACCAAACCTTATGCTCACCTAAGTATAATGAATCTCCTTTAAAAGGCTCAAAGTATGTGTTTCTAGCATATTTATAAGCATTATAATAAAAAGCAACATATCCTATAAATATATCACCAAAACAAACAAAGAACCAAATGATAAACCACATTAGCTTTTTTTTAAAACCTTTTGGTTTAATTAAAGCAATAAAAAGTGTAACAAGTACAGCGACATGTAGTAGAAAAAATTCCATTTTATTCCTTTGTTTATTTTTCTTATTATAGCATTAATTTAAATAAAAATATTAAAAATCTTTATTATTTTTTATAATTTGTTACTTTTTATGATAATTTTAAATATAAATAAAATTTTACTTATTTTTTGTGTTATTTTTTATAAATTTATGTAGCTTTTAGTTAGCTGTGTAATGTAAGCCTGTAAGCTTTATTTGTTTTTATTTATTTTTAGTTATTCTCCTTTTTTAAATATAACAACCAAAAATTTTAAATTTATTACATCTATCAATTTCTTCTGAATAATTTTGATAAATAATATTAGATACCATATCTAAAATATCAATAAAAGTAATACTGTAATAATTGTTATGTCTCTTATATTTTAAAATATAATCACTACCCTTATACTCTATAATAAAAGTTTCTTTTGTTTCTTCATAAAAATTATTTGATAGTTTCATTTTATTAGATTTTCTTAAAAGGTCTAATAAATCCTTATTTTTCATAGGATAATTACAAAAATCTTTTTCTATAAATAGTATATTTCCATATTCTCCTGAAAGAGCTAGATAGTTTTTGCCATCTAAAAGAACATCACTTATAGTTATGCTTTTATGTCTTTCTATATATTTTTTACCTTTAATTTTACTTATAAAATAAAGCTCTCCATTCTTATCCACTTCTATAAAATGATAATCCACATCATTGTCAATACCATTTATGTTATCACGCCCTATAACTTTTAAAACCCTTCTATCAAGACCTAAGTCCCAACAATATTTAAGAGTATCTTTTACTTCTTTACTAGAATAAGGCTTAGCATCTACTATTTTTGGCTTAAATTTTAAATCTTTGTATCTAAAAAAATCTTGCCAAAAATTATTTAGCTTTGGTAATTTTCTGCATTTTTCTGGCTCATCAGTAAATCTTCCATGTTCAAATCTCATGTAGTTATATTTATAACATTCAGTTGAGTTTTCTTGAATTGTTTTTATATGTTCTATTAGCTCTTTAGGATAAGTTTTTGAGTTTTCAAGACTAGTGTTAAGTTCTTTTATTCTAGTTTCATATAAAGTTTTAATGCAATTATTATCATCTTTGCAGTTATTAATGCTTTTTAGAAATTCATCTTGGTCTTGTTTTATTTCTTTTGTAATATAAGGAAGAGTGTTGTAAATTTTATTTAATTCTAAGCTTAAATCATCAATTTCACTTGCATTTATATTTAGTATTAATAATAATGATATGCTTATTTTTTTAAACATTTATTCTCCTTTATTCTTAATAAATATATACTACTAATATTAACCTAGAATATTTATTAAAAATACTAGCAAATATTATTAGCACATAATAACAATCATAATTTATGTTAGATTTAAAAATACAAAGAGAAAAACATAGTAAAAGATAATGTTAATTATTAAATTAAAAAACAAATAAAATAAAAACTAACATTATTCTTGTTACTTTATGCTTACTTTAGTTTTAATATTATATAAATATTGAATTAATTATTGACTAAATAAGTTAATAGCTAACAAACAAAAAAAATATTTTATATTTTTTAGCAAATAAAAAATTATTACAAAAATAATATACATAATAATCAAGCACTTAAAATACTATAAAAATAAAATGGGAGAATAAGACAAAGTTAAAAATGGTGGGCCTAACAAGACTTGAACTTGTGACCTCACCCTTATCAGGGGTGCACTCTAACCAGCTGAGCTATAGGCCCATTAAAGATATAAATATCTAATAAGCTCTTAAAACAACATCAACATTTCAACCTTTGATATCCAAACAAGGACAAGAGATAAATGAATACTCTTTTGTGAGAAAGAGTATTTGTACTCTAGAAAGGAGGTGATCCAACCGCAGGTTCTCCTACGGTTACCTTGTTACGACTTCACCCCAGTCGCTGATTTTGCTGTGGACAGTAACTATTTTAGTATTCTGGCTTAAAGCACAATCAACTCCCATGGTGTGACGGGCGGTGAGTACAAGACCCGGGAACGTATTCACCGTAACATAGCTGATTTACGATTACTAGCGATTCCGGCTTCATGCTCTCGAGTTGCAGAGAACAATCCGAACTAGGACATATTTTATAGATTTGCTCCATCTCGCGATATTGCGTCTCATTGTATATGCCATTGTAGCACGTGTGTAGCCCTAGGCATAAGGGCCATGATGACTTGACGTCGTCCACACCTTCCTCCTCCTTGCGAAGGCAGTCTATTTAGAGTGCTCAGCCAAACTGTTAGCAACTAAATACGTGGGTTGCGCTCGTTGCGGGACTTAACCCAACATCTCACGACACGAGCTGACGACAGCCGTGCAGCACCTGTCTTATGGTTCTAGCAAGCTAGCACCCTCTTATCTCTAAAAGGTTCCATAGATATCAAGCCTAGGTAAGGTTCTTCGCGTAGAATCGAATTAAACCACATGCTCCACCGCTTGTGCGGGTCCCCGTCTATTCCTTTGAGTTTTAATCTTGCGACCGTACTCCCCAGGCGGTATGCTTAATGCGTTAGCTGCATTACTGAAATGACTAGCATTCCAACAACTAGCATACATCGTTTAGGGCGTGGACTACCAGGGTATCTAATCCTGTTTGCTCCCCACGCTTTCGCGCCTTAGCGTCAGTTAAGTTCTAGCAGATCGCTTTCGCAATTGGCATTCTTAGTAATATCTACGGATTTTACCCCTACACTACTAATTCCATCTGCCTCTCCCTTACTCTAGACTATCAGTTTCTTAAGCAGTTTAATGGTTAAGCCATTAGATTTCACAAAAGACTTGATAATCCGCCTACGCGCCCTTTACGCCCAGTGATTCCGAGTAACGCTTGCACCCTCCGTATTACCGCGGCTGCTGGCACGGAGTTAGCCGGTGCTTATTCTTACAATACAGTCAGTATTCTTCTTGTAAAAAAGGAGTTTACGCTCCGAAAAGTGTCATCCTCCACGCGGCGTTGCTGCTTCAGGCTTTCGCCCATTGAGCAATATTCCCCACTGCTGCCTCCCGTAGGAGTCTGGACCGTGTCTCAGTTCCAGTGTGTCTGATCATCCTCTAAGACCAGATATGCGTCATAGCCTTGGTAAGCCATTACCTTACCAACTAGCTGATACAATATAGCCCTATCCCTTACCGAAAAACTTTCCCACCTTAACTTATGTTAAAGCGGAGTATAGAGTATTAGCAGCCATTTCTAGCTGTTGTCCTCTTGTAAGGGGCAAGTTAGCTATACATTACTCACCCGTGCGCCACTAATCCGTCTAGCAAGCTAGACTTCATCGTTCGACTTGCATGTGTTAGGCACGCCGCCAGCGTTCACTCTGAGCCAGGATCAAACTCTCCATAATTTTATGAAGTGTTTAAAAGAAATGCTATTAAATAAATAATAGCTTTTGTAACTAGCTCTTGATCACTTGTTTAGATATCAAAGATTGACGTTGAAAAATGTTTTAACAAAAATAAATAAAAATAACGATATTTAATAACAATAATAAAAGTAATAAAGAAAATTAAAAACTTTTTATAAAGCTTTGTTTATGGCTTATATATTAAGTTAATTTGATTTATTCTTTCTATGGTTAAAAAACATAAAGATGAAATAATACATTGTTAAGCTTAAATAAAGCTTAAATTATAAAATAAATTTTTATTTGACTTAAAAAGTATTTGTATTATTTAAATTTAATGTCTAAAATCAGTTTTTGTATTAGTTGTAAATTATTTTTAAGAAGATGAAAATATCAATTATTTATAAATTTTATCTAATAAAGTATTAATTGTAACTTTTTGTACTTTTTAATACTTTAAACAATCTTAATTAAAAAAACAACCCAGCCTAAGCACTTATTGCCTAAGCTAGGTTTTTAGAATTTAAAATCAAGTTCTAAATTCATTTAGCTTTTTGTTAAGATTTTCAGTCATTTCACTTAAATGGTTTGCAGCTCCTGCTATTTCTTCAACGCTTCTTGCGTTTTCATTTGTAATTGTGTTCATATTATTTACACCATCTAAGATTAAGCTCATATCTTTACTTGTGTTAATATAATCACTTACAGTTCCTTCGCTTATCTTAACAGCTTCGCTCATTATCTTACCCATTTCATTGATTGTGTTTTGAGTATTTGATGCAACGCTTGTTAGATTGCTAATTTCTTTAGAATTATTACTCATTTGCTCACTTGCATCTTTAATACCTTGAACAATTACGCTAATAGTTGCATTAATTTCACTTAAGCTTTTTTGTGTTCTTTCTGCAAGACTTCTTACTTCATCAGCCACAACTGCAAAGCCACGACCATGTTCTCCTGCACGAGCTGCTTCAATAGCTGCATTTAAAGCTAATAAATTAGTCTGATCAGCCACATCATTAATAATTTCTAAAATAGATTTTACATTATCAGCATCACGGCTAAGTTGTTCTATCTTACTTGCTAATTCACTTTCAGTTGAAGCACTGTGATTGATTTGATTTGTAAGTTGGTTAATAGCATTGTTTGCTTCAATGATATATTTAGAAGCGTTTTGTAATTCTTCTTTACCTTTTTGAGCTTGTTTTACGCCTACATCAAGATTGCCCTTAGTATTTGCTCCTTTGCTTGCTACTTCATTAATAGTAATTGAGCCTTCTTCAGCACGCTTTCCTGTTTGCATAGAAGTATGGCTTAATTCATTTGCAATTGATGCGTTTTCATTTGAGATATCTTTTGCTTGTGCTATTAATACTCTTACTTTTTCTAAGAATTCATTAATTGCCATTGAAGCTTGTGCTATTTCATCTTTGCCTTTTACTTCTAGTTTTTTGGTTAAATCCCCATCTCCGCTGCTTAGTTCAATTGATTTGTTTGTAAGTGCGTTTAGTGGGTTTGAAACTTGCTTGATTACAAAGATAATCATAGCTATTAGGATTATTATTGAAAGGATTATTGCTGTAAGTATAAATTTATAAATTGAGCTTGTTACAAATTCATCAATTTTATCTTCGGTAGCTTTTATATCATTATATGCACTATCAATATCCACTGTTGTTCCATAAATTAAATCAAGATAACTATCTTTTTCAACATATATAATTATATTTCTAATATTTCCGTCAGCACCCTTGATTTTTGCTTTTACATATCCACCGTTTTTACTAACATTAACTAAATCTTTTACATAATATTTTCCGTTTAAATCAGGGGAATTTAACATATTTTCATTTATTAAGTTTTTATTGTAATGGTCTAAATAAACACCATTTGAATTCATAACAAAATTATGTACTGCGGTATTGTCTAAATTGATATTTTTCACAAGAGCAAAAACTCTATTTATAATTTCAGCATGAGTAGCACCGCTATTTTTTAAATCTTCATAAGCTTTATCTGTAAAATGATTTATTGCCTTAACAACACTTTTTGCTGTTTTCTTTGCATCATCTACTGCCAATTCTTCAGTAGTGTTAAATGACAAGCTTTCAACTTTATGAACAAGACTTCTAGTGCTAACAATCAAAGTAAATGAAAGCACTGCTAAAGCAACTAAAATACATAATGAAATTTTGTAAGATATTTTCATTATAACTCCTTAAAAATAAATTCTTAGTGTTTATTTTGAATAAAAATAACAATTATTAATTAATCATTGTATTTAGAAAAAAAAAAAAAAACAACTAATTAATAAAGATTATATTTTGTTAAGTTAATGATGATTAATGTATAGTTTTTTGTATATTAACTAAATTGCTAAAATAACTAGGTAACAGAGATAAAAAAAAATTTTATAATAACAATTATTAAAATGATTTTTTACAATAAAATTAGTTTTGCAAGCAATAAAAAAGAGAAAAATCCTAAAGCATCAGTTAAAGCAGTAAGTAAAATTGAGCTACCAATAGCTGGGTCAAAACCACATTTTTTAAGTAATAAAGGTATAAAAGAACCAATAAAACCTGCTATGCCTAGATTTAAAATCATAGAAATAAATATAACAAGCGATAACATAGGCATATTAAACCACACATAAGCAATAAAACCCATTAAAATTGCAAACACGCTAGCATTCATAAAAGATATGCTTATTTCCCTAAAAATAGTTTTTTTAGCCTTTGCAAAATCACTTTCGCCTAAGGCTAATTTTCTAATTGTAACCGCAAGGGCTTGCGAGCCTGTATTTCCGCCCATTGATGCTACTATTGGCATTAAAGCTGCTAATGCTACAAGCTTTTCAATAGCATCAGAAAATATACTAATTACATGTGCTGAAATAAGAGAGGTACAAAGATTTACTATAAGCCAAGTAGCACGAGATTTTGCTGCTTTAAATACACTTTCATCTTCACTATCAATATCTCCAACCCCTGCAAAATTATAAATCTGCTCTGTTGCACTATCTTGCAATAAATCATGGATATCATCGTGGGTTATTCTACCCAATAGCTTATTATTATCATCAACTACAGCAATAACGCTTAAATCATAATCTCTTACTAAAATAATTGCTTCATCAATGTCTTCATAATCTTTTACAAAATGCAATTCTTTTGATAAACTAGGATTATTTTGTAAAATATCAGAAAAAGTAGCGTTAAATTCATATAAAATCATATCCGCTACTGGTAAAGAAAATTGTAATTTACCTTCATCATCAACAATAAAAAGCTCAAAAATATGCTCTAATTCTTCTTTTACTTTTAATTTTTTATACGATTTTATGGCATCTGATAAAGTATCGCTTAACTTCATTTTAAAAAGTTCTGTTTGCATATAAGCACCAGCTTTATCATCATCATAACGCTTTAAAAATAAAATCTCATCTTGTTCTTGTTTGCTTAAATTTGCAAAGATTTGATTAGCTTTTTCATCACTTATTTCTTCAATGCTTTGCATTAAGTCAGTTGCGTCATCGCTTTCTAATTCGCCTATTGCTAAGGCTATTTTTTTACTAGAACTAAGCTCTAAAACATCGCTTAACATATGCTCTGGCATTAATGATGCTATATTTCCTAAATCTTCATCATCAAGGCTTTTTAAAATATTTTCATAAGCTAAAAAATCATTCTCTTTAATAATTTTTAATGCTTCTAATAATTCAGCATAGCTAACATCTTTTTCATCTAAAAATTCTTGTACGATTTCAAAAGCTAGTGCTGTATTATTAAGCATTATTTAAGCTCCACAATATTTTCAAATTGACTTTCTAAAACTGAACTTTTATTTTCTGCAATTGCTTTTGCTAAATCTTTTTCATATTCTGCTGCAACTTGCATAAATTGTTGTCTTTCTTTGCCTGTTAAAGAATCTTTTACAACTCTTACAATTTTTGCTGGGTTTATAGCTGTGTTATTTTTATACATACCAAAATGTAAGTGTGGTCCCGTGCTAAGCCCTGTTGTACCAACATAAGCAATAACTTGACCTTGACGAACATAATCACCCACCTTATATTTGCCAAAACGACTTAAATGCGCATAAAGGGTCATATAACCGTTATTATGAGAAACTTGAATTACATTTCCATATCCGCCTTTTACACCTCTAAAAATAATTTTTCCTGAACCTGCTGCTTTAACTGGAGTACCAATAGGTGCAGCATAATCAATACCTAAATGCGCTCTATATTTTTTTAAAATTGGATGAAATCTACCTGGATTAAAAGGAGATGAAATTCTTGCATTTCCAACTGGTAAAATAAAGGTATAGCTTTGCAGTTGTCTTGCATTTTTATCATAATAATCACTGTCTCCGTATTTAAAAATATAAAAAGGTTTTTTATTCACCTCAACCATAGCAGCCTTTATATCTAAATCTCCATAAACCTTACCTAATCTGCGTTTTTGAGAATAAATAATAGCAACCTTATCATCTTTTTTCATACCTGTATAATTTATTGTATTTGCATAAGCTTTAAGTAAAGCACTAGCTAATTTTGGATTTTGAGTATTATCAACTATATCTTGATAAACAGATTTACTAACCTTAAAAACTAGACTTTCATTTTCAATATTATATGAAATTGGAGAAAATAATATTTTAAATTCATTGTTTGTATCTTTATAAAGTTGTATTTGCAAATCTTCACTAATTGGTATTAAAATCTGCTCTATCTCATCATTTTCATCTCTTAGAATTTGATATTTTACACCTGCTATAATTTCTGCTGTTAATTCTTTGTCTTCTTTATCTAAATTATGATATAAAGAAAGTGGAATTTGATTTTTACTTAAAAAATATAAAAAACTATCTCCTCTTTCCCAAACTAATTCTTCCATTTTTAGCTCTTTTGCAAAAGAAAAAATATTAAAAATAGTAAAAATTAGCAATAAAATTCTAAACATATTCCCCTACCTAAAATATAAAATTTATAAATAAAAAGGCGATAGTTTAATGTTTTTTGCTTATAATTTAGTAATTTTTATAAAAAAGGAAAAGAATGAAAAAAATTTTATTTTTATGTATTTACTCAATATTTTTAAATGCCTATAGCATTGTTAGTATTGATAAAGATTATGCTTATGTGCAAAAAAATCCTGAGGCTAAAATAAATTCCAGCGGAATTATTGTAAAAAATTTTCAAAATAATAAATATATTATAAATAATTTTATTGTAGTTGATAATTCTTCAGAATTTACAAAAATAAAACTTTTAAAAAGCAAAAATAACATAAATAAATTTATGCCAAGTATAGATGCTAAAGCACAAGTAGATGATGAAGTGGTTTTTGATTACTTAAGTAAAAATGCTATTTTACTTGCTAAAAATCAAAAAGATTATATGCAAATTACTTCTATGCTAAGCTCTAAATTTGATTTTATAAATCCTGATTTACTTGCTGCTTATTTACAAATTAATAAAAAAGAATTGCCTAGCATAAACGATTTAGAAGAATTTTGTTCTTTATACGCTCTAAATTCTATAATTTTTGAGCTATCAAATAAAATAAAAATTATTGATTGTATAAGTCTTAAAAAAGTTGATGAAATAGACTTTTTAAATGATTATAACTCTAATATTAACTTTTATTCAAATATAAGTAAAGAATTAAAAAAAGAAAATTTTAATTCATATTATGAAAAATTAATGCAAAAAATGGAATAATAATTGCTAATAAAATTACAAATTACTAAAAAAGGATTAAAAGTGAAAAAAATATCTATTATTTTTATGGCATTATTTTTAGCAGCTTGCACTAGCCCAAGAGATGCTAATGCTAAAAATGAACAAGTAAAAAAATTAGAAGTAAGAAAGGCTTCATACCAAGAACCTGTTTTAAGCCCTGAAGAAGAAGCAGTAAGGCTTATGATTTTTAGTGCTATTGGAGAAGGAATTCCACCACAAAATACAGTTTCGCAAGCACAAGCTCTAGCACTAGCAAAAAGAGCAGCAATAAGTGATGCTTATAGACAACTTGCAGCAAAACTTTATGGAGTAAGAGTAAATTCTAGAGAAAATGTAAAAGATGCAATGCTAAGAAGCTCTTTAATTACAACCTATGTAAATGGACTTATTAAAAATGCAAATATTACAGGAGAAGGCTTTAAAAACGGACTTTATACTGTTGAATTAGAATTAAAAATTGACAAGTATAAATGGAACGAACTTTTTTCTTATTAATTTTTTCTCTTTGCATTCTTAGTGCTAAGGAGCCTGATTATATTTTTTGGGCTAAACTTAACACTAAGAATTTAATATTAAATTCTTCTGAATTTCATTTATCTCGTGCAATGAGTATTAATAAAAATGCAAAATATGAATACATTTGCGAGATAAATTCAAATAACATAAAAGACACTTATAAAGCTTTAAAATTAAACAAAGAACAATTACTTGAATGTATAAATAAGGCTAAAATATATGATTATACAAAAAGTGAAAAAAATATTATAAATACTAGCACTCATCTTGTTGTTTTTCCGATGTATTTTAAAGCTAGTATGAGTATTGATGGAAAAATATTAATTTTTAGAAGGAATGATATATGAAAATAGCTATAGTTGAAGATGATATTAATATGAGAAATTCATTGCAACTTGCTTTAAGCGATGAGTATGAATTAACTTGTTTTAAAAATGCAATTGATGCTTTAAAAGTAATTGATGATAGTTATGAATTAATAATCAGCGATATTAATATGCCTAAAATGGATGGACTTGAGTTTATAAAAGAATGTCTAAATAAAAAAATCAACGCTGAATTTATAATAATAACAGGCAATGCAACCTTAAATAAAGCTATTGAATCACTAAGACTTGGTGTAAAAGATTTTTTAACTAAACCTTTTGATTTAGATAAATTAAAAGAAGCAATAACTCGTGCAAAAATTATAAAAGAAAAAACAAGTAAGATAAAAAAAATAAATAAAGAAAGCAAAAATGATATGTTTTTAGCAAGTTCTAAAAAACTTGAAGAGCTAAAAGCTTTAGCATTAAAAGCAGCAAAAACTGATGTTAGTGTAATGCTTAGCGGAGAAAGCGGTGTTGGAAAGGAAGTTTTTGCTAAGTTTATTCACGAAAATAGCCCTAGAAAAAATGAAAAATTTGTAGCAATAAATATGGCTTCAATTCCTGATAATTTACTTGAAAGTGAATTATTTGGCTATGAAAAAGGTGCATTTACCGATGCAAGTGCTACTAAAATTGGGCTTTTTGAACTAGCAAATAATGGCACTTTATTTTTAGATGAAATAGGAGAAATGAGCATTGCTTTACAAGCAAAACTGCTAAGAGTTTTACAAGATAAAACAATAAAAAGAATAGGTGGATTAAAAGATATTAAAATAAATGTAAGAATTATAAGTGCAAGTAATATTAATATAAATGAAAACATAAAACAAGAAAAATTTAGAGCTGATTTATTTTATAGATTAAATACTATTTTATTAAATATAGCACCCTTAAGAGAAAGAAAAGAAGAAATCTTACCACTAGCAAATGCAATTTTGCAGCAAAGTGTAAAAGAATATGATTTAGAAGAAAAAGAATTTAGCAAAGAAGCTAATGAATGCTTATTAAATTATAATTATCCTGGTAATATTAGAGAGTTAATTTCCATTGTTCAAAGAGCTTGTATTTTAAGCGATGGCAAAATAGTTCAAAAACAAGATTTACATTTAGCATTTGAAGAGAAAAAAAGTATTGATGATATGCAAAAAGAGCTTATAATACAAGCTTTATCTTATACGAAAGATTTAAAGCAAATTGCTAAAATGCTTTCTATGAGTGAAAAAAAATTAGAAGAAAAAATTAACAATTACAATCTTAAGGAGTATTTATGAAAAACTATGCGGTAGTAGGTGCAAGCGGTGCAGTTGGCGAAGAAATATTAAAAGTCTTAGATGAATTAGATGTAAAAGTAAATGAATTATATTTATTTGCTAGCAAAAACAGTGCTGGAAAAAAACTAGAATTTAAAAATAAAGAATATACAATCTTAGAACTTACAAAGGATAGTTTTAAAAATAAAAATATTGATGTAGCCTTTTTTTGTGCAGGTTCAAATGTATCTAAAGAATATGCTAAATATGCAGTTGATGAAGGTATAATTGTAATTGATAATACAAGTTATTTTAGAATGAATGAAGATGTACCTTTAGTGGTGCCTGAATGCAACAAAGAAGATATTAAAAAGCATAAAAATATAATCGCAAATCCAAATTGTTCAACAATTCAAATGGTGCATATTTTAAAACCACTTGATGATGCTTTTGATATTAAAAGCGTAAATGTAAGCACCTATCAAGCAGCAAGTGGTGCAGGAAATATCGGTATGCAAGAGCTATTACATAATTTTGAGCAGATTTTTTCTTTTAAAGATGTTGAAGTAAAAAAATTCTCTCATCAACTTGCATTTAATCTAATTCCACAAATTGATGATTTTACAGAAAGCGGCTACACAAAAGAAGAGTTAAAAATGATAAATGAAACTCAAAAAATTATGCACAAAAAAATGCAAATTAGCGCTACTTGTGTGCGTGTTCCTGTGCTTAGAAGCCATAGCGAAAGCATAAGTATAACTTTTAACAAAGAAGTAGATTTAGCAAAGGCAAAAGAACTCTTAAAAAACGCTCCTAGCGTTGTTGTAATTGATGATGTGAATGCAAAAGCACAAAATGAAGATAATTTTGATGAAAACAATATGCGTTATCCTATGCCACTTTTTACAAGCGATACAAATGAAACTTATGTAGGTAGAATTAGACTTGATTTAAACTGCCCTAAAACCTTGCATTTATGGTGTGTAGCTGACCAAATAAGAGTTGGCGCTGCAACAAATGCAGTAAGAATTGCAAAAAATCTTGCATAAAAAAATCTTCCTTTTTTTAAGGAAGATTAAAAATTATTCTTTTTTAATTCTTGTTTTACAACCTTTGCGAGTAAAAATAAGGCTATTGCATTAGGTAAAACCATTAAAGTATTGCATAAATCTGATAATTCCCACACAAATTTTATCTCAAGTAAAGAACCAAAAAATATACAAAAGACAAAAATTGCTTTAAAATATTTTAAAGCTTTAGAATTAAATAAATAAAGCACATTAATTTGTGCAAAATAATACCAACCAATAATAGTGGTAAAAGCAAAAAACACTAAGCAAATAGCAAGTAGTTTTACTCCAATATCTCCAAAAGATAAATAAAACGCTTGAGTGCTAAGTAAAATTCCACTTAGTTTTAAATCAGCCCCACTAAGCAAAATGATTAAAGCAGTTGCTGTGCAAATAAAAGCAGTATCAATAAAAACAGCAAGCATTGCTACAAAACCTTGTGAAACTGTATTTTTAGTATGTGCACTTGCGTGAGCGTGCGGGGTTGAACCCATACCAGCCTCGTTTGCAAAAAGTCCTCTTGCAACCCCGTATCTAATAGCTTCTTTTATTCCAATTCCTGCTGCACCGCCGATAACTTCTTCTAAACCAAAAGCTTGTTTTACTATGCTTGATAATACATCTAAAATATGTGAATGGAATTTTATCATTACAAAAATAGCCACTAAAACATAACAAATTGCCATAAAAGGCACAACAATTTCAGCAAATCTTGCAATACGCTTAACGCCACCAATTACAACAAAGGCTGCAACAATTGCCACAACAATTCCGCTTATGTAATTTTCAATATTAAATGCTTCTTTTAATGCTCCTGCAATTGAATTGCTTTGAGTCATTTGCCCAGCACAACCTAAGGCAATAATAATTGCTATTGCAAAAAAAACTGATAAAGCATTTGCTACTTTTTTACCTAAAATCTTTTTTACACCTAATTTTATGTAAAATGCAGGACCACCAATATAATGCCCGTCTTTTCTTACCTTATATTTTTGCGCTAAAATACCTTCTGCTAAAATAGTAGCCATTCCAAAAAAGGCACTAACCCACATCCAAAAAATAGCCCCTGCTCCACCTAAAGAAATGGCCGTTGCAACACCTATAATATTACCAGTTCCAACCTGTGCTGAAATAGATATCATCATAGCTTGTAAAGCACTTATACCATTTTTTTTATCTTTAGAGAATAAATCTTGAAAACTTTCTTTTATGCTTTGTTTAAAATATTTAAATTGTGGTAAAGCAAGGTAAATTGTAAAAGTAATTCCAATTGCAATTAACACAAAAACAAGCACATAAGTAACTAAAAAATTATTTATTGTATGTATAAATTCATTCATTGATAAGCCCTTAATTCTCTATTTAAATCTCTTTGTTTAATACTCATTCTTTTATCGTGTAGATTTTTTCCTTTAACTAAGGCTAAAGTACCCTTTAAAATTCCTTTACTAAAATAACAATTAAGAATAACCATACTAAGCCCACCTACACTAACTTTGCCTAATAATTTATCAATTTGTTCTTTATGTAAAAGTAATTTTCTAGCCCTTCTTTCATCGTGATGAAAATATTTATTTGTAGTCTTTAAATGACCAATATGCGCATCAAGTAACCAAGCTTCGCCTTTAATAATACGCACAAAAGAATCTTTTAAATTAATCTTTCCTTGACGAATAGCTACAACTTCACTTCCAAGCAACACAAAACCACATTCATAAGTTGATATTACGCTATAATCAAATCGTGCTTTTTTATTATCTGCAATAATTTTCATCTTTATCCTTAAAATTTTAAAAAAATACCGATTTTAGCAGATTTTTTATTTATTTTAAGGCTTGTTCTAAAACTTTTATAATCATATAAAAATTTTATGTTAAAATCTTTTTTATTAGCATATAAATTTATTGATGAATTTGTAAAATTATAAAAATATCCACCTGCTAAAGCATAATTATCAAAACCTAAAAAAAATCCTTTATATTCATAACCAAGAAAAAAATTAGAATTAGCTCTAAACTTATAATCAATACTAAAATCCAAAGAATAAGAAAAATTATTAAATTCACTTATTTTAAAAAACAAAAATCTATTTTTATCAATATTAAATAAGGTTAAATAATGATTAAAACTATGATTAAATTCTAATAAAGTTAAACTAGGATTATAAGATTTAGTTTTAAAATCATAAAAAAATGCAATATGTGAAAAATAATGTTTGTAATTAGTATTTTTTTGCATTAAAGCTTGTGGGATAATTGAATTTTTAAATTTGATATTATTTTCTTTTGCTAAAAAATAAAGCGCACTTGAGCAATTTTTATAAAAAAATGAATAATAATCTTTTTTATCCTTAAATAAAATTGATAAATCTTCATCAGTATTTATATTTTCACAAAAGACTTTTCTATTATTGTTATTATAAAATTTTCTTAATTTATTTTCATCTACAAGCTCGTAAAGTGCTTTATTTTTATAAAAAGATTTTAAAGCTTCAACTAAGCTAACATTGTATGTATCAATACTAAAATGTAGGGCTTTATTTTTATGTTTTAAATAAATATGTCCAAAAATTTCATCAAAATTTTTATAATTTTCTTCAACAAAACAAAGCTCAAACTCACTAGCAAAAGCAAAAATACTAAAAAATAAAAAAATAAACTTCTTCATACATTTATTTTACAATATTTGTTAATATTTACAATTAAAAAAGGAGAAAAAATGAATGATTTAATGTCTTTATTTAAAGAAGTAAAATATCCAAATTTTCAAAAAAGTCTAATTGACTTTGGTTTTATTCAAAAATGTGAATTAAACAATAACACAATTTCAATGTTAATTCAAATCCCTGCAACAAGTCCTAAAATTGCAGAGCAAATTCGCAACGAATGTGAAATTATTGCAAAGAAAAACAATTACGAGCTTGATTTAATTATAAATCAACCAAAAGCTCAAGAACAAGAGCCTGTACGTGCTAAAATTAAAAACCTTGCACCGCAAATTAAACATTTTGTAATGGTTAGCAGCGGTAAAGGTGGGGTTGGAAAAAGCACTACTACTTTAAATCTAGCTATTTCATTAGCAAAACAGGGTTTAAAAGTTGGTTTGCTTGATGCTGATATTTATGGTCCAAACATTCCAAGAATGCTTGAGAGTTTAAACGAACGCCCTGAAGTTGTAGCAGATAAATTACGCCCTTTATCAAAATACGGAATAGAATTTATGAGTATGGGGAATTTAATTGAAGATGGGCAAAGTATGATATGGCGTGGTGCTATGATTATGAAGGCTATTGAACAATTATTAAAAGATGTATTGTGGAGTGAATTAGATGTATTATTACTTGATATGCCTCCAGGAACAGGCGATGCACAACTTACTTTAGCTCAAAGTGTGCCAGTAAGCGCTGGAATTTGCGTTAGCACTCCGCAAAGCGTTAGTTTAGATGATAGTAAAAGAGCTATTGATATGTTTAATAAATTAAATATAAAAATAGCTGGAGTTATTGAAAATATGAGTGGTTTTATTTGTCCAGATTGTGAAAAAGAGCATCCTATTTTTGGAAAAGGTGGTGCTGTTAATTTAGCAAATGAATATGATATTGATGTTTTAGCTTGTATTCCGCTTGATATGAGTATTAAAAATGGAGGAGATGATGGAAAGCCAGTTAGCTATTTTCAACCAAATTCTTTAGTTGCTAAAAGATATGATGAAGCAGCTTATAAATTAATTCAATTTTTAAAAGACATAAAGGCTGATAACTCAAGCATTCAACCAAGATAAAAAGAAAAAGATTTATTCTTCTTCTTTATTTTTACCCTTATTTTTAGGCACTAAAACTAAGGGTACTCCACTAAAATCATAATTTTTTCTAAGTACATTTTGTAAATAACGATTATAAGAAAAATGCAAAGCCTTTGGCTTGTTCATAATTAGTGCAAATTTTGGTGGTGCTATGCTAAATTGCGTTGCATAATATATTTTTACTAATTTACCTTTATCGTGCGGTAAAGGATGTTTAATAATAGCTTCTTGGATAATTTCATTAAGCTTTGAAGTAGGAATTTTTTGAGTATAATTATCAAAAACTTTTAAAATTAAATCTAATAAATTCTTTATTCTTTTTTTGCTTAATGCACTAACGCTAATTATTGGAGAATGTGCTAAAAATTTAAATCTATCTAGCCTTAAATGTTTGCATACTTCATCAAATTCTTTATCGCTTTTTCCACATAAATCCCACTTGTTTAACACAATTATACTTGCTAAATTATTTTTATCTAGTAAGCCTGCTATTCTTTCATCTAGCTCGTTAAAACCTTCACTAGCATCTAAAACTAATAAAGCAATTTGAGCATTTTCTAGCATTTTTTGGGTTCTTAATAGGGCAAATTTTTCAATTCCTACTATTTTGCTTTTTTTTCTAATACCTGCGGTATCAACAAATTCTAAGGTTTTATCTTTATAAACTATACTTTCATTTACTGGGTCTATAGTTGTACCTGCAATAGAACTTACAACGCTTCTATTATCATTAACTAAAGCATTTAATAAAGAACTTTTTCCAACATTAACCCTACCCAAAATTGCTATTTTCATATGAGCTAAATCAATCTCATCATTTGCAACTTTTTCATCATTTTCTAAAAAATCTTCTAAGCTAAGCTCATCATCTTCTACTAAATAATTTTGAGTTAAATTAGAAGCACAAAAATCTATTAATTCATCTATTCCGCTTGCGTGAGAAACACTTATATTAAACACATTTTTAAAGCCGAAATTAATAAATTCATAAGCCCTAGCTTCATCTTTTTTACTATCAACTTTATTAATTACAAGAGCAGTTTTTTTTCCGAGTTTTAATAAATCATAAAAATAAGCTCTATCATCATCATTGCTGCCTAATTTTGCATCAACCATATAAAGTAAAATATCACAATCTTTTGCCACTTCTAGGGTTTTTTTCTTTACATTTATAAATAATTCATTACTATCATCAAGCCCACCGCTATCAATTAGCATAGCTTCTTTACCGTTTAATTCAACCTTTGCTATATTTGTATCTCTTGTTGTTCCTGCAATATCTGAAGTAATTGCTATTCTTTGTCTAGCTAAACGATTAAATAAAGAGCTTTTACCCACATTTGGCTTACCAATTAATAAAATTTTTTGCATTATATTCCTTATTGTTTTAATCCTAATAATGTTTCTAGCATTTTATCAACAGTTGTAATTATTTTAGCACTTGCACCAAAAGAAGCTTGAAATTTCATTAAATTTGCTAATTCTTCGTTTGTATCAACCCCGCTAATAGATGCAAATTCAGATTGAACATTTTCTAATAAAACCTTATTTGTATCATTTAAAGAATTATTATTTTGTGCTTTTGCTGCTATATCGGTTGTTAATTGTCTAAAAAATCCTTCTATTGTATTTGTACTTACACTATTTCCATTGTAAAATTCTATTTCATTATATTGCATTTGGTTTAACTCATTTGCAACATCATTATTACCATCAGTTCCTGAACTACTTGCTTTAAGTGTGCTTGGGTCTTGCCTTAAATTAGTATCTACATTAATACTTTGCGCATCATTGCCTTCAAAAAATTTACCTAAACCAAAAATTCCCGCAATATTTGTACCATTATCAGAGATTGCAACCTTATAGCCATCTTGTTTTGATGCTAAAGAAAAAGCTCCTGTTTGTGTTTTTTCATCATAACTATATTGAGCTTGAAAAAAATCATCAAAGTCATTAAGCCCGTTATTATCGTTGTTATCGTCTGTATTTGAGTTTATTTTTTCTATTAAACTTGAGGTTCTTCCATTGCTTATCATTGATGTGCTTGAATCAATTGTTATTGTTTTTCTAGCTACTTCTTTTCCTTCATTATCATAAACAATTAAATCAAAACTGCCTTGCTTTAGTCTATTATCATGTGTCATTAAAGTATCATCTGGTTTTAAATTATGAATAGGTTGAGAAATTACTTTATCTTGTGCTGCCTTTGCATAAATATTATTTGTATTTACAATAATTCCTTTTGCAAAACTATTCATATTATCTATATAACCTTGCAAAATCCCATCAGCAAATTCTCCTTTTTCGTTATCAAAAAATCTTCCTCTTAAATCAAGTTGAGCTCCTAGCTGTCCGCCATTTAATTTTGTTGTAAGGTCTGCTGTTGTTCCGTCTTGAAGCTCATAATAAACCCTAGTAAAATCCGAACCACTTGAAACGCTTGTTAGTTTTAAAGGGTGGAAGGTTTCTCCATCAACTATTGAAAAACCTTCAATATTTAAATGATAATTAAGTCCGCCATCTTTAATAGGAGTATCAAAGCTAACATCTTGAGTTATATTTTCTTTAAAAACTTTAGCATTTACTAATTTCATAATCCTAAGCTCAAGCTCATCTCTTTGGTCTCTTAAATCGTTTGCGTGAGAATCAGCAACACTTTCAATAGCACTAATTTTTGCATTTAAATTCGCAATATCCTTACCTAAACGATTTATTTCTTCAATGCTTAATTCTATATCAGTATTTACAGTTTTTTGCATTGTTTTTAAGTCGGTTGTTGTTTTACTAATATTTGTAGTTAGGGTTTGTGCTTGTTGAATAAGGTTAATTTTCATACTACCATCAGCAGGATTGCTTGCGAATTTATTCCAAGCTACTTGATAGTTTTTTAAATCATATAAAAGTCCTGTATTTTGCTTTAAATCAGGAAATCTTTGTGCTGCTTCTTCTAGTTTTGTTTTTAAATATTTAGTTTGTTCGTAATTGCTTGTATTTTGTTGTAATTTTGCAAAAACATATTCATCGTGAATTCTAACAATGGTCTTAACCTTAGTACCAAGACCTATATCTCCTGCTGGAACATGCAAACCCTCTCTTGCTTGTTGAACCACTCTTTGCCTTGTATAATAAGAATTATTCGCATTTGTAAGATTGTGTCCTGTAGTTGAAATTTGCACTTGTGCAGCATTCATCCCTGTAACACCCGTATTTAAAGTTGAAAAAATACTCATAAATTAACCTTTTAAATTTTTATAAAAATTAGCAATAATTATTCCAAAATCGCCATTTTTTTAAAAAAATTTAGATGTAATAAAATAAAATTAAAAGAATAAAAAAAGCTGTACTAAAATAAGTATAACTTAATAAATAATTTTTTTTATTACAATTTTTTTGTGTTAAATAGAATTTAAAAGCAATTAAATTAGCCATTGAGCTTATTAAACTTGTACAAGCTGCTATATTTACACCTAAAAAAATATCTTTAAAATCATTTGTAAAATTACTTAAAAATATACTAGCACTAACATTAGAAATAAAAAAAGAAAGAACAATTGAGCTTATAAAAATATTTTTTATCTCATAATTTATAATCTTTGAAAGAAAAAATACCGCTAAAAATAGATTAATAAAGCTAAATAATAGAGCATAATCAAGCTTTAAAAAAACTTCTTTTTGAGTAAAAAATAAAATTAAAATTACTACAAATAAAACAAAATACAAATTTAAAAAAGAAAAAATACAAAGCAAGGCTAACAAAAACAAAAATAAATTTAAAAAGATTATTTTTTTATTAATTTTAATATCAATTTTAATATGAGGAATTTTTTCATTTTTTACAAAGCAAAAAATACAAATATTAAGCAAAATAAACGCTAATAAACAGTATTTAAAGGCTGTTTGAAAAAAGTCATTAAAACTTAAAGAATAATGAGTAAATAAAAACATATTCTGCGGATTACCAAAAGGAGTAAGCATAGAACCTAAATTAGCTGCTAAGCTAAGCATTACAAGAGTAAAAATTATTATTTTATCTGCCTTTATTTTATTTAGTAAAATAAGTGCAAATGGAACAAAAGAAAGCAAAGCAACATCGTTTGTAATAAACATTGATAAAAAAAATGTAAGCATAACTAAAAGCCATATTAAAGCTCTTTTGTTATTTATTTTTTTTAAGCATAAATAACACAAAAACTCAAGAAAATTTGCATTTTGCAAAGCACAAATAATAAGCATAAATAATAACAATAAAAATATTGTTTTAAAAGATACAGCATTAAAGCAAGAATATAAAAAATCATAATCAAGGCTTATTTTTGCATAAAAAATCATTATAAAAAAACATAAAAATGCAAAAATAAAGCTGCATACAAAAAAACTATCAAAAAATATTTTTTTAATTATTGTCATTTTCTTGCATATATTGAATAAATAACTCGCCTCTTTGCTTATAAGAGCTAAATTCATCTAAACTAGCACAAGCAGGGCTTAAAATAGCTATTTCATCTTCTTTTAAATCTTTATAAATTAAATTGACCGCTTCTTTTAAATTGCATCTAATAGCATTAAATGAACATTCTTTTGCAAGGGCGCTAAAGTCTTTTTTTCCTATTAAATAAAGCTTTGTATCTTTTGCTAAATATTTAAAAAATTCTCTTAAATCTTGTCCTTTTTCATCTCCACCTGCAATTAAGTGTATTTTTTTATCTTTATAAGAATTAATGCAAGCTAAAGCAGCGCTAATATTAGTTGCTTTGCTATCATCTACCCATAATCTATTTTTTTTATCATAAATTTCTTGACATTTGTGCTTGTCAATTACAAAGGAATTTAATTTTTCAATACTTAGTTTAGAAGTAATTATTCTTTCACAAGCAAGTGCTAATAAAGCATCAAGTAAAAATGGTGCTTTGTGTTTTATTTTATTTATATCAATATTAAATTGCTTAGCAATATCTAATTCATTTTCATAAAAATATTTTTTGCATTGTGCCTTGCTTAAATATTCTTCATATTTTTTTGGAACTATGCAACTTGCTGTTTTATTCATTCTAAAAATAAGCTCTAATTTTGCTTTTTCATATTCTTTAAAAGAGCCGTGCCAACTAATATGGTCATCTAAAATAGGTAACAAAACATAAATCTCAGGTCTTGCTTTTTTTGTATAATGAAGTGCAAAAGAGCTCATTTCAAGCACAATTAACTTTGCTTTTAAATCCATATTACATAAAGCAACGCCTATATTCCCACCAGCTTGAATATTTAATAAATACGCTATCATTTGAGTAGTAGTGGTTTTACCATTTGTTCCACTAACCCAAATACTAAGCCCTAAACTATCATAAAAATAATCTATTTCACTAGTTAAATGTAAGGCTTTTTTAGCTAAAGCATTGCTAGGGCTTATTGCGGGGCTTATTATTTCAAGCTCACTTTTTAAAGGCTCAAACATACTTGAAGGTAGTAAATTATTATTAAATTCATCTTTAGAAGCTTTTAAAAACGCATCATCATAAATATTCCAAGTTCCTGCTTGAATTTTACTTGAAATTGCCTTTGCAATTATTCCATATCCAAAAATTGATTTCATTTTTTTACCTTATTTTAATTGTGATTAAAGCAAATAAACAGCATAAAAATGCTATCATCCAAAATCTAATTATTATTTTATTTTCACTCCAACCAATTTGCTCAAAATGATGATGAATTGGAGTCATTTTAAAAATTCTTTTTTTAAATATTTTAAAAGATGAAACCTGTAAAATCACACTAATTGTCTCTATTACAAAGATAAAACCAATTAAAATTAAAAGAATTTCATTTTTTGTAATTATAGCTAAATAGCCAATAAATCCGCCTAAAGCTAAAGAGCCACTATCACCCATAAAAATTTGTGCAGGGTGGCAGTTATACCACAAAAAACCAAGTAAAGAGCCAATTAATGCAAGGGCTAAAACACAGCATTCTTCAATATTTGCAATCTTTGGAAGTAATAAATAATTTGCATAAAGTGCATTTGAGCTTAAATACACAAAAACACTAAGGGTAAAAATTGAAAAAATACTAGGAACACAAGCAAGTCCATCTAAGCCATCAGTAAGATTAATTGCATTTGCACTAGAAATTAATACTAAAATCCAAAATAAAAAAGCAAAAATACCCATATCAAAAATAGCATATTTAAAAAATGGTAAATAAAAATTAGTATCAAAAGAAGCAAAATAAAGCGGAGACAAAGTTAAAATACTTGCAATTATTAATAAAAGCATTTTTGCCTTAGCACTTAAACCAGCTTTATTTTTTTTATGCAATACCTTTTTTAAATCATCAATAACACCAATTAAAGAAAATAAAATTAAGCTTAAATATGCTGCTATTACATACTCGTTAATTTTGATAAAACAAAAAGAAGCAATCAAAGTTGTAAGCACAAAAACTATTCCGCCCATTGTTGGAGTATTTTTTTTACTTTGATGAATGCTAACATCTTCTAAAATAGGTTGATTTGCGTGTGTTTTTGCCCAAGCAATAAAAAGTGGCATTATAAAAACACTAAGCAAAAAAGCAAATAAAAAAGCTAAAAAAGCCCTAACGCTAATGTAATTAAATAAATTTACATCAATATTAAACATCTAAATTCCTAAAAGTTTTTTTAAAGATTAATTATATTCTTTTTTTTCACAAAAATAAAAAGTATTGAAAAAAAAGTTTATTTTAATATTTGAATTTTTACAAAGATAAATTCTTTTGCAAACTTTTTCTTTGCATTCTTTTAAACCATAAAATTGCAAAATTGCAAAATTGTCAGAATTTTTGCTAATTTCATTTATATTATTTTCTTTTAAGCTTTTTGCTAGTTCTTTATTTAAATGATAAGCTCTTGCAAAATGTTCACTTTTATCAATATAGCGATATAAAATTGGATTAAAAAGCACAAATAAATAGCTAAAAACGAGGCTAAATAAAGTAAAATACAACATAATTTTATACTTTAATCTAAATTCTGGTAAATGCACATAAAAGCTTGAGATAAATTCTTTTACCACTAATGGTATTGCTATTATTAAAAATGGTAAAAAATCTTCTATTTGCGTTTTTTGCCTAAAAGAAAGAGCAAGACAAAGCAAAAAAGAACTAGCACTTACAAAAAATAATAAATCTTTTTTTCTTTTAAAAGCAATATCATAAATGGTATAAAAATAATACAAAAATAAAGGTGGTGTAAAAACAGTTGCACATATTGCTAACATATCAAAAAAATACGCTCTTGGTCTTCCAGAAACATCAAAACCATATTTATTTAACGAAAGAAAAAATAAAAACAAGCAATAATAAAATAGATTTTTCTTTCTTTTATTATAACTATAAATAAGCAAAGCAAAAGCAAAAATCATCATTGATGGAATAAAATAAATACTTAAACTAAGAATTATATAAAAAATTAAATTCTGTTTTTTTTGCTCTAAATAAATAAGCAAAAGACTAATAAAAATCACTAAACCAGCATAATTAATGAGTAAGCTAGAAGCAAGCACACCTGGGCATAAAATAAAAATTATTAAGGCAATATAAGCTCTTTGTTCTAAATATTTTTTAGAAATTAAATAAAGCAAAATACAACTTAAAATATGTAAAAAAATAAAAAATACTCTTATGTATTCACTGCCTAAAATACTTAATAAATATTGCAGTAAAATAGAAAAAGCACTATTAAAATTAATTTCATTAATCTCGTAAATACTAAGGCTTAAAAAAGCATTTTGCCAAAGTAAAATACAAATATCAAAGAATAAAATTACACAAATTTTTTTCATTTTTCTTTAAATAAGGAAAGTATTTTATCATCAATTGCAAATAACTTATTGTCTTTAGTAACAGCTAATTTAATCTGCGCTTTAAATAATAAAAGCTGCTCTTTATAAAGTTCTTGTTCAAGGTAAATACAATATTTATCATAATTTAAATATTTTGTTTTTACATCAATTAAATCGCCTAAGCGAGCAGGAGATTTAAAAACCGCTTTTACTTCTCTTAAAACAAAATTATATTCTTCTAAAAATTCTTTTTTATCGGCGCTAAAAAACATTTCGCTTCTTGCTCTTTCACAATATTTTAAATAATTAGTGTGATAAACAATACCCATACAATCAGTATCTTCATAATAAATTCTAATTTGCATTTAAACTCCTAGTTTTTTGTTAATAATAACAATTTTTACTAATCTTTAATGCAAAAATAATGCAAATTTATAAAAGGAAAAATCCTTTTATAAATTTAATCCCAGCATTCTGCGTTTTTAATATTTAATTTTTTAGCACTAAAACTTGGGTCTAAGCCTTGTTTTTTTTGCATATCATAATCTTTTAATACCTTAATTAATACAGGGCTTAGTAATAAAATAGCAACAATATTCATTGAAGCCATACAAGCCATTGTAATATCAGCTAAATCCCAAGCTAAAACTAAATCAATTCTTGAACCTACAAAAACCATAACAACTGCACTTATTTTAAAAAACATATCCGCCATTTTGCTTTTTGTTAGATTTTTAATATTTGCGTCAGCATAATAAAAGTTACCGATTAAAGATGTGATTGCAAATAAAACTATTGAGATAGTAATAAAATGAATTCCTAAACTTCCAAAATATTCATTCATAGCGTGCTGAACCATAGGTAAGGCTGTTATTTCTTTAGTACCTGCGCTTAATTGCTCAATATAAGTTTTAGAAAATAAAACTAAAAATCCAGAGCAAGAGCATATAATTAAATCTAAAAATACAGAAAAACTTTGAATAATACCTTGTTTTACAGGGTGGGTTGTAAAGGCTGAAGCTGCTGCATTTGGCGCACTACCCATACCTGCTTCGTTTGAGAATAACCCTCTTTTAATACCAATTACAATAACGCTTCCTGCAAAACCTGCTGTAATTGATTTAAAATCAAAAGCACTATCAATTATTAACTTAAAAACACTTGGAATTGCTTCATAATTCATAATAATTGCAATTACACTTAAGCCAACATAAATAAATGCCATAATAGGAACCACAATTGAGCTTATCTTCCCTAAACTTTTTGTGTCTGAAAAAAATAATATAGCAGCAAGAATAGTTAAAGCAATACTAATGTTATATGAGCTAAAAATACTGTATTTTTCTGAATATATTGTAAAAGCTGAAGTCATTGTGTAAGATTGCAAACCATTAAAGCCGTAAGCATAAGTTATAATTAAAATAATTGAAAAGGCAATACCAAAAAATCTAGAACCCAAGCCCTTTTCAATATAATATGCAGGACCGCCACGGAATGAATTTCCATCTTTAACCTTATAAACTTGAGCTAAAGTACTTTCAGCTAAAGCACTTGCGCCACCAATAAAGGCTACCACCCACATCCAAAACAAAGCTCCAGCACCACCAAATACAACCGCAGTTGAAATTCCTGCAATATTTCCTATACCAACTCTTGATGCTGTTGAAATCATAAGAGCTTCAAATGAGCTTATTTGATGAGCTTTTTCTTGTTTTTCTTTTAAAAGGCTTATAACATCTTTCATTAGTCTAAATTGTGAAAATCTAGTTTTAATAGTATAAACAAGACCAACAATTACTAAAGCATACACTAAAAAATATGTGTATAAATAGCCATTAATAAAATCCAATACATTATGTATTTTTAAATACAATTCACTTTCTTGCATACATCTCCTTTTTTTAAAATCAAGTACTGATTATATAAAAAAAATTAACGAGAGTATAAAAAAAATATTATTTTTTTGATAATTCGCAAGAAAAAATTAATCTCTTAAAAGGATTTTTAGCTTTTTGCTTTGCTTGAATTTCAATTTTATCTTCTTTTAAACTTTTCATCTTATTATCCTTAAAATAAATTAGCATTTTTATTATATCATATATAAAATAAAAATCAATATCAAAATATAAAAATTTATTTGTTACGATTTGTAACACTTTAGGATATAACTAGGAGTAAATAATGCAACTTGATATACTTGAATATATTTTAGCTTTTTTCGCAGCATTTTTTGGTGGCTTTATTGATGCAATTATTGGTGGGGGTGGCTTAATAACCTTACCAGTAATTTTAGCTATAGGTTTAAACCCTACCCTAGCAATAGCCACAAGCAAATTACAAGCAAGTATGGGTGCTTTAAGTGCCTTATTTGCTTTAAGAAAACAAATTCAATTTAAAAAATTAAGCTTAGGTATATTATGCAGTGCAATTTTTGCTGCTCTTGGTTCATTTACAGTGCTTAAAATAGATTCGTCAATTTTAAAACCCATTGTAATATCTTTATTAGTACTTGTTTTTATTTATACAATTTTAAAGCCTGATTTAGGGCAGTACAATAAACAAGCTAAGATGAAAATGAGTGTTTTTTTACTTATTTTTGCATCAATACTTGGTTTTTATGATGGTTTTATTGGACCTGGAACTGGTTCTTTTTATATTTTTGCCTTTGTTAGCATTATGGGATGCAACATAAAAGAAGCTTCAATAAATACAAAGGCTTTAAATGCTACTAGCAATATTGTTTCTTTAATATTTTTTGCATTCTTTTACGAAATTCTAATAAAACTTGGCTTGATAATGGGAATTGGTGGGATTTTAGGAGCTTATTTTGGTGCAAAGATGTTACTTAAAGTAAATATAAATATTGTAAAAAAATTATTTTATTTGATTGTTTTTGCAACCATAATAAAATTAATATTTTTTTAGCAAAAGTAAAAATACTTTTGCTAAACATTATTTGCAGTCAATTTTGCCACTTAATATACACAGTTTATTTTCAAGATTTTTGATTTGATTTTCATCATAACTTAGATTTTTAGAATTTTTGTACATATAAAGCAAAGTTGAACAAGCATTAGAATTATTTAACTCGCAAGCTTTAGTAAAGTATTTTATAGCTAATTGATTTGAGTTTGCATCTTTTATTAAAGAATTTGCATACATTGAAGCAAGGTTATTACAAGCAATTGCACTATTTAAATCACAAGCTTTAGTAAAGTATTTTTTCGCTTGATTGTAATCTTGTTTTACATCATAAGCTTTAAAATAAATAATCCCTAAAGAATTACACGCATCATTAAATAAACCTTTTTCACAAGATATCTCAAATAGGTTTTTTGCTTTTGAGTAATTTTGCTTTACTTCTTTTCCTGTAAAATACATCTGAGCTAAATTATCACACGCTATAAAATCTCTTTTTTCACAAGCTAGGGCGTAATAATTTATAGTTTGTTTATAATCTTTATTAACCCCATAACCATATCTGTACATATTTGCTAAAGAATTACAAGCATGTGCAATATTGCTATCACAAGATAATTTATAAAGCTTATAAGCTTTTTTGAAATCTTGTTGAACCCCTGTTGCTTGTTCATAATATAAGCCTAAATTATAACAAGCCTCAACCGATTTTAACTCGCAAGATTTTTTCATAAATTCAGCTGCATTAATATTACTCTTTGCAACGCCCTTAGCATCTTTGTACATAATAGCTACATTAAAACAAGCATTAGCAAGACCTTCTTTGCATGATTTATTAAAATATTCAAAAGAATTTTTAAAATCATTTTCTTGATAAAATTTTACTGCCTTATTAAAATCCTCTGTAGCAGCATTATTAGCAAATAAAAATGAACTTAAACTTAAAGCTAAAAGTGTTTTTTTCATATTAAACCCCTATAAAATACTCTTAAATAATTTATGTATATTTTATTTAGATTTATCAAATAACTGAATAACAAATAAAAAATAATGTGGTAACAATTTTACATTAGTATCTAAGATTGCTTTTTTATAACCTGTTTCTTCAATAATATCTACTATCTTTCCAACATAAATTCCACTAGTAAAAATATTATCAAGTCCGCTAGTATAAACACTATCACCTATTTTTATATCAGCATATTTATTTATATAATCTAAATATAAACCACTTGATGAACCTCTTGCAATAGCCTGATAACCATTAGCTAATACAGAAAAAGCACAATCGCTATCATTAACACTTATAGCATAGGCTCTATTATCTTTTTTATACATAATTCCACTAACTTGGTCGTTATACACCAAACCATAAGTTACATTATCTTTTATATCTTTATAATCAAGCCAAAATCTAGTATAAACGCCTAATTTTTCATAAGATAAAATTCTTGCTAAATGTACTTTTACATTGTAATTTTCTAAATTATTTAATTCTGTAATTTTGTCTAATTTGAATTTAGCATCTTTGTATAAAATTTTGTAGTGTTCTAAATCCTTATTTTTTAAACTTAATTCTTCTATACTTTTTGCTTGCTGAAAATATTTTTTAAAAAATAATTCTATATTATCAGCACTAGTGTAAATATTTATTAGTGTAGTATCATTTATTTTTAAAATATAAGATTTAATATCAGTTGAAAATAAATACGATACTACAAATAAAATAGTAGCTAGTAAAAATACCCTAAGCTTATTCCTCATTTTGTAATTGTCTTAGTAAAGAAATATCTTCTAAAGCCTTTTCAGTACCTCTTGCTACTGCTAATAATGGTTCATCAGCCACATACACAGGTAGTTTTACAATATCACTTAAATATTTATCAATACCTCTAATTAAAGCTCCACCACCAGTTAAAACAACACCATTTTCAACAATATCACTTGCTAATTCAGGCTTTGTGTTTTCTAAAACAAATTTAAGCGCATCTGCTATTTCTTTTAAAGGTTCTTTAATAGCTTCTCTAATATCTTCGCTACTTAATTCTACCTTGCTTAATAAGCCTTTAACTTGGTCTTTACCTTTTACAACTATTGTTAATTCTTCTTGTAGTTGTATAGCAGAGCCTACTTTAATTTTAATATCCTCGCTAGTTCTTTCTCCAATAATTAAATTATATTTTTCTTTTACATAGCTAATAATTGCATTATCTAGCTTATCACCTGCTGTCCTAATGCTTTTTGCAGTGTGTAATCCTCCTAATGTAATAACACCTATTTCAGTAGTTCCACCACCAATATCAACTACTAAAGAACCTACTGGCTCTTGCACAGGAAGATTTGCACCAATAGCAGCAGCCATAGGCTCTTCAATTAAAAACACTTCTCTAGCTCCAGCACTTAAAGCACTTTCTTTTACTGCCTTTCTTTCTACTTGAGTTAAACCATAAGGTACTGATATAACTATTCTTGGGCGTAAAAAACTTTTTCTACGGTGAGTTTTTTCAATAAAATATCTAATCATTTTTTCAGTCATATCAAAATCAGCAATAACACCATCTCTCATTGGACGAATCGCTTGTATATCGCTTGGGGTTTTACCAAGCATTTCTTTTGCATCTTTACCAACTGCTAGAATTTTATTTTTTCCATATTTTGTGTACTGTATCGCAACCACACTTGGCTCGTTAATTACAACACTTTTTCCTTTTACCATTACTAATGTATTTGCGGTTCCTAAGTCAATCCCCATATCAATTGAAAATAAACCTACAATGTGATCTAAAATCATTTTTTTCCTTTATCTTTTATAAAAATAGCCTTGCCTGTATTTTCTACAAATTCCTTTGTAATTATTATTTCATAATCTTTATACTTGTCTAATTCAAACATTAAATCAAGCAATAAAGACTCTAAAATACCTCTTAAACCTCTTGCGCCTGTTTTTCTTTCTATCGCTAAATTTGCAATTTTTCTTAAAGCGTCATCGTTAAAAGTTAATTTAACACCATCAATTTCAAACATTTTTTGATATTGCTTAATGATTGCATTTTTTGGTTGAGTTAAAATTAACACCATTTCTTCTTCTTTAATTTCATTTAAATTAGCAATGGCATGTAATCTGCCTACTAATTCTGGTATTAATCCAAATTTAACTAAATCTTCAGGTTCTATATTAGAAAATAATTCTTTTTCATCAAGTTTATTTGTATTTGTATCAAAACCAATTACATTTTCACCTTGTTTATTTTTTAAAATTTCTTCAATACCATCAAAGGCACCACCGCAAATAAATAAAATATTTGTAGTATCAATTTGAATAAATTCTTGATTTGGATGCTTTCTACCACCCTTTGGTGGTACATTTACTAAACTACCTTCTATTATTTTTAATAAAGCCTGCTGTACGCCTTCGCCACTTACATCTCTTGTAATTGAGCGATTTTCACCCTTTCTTGCAATTTTGTCAATTTCATCAATAAAAACTATTCCGCATTCAGCTTTTTTTAAATCATAATCAGCAGCTTGTAAAAGTCTTGTTAAAATATTTTCAACATCTTCACCTACATAACCTGCTTCGGTTAAAGAAGTAGCATCACATATTGCTATTGGTACATCTAAAGCCTTTGCCATAGTCTGTGCCAAAAGAGTTTTACCGCTTCCTGTTGGACCAACTAATAAAACATTTGATTTAGATAGCTCAACATCGTTTTCATCTATTGTGTTTGTGCTTAATCTTTTATAATGATTATGAACGCTAACACTTAAAACTTTTTTTGCCTTATCTTGACCAATTACATATTTATCTAAATGCTCTTTAAGCTGCTTAGAAGAAAAATCATCAATATGAAATTCTACATTTGATTTATTTTGGTTAACAAGCTCATCAAAATCATAAAGATTATATATTGAATAAACACAATGAGGGCATATACTAATATCACTCTCATTTGGTGCTGTAAAAATCGCTTGTTTATATTCAGTTCCACAAAAACTACATCTCATCTTTATCCTCTTTAGTTGGTATTCCTCTTTTTGTATTAATTATAAAATCACACAAATCAATAATATTTTGATTTTTACTTACATTAATTAATTCTTTAGCACTTTGTGAAGGGGTGCTTTTTTTATTTCTAAATAGCTCATTAAAAGCTTGTTTTAAGATATCTAAATCATCTTTTGAAAAATGTCTTCTTAAGCCAACTAGATTTAAACTTCTTACATAAGCTCTATTACCTTCTGCAAGACAAAAATGTGGTAAATCCTGAGATAAAGCTGAAGCTCCAGCCAACATACAATACCTGCCTATTTTAACAAATTGATGAACAGGTGTTAAACCACCTATAACGCTATAATCACCGACTTCAACATGTCCTGCAAGAGTAACATTATTTGCAAAAATAACATTATTAGCAATATTACAATCATGTGCAATATGCACATAAGCCATAATAAAAGCATTATTGCCTATTCTTGTATATCCATCGCCTTTTTTAGTACCTGAATTAATAGTACAAAATTCTCTAATGGTAGCATTATCACCAATTATTAATCCTGAAAAATCATCATTTGTATAAGAAATATCTTGCGGAATATCACCTAAAATAGCATAAGAAAAGATTTTACACTTATTACCTATTTTGGTATTTCCAACTATTTTAGCACCACTTTTTATAAGGCAATCATCTCCAATTACAACATTTTTACCAATATAGGCAAAGGCTTCAATTACTGTATTTTTTCCAATAATTGCACCTTGTTCAACAACCGCTAAAGGACTAATCATTATTTATCTACTATCATAGCTTTCAATAAAGCTTGAGTGCATAAAACACCATCAACATAAGCTTCGCCTCTAAAAATCCATAATGCTCCACGATTTTTTTCAACACACATTTTGTATTCAAGTCTATCACCTGGTTTTACTGGATTTTTAAATTTAACCTCATCAATACCTGTAAAATACACAACTTTCTCACTAGGATTAACCTTATCATCCATTGATTCAAAAGCCAACACTCCACCTGTTTGAGCCATACCTTCTAAAATTAAAACACCTGGGTAAATAGGATGGTCTGGAAAATGTCCTACAAATACATTATCGCTAATACTAATATTTTTATATCCTATAATAACACCTTCTTCTTTATTAATTTCTGTAATTTTATCAACCAATAAAAAAGGATACCTATGTGGTAAAATTTTTTGAATTTGAGTTACATCCATCATTGCTTATCCTTGTTAATTTACAACTTAAAAAAGTGTAATATATAATAAAAAGATTAAAAATTATTTTGAATAGCTAAAAAAAGAAAATAAAAATCATAAAACTACATAAAAAAGTAGTTTTATGTTTCAAGGATTATTTTTTTAATTCTCTAATTCTAGCAGCTTTGCCTCTTAATTTTCTTATGTAGAATAATCTAGCTCTTCTTACCTTACCTTTTCTTACAACTGTAATACTTTCTAAGCTATCTGAATAAATTGGAAAAATTCTCTCAACTCCAACACCATTTGCTCCTATTTTGCGAACCATAAAAGTTTCACCAACTCCGCTACCACGGCGAGCAATACAGATGCCTTCAAAATTTTGAATTCTTGATTTATCACCTTCTTTAATGTGAATAGCTAATTTTAGCGTATCTCCAGCACGAAAATCAGGAACTTCTTTAGCATTAATTTGACTTTGTTCAAACTGCTCTATATATTTATTTCTCATTATATATCCTTAAAATTTGATGATTTTGCAAGTAAATCAGGTCTATGAAATTTACATTTGCAAAGTGATAATTGATTTTTTAAAATTTTTATTTTAGCGTGATTACCCTTAATCAAACTTGAAATTGAATAAAATTTTTTTCTTTTTTCTTTAAATTCAAATTCAAAAGGCTTAGTAAATGCAGGTGCTTCTAAAAAATCATCTTCAAAGCTTTCTTCAATCAAACTTTCTTGTTTAATTACATTAGGGATATTTCTTGCTATTGAATCACACAAGCATAAAGCTGCTAATTCTCCACCTGTTAAAATATAATCTCCTATGCTAAAAACTTCATTGGCAAAATATTCTATAACTCTTTCATCTATACCTTCATATCTACCACATACAAAGGTAATTTCATCTTTTAATGCTAGTCTTTTAGCATCAATTTGCTTAAAACTTTTAGCAACTGGAGATAAAAAAATAATATGAGAATTTTTATAGTTTTTTAAACAATCAAACAAAGGTTGAGCGCTCATAAGCATTCCAGCGCCGCCACCTATTTTATAATCATCTACTTTTTTGTGTTTGTTTAAACTATATTCTCTTGGATTATCACAATGAATTTCAAGCAAATTATTATTTATTGCATTTTTTAAAATGCTAGCATTAAAATATGGGCTAATTAGTTCAGGAAATAAAGTAATAAAATTAAATTTCATAAACTTTCTAAAAGCATTTTAGAATTTTTTACATAAATTTTATCATCAATTTTATCAATAAAATTATCATTATAAGGTATGTAAAATTCTTTTGCCAACCCTTCTAAATTACTATTTGTATTTACTAAAAACAAATATGTACTTCCAACTTCTAAGATATCTGTAACAATGCCTAAACTTTCACTGTTTTCTATAATTTCTTTACCTATAATATCAAAATAAAAAAATTCATCTTTTTTTAATTTTAATTTTCTACTATCTTCTATAGTTGAATAAAGCTGCATATTCACTAAATTCTTTGCACTATTTATATCTTCATAACCAACAAACTGTACTAAAGAATTTACACTATCAAAATGTTTAATAATAAATTTCTCAGCTTTATTATTGTAAAAAATTTTATTAGCTTTAAATTGTTCGTAAAAATCGCTTTTATTATGTAATTTTAAATAACCTAGCAAACCGTGAGTTTTACCTATCTTTGCTACAAAAACTAAATTATCCAATTGCTTTTACCGTAATTTGATAATTTGTTTTATCACTATGTTTATTTGTAGATAAATTTTTAATAGCATTAATTACCTTGCCACTTTTACCAATAATCTTGCCTGCATCTCCTTTGTTTGCAAGCATATCAATTATCACAACATTAGCACTAGGACTATTAGAAGATAACTCTAATAGCTCTGGCTTTTGTGAAATTGCTTGCGCGTAACTTAATAAAAAATCTTCAAGCATTATTTTGTAAGTCTTGCTACACGCTCGCTAAGTTTAGCACCAACACTTTTCCAATAAGCTAAACGCTCAGCATCAAATTTTATAACTTCTGGCTCAACCATAGGATTATAATATCCAATACTTTCAATCCAACCACCATCTCTTCTTTTGCGGCTATCTGTTACAACGATGCGATAAAAAGGTTTTTTCTTTCTTCCCATTCTTGTAAGTCTTACAACTGTCATTTTTTCTCCTTAAAAATTAAAATTTTTTTATAAACAAAAAATTGTCTATAAAAAAGCTTTAAAAAGGCTTAAATATAACAAAAATTCCTAAATTTTAGGAAAATTTGTTTGATTTAGCATTCCACCAAGCCCCTTCATACCGCTTTTTGATAACTTTTTTGCAATTTTTGAAGCATTATCAAATTGCTTTAAAAATCTATTCACTTGCATCTGGTCAAGCCCTGCACCCTTTGCAATTCTTTGTTTTCTTGAATTATTTAATAGGCTTGGGTTTTGTCTTTCTTTAAGTGTCATTGAAGAAATCATAGCTTTAATATGTATCATTTCTTTTGAGCTATCTAAGTCTAAGTCCTTTACTTTATTTGCAACCTGACTCATACCTGGAATCATACCAACTAAAGAACCTAAATTACCTAATTTTTTAACACTTTCAAGCTGATTTAAAAAATCATCAAAATTAAACTCACCCTTTTTTATTTTTTTACTTAAAACTTTTGCATCTTTTTCATTAAACACTGCTGAAGTTTTTTCAATAAGAGTAGCTAAATCGCCTTCTCCCATAATCCTACTTACAATTCTATCAGGAACAAAACTTTCAAAATCTGCTACTTTTTCTCCAATACCAACAAATTTAAGTGGCAATTTAAGCAATTTTGCTATTCCTAAAGCAACGCCACCTTTAGTATCAGCATCAAATTTACTTAAAATAACTCCGCTTATTCCTATTTTTTCATTAAATATTTCAGCGGTTTTAACACCTTCTTGACCACTCATTGCATCAGCAACATAAAAGCTTTCAAAAGGTTTTATGATATTTTTTACTTCTAATAATTCTTGCATTAATTTTTCATCTATTGCTAAACGCCCTGCTGTATCTACTATCAATACATCGTACATAGATTTTTGTGCATGTTCAAGTGCTTTTTGTGCAACTTCTTGTACGCTTGCATTTTGCATTGAGAATAAATCAATTTCATTAGCCTCACACAGTTGTCTTAATTGCTCTACTGCTGCAAGTCTTTGCAAGTCGCAAGCTGCTACTAAAACTTTCTTTTTTCTAAGTTTTAGATAATTTGCCAATTTTATTGTACTTGTGGTTTTACCACCACCTTGCAAACCCATCATCATAACACAAGTTAAATTCTCAGGGCTAAAACGAAATTCGCTAACTTTATTTTCTGGAGTTAATATTTGAGTTAAATTATTTTTAATAGCATCTAAAAAATGCTTTTGTCCAATGCCTTTTGCCTTAACCTCATTTTCTATAAGAGTTAATAATTCCTTTGTAACCTTAAAATGAACATCAGCCTTTAAAAGTGATTTTTTTAGCGTTTCCATAGCGTTTTTTAACGCTTTTTCATCATCAATAGTTTTTAATTTATTTACTGCTTGTCTAAAAGAATCGCTTATTAATTCAAACATATATTACCCTTATTATAAAATTACAAAACATTAATTTTATATTCTTAAGCTTTATTTATTTTTAAAAGGCGTAAAAAATGAAAAAAAAGTATTTTATATTGAGTATTTTGTGTGTAATTTTTATATCACTAAATCTAAGAGCACCAATTACTACAATAGGTCCTATTGTTAATGAATTGATTAAAGAATTTAATCTTACAAATACTCAAATTGGGATTTTAAGCTCGATTCCTTTATTTTGTTTTTTTATTTTTTCTCTAATTGCACCTTTGTTTCAGGCTATAAAATCAATATTTATAGCTTTATTTATTCTTGCATTGGGCTTACTTTTAAGAATAGCTTATGATGTGAATACTCTTATGCTAGGCAGTGTTTTTATAGGTATTGCTATTGCAATTTTAAATGTTTTAATGCCATCTTTTATAAAAAGCAAATTTAAAGATAGCACTAAAATAATGCCGCTTTATGGATTATTTTTAAGTATTTCAAGTTTAATTGGGGTTTTTGGATACTATCTGCTTACATTAATAAAAGTAAAAGGTGTGCTTGTGTTTTGGATAATTTTTACCATTGCTGCTTTTATTGTGTTTTTACCTTTTATAAAAAATAATAGATTAAAAAGAAAGTATGATAAAAAGCAAAATTCTAATTTTCTTTCAATCTTTAAAAATAAAAAAGCTTGGATAATAACACTATTTATGGGTTTGCAAAGTTGCGTATTTTATACAGTTATTTCCTTTTATCCATCTATTTTAGAATATAAATTACATTCAAGCCAGTATGCAACTTTATTAACATTAATTTTTCAATTTGTTGCTTTATTTTCAGCTTATTATGTTCCTTTATTTGCAAACAAAAGCAAAAATCAATCTTTATTTTTAAGTCTTGTATGTTTTTGTAATATTATTGCTTTTACGCTTTGTCTTTTTAGTTCTAATTTATTTTTATTAGGATTAAGTGCTATTTTATTTTCTATTCCTGTTGGAGGAATTTTTGCTGTTGCTTTAAGTATGATAGCAAGCAAAACAAAAGATGTGCAAAGTACAATATATCTTAGTTCAATGGCACAAAGTTTTGGTTATTTAATAGCAGCTATTGGACCTATAATTTTTGGTTATTTAAAAGATTTAAGTTCTAATTTTAATCTTTCAATAATTTTTATGCTAATAATTTCTACACTATTATTAATTTTTTCTAAGCTTAGTTCAAAAATAAGCTTTATATAAGCATTTTATTGTAAAATGAATGCTTTTTTATTTTAATTAGAAAGGATAGCATATGCCTAAAATGAAGAGCGTAAAAAGTGCTGTTAAGCGTTTTAAGGTTGGTAAAAACAAAATTAAGCGTGGTTCAGCATATAGAAGTCATATTTTGACTAAAAAGCCTAGTAAAAGAATGCGTGATTTAAGAACTGCTAAATTTGTTCATGCAACAAATGAAAGCCGTGTTTTAAAAATGCTTTGTATGAAATAATAAGTTTTTGATTTTTATCATTTAATTACCCCCTATTTTGGGAAAGATTTGCACTTTTAGCAAACGCCATTTTAAAAAGGAGACAATATGGCAAGAGTAAAAACAGGTTTTGTTCGTCGTAGAAGACATAAAAAATTATTAAAATTAGCTAGTGGCTTTTATAGTGGTCGTAGAAAACACTTTAGAAAAGCAAAAGAACAATTAGAAAGAAGTTTGGTATATGCTTACCGTGATAGACGCCGCAAAAAAAGAGATTTTCGTCGTTTATGGATTATCAGAATTAACGCAGCTTGCCGTTTAAATAACATCAGTTATTCACAATTTATGAACGGATTGAGAAAAGCAAATATAGTTCTTGATAGAAAAATCTTAGCTGATATGGCTATGAATGATATTAATTCTTTCAACCAAGTTGTAAATAAAGCTAAAGACGCTCTAAAATAATTTAAAATTCCTTTCTTTTTGAAAGGAATTACTGCCTATTTTTCTCAAAAGCATCAACGATTTCTAACCAGCGATTGTATTCGTGGTTTGCACTCAAAGAATATTTAAAACTTAACAACAATAAAAATACAGGTAAGGCTAATAATTTTACACTAAGTAGTGTTAGATTAAATGTCTTTACAAGCTTTAAAATTTCTTCAATATTTATAAGCAAATAAGCTATGCAACAAATAAATAAAATACTTGATAACAATTTAAATAAAATAAATTTTGCTCTATGCATTTGTGCATTTTGCACTGAATATTGTTCAAACATTTTTCTTCCTTTTAAAAAATTAAAAAAAACAATTTTAATATATTTTTTTAAAAGCAAGATAAAAATTAATTATTAATCCATAAGCCGATAATTTATTTCATCAAAATATATTTTTTTGTATAAAGTGCTAAATTGTTTTATTTTTTCATCATAATAAGAATCTTTTGTATTTTTTGTACAAAGTAAAAATTCTATTTTACCCCCCCCCACACACTTGTCAAGCTTAAAACTAGCTACATTATTAAAAGAAACATTATTATCTATATAAAAAAGCTCATTTATGCCAAATTCTAATTTTTGATTTTTTACCTTTGAAAGCATATTTTTTCCGCCTATATTTAAATATTTTGCATCGCTTAAACTAAGCTCATACAAAGTTGGAAAAATATCTTTATGAGAACCAGCTCTTTGCTTATCGTAATAAATATCTTTTTGATATTTTTTAGGTATATAAATATAAAAAGGAACTGCATAATCATTTGCTAAAAAATCATTTTCTGCTGCATCCATATCTCTATTTTTATGGTCTCCGCTTGCTGCTATAATGGTGTTATCAGCTAAAGGACTAGATTTAATTTTACTTATAAACTTCCCAAAAGCATCATTTGAATAAGCATAAGCTTTTAAAGAATTTTTTAAATATTCTTTATCATCTTTTGAGTTTAGTTTATTTAAAATCTCATCATATTTTATATTTTCTTTAAAATCTGTAGGAATTTTAAATGAAGGATGATTAGATATGCTAAGCATAGCAATAAACAATGGTTCTTTAGCCTTGCTTAAAAGTTCATAAGCTTGTTTATACATAAACTCATCAGCAACTCCATAAGCATTTAAACTCTCTTTTGCTTTAGGATATTTTAGTAAAAAATCACTCATATCATAAAGTTCATCAACGCCTTGAACTTTTAAATATTCACTTAAATTTTGCCAAGCGGAATTTGCACTAGTTATAAAAATAATTTTATAACCTGCTTTTTTATAAACATCAAAAACCGTATAACTAAGTTTTTTGCTTTTTTTGCTAGAGAAAAATAAATTAGAATAAGGGCTAAGCAAATACAAACCACTAAATGATGGTGCTGTGCCATTATGCGAAGATAAAAATCTTGTAAAAACAAAATCTTGTTTAAAATGTTCTTTTAAAGAGCCTAATAAATCGTGCTTATCATCGTGCAAACTAAGCATATTTATACCAAAGCTTTCCATTAAATTAAAAACAACATGTGCTTTATTTTGCTCTAAAAACTCATCTTTTTTAGTGCTTTTTATAATATCTTCATCAAAGATATTTTTATATTCTTTATTTAAATCTTCAAAATTAATATTATAAAACTTACTTTGATTTTTGTAATGCTTATATGCCCAAGTAAAAGCTAATGCAGGATTAGCGCTAAGGTTATTAAATGCACTAAACTTAGAAAAATTTAAATCAGCTTCCTTTAGCGGAAAAGTATTTATAGAACCACGACAAGCTAAAAAATAAACAAATAAAAATAATAAATTCAAAATAAAAATAATGAATTTTTTGTTTATTTTAAACAATCTTAATGTATTAATTTTATAAAAAAAGTATGTAATAAAAACAGCATTTGCAAAAGTTAAAAATAACATAGTAAAAAAAGGATAATTATTAATAATAATTTCAAATAAAGCTGCCTTATCATCATTGATTGCATTGAAAATAAAAATATCAACCTTGCTCTTGTAAGCTTCATAATAATAATATCCAAGTACTGCAAAAATTGATAGTAAAAATGAAATTATAAAAGTATAAAATAAGCTTAAAATTCTAAAAAACTTATCAGAAAAATATCTTAAATATTTAAATATAATTAAAGGTGCAAAAGAAATAAAAACTGCTCTAAAATCGTACAATAAAGAATGCTTAAAAAACATAAACAAATCATATTTATAAAAAAGTATATCATTTAAATTTACAAGATTTTTTAAAGCAAGTATTCTAAAAATGAAAAAACAAAAAACAAAATATAAATTTATAAAAATTATAGCTAACATTTTCTTCCTTTTATAAAATATTTATTTTAAATAATTAAATAAATGTTAGCTAAATAATTTTAAATATTTTTTCTAAAAAGTAAAAATAAATTCATCGTTTTTAAAATCAACAAAGGCTTTATCTTTATACTCGCCTTTTAAAATATACTCACTTAATTTACATTCAACTTCTTGATAAATAATTCTTTTTAAAGCCCTAGCCCCATATTCTTTAGAAAAACCAATTTTTAGTAATTCATTTTTTGCTACCTCGCTAAGCTCTAATTTAAGAGTAAGTTCTTTTAGCTTTTGCTTTGTTTTATTTAACAAGATTTCTAAAATTTCTTTTGCCATCTCTTCATTAATTGCATTAAAATTAACAACTTCATCTAATCTATTTATAAATTCAGGCTTAAAGTATTTTAATAATTCTAAATTAGTCGCCTTTAATCTTTCTTTATAATCACTAATTTCGCTTAATTTACTTGCACCAATATTACTTGTAAAAATAATAATACAGTTTTTAAAACTAACCTTAAAACCTTTATTATCAATTAAATGCCCCTCATCAAGCATATTTAAAAATATATTAAAAATATCAGGATGTGCTTTTTCAATTTCATCAAATAATAAAACACAATAAGGGCGATTTTTCACAGCTTCAGTAAGCTGCCCGCCTTCATCACTGCCAACATAGCCAACCGCTGAACCTATTAAATTTGATACTCTATAACTTTCTGCAAATTCATTCATATCAAATCTAATCAATGCTTTTTCATCATCAAATAGTTCTTTTGCTAATTCTTTTGCTATTTGGGTTTTTCCAACCCCAGTTGGACCTAAAAATAAAAAGCTACCAATAGGACGATTTTTATCATTTAAACCAGCTTTATTTGTACAAATTGCTGAACTTAACGCCTTAATAGCTTCATCTTGACCAACTACACTTTGTTTTAAATTATTAGCAAGATTTAAATATTTATCTTTTTCAGCACTTAGTAATTTATTTACTTTAATACCTGTCATTTTTGCAAGAATTAATGCGATTTGCTCTTCATCAACTTCATTTTTAAGTAAGGTTCCACTACTGCTTAATTCTTGCCAACTTTCTTTTGCTTTTTCTAAGGCTTTTTCGCTTTGTGGAATTTTGCCATACTCAATTTCCCCTGCTTTTTGATAATCTCCCTTGCTTTTTGCTATATTTGCTTCATTTTTTAAATTAGCAATCTCATTCATTATTTTAGAAATTTCATTAAAGGTTTTTTGCTCATTATCGTATTTGCTTTTTAACTTAATTTCTTCTTCTAAAGCATTGCTTAATTCTTTATCAATTTCTTGCAATCTTTCTTTATTTTTTTCGTTATTCTCCATTAAAAGCGCTTCTTTTTCTACCTTTAAATTTGTTATTAGATTTTTTATATTTCTTAAAGCATTTGGCTCACTTTCAATTTGCATTTTAAGTTCCGCTGCTGCTTCATCAATTAAATCTATTGCTTTATCTGGCAAAAATCTACCTTGAATATATCTATCACTTAGCTTAACAGCTGCTACTAAGGCACTGTCTGTAATATTAATATTATGATGTGCGCATAATCTTTCTTTTAAACCTCTCATCATTGATATTGCATTATTTACACTAGGTTCATCAACTATAATAGGTTGAAAGCGGCGTTGCATAGCTGCATCTTTTTCAAAATATTTTTTATATTCTTTTAAGGTTGTAGCACCTATTGTTTTAAATTCACCTCTGCTTAAAGCAGGTTTTAAAATATTTGCTGCATCCATTCCGCCTTCACTATTTCCAGCTCCTAAAATAGTGTGAATTTCATCAATAAACATAATATAATTTGGATTTTCTTTTACAATTTTTATTATATTTGTAAGTCTTTTTTCAAAATCACCACGATACTGCGCTCCTGCAACTAATCTTGCTAAATCAAGCATAAAAATTTGCTTATTTGCCAATGAAGATGGCACTTTATTATCAGCAATTGCTTGTGCAAGAGCTTCAACTATAGCAGTTTTTCCAACACCTGGTTCGCCTAGCAAAATAGGGTTATTTTTACTTTTTCTAATTAGAATTTGCATTAAGCGATTTAATTCTTCATCTCTTCCTGTAATTGGATCAAGCTTTTGTGCTTTTGCAAGTTCAACTAAATTTGTACAATATTCACTAAGCTCTTTATTATCTTTTAAATCTTGTTCTTTTTGAGTAATTTTTTCATCTCCTCTTAAAGCTAAAAGTTCACTTTTTAAAACCAATAAATCTATAAAATCTTTTAATTCATTGCAAATTCCATTCTTTTCGCATTCGCTTAAAAGCCACATATCAACTGCTAAAAAGCTATCTCCTTTGCTAAGCGCAAAACCTAAAGCCTTTTCAATACTCGTTAAACACTCGTTGCTTAATTTTATATTTGCTGCATTTGCACTTTCACTTTTAACAAGATTATTTGCTCTTGATTTTAAATGTAGCAAAATCGCTTCTTTATTTATTGAAAGTTTATTAAAAATTTGTACTAAAATTGAACTTGAATCGCTAGCAATAGCCCATAAAATGTGCATTGTTTCTAAGGTTGAATTTTTATTAAAAACTGCTAAAGAAACTGCTTGATTTAATGTATTGCTAAATTGATTTGTTAATTTATCTTGAATATTCATTTTATCTCCTTTAATTTTTGTATATGTAAAAATTATAAGACTTTAGTGAGTTAATGTCAAGTATTTTTTTTAAATTATCACTTAAAGTATAAAAGTGCTAAAAAATAATAAACTAAATTTTTACTAAAGCTTGATAAAATCGCAATTTTTATAAATTAAATACTGGAGTTAATGTGAAAAAAATAATCGCTTCTTTATTGCTTGCAAATGTGCTTTTTGCACAAAATACAAATAGTGCTGAAGAAGAAAAAAAAGCACTTTCAAAATTAATACAAACTTTTAGAATGATACAAGCAAATTATGTTGATGAAATTAGTATAAATGACTTAGTTGATAAATCTTTAGAAGGTTTATTAAGCAATCTTGATGCGCACTCAGCATTTTTAAATGAAAAATCTTTTAAATCTCTGCAAGAAAGCACAAATGGAGAATTTGGCGGACTAGGAATAACTCTTGGTTTAAAAGATAACGCTCTTACAATTATTGCTCCAATTGAAGGCACACCTGCTGATTTAGCTGGAATTAAAGCTGGTGATGTAATTTTAAAAATTGAAGATGAAAGCACTTTAGGAATGAGCTTAGATGATGCTGTTTCAAAAATGCGTGGAAAGCCAAAAACAAAAATAAATATTACAATTTATAGAGCAGGAGAAAAAAAACCTATTGTATTTAATATAACAAGAGATATAATAAAGGTTCAAAGTGTATATACTAAAAAAATACAAGATTCAAATGACTTATATATAAGAATTAGCTCTTTTGATAAAAATGTTGTTAGCGAAGTAAAAAAAGCTTTAAAAGAAAATCCTAAAGCTAGCGGCATTGTTTTAGATTTAAGAAATAATCCAGGAGGATTATTAAATCAAGCTACTGATTTATTAAATTTATTTATTGATAAAGGTGTTTTAGTAACACAAAAAGGAAGAGATGAAAAGGCAAAAATTGATACTTTAGCGTTAAAACAAGCTGCGTTAAATACTAAAATTCCTATTGCTGTATTGGTAAATGGCGGGAGTGCAAGTGCTAGTGAAATTGTAAGCGGAGCTTTACAAGATACAAAAAGAGCAGTTATTGTTGGAGAAAAAACCTTTGGTAAGGGTAGTGTTCAAATGATTAAAGAAATCAATAACAAAGAAGCACTAAAGCTAACAATAGCAAAATACTACCTACCAAGTGGGCGTACTATTCAGGCTGTTGGTATTACTCCTGATATTGAAGTTTTTCCTGGCAAGGTTAATACTACAAGCAATGAATTTAGCTTAAAAGAAAGTGAGCTTAAAAAACATTTAGAAAATGAGTTAATAAAAATAGATAATAAAAATGTTAAAAAAACTGATGAAAAAAATACAATTACACTTGAAAATATTAATAACGATATTCAGCTAAAAACCGCTATTGATGTGTTAAAAGTGCTGAAGATTAAAGGATAAACTTGAAACAAATAATATTTTGCGTCTTCTTTTTGCTCAATGCTCTTTATTCTCAAGAAGTATTAAGCAATCAGGACGCACAAGTTTATAATAACCTTTCGCAAAGCGATGAAGTTAGCGTTTATGATGAAAGAGATTCTATTTTAAATAAAGTAGAATTAGCAATTTCAAGTACTTTTAGCAAAAATGATGTTTATGTAGGAGAGCTTTTTTATATTGATGTAGATATAAAAAGCAATTCTACAACCAATTATAATGCACAAATAAAATTAAATTCTATGTCTGCAATAAATGTTTTAAATAAAAAAATACAAGTAAATGCAAAGAATGGTCAATATTCAGCAAGAATATATTTACAAGCACAAAATATAAATGCAAAGCTTGGAAATTTAGAAGTTTTATTGTTAAGAAATAATGATGTAATAGCAAATTCAAGCATAATTTTACCAAGGCTTAAAATTAAGCAAATTCCTTTTGATAAAGATTATTCGTTTGTAGTTGCAAGTGATTTAAAAATATCTAATTTAAAATGCGCTGAGTATGATAATGAAAAAATAATTTGTAGCTTTGATGCAAGTGCTAAATTAGCTAATTTATCTACTTTTTCGCTAAATAAAGTTTTAGAACAAAAAATAAGTAATCAAAATAATGATTATGAAAATAACGCCTGCTCTATTTCTCTTTTACTTTCAAAAGATAGTAAAAAAATTGTGTTTTCTTATTTTGATTTAAATAAAAATGATTTTATACTATTAGAAAATAATATTATCTTAGATAATGCGCAAATAAGTACGCAAAGCGATATTAATCCTATAAATAAGCAATTTGATTTTTATTTACAGATTGCAGCTTTATGCTTTGCTGTTTTATGTTTGCTAGTAATTTTAATTTTTAAAAGATTTTATTTTTTAGGAATTTTTGCTTTTTGTGCAATTATTTATGGCTTTTTTGGCTTTAATTTTAATGATAATAGGTTATTAAAAGCAGGGGCTATTATTAGTATTTTACCTATTGAAAACTCAACTATTTTTTATGAAAATACAATAGAAAAAAAAGTAGAAGTATTGCTTGAGCAAAAAGAATTTAGTAAAATACTTTTTGATGAAAATAAAATTGGGTGGGTAAAAAATGAATATCTTAAATAAAATCATTACTTTTTTTTATGCTCTAATTATTGCTATTAGCATTGCTGTAGTAATTATTTTATTTTATATCTTCCCTCAAAAAAATTGGCAAATTAGAAAAACTTGGGCGAAATTTATAAGAAAAATTTGTTTTTACAAAATTGAAATTATAGGTGAATTTAGTGAAGATACTAAAATGATTATATTAAATCACCGCTCTATGCTTGATATTATTGCACTTGAAGATGTGTATCCTAAAAATTTATGTTGGATTGCTAAAAAACAAATTGGAGATTTATTTTTTTATGGGCAAATAATTAAAAAACCTAAAATGATTTCTATTGATAGAGCAAATGCAAGAGACTTTGTAAATGTTATAAAACAAGCTAAAGAAAGACTTGAAGATAACAGAGTTATTTCAATCTTTCCTGAAGGTACAAGAAACGATACTTATAATTTATTAAGATTTAAAAGTGGTGCAAGTAAAATTGCTGAAAAATTAAACATTTCTTTTCAGCCTATAGTTTTAATTGGAGCTAAAGAGATTTTAGATAGCAAAAAAATCAAAATATCTTTTTTTAAAACATTAAAAATAATAATTTTACCGCCTACCAATGATATTGAAGAAGCAAAAGAAATGATGCAAAAGGTGTTAAATGACAATACAAGGTAGTTGTAAATGTATTTTATAATCACCTTGTTTTTAATAAATATTCTTTTTTTCTTTAACAATATAAAAAAAGATAACTTTCATTTTAAAATTAATAATAATCAAATCATCAATCAAACAACTACTCAATATAATTTATACTTAAATACACCAAAACAAAGCAAAAGCGTTCATTCTTCAACTATAGTAAAAATAAAAAATAATATTATTGTTGCTTATTTTGCAGGTAGTCGTGAAGGTGCTCAAGATGTAGCTATTTATGCTAACAAAATACAAAATTTTTCAAGTTCTAAAGCTATTTTATTACTAGATAGATACAAGCTTATGCAAGATAGTTATGAATATATTAAAAAATTAGGTAATCCACTTTTTGTAAAAATAAATAATAAAGTATATTTATTTGTAGTCGGAGTTAGCATTGGTGGCTGGTCTACTTCTAAAATTTATTTATATGAAATTGATGAGAATTTAAAGTTAAAATATAAAAATAAATTAATTTTATCTCCCTTTGCTAACCTATCAAACCTAATAAGAACTAAGGCTAGTATTATTCAATTTACTAACAAAGAAAATGGATTTATTTTGCCTATTTACCACGAGTTAGCTAAAAAATTTCCTATCAATTTACTTTTTGATGAAAATGCGAATTTGCTTGATATATCTTTAATTAATAATTTTTACAATCTACTTCAACCTGCCTTAGTTGCTATAAATGATACAAATTGTTTGATTGCATTTAGAAATTCTCACAATGAAAATAATAAATTAAAACTACAAAAATGTGATAATAGCTTTAACTATAAAAAAATCATTACTACAAACTTAGAAAATAATGATGATTCGCTAAATCTTTTTGAAATAAACAATAAAATCTTTTTAATTAATAATAAAGGTGCTGAAAATAGCAGAGAAAAATTAAATTTATACGAGTTAAATGATAATGAATTTAAAAAAATAAGCACAATAGATTACACATTGCTAGAAAAAGGAGAGGTTTCTTACCCTTCAAATTATGTAGATTATGATAATGAAATGGTGTATATTTCCTATACAAAAGATAGAAAATATATAATTTTTAAAGCAATACCATTTTCTTATTTTATCAAGGATAAATAATGTTATCACATCACTTTGTTTATAGTTTTTTATTTTCTTTTATTTTTTCTATATTTTTTAAAACTTATAAATCTAAATTAATAATAATGATATTTTTCTTAGTATTTTTCAATATAAAATTATTTTTTAATTTTAGCTTAAGTATTAATGATTTTTTACTTTCATTTTTAGGAAATATGAGTTTATTTAGTTTGCTTAATTTAATCATTCTAACTTTTTGCAAAAAATTTTATGTAAAAAAAGAAATATTCTTTATTTTTCTAATTAATCTTTTATTCTTTTTTGCCTTTTTAAATTTAATTCCAATTAACATTTATTATCAAAGCACTATTAATTCATTACTTATTATAAACACGCTTATAGTTTTTACATATTTTGTTAGCAAGAAAATTGCAATATTATATTTATTTTGTTTTGTTTGTTATGCTTTTTCTCCAAGAGAAATCATATTTAATTTCTTTTTTGATGCTAATTCTTTAATAATATTTTTTGCTGCTAGTATTTGCGTAATAATTTGCTGTATTATAAATAAAATTAAAACTTATTTTTCTCAAAATAATTATTAATTCCATTTACAATACCTTTTACAATGTATTGCTGATATGTAGGATTAGCTATATTTTTACCTTCAACTGGATGAGTTATATAACCAACTTCAATTAAAACAGCAGGCATTAAAGCACCAACCAAAACCCAAAACGGAGCTTCCTTTACCCCACCATCTTTTGCCTTGTAGCTTTTTGGAATTGCACTTAAAATACCGCCTTGAATATCAATTGCAAGTTTATTTGAAGAAATAATCTTTTCTCTATTTAAAAAATTTAAAAATGTTTGTTTAGAAAAATAATTCATCTCTTCTACATCACTTTTATTTTCAATAGCAGCAGCATTTTTACTCCTTTCACTTCTTGCAGGAGATAAAAAATAAGTCTCAATCCCATAAACACTATTATATTTGCTTTTATCAGCAAGAGAATTTGCGTGTATGCTTATAAATAAATCGCTTTTTTTATCATTGGCTAGTTTTGTTCTTTGTCTAAGACCTATGTAAGTATCATCACTTCTTGTTAAAAAAACCCTATAACCATTATTGCTAAGTTCTCTTGCTAGTTGCTTTGCTATTGCTAAAGTAATATTTTTTTCAAGTAGTTTATTTGCACTAGCACCACTATCTTTACCGCCATGCCCTGCATCAATAGCTATTAAAAAATTCTTTTTAAATAAATCATTATTTTTTACATAGATTTTCATTGTATTTTCGCTAAGTTCGTAATCTAAATTTTGTTTAGAATTATTTATTATTCTTATTGTGTCTTTATTTAGATTATAAATACTAATTTTATTATTACTTACATTAAAAGTATTTTTCTTAAAAGCACTACTAGCTTTTATATCAATATAATTAGCCTTATTGCTAATATCTGTTAGTTCATCTGAAAAAGTTAGCAAAATATAATCACTTGTAGGGCTAATTTTATTTAATTTTACTTGTTTGCTAATACTTTCTTTGCTTTTTACTTGTTTTGTTTTTACTACATTACTTGCTTGTGTGCTAGTGCTTGTTTTTGTGTTTTTTATATAATAAAAAATAATAGAATTATTATTTACTTCATAATTAATTTTTTCTTTTGCGTTTGTAAAGACAACTCTTGCTGTACTTGGATTAAACTGCGATACGCTAACATCACATTCATCAAGCTTAAAAGAGCTTTTTTTTGTATCTAAAACAGCAGTAAAATTAAATATATCCATATTCTTAAATTTACTTTCTTTTATTTCTTCTTCTAATTTAGAATTGGTTTTTAACATTACTCCTATTTTTTCTTTGTTTTGATATTTTAAAACCGAGCTTATGTATGTTTTTTGTTTTATGCTTTCTTGTGTTTTTTCTTGTTTTTTTACTACTTTAGCCTTATTTTCATTGTTGATATTACTAGCATTTTTTATAATTTTATTTTGCGTACTTGCTGTATTTTGCTTTTCTTTATCTTCTTTTTTTATTTTAACACTATCTTTTAAAGTATTAATTGAGATATCTTTAACACCTAATTGATTTAGTTCTTTTTCATAACCTGCATAGCTTAAAGATAATTTTTTTGAACTAATTATAATTCTTTTTAATGCTTGAATTTTATCTTCTTTATTATCACTAATAATGCTTTTAATATAAGCAGCTTTCATCTTTTGATGTAAGGCTAGCTGCTCATTTTTATTTAAGGAAAAGAATTTCTCATCAAATTCCTTAAAATCATTAGCAAATAAACAAATCAAACAAAAAAATAAAATTATAATTTTATTCATCATTTACAAGCTTATTGATTAATTCTTTTACACTTATTAATTTATCTAATCTATAGCCATTTGCACCAGTAAAGAATAAGCCGCTTTCTGTTTTTCCACTATAAGCATCATAAAGTCTTTCAGCAATACAATAGCCAACTTTTTTAGCTTCAATTCCACGCTGACAAGGTGCAACACAATTTGCAACACAAGAAATTTTAGGAGCATTACCTTGCTCTATCATCTTTTGAAGATTAGTTTTTATACCCCTTGCAGGATAACCAACTGGGCTTTTTAATAGCTCAATATCTTCTTTTTTAGCATCAAGCAATACTTGTTTAAACTCAGGTGCAGCATCGCATTCAAATGTACCTATAAAACGAGTACCCATTTGCACACCATTTGCACCAAGTTTCATAGCATTTAAAATATCTTTATGATCCCAAATTCCACCTGCTGCAATCAATGGAAAGTCTCCCCATTGTTTTATTTCTTCTTTTACTTGTGGAATTAAACTTTCTAATTGATATGCTTCATTAAAACATTGCTCATAAGTAAAACCTTGATGACCACCACTTTTTGGACCTTCAAGCACCACTGCATCAGGTAAGCGGTTGTATCTTTGAGTCCATCTTTTACAAATTATTCTTAAGGCCTTTGCAGATGAAACAATAGGAATTAAAGCTACATTTGGAAAGTCTTTTGTAAATTCAGGTAAATTCGTTGGCAAACCAGCACCACTAATAATAGCATTAAAACCTGCTTCACAAGCATCTTTTACTATTCTTGCATATTCATTACTTGCGTGCATAATATTACAGCCAAGTGGAGCATCTTTGCAAATTTTTCTTGCATTATTAATAACTGCTTTTAATCCCTTTGTACTATAAAAATTTTCACTTCCATAAGGCTTACCATTTAACTCTTTATTAATATGTGCTCTATTTTCATAAAAACCCGTTCCAACTGATGAAATAATTCCTAAAGCACCATTTAAACTAACATTTCCTGCTAATTTATCCCAACTAATTCCAAGCCCCATTCCGCCTTGAAAGATAGGCACTTCTAAAGTAAAATCTTTTATTTTTAATGAAGGTAAGCTCATTTTTATCCTTTTATAATAATTTTTGCGAATTTTCTTTTACCAATTTGTAAAATATATTCACCTTGTTGTAATTTTAATTGCTCATCATTAATCTTTTGTTGATTAACTTTAACACTTCCTGCTAAAATCATTCTTCTTGCTTCGCTACCGCTGCTAACTAAATTACATTCTTGCATAGCTTTTACAATCCAAACTTCATTTTCATTAAAGCTAAATTCAGCAATATCGCTTGGCAAAGCATTGTTACTATGGATATTATCAAATTCTTTTTTTGCATCTTGTGCTGCTTTACTACCACAAAATCTTTCACATAATTCTAATGCTAAATCTTCTTTTGCCTTTTTAGGGTGAAGTTTATTTGCCTTAATATCATCAAAAATCTGTTCAATCAAATCTGTGCTTTTAAAAGATAATAAATCATAATAAACTCTCATTAATTCATCGCTTATGCTAAGAATTTTTGCATACATAACATTAGCTTCTTCATTAATTCCTATATAATTTTGCAAACTTTTACTCATTTTATTTACACCATCAAGTCCAACTAATAAAGGCATCATAATAACTGCTTGTTCTTTATTTGTATTGTAGGTTCTTTGTAATGTTCTTCCCATTAGAAGGTTAAACTTTTGGTCAGTTCCTCCCATTTCAATATCGCTTTTTAATGCAACGCTATCATAGCCTTGTAGTAATGGATATAAAAATTCACAAATTGAAATTGGACTTTGCTCTTTAAATCTTTTTGTAAAATCATCTCTTTCAAGCATTCTTGCAACGCTAAATGTTGATGTTAGCTCTACAATTCCAGCAGCTCCTAATTCATTAAGCCAAGTTGAGTTAAAAGCAATTTGAGTTTTTTGTTTATCTAAAATCTTAAACACTTGCTCTTCATAAGTTTTAGCATTTTTTAATACCTCTTCTTTACTTAATTTCTTTCTTGTAACACTTTTTCCTGTAGGATCGCCAATTTGTGCTGTAAAATCACCTATTAAAAATATAACTTTTGCGCCGTGTTCTTGTAAAAATCTCATTTTATTTAAAACAACACTATGACCTAAATGTAAATCAGAAGCTGTTGGGTCAAAACCTGCTTTTACAATAAAATTTTCGCCTTTTTCATAATAGTTTTTAATTAAATTTTTTATCTTTTCTAAATCAATAAACTCGCTAACTCCACGCTCTAAATCTTTATAAATAGCTTCTAAATTCATTTATTTCTCCTTAACTTTTACTATAAGCATCACTAGATGATATAAAATCATAAATTTTACATTTATATTTTAACTTCTCTTTTATAAACTCAATTTCTTGCTCTTCAGCAATTTCTAATCTCATATCAAAGTATTCAAGCAAATTATCGTTATTTTTTTCAATATTAATGCTTAAAACATTGATATTTAATTTTACCAACTCATTTAACAAAGATGCTAATGCACCCTTTTTATTTTCTAAAGAAAAAATCATTTTATAATTTTTAGGTATAAATTTTGACCATTTTATAAAAACAACCTCAACACTATCATCGTCTAAAAGCTTGTTAGCTCTTTCACACAATTTATTATGCACACTTACACAATGATTTTTTTTAATAGCAATAATATCATCGCCTCTTTTAGGATTGCAGCAATAATCAAAATCTATATTTGTTATTTTGTAATTTGAATAAATAACAAGATTTTCTAATCTTTGCTTTTTAAGTTCGTAATTTCTTCCTATCCAGAATTTTTTAACATTTTTTTGCAAAGTTTGTACTGTGTGAGATAAAATTACATTATCATTAGCACATTTTTTTAGATTTTTGTTTAAATTATCTTTGCTTACCCATTCATTTATCTTATCTTCGCTAACTTTAAAAATAGTTTGTAATAACTTTGTAGCTAATTTTTGCTCTACTGCCAACATTCTTTGTTTGTAATGAGTTTTAATCATAGCCTTTGCACGAGCCGTTTTAACACTATCTAGCCAAGAAAATTTTGGTTTTGCATTATCATCAATTTCTATTCTTACAATATCCCCATTTTTTAATGTAGTTAGCAAAGGAGATTTTATACGATTTATATAGGCTGATTTAGCTTTTAATCCAATTTGAGAATGCACTTCAAAGGCAAAATCAAGCGCTGTTGAACCTCTTGGAAGAGTAAAAATCTCGCCCTTTGGAGAATAAACTGCAATATCTTCTACATATAAACTATCTTTTGCGTATTCATAAAATTCTAATTCGTCATCTTTTTCTTGATTATCTTTAGCTAAATCACTAACCCAACCAACAGCTTTATAATCTTCTTTATCATTTTTGTACTTCCAATGAGCTGCTATGCCAAGCTCTGCAGTTTCGTGCATTTTAAAAGTGCGAATTTGCGCTTCAATAATGCTTTGAGAATCAAATAAGGTTGTATGCAAAGTTTGATAACCATTTTGTTTTGGTAAAGCAATATAATCTTTAAATCTTGAAGCAAGTGGATTAAAATGTACATGCAAAATTCCAAGTACAATATAACAATCTTTAATCTCTTTTACTAAAATTCTAACGCCTAATAAATCAAGCACTTCTTCAATGCTAATTCCTTTTCTTTGCATTTTTAAATAAATTGAATATGTGTGTTTTATGCGTTTTTTTATTACATAATCTTCATTTTCAATGTAATTATTTTCTCTTAATAATTCTTTTATTTTATCAATAAAATCATTTAAAGTTAGCTGTAGCTGCATATTGTTTGCTTTTAGATAATATGCGATTTGATTGAATTCTTCTGGCATTAAATATTTAAAAGATAAGTCTTCTAAATAATCTTTTATGCTAGAAATTCCTAAACGATGGGCAATCGGTGCATAAACCATTAAAGTCTCTTCTGCTATTCTTTTTTGCTTTGCTTCTTTTAAAGCATCTAAAGTTAGCATATTATGCAATCTATCACATAATTTAACTAATAAAACCCTACTATCTTCAATACTAACCATAAGCATATTTCTAAAAGTTAGTGCTGATTTTCTTAATTTTTCATTAGAATTTGAACTTGCAAGATTATCTCCACGAATTTCAACAATCTTAGTAAGCCCTTCAACAAGCACTCCAACCGAATGACCAAACATAGTAATAAGTTCTTCTTGAGTACATTCAGTATCTTCTACAACATCGTGTAATAAAGCAGCTAAAATCATACTCTCATCTTTTGCAAAATAAGCCACAAAGCAAGCAACTAAAATAGGATGAACTGAATATGGTTCTCCACTTTTTCTAAACTGCCCTTCGTGCATTTTTATGCAATAATCAAGCGCTTTTTCTAGCATTGGTGTGCTAGAAAATAATTGATATAATATCTTCTTAGCGTTTATTACATCAGTACATAGTTTAATGTCTTCTAATAAGGTTTCAAAGCTTAAAGTGTTTTTCATAAAATTTCTTTAGTTTTATTCGCTAACACCTTCAAAAACTATTTTTTCTTCAGCAATTTCCATTAGAGCAATGTCTGTGAATTTATAGGTGTTTTTACTATCTAAATTTATTAAAACACTAGCTCCTTCGCTTAATTCTTTAGCTCTTTTAGCAACCATAATTGATAAAATATATCTATCATTTCCAACTTTTTCTAGTGCTTTTGCAGCGATTTGTTCTGTTCTCATTTTTATCCTTTTTAATTAATTTTTAACTATTGAACAATTAGAAAAATCATCATTCATAATTTTTAAAATATTGCCTTCTTTAAACATATTGCAAACAATAATAGGAAGTTTATTATCTTTTGCTAATGCAATAGCAGTATCGTCCATTACTTTTATATTGTCTTGTAAAGCGGTTTCATAACTTAAAGTATCATATCTTTTTGCATCGCTAAATTTTGCTGGGTCTTTATCATAAACGCCATCAACCTTAGTTGCTTTAATAATCATATCAGCACTAATTTCAATAGCTCTTAAAACAGCAGCTGTATCGGTTGTAAAAAATGGATTTCCAGTTCCTGCAGCAAAAATAACTACTCTATTTTTTTCAAGATGTCTTTGCGCTCTTCTCATAATATAAGTTTCACAAAATGCCTCCATAGCAATAGCACTTTGAACACGAACGCTAATTCCACAGCTTTCAAGTGCTTCTTGCATAGCAATTGAATTAATCACCGTGCTAAGCATTCCCATATGGTCGCCACTAGTGCGTTTTATAATACCATCTTTTGCAGCGCTAACTCCACGAATTATATTTCCGCCACCAATTACAATACCGATTTCAACCCCTGCATTTGAGATTGTTTTAATTTCGTTTGCAATAAATTTTAAAATATGCGTATCTATTCCAAAGCCTTGCTCACCAGCTAAAGCTTCACCTGAAAATTTAATTAAAACCCTTTTTTTCTTCATATTTGCTCCTTATTTTCATACTACAAAAAAAGCCTTAACGCTTAAACTCTAATAAGAATTTTTCAATTTCGTATTTATCTCTGTATTCAGGACTCATTAAATGAATTAAACCATCTGCTAAATCTAAAATACTCCACTCATCAGAAAGCTCTTCATAATAAACTTTAGTATTATGTTCTTTTAATAGTATTTTAATCTCATCAATTAAGGCTAAAGCCTGTTTAGAAGAAAATACATTAGCAATAATCACATAATCAACAAAATACCCACTGCCTTTTAAGTCAATATACTCAATTTGTTCTGCTTTTTTACTATCTAATAAAGCTATAATTTTATCCTTCAATTTTTACACCTTTCTTATAAAATGCTTTTACATCTTCTTTTATTTTATCATTAACCTTGCTTAAATCTAAATTATTTCTTATAAACGATGATGAAATATCAACATTTACATTTAATGTTTTAAACTCGCTTGGAATTTTAATATTATCCCTTTTTGCAATCACGAATTCTACCATCGTTTTTAATTTTTCATACTCGTGCCATTTATGTAAAGTTTTTAAATGGTCAGCGCCTATTATAAACAAAATTTTCTCATCTTGAAAGCATTTTGAAAAATATTTTACAGTATCAATACTAGGAACTGGGCGATTTTGCTTAATTTCATAATCGCTAATTACTATTCTTTCATCTTCTAAAAGCACCATTTTAAGCCATTTTATTCTTTGATTAGGACTTGCATAAAAAGATTTTTTAAATGGATTAATAAAGGTTGGAACTATAAAAAGCTTTTTCACATCTAATTTTAATATTTCTTTAATTACTTCTTCATGCCCTAAATGAATAGGGTCAAAACTTCCACCAAAAATTGCTATCAAATTTAATTACCTTTTTTTATTAATATTTAAAACTAAAATCTTAAATAAAGGGTAAAAAATGGCAACAAAAGTAGCGATTAATGGTTTTGGTAGGATTGGTAGATGTTTAGCAAGAATTTTGCTTGATGATAAAGATTTTGAACTCGTAGCGATAAACTGCTCTTATGGGGCTAATAATATAGCTTATTTATTAAAATACGATTCAGTTCATGGTCGTTTAAATAAAAAAATAAACATAATTGATGAGAGTAAAATAGAAATTGACGGCAAAATAATAAACATCATCGCGCAAAGAGAAGTAGAAAAAATGAATTTTATTGATTTTAATACTGAAATTGTTTTTGAATGCACAGGAGCCTTTTTAACAAAGGAAAAAACTCAAGCATTTATTGATAGCGGTATTAAAAAAGTGATTTTTTCAGCACCTGCAAAAGATGATACTGCAATGTTTGTAATGGATGTAAATCATACAACTTATAATAATGAAAATATAGTTTCAAATGCGAGTTGTACTACAAATGCACTAGCACCTTTAGTAAAAGTTTTAGATGATAATTTTAAAATTCAAAGTGCGTTAATGAATACAATTCACGCATATACTGCTTCTCAGGCTATTGTTGATACAAATGATAAAAAAGATTTAAGAAGAGGAAGGGCTGCTGCATTAAACCTTGTTCCTACAAGCACAGGTGCAGCAAGAGCAATAGCTAAAGTTCTACCACATTTAAAAGGTAAAATTGATGGTCAAAGCATAAGAACAGGTTTTGCTAATGTTTCTATGGTTGATTTAACTGTAAAATTAAACACAAAGGTTACAAAAGAACAAATTAATGAAGCCTTTATTAAAGCAAGTGAAAATATGCCTATTTTAGGAATTGATTATGATAAATGTGTTTCAAGTGATTTTATAACTAGCACTCAAGGTAGTGTTTTTATTCCTGATTTAACCCAAGTTGTAAATGATGATTTTATTAAAATTCTTGCTTGGTACGACAATGAATATGGCTATTCATACCAGTTAAAAAGATTAGCAAAACACATTATAAAGGCTTCAAAATGAAACTAATTAGCATAAAAGATATTAATATTGAGAAAAAAAGAGTATTGATAAGATGTGATTTTAATGTACCGCAAGATGAATTTTTAAATATAAGCGATGATAGAAGAATAAAAGAAGCTCTAGCAACAATTAAATACTGCCTTGATAATAATTGCAAAATCATACTAGCGTCTCATCTTGGTCGCCCTAAAGAATTTAATTCAAAATATTCTTTATTACCTGTTGCAAAAAGGCTTTCTAATTTATTAAAAATGGATGTAATTTTAGCAAATGATGTAATTGGAAATGATGCAAAAACTAAGGTAGATAATCTTAAAAATGGTGAAATTTTATTACTTGAAAATTTGCGTTATGAAAAAGGCGAAACTAAAAATGATGAAGAATTAGCAAAGCAACTTGCTTTATTTTGTGATGTTTTTGTAAATGATGCTTTTGGGGTTTGCCATAGAGCACATGCTAGTGTTGAAGCAATTACAAGATTTTGCAAAGAAGTTTGTGCTGGATTTTTACTTCAAAAAGAATTTAATTTTGCTCAAAATTTATTAAAATCTCCTGCTAGACCTTTTGTAGCTGTGGTTGGTGGTAGCAAAGTAAGCGGTAAATTACAAGCTTTGCATAATCTTCTACCAAAGGTTGATAAATTGATAATTGGTGGGGGAATGGCTTTTACTTTTTTAAAAGCACAAGGATTTAACATTGGTAATTCAATAGTTGAAGATGATTTAATTGAAGATGCAAAAGCTATCTTGCAAAAAGCAAAAGAAGAAAATGTAAAATTATATTTGCCAGTTGATGTAGTTGCTGCTCAAACTTGCTCTAATGATAGTGTAATTAAGCACATTAGCATTCAAGAACTTCCTAATGGTTGGATGGGGCTTGATATTGGTCCTGCTAGTTCAATATTATTTAAAGAAGTTTTAAGCGATGCTCAAACAATATGGTGGAATGGACCTATGGGTGTTTTTGAAATTGATAAATTCTCAAAAGGTAGCTTTAAAATGAGCCATTACATAAGCGATTCTTATGCTACAAGTGTTGCTGGTGGTGGAGATACGGCTGATGTTATTAATCGTGCTGGAGATAGCGATGAATTTACTTTTATTTCAACAGGTGGTGGAGCTAGTTTAGAATTAATTGAAGGCAAACAACTACCTGCTATAAAACCACTTTTAATAAAGGATGAAGATTGATAATAGCTGCAAATTTTAAATGTAACCACACAAGAAAATCTTACGCTCAATATGCACAAAAATTAAATGCATTTTTAAGATTTGAAAATAATAAAAATATAAAAGTTTATGTTGCACCAAGTTTTAGTGCTTTTTTAGATAGCGAATTTGCTTTTAAGCAGTGTGCACAAAATATTTATCCTGATTTTAAAGGAGCATTTACAGGAGAAATAGGCTTAAATCACTTGCAAGAATTTGGAATTAAAAGTGTAATTTTAGGGCATTGTGAAAGAAGAACTTTAGGAGAAAATGACGAATTTTTAGCTAAAAAATTTGATTTTTGCAAGGCAAATGATTTAGAAATAATTTATTGCATTGGAGAAGATTTTGCTACTTATGAAAAAAATAAAAGCATTGAATTTTTAAGCGAGCAAATAAAGTATATTGATTTAACATATTCTAAGTTAATCTTAGCATACGAGCCAATTTATAGCATTGGAAAAAGTGCTGCAAAAATTGAAGATATTCAAAAAATTATGGCTTTTTTAAAATCAAAAACAAAACAACCTATTTTGTATGGTGGAAGTGTAAATATGGACAATATAAAACAAATAAGCACTTTATGCGATGGTGTTTTAATTGGAAGTGCTAGTTTAGATGTTGATAATTTTATACATTTAATAAATAAAACAAAATGAACTTAGCTAAGACTATTTTAAAATCTGGTGAATTTTTTTCACTAGATTTTGATGATTTTTATTACAACATAAAAGACACGCTAAAAGAAAGAAATGAAATTTATGTAAATAATGCTTTTGATACTGATAAAAGCCATATTAATATTTTAGAATTTGGCTTTGGCTTGGGGCTTAATTTTTTATTGTCATTAAAAAAAGCTAAAGAGTGCAACAAAACTTTTACTTACACAGCAATTGAAAATTACTATCAAGATATAAACACCTTAAAAGATGTAGCTAAAAAATTTAATCTTGATTTAGCAGATGAATTTATACAAAACTATCCGCTAGCTCAAAAGGGTAGCTATTTAATACAAATAAATAATACAAGGCTTAATTTGATTTTTGCTGATATAAATGAAGCTTTAAATAAGATTGATTTTTGTTTTGATGTTATTTTTGCTGATGGTTTTAGCCCTAATAAAAACTCGCAAATGTTTTCAACAAACACAATAAAACAAGCAAAAAAATGTTTAAAACAAGATGGAATTTTACTAAGTTATAGCTCAAACAGCGCCTTTTTAAAAGCCCTAGAAGAAAATGATTTTTTAATAAAAAAATTTAGTATAGGCTTAAAAAGAGAAAGCACAAAGGCAATCTTAAAAAGCAAAGATGATAAAAATTTAACTAATTATTTTGCAAAAAATTATCTTAAAGTGCAAAATATTGCAATTATTGGAAGTGGAATTTGCGCTGCAAATCTTGCTTATGAATTAAGAGATTTTAATGTAAGCATTTTTGAGAAAAATAGCACTATTGCAAGTGCTGCTAGTTCAAATAAAATTGGTAATTTAAGTGCTTTAATTCAAAACCCTGCTTCGCTTTTAGGCGAATTTTCTTTTTTTGCATACTTGCAAAGTAGTGCTTTTTATAAAAGTTTAGGGATTAAACTAAATGGAATTTTAGAACACGCTTTTAATGATGAATTAAAAAAAAGATTTTTATTGCAAAAAGATAACAAATATATAAAACATATTTTTGATTTTGCTTATTTAAAAGATGGCGGAAGCATTAGACCACAAGAGCTTTGCAAGATGTTAATAAATCTATCTAAGGCAAAAATCTTTTTAAATACTTATATTTGCAATGCAAAAGAAGATAACAATCAAGTAATTTTAACCGATAGCAATGACAATAAATATTATTTTGATGCTGTTATCTTTGCTAGTGGTTATGAAAGTATGTATTATTTTAAATCTTTACCGCTGTCTTTTCAAAGAGGGCAAGTAAGCTATGTAAAAGATGAAAAACAATGTAAAATTGCCCTAAGCTCAAAAGCTTATTTAAGCACTGCAGCTAATGGTATTAGAGCATTAGGTGCAACTTATTTAAGAAATGAAATTAAAAGTGCAAATGATGAAGATGATTTAATAAATAAAAATAATCTTTTAGAATTCTTTGATAGAAAAATAAATATTATTGATAATAATGTAGGTTATAGGTCTTATTCTAGCGATAGATTTGCTATTGTTGGAGCATACTTAGATGATAGTGAATATATAACAAAATATAAAGATTTATTTTGGACAAAAAATAAAACTCAAGAAAAAATACAACAAAGTAGAATTTTTGTTAATATAGCACACGGCTCAAGAGCTTTTAGCACTTCTTTATGCTGTGCAAGATTAATTTCATCTTATTTTAAAAATACACCTTCTTATATGTTTAGCACTTACGAACACGCTTTACACCCTGCAAGATTTATAATTAGAAAATTAAAAAAAGGATTAATATGAATTTTGATGATTGTCTTAAAAATAGATTTTCTTGTAGAGATTTTTGCAAAGATTTTAGTTTAGATAACGATACTTTAACAAAACTTTCAAAATTAGCTTATTTAAGCCCTAGTGCTTCAAATATGCAAGAAGTAAAATTATGTTTTGTATCAAATAATATATTAAAAACACTAAAACAAGAGCTTTTAAAAGCCTTTTATGAAAATAGTAAAAAGAGTGCTTTTTTAAACTTTTACCCAGCTAATCTTGCGCAAAATTACAAAGATAAAAGATTTTTAAATGCTAGTAAATTGTACGGTCTTTTAAATATAAACAAAGATGATAAAAATGCAAGGCTAAAACAATGGGCAAAAAATTACGAATTTTTTAATGCAAATAATGCTGCATTTATTTATATTGATAAGGATTTAGACAATGGAGCTATTTTTGATGCAGGTATTTTTAGTGCCAATTTAATAAACGCTGCAACAAGTTTAAACATAAATACTTGCTTTCAAGCTAGTGTGTGCGAATATAACGATATAATTTCAAATGTTTTAAATATAAATAATGTCAATTTTTTATGTGCCATTGCGTTAGGTAAGGCTACAAAGGATAAAATAAATTCATTTAGAAGTGAAAAAAGGGCAGAATTTAAAATATTTTAATGCCCTTTTTCTAAAGAGCATAATTTAATTAAATAAACCATTTACACTTTCATTATGATAAACACGGCGAATAACTTCACCAAAAATTGGAGCAACGCTTAAAACTTTAATTTTATCAATTTCTTTTGCTAAAGGGATAGTATCAGTTACTATTAATTCATCTAAATTACCATTTTCAATTCTATCATAAGCCTTACCGCTTAAAACAGGATGAGTACAACAAGCAATCACGCTTTTTGCGCCTTGTTTTTTAAATACATCAGCAGCCTTTACAATAGTTCCTGCAGTATCAATCATATCATCAACTATAATCACGTCTTTACCAGCAACATCGCCAATTACATTCATAACTTCGCTTTCATTAGCTTTTTCACGGCGTTTATCAACTATTACTAAATCTAAATTTAAAGTCTTTGCAACCGCTCTAGCTCTCATAATACCACCAACATCAGGACTTGCTACAACAGCGTTTGATAAATCTCTTTGTCTTAAAAAATCATTAAAAATAATACTTCCATATAAATTATCTACAGGAATATCAAAAAATCCTTGAATTTGCCCTGCATGTAAATCAATAGTAGCAACACGGTTAATACCAGCAGTTTGCATTAAATCAGCAACTAATTTTGCACTAATTGGCACTCTTGGAGCTGCTTTTCTATCTTGTCTTGAATAGCCAAAATAAGGAACAATAGCAGTAATTGAGTTTGCAGAACTTCTTTTTAAAGCATCACTTAAAATTAACAATTCCATTAAATTATCGTTTGCAGGTGCGCAAGTACTTTGGATAATAAATACATCTTTTCCACGCACACTTTCTCCAATTTGAACGCTAATTTCCCCATCGCTAAAGCGTTTAATACCAGCATCACTTAAATTACAATCAAGTCTTTTTGCTACATTTTTTGCAAATTCGGTATTTGCAGAACCAGAAAAAATGGTGTAACCTCTCATTTTATACCCTTCTTAAAATATTTAATATATTGTTTTTTATTTTACTTTTAAAAAATTAAAAAATAAAATTATTACAAAAAGTTACATTTTAGAATATTTTTTACTTAAATCAATACGAAATTAAACAATTTTTACTAAATTAATAAGCTAATTTAAAAAAAAAAGGATTTTTATGGAGTTCATACCACAAATTAACCCATTGGGTAATATTTGGCTTAGTGCCTTTGTAGCTCTTTTGCCTATAATTTGTTTTTTCTTATGTCTTATTGTTTTTAAAACTAAGGCATATACGGCTGGTTTTTTAACCGTTATTGTTGCTACTTTAGTAGCTCTTTTTGTGTATAAAATGCCTTTTATTGGTGCAATTACAAGTATATTTTTAGGCTTTCTTACTGGACTTTGGCCTATTGCTTGGATTATTATTGCTGCAATCTTTTTATATAAATTATCAATTAAATCAGGTCAATTTGAAATAATTAAACAAAGTGTTATGTTAATTACGCCTGACCATAGAATTCAAGTAATTTTAATTGGTTTTTGTTTTGGGGCGTTTTTAGAAGGAGCTATTGGTTTTGGTGGTCCTGTTGCTATTACTGCTGCATTATTAGTTGGCTTGGGTTTAAGACCACTTCAAGCAGCTGGATATTGTATGATTGCAAACACTGCTCCTGTTGCATTTGGTGCTGTTGGAATTCCAATTATTGCTATGGCACAATCTGTAGGCTTATCACCTGATCAAATCGCTGCTATGGTTGGTAAAATTTTAACTCCACTTTGCTTTATTGTGCCATTTTTTATTATTTATTTAATGGACGGAATTAAAGGTATTAAAGAAACTTTTCCTATTATTTTTGTAGCGGCTGCTTCTTTTACCATAGCTCAATATCTTACATCAAATTTTATTGGTGCTGAATTACCTGGAATTATCTCAGCTGTATTTAGTTTAATTTGTACAACTATTGCAATTTCAATGTTTAAAATTAAAAACATAGTAAGATATGATGGAAAAACCGACTTTAACGATATAGAAAAACTAAAATTAGGTAAAATTATTTATGCTTGGTCTCCATTTATTTTATTAATTATCTTTGTTGTTATTTGGTCTAATCATTCATTCCAAGTTTTTGTGAAAGAAAATTTAGCATTTACAAATCTTAAAATATCTTTTAGTGCTTTAACAGGAGATTTACAAATCTTTAAGCCATCTTTAGTTGTAGAAGGTCAAAAGAGTGGAGTTCAAGCTTTATTTATGTCAATTCCACTTATATCAACTGCTGGTACTGCGATATTTTTTGCTGCTATTTGCTCAATTTTTGTTTTAAAAGTAAAGCCAAGCGATGCAGTATCTTGCTTTAGCGCAACTATTAAAGAAATGGCTTTACCTTGCCTTACAATAGGCTTAGTTGTTGCTTTTGCTTATATTACAAACTATAGCGGTGCTAGTTCAACCTTAGGTTTAGCTTTCTCTCAAACAGGAAAAGCATTTACATTCTTCTCACCTATTATTGGTTGGATTGGAGTATTTTTAACAGGTTCTGATACTAGTGCGAATTTATTATTTGGTGCTTTACAACAAGCTACCGCTATTAAACTACAAATGCAAGATACTTTATTCTTAGCTGCAAATAGTACTGGTGGTGTTGTTGGAAAGATGATTTCTCCACAAAGTATTGCGGTTGCTTGCGCTGCGGTTGGTCTTGTTGGTAAAGAAAGTGATTTATTCAAATTTACTATAAAATATTCAATTATTATGATTATTTTAATTGGACTATGGATAAGCTTTATTGCTTATTTTATGCCAGCAATTATCCCTGATAGCGTTGCTGTTAAAATATCATGAAGCAAGTAATTAGAAAAAATCTTGGAATTTATTTTATGATTCTTGCAAGTTTTGCATTCTCCCTTATGGGGAGCTTTGCAAAACTACTATCAAATGAACTTAATAGTATTGAGATTATGTTTTTTAGAAATATAATTGGAGTGTTTTTTTTATATTATTTATACTATAAAATTCCACATAAAAAAAGCGGCGGAAAGCCTTTATTATTAATATTAAGGGGTATTTTTGGCACTATTTCTTTATACGCTTTTTTTTACAATGTTTCTAATATTTCTTTAGGCGGAGCCTTTGCCTTTCAAAAAACAAATCCACTTTTTGTAGCTTTAATAGCCTTTTTATTTTTAAATGAAAAATTAAGTCTTAAAGCTGTACTTTGCTTATTTATTAGCTTTATTGGGGTTTTATTGATTGTGCAACCTTTTGCACCAGAGCAATTACATAGTGGCTTTGATTTAAAAAATTCACTTTTAGGGATTGCAAGTGGCTTATTTGCTGCTTTAGCTTTAACTAGCGTAAGAGAGCTTGGCAAGGTTTATAATACTGAAATTATTGCTATTAGCTTTTTTTTAAGTGGCTCATTGCTTCCTATTTTTTCAATGCTTGCTGTTGAGTTTAAGCCTGATTTAATGCAATACGATTTTGCCTTTAACGCCTTTAAAATGCCTAGTTTTTTAGCCTTTATTTACATAATTTTTATGGGAATTTTTTCTTGCTTGTATCAACTTTATGTAACTAAAGCCTACAAAGCAGCTAAAAAAGCTGGAATTGTAGCAGGGGTTGGATATTTAGATGTTGTGATTACTTTATTAATTGGATTATTATTAGGCGATGATTTGCCTAGTTTTTTAATTTTTTTAGGTATAATTTTAATTTTATTTGGTGGGATTGGTTTAAGTTTATTTAAAAGGTAAAAAATGAGAAAAATTATATTATTTGCAGGTCCTTGCGTAATAGAAAGCGAGGAAGTAATTTTCAAGGTGGCATCAAGACTAGAAAAGATTGCTAATCATCCACAAATTGATTTTTATTTTAAATCAAGTTTTGATAAAGCGAACCGCACTAGCTTAAATTCTTTTCGTGGTCCTGGCTTAGAAAAAGGTTTAAAAATCTTAGAGAAGGTAAAAAAAGATTTTAACTTTAAATTAATTACAGATATTCACGAGTGTTATCAAGCACAAATTGCTGCAGAAGTTGTTGATACTTTGCAAATTCCTGCATTTTTGTGCAGACAAACTGATTTATTAGTAGCAGCTGCAAAAACAAAGGCTATTATAAATATTAAAAAAGGGCAATTTTTAAATCCTGCTGATATGAAATATTCAATAGCAAAAATTGCTCAAACTCGTGGATATGATTACAATATAGAAGAAGAAGGATTTTTTGATTGTAAAGATTTAGGAGAATTGTCTTTTAAAGATTTAAAAGATGAAGATTTCTCAAAAGCTCATCAAATGGCAAAAAAAGCAGGAATTTTAGCTGTTGAAAGAGGGGCTTCTTTTGGCTATGCTAATTTAGTTGTTGATATGAGAGCACTTAAAATTATGAGAAATTACGCACCTGTTATTTTTGATGCAACACATAGTGTGCAAATGCCTGGTGGAGCTGGTGGCAAGAGTGGCGGAGATAGTTCTTTTGTATTACCATTAGCTCGTGCTGCTGCTGGGATTGGTGTTGATGGATTTTTCTTTGAAACTCACTTTGACCCAAAAATTGCTTTATGCGATGGCCCTAATATGGTTGCTGTTGATTTATTGCTTGAAAAAGTGAATTTATTATTAAATATTTTAAATAAAGGATAAAAATGAATATTATTGAAGGAAAAGTAACTTTAAATGGAGATGAAAGATTTGCAATAATTTGCGCTAGATTTAATTCTTTTATTACTGATAAATTAGTTGAAGGTGCAAAAGATGCCTTTATTCGCCACGGTGGAAATGAAAAAAACTTAGATTTAATTTTAGTTCCTGGTGCTTTTGAATTGCCTTTTGCCTTAAAACAAGCACTTAAGAAAAATTATGATGCTATTGTGGTTTTAGGCGCTGTTATTCGTGGCGATACACCACATTTTGACTATGTTGCAGCTGAATGCACAAAGGGAGTTGCAAACATTACTTTAGCTAATGATATTCCTGTTTCATTTGGTGTTTTAACCACAAACACAACTGAACAAGCAATGGATAGAGCTGGTATTAAAAGTGGTAACAAAGGCTTTGAGGCTATGCTTACAAGTATTGAAATGCTAAATTTAAAGAAGTTGTAATGGCTACTCGTCATCAAGTTAGAAAAAGCATAATTAGTATTTTATATTCTCAAGAATTTGTACAAAATGATAAATTTTTAGAAGATTTTTTAGAAGAACATAAAATAAGAAATGCGATAAAAGATTGGGCAATTGAGTTATACAATGGAATAAATGTTAATTTAAAGGCAATTGATGAAAAAATTGCTTCCTTGCTAGATGGGGAGTTTAATAAATTAGCAAATATGGAAAAAGCTATTTTAAGACTTGGAGTTTATGAATTACTTTATACAAACACAGACAAAGCAATCATAATAAATGAAGCTATTGAACTTGCTAAAGAATATGCAAGCGATAACGCTCCTAAACTTATAAATGGGGTTTTAGATAAGATTAGATAATCTTATCTTTAGCCTATATATAACTTATATTTTTCTAAAAATAATTTTTAATTTACTTTTTATAAGATTTTTAAAGATAAAAACTATAAAATAAAGGTCTAATTTTTAAAAAAGGAGACAAAGTGAAAAAGTTTTTATTAGTAGTTTTTTTAGTAAATTCACTCTTTGCTAAAATCTTAATTCAAGGTGCAATGCCGATAGAAGTTGATACTCTAGTAGCAAATTTAAAAGACAAAAAAGAAACAAAAGTAGCTTCTTATTTATTTTATGAAGGCAAGCTAAACGGTAAAGAAGTAGTAATTCAAAGAACTTTAAAAGGCTTAACAAATGCTGCTGCAGCAACGGCTATTGCTATTGAAAGATTTCATCCTAGCATTATTATTAATCAAGGTACAGCTGGTGCTATTGTTGAAGGCTTAAAATTTGGCACTATTGTAATAGGAGAAAAATTATATAACGCAGGTTCGTATAGAACTGATTTTAGCGAATATACAATAAATCCGCTAGGTCGCCGTCCTATGAAAGGCCCTTTAGAATTATTAGACGATAATAATCAAAAACAAGTAAATGAGTATTTTACATCAGATGAAAAATTAGTAAAAAAAGCTTTAGAATTTGGCAAAAAATATAAAGTGCAAAAGGCAGTTATTGCAAGTGCAGATGCTTTTAATAAAGAACTTTTATGGCTTGCTTACTTAAATAAAACTTACAATGCTAATGTAGAAGAAATGGAAAGTGTTGCAGCAGCACAGGTTGCCTTTGCTTACAAAATTCCATTTTTATCTTTAAGAATTATGTCTGATAATATGGTTGAAAGAGTTGAATACGACCCAAAAATAGCAATTAAATTACAAGAATTTATAATTAAATTTGTAAAAGAATTATAAAAAACAACTTTTAGGCTTAAAAAATTAAGCCTAAAAGTATTTTAAATTTACTATTCTTGCTAACTTTTTTTGTTAATAAAGCTTGAAAGTTTTATTTATAGGCTTTTAAGAGCTTTTAGATTATATAAAAACAAGCTATATCAAGTACAAAATTTACAAAAGGCACAAAATAAATTAATCTTACAATGCCCTTAGATTTTCATACTTTAAGTTTTTAAATAATATTAAAATAAACTTAAAAACACTATTTCTATGAAGTTTCAAGCCATTTTAAAAAAACTTAGTTTAAACTTTAAATTCTATATAAAATAAAGGTAGTTAAAACGCATAAAATAATATTACTTAACATAAAAGCTCCTTGTTATTAATTGCGTTTTAAGAGCTTTTAGCTACTTTGCTTATTAAGCAAAAATTAAAATAGCAAATTCTTTTTTTAGAACTAGCATTAAAAAAATTATTATAAATTAATTTTGCTAGTTTTAAAATTTGTATTAGAAGAATAACTTTAACTGTTTTATACTGATTTAATGATATGAAAACTTTTGAAGTAAATGGGGTGAGTGATGGGAATCGAACCCACGACCCTCAGGACCACAATCTGATGCTCTAACCGACTGAGCTACACTCACCATAAATAAAAGTGGATAAAAAGTGGTCGGGGTGAAAGGATTCGAACCTTCGGCCCCTTGGTCCCAAACCAAGTGCGCTAACCAGACTGCGCTACACCCCGTAAATTAAAAGATGTAATCATACTATATTTTTTGTTAAATGTAAAGAAAAATTTATATTTTTCAAAATATTTTTTTATTTTTGTAATTTTTTCTTTATCTTCAAGGTAGCTAATATAATATTTTAGCGTTGTAGTCATCTTACTATGACCTAATTGATTAGAAATAAATTCCAAAGAATTTGGTACTTTATTTAGCAATAAAGTAGCATAAATATGCCTAGTTTGATAAAAAGTAAAATTATAAATTCCTATACTTTTTAAAATATCATTCCATTTTTTACTAAAACAATCAGCCCTTGTGTAAGCCTTTTTATATTTTGTTACAAAAATCCACTCATCATGGAATTTATATTCTTTGTAAAGCGTCTTTAAAGCATTTAATGCTGGTTTTAATAAATGAATAATTCTAGTTTTTTTATTTTTTGTACTGCTTAATTTGCCAAAAACTATATTCTTGCTTATTATTAAAGTTTCACTTTTAAAACAAACATCGCTCCATTTTAATGCTATTAATTCACCATTTCTAATACCTGTAAAAATGCAAAGTGCAAAAACTTGTTTGTAAAAATGCGGACTTTTATCCAAAATTTCTTTTACTTTATTTAACGGCAAAGCTTTTATTTTACTTAATTCAATATTGTTATTTTTTAATTTAGGTAAAGAAAAATTATCAACAAGTTCATCATCAATTACCGACAGTATCAAGGCTTTAAAATGCGTATAAATATGTGTTTTTGTTTTAAAACATATATTTTTATTGTTTAAATAAATTAAAAAATTTTTACAAAAATCTCTATTTATATGCCTTATTTTGCAATTTTTAATAAAAGGAAAAATATGATTTTTAAATAAATTTGCTACTATTTTTTTAGTTGAATCTTTATTTAACATATTTTGACTTAATAAAAAATCTTGAGCGTAAATAAACAAAGAAGAATTGTTATCTTTTTTATCTTTAAATAAAATTTTTTCTTCTAACTTCTTTAAATTTTGTTTTACATATAATAAATTTTCCTCGTTTGCAACAAGCCCTGTAGATTTGCGAATTCGTCTATTATTAGATGAAAAACTAAGATAAATAATGTTGTTACGAATATACATTCTAACTCCTTTTGTAAAAAAAATTAAAAATATTTATTTTTTTAAGCTAAAAATAATATTTCTAAGCTAGAATACAATTTTTTATTTCAATTTGGACAGATGGGTGAGCGGCTGAAACCACACCCCTGCTAAGGGTGCAGATCTTAATCGGGTCTCGAGGGTTCAAATCCCTCTCTGTCCGCCACTTCTTTTTTTATTATTTTCAGCGCTCGTAGCTCAGCTGGATAGAGCATTTGATTGCGGTTCAAAAGGTCAGGGATTCGAATTCCTTCGGGCGCACCATTTACCACAAATATTTTTATAGTAAATAACTAAAATAACAATTAAAAATGTTTTTGTGCTAGGCTTTTTATAGCACAAAATTTTTAAACTTATTACACTAACTAAAACACAAAAACCAATTAAATCATATTAGTTAAAGATACATAGCACCTTAGCAAATATCAACTTTAACTTATCTTTAATAGCACAACATTTTTCAAAGTATCTAAACATAAATCTTTACCCTACTTACCAATACAATTTAGCTATAATTAAATACTTTTTTATACTTTTCATCTAATTTAATTTTACAAAACTGTAATTAAAAAATTTCATTAAAATATTTTTAAAGGCTAAAATGTTTATATACGATGGAGTAGATAATCTATGCAATAAAGTAGAATATTTTTAAATTTTTATAATATATTTTAATCCAATATTAATTAATAGTATTTTGTATTAGCTTGTAGTGAGCAAATAAAATGATAAAATGAGCATTGAGCTAATTTTATATGCTTTTATCGTGAAATATTTAGCTTTAGAAAAAATAAAATAACACTTAGTATAAACAGGTAAAAACAAGTAATAAACTTAAAAATACATTAAATTAAGTTTTATTTAAGCCGCCAACATCTGCAACATCTGCAACATCTGCAACATCTGCAACATCTGCAACATCTGCAACATCTCCAACATCTCCAACATCTCCAACATCTCCAACATCTCCAACATCTCCAACATCTCCAACATCTCCAACATCTCCAACATCTGCAACATCTCCAACATCTCCAACATCTCCAACATCTGCAACTCTTCACAACCCTTCTAACTATTCACAATGCTATAAAATCAATCTCACACTTTTTTTACTATAAACTTAAAAATATATTAAATTCAGTTTTATTTAAGCTGCAGCCTTCCAAACCTTCCAAACCTTCCAAACCTTCCAAACCTTCCAAACCTTCCAAACCTTCCAAACCTTCCAACCTTCCAAACCTTCCAAACCTTCCAAACCTTCCAAACCTTCCAAACCTTCCAAACCTTCCAAACCTTCCAAACCTTCCAAACCTTCCAAACCTTCCAAACCCTTCCAAACCTTCCAAACCTTCCAAACCTTCCAAACCTTCCAAACCTTCCAAACCTTCCAAACCCTTCCAAACCTTCCAAACCTTCCAAACCTTCCAAACCTTCCAAACCTTCCAAACCCTTCCAAACCTTCCAAACCTTCCAAACCTTCCAAACCTTCCAAACCCTTCGTAATACTGCTAATTTAATCTTGTACTTTTTACTATAAGCTTAAGAATACATTAAATTAAGTTTTATTTAAGTTTGTAGTTAGGGTTGTTGATTGTTTTTTTTGGGGGGGGATAATAAAACCAAAAGAATTTAGAAAAACAAAAATGGTTAAAAAAGGGAGAGATTAATTGTTTTTTTGGTGGTAGTACACTTGTGATGAGATGTTGTAAAAGATATTTTAGGGTATTGATAAGCAGAGTAAAGATTGATTATTGGTAGTAGCGGGGCTAAAAATTGTAGTTAAGGGGTTAGTAAATGTTGGCAAGCCCCATTTCAACCAGTCTAAACCTTCTAACCATTTTAAATCTTCTCAACTCTTCACAATGCTATAATTTTATCTCACGCTTTAGCTATTAGCTTAAAAATACATTAAATTCAGTTTCATTTAAGTTTGTAGTTAGGGTTGTTGATTGTTTTTTTTGGGGGGGGGGTAATAAAACCAAAAGAATTTAGAAAAACAAAAATGGTTAAAAAAGGGAGGGATTAATTATTTTTTTGGTGGTAGTACACTTGTGATGAGATGTTGTAAAAGATATTTTAGGGTATTGATAAGCAGAGTAAAGATTGATTATTGGTAGTAGCGGGGCTAAAAATTGTAGTTAAGGGGTTACAGCCCCATTTCAACCAGTCTAAACCTTCTAACCATTTTAAACCTTCTCAACTCTTCATAATGCCATAATTTTATCTCACGCTTTAGCTATTAGCTTAAAAATACATTAAATTAAGTTTTATTTAAGCTTATAGTTGGAATTATCAATTATTTTTGGTAGTAGTGCTTAAGAATAAATTAAATATTGGTGCTTAATCGTTGATATTAGGCTTAAGGCTTGGTGGTTGTTTAGTTGTAGAAGGATTAAAAGTTGGCGTGATTGAATAATGATTTGTTGTGTTGTGGAGGGGGTGGTAAAAACTGATGATATGCAGTGTAAGAATGGTTGGCTTGTTGTGTTAAAGGGAGCATCAGTAAGTGGAGTAAGAATTGATTGTTGATGTGGTAGAGGGGCTAAAAATTGGTAGGGTTAAATGATGATTTGTACTTAAAAAATATAGTGGATAAAGTTGAGTGTTCTCCAACTCTTCACAACCCTTCTAACTATTCACAATGCTATAAAATCAATCTCACACCTTTTTTACTATTGGCTTAAAGATATATAAATTAAGTTTTATTTAAGCTTATAGTTGGGGTTTAAGATAGATGCTGGGTAGTTGTTTTTTTGGTGGTGGTGGGGGTAAAGTTTAAGTGGTTGGATAGTTGTGCGGAGATAAAAACTGATGATGATATGCAGTGTAAGAACAATTGGCTTGTGTGTTAGATAGAGTATTGCTAAGTGGAGTAAAAATTGATAATTGATAGGGTTGAATGATAATTTGTAATTAAAAAAAGCAGGAGGGGGTAAACTAATGATAAGGTATCATAAAAGAATGTTTATGATATTGCTAAGCAAAGTAAAGATTGATGTTTAGTAGAGCTAAACGATGATTTAATGCGTTAGAATATAAAATCATTTAAATTCTATGTTTATTGAGAATAAATTAAAAATTAGTGCTTAAATGGTGTAAAAATTAAAAAACTAATTTTAATATGAGTCTGCTTATTAAGATGAATTAAAAATTAGTGCTTAGCTAATGCAATAATGATTGCTTTGGCGTGTTAGATGAAATATTTGTAAGCAAAGTAAATATTTATGCTTAGTTGCCTTAAAAGACATTTTATAATGTTAGACTGGACAAGCTAAACTAGCTATTTATAAGCTTCGTAATCTTTGCAATCTTTCAAAGTTTGAAAAAATAAGATTATATAATAAACATAAACTATGCCTATAAATTCGCTAAGTATTTAACAAGATGAAAGAAAGTTTTTAATCTACTGCAAACAAGTTATTTTATTACTAACGCTGCATTTTAAAAAAAATTTTACTTTAAAACTATTGAGCATTTAAAAAATACAAGCTTAAATATAATTAGCACTAAAATATTTAGTGCTAATTTATTATTTTACAAAGCATTAATACATAAAGTCATTTCTTTTATAGCGTCTAAATAAGCTTTTGCACTATCTAAAGAACTAATGCAAGCAACTCCGCATTCACTAGCACTTCTTCTAATTAAAAAGCCGTCGTTTTGAGAATTTGCATTACTTGGGGTATTTATTACCAAATTGATTTTACCCTTGCTTAAATGCTCTAAAATTTCATTATTTTGTGCAAGTTTATTTAGTTTTGTACATTCAAGATTGTTAATTTTAAAATACTTGCTTGTATTATTTGTGGCATAGATTTTAAAGCCTAAAAGTGCGAATTCTTTAGCTAAATATAAAGCATTTGCCTTATTTTTATCATCAATACTAAATAAAACTCCTCCATTTTCTTTTATGCTCATTCCACTTGCGATTAGGGCTTTTAAAAGTGCTTTGTTAGGATTTTTATCACTACTTGCTACTTCTCCTGTTGATTTCATCTCAGGTCCTAAAACAGGGTCAACCAAGCTTAATTTAGCAAAAGAAAACACAGGTGCTTTTACGCTAAAATGTTTTTTATTATGAAAATAAGTTGTTTTATTTAATTTTTCTCCTAACATACAATTAATAGCCATTTTTACTAAATCCATATCATTTGCCTTGCATAAAAATGGCAATGACCTTGAAGCTCTTAAATTAACTTCTAAAACATAAAGTTCATTTTCATAAAGTACAAATTGGATATTCATAAGACCTTTAACATTTAAGCCTTTGCTTAATGCCTTTGTATAATCAATCGCTTTTAAAATTATATTTTTTTCAATGCTAAGTGGCGGGGTGATTGCAATTGAATCTCCACTATGAACCCCTGCTCTTTCAATAAGCTCTAAAATACCTGGTATAAATACATTTTCTCCATCACAAATCGCATCAAGCTCTAGCTCTTTTCCTTCTAGGTACTTATCAATCAATAAAGGTTTTTGAGTGCTTATTTCATCTATGGTTTTAATATAATCATTCATAGCATTCTCATCAACAATAACTCTCATAAACGCACCGCCTAAAACAAAAGAAGGTCTTACAATTACAGGATATTTAATTTCATTTGCTTTAGTTAAAATCTCATCTTTTTTACTTGCATAAGTTGCCTTTGCTTGTTTTATGTTTAATTTATCTAATAATTTTGAAAAATCTTGCCTATTTTCTGCGATATTAATACTCTCTAAGCTAGTGCCTATTATATTTACATTATGTTTTGCAAGCTCGCAAGCAAGATTAATTGCACTTTGCCCACCAAAACTAACAATAACACCAAGTGGCTTTTCAAGCTCAATTATAGGTAAAACATCACTTAAGGTTAATGGTTCAAAATATAATTTATTTGCAATGCTAAAATCTGTTGATAAAGTTTCAGGATTATTATTAATAATAATTGCTTCATAACCTAAGCTTCTTAAAGCCATAATAGCCTTAACGCTAGAATAATCAAACTCAATCCCCTGCCCAATTTTAATAGGACCACTTCCTAAAACTATAATTTTTTTCTTACTCGTGCTTATAATGTTTTCATCCTTGCATTCATCGCTAAAGCTTGAAAAATAGCAAGGAATTTTATTATTATGATTTAAAAGTGGTACTTTATATTTTGCTTTTAGCTTAAAATCTTTTTTACAAATATTTTTTATAAATTCATTGCTAAAACCAATTTGTTTTGCTTTTTTAAACAATTTTTCATCAACTGTATTATTTTCTAATTCTTTTTTTACTTGAGAAATCTTTTTAAATTCATTTAAAAAATACTTATCAATCTTTGATAACTCATAAACTTTTTCAACGCTCATACCAAGTTCAAACGCCCTTAAAATATAATAAATTCTTTCATCGCTCGGATTTTTTATATTTTCTTCAATTTTATTTTCATCAATACTAACTTTATAATCAATACTTCTTAAAGCCTTTAAAAAGCTTTCGCTAAAACTAATTCCAAGCCCCATTGCCTCGCCTGTTGATTTCATTTGAGTTGTTAAGTTCCTGTTAGCATTTTTAAACTTATCAAAAGCAAATCTTGGCATTTTAGTAACAATATAATCAATATTATTATTAAATTCTAAGCAGTTTTGCCCGTTTTCTAAATAAATTTTATCTAATGGTTTTTTTAATGCAATTTGTGCTGCAACTTGTGCTATTGCAAAACTTGTAGCCTTTGAAGCAAGCGCACTTGACCTTGATAATCTTGGATTTATTTCTATAATAAAATATTCTTTTGTTTGTTTATTATAAGCTATTTGAACATTGCAAGAGCCTTTAATATCAGCACTTTTAGCTATTTTTAAAGCCACATTACACATTCTATCAATTTCACTTTTTTCTATACTTAAAATCGGTGCAACCACCATAGAATCACCCGTATGAACTCCTACTGGGTCAATATTTTCCATACCGCAAACTACGATAGCATTATCAAATTCATCTCTTAAAACTTCAAATTCTAATTCGCTAAGCCCTAAAATACTTTGCTCAATTAAGCATTGTTTTATTGGAGAATAAATTAAACCTTCTTTAGTAATTTTAATAAGCTCTTCTTCACTTCTTGCTATTCCACCGCCAAGTCCACCCATTGTATAAGCTGGACGCACAACAACAGGATAAGAATTTTGTTTTGCAAAATTAAGTGCATCTTTAATGCTTGTTGCTATTGTTGAGCTTGGAATTGGCTCATTTATCTTATTCATCAATTCTTTAAAGCTTTTTCTACTTTCAGCTAATTTTATACTTTTTAAGCTTGTACCAATTACTTTTACTTTAAATTCTTTTAAAAGAGCGCTAACTTCAATAGCAATATTTAAAGCATTTTGCCCACCACAAGCAGCAAATAAATAATCAGGTTTGCATTTTCTAATAACCTTGCTTACAAATTCAGCATTTAGTGGTTCTAAATAAATCTCATCAGCTATATTTTTATCAGTCATAATTGTTGCTGGGTTTGAGTTAATTAAAATAACCTTTAAACCTTCTTTTTTAAAAGCTAAACAAGCTTGAACTCCTGCATAATCAAACTCAGCCGCACTTCCTATTACAATTGGACCGCTACCTATTACTAAAACACTTTTTTTCATTCATTCTCCTTATAAACTATTTTTCCATCTACTATTGTTAATATTACTTTTGAATGTAATTTTTCGCCTAAATATGGTGTGTTTTTACTTAAGCTTGGGATTTTATCTTCGCTTAAAATCCATTCTTTGTTTAAATCAATTACACAAATATCAGCAAAACTGCCTTCTTTTAATTCTCCGCATTGTTTTAGATTAAACCTTTTTTTCACATTTGCACTAAAGGCATTTAAGATTGTTTTTAACTTTGTTTTTTTCTTTAAAACCAGCTTTGTATAAAGTAAAGAAAAGGCAAAAGATGAACCAATTATTCCAAAATAAGCCTTGTTAAAACCGCCTTCTTTTTCGTTTTTTGCGTGTGGAGCGTGGTCGGTTGCTATTATTTCAATAGTGCCGTCATTTAAGCCCTTTAATAATTCGTTTTTATCTTCTTTTGCTCTAAGCGGTGGGTTCATTTTATAATTTCCATCATCATTTAAAATATCATCTTCACAACTTACTAAATGATGGGCGCTAACTTCGCCGCTTACATTTGCACCTAAACTTTTAAATAATCTTAATAAATGCACACTTTCTTTAGCACTCATATGACAAATATGATACTTACAAGCTGTTTTGTTTGCTAATAATAAATCTCTTGCAACTTGCACACTTTCACTTTCTGAACTAATTCCTGCTATGTTTAATCTTTTACTTACTTTACCATCATGACAATGCCCATTATTTACTAAATCAAGCTCTTCACAATGACTAATTATTGGAATATTAAGTTCTTTTGCTTCTTGCATTGCCTTTAGCATTAAAGCATTGCTTTTAAGCCCTCTTCCATCATCGCTAAAGGCAAAAATTCTATTTTTAAAATCTTTTAAATTCACTAACTCTTCGCCTTTTTGACCAACAGAAATAGCAGCATAAGGCAAACTTTTAATCACACTTTGTTTTAATAAATCTTCTAAAAGCTCTAAGTTTTGTAAATTATCAATTACAGGTTTTGTATTTGGCATAAGCCCAGCACAAGTAATCCCGCCACAAGCTGAACTTAAACTAGCGCTTAAAATCGTTTCTTTATGAGAATAACCTGGCTCACGCCAATGCTGATGAATATCAATAAAACCAGCACTTACAAGATTGTTTTTGCAATCAATTATATTTTCGTCTTTTTCTTTTATATTTTTTTGAATTTTTACAATTTTTTTGTCCTTTATTAAAATATCGGTTTTAACAAACTTATCATCAATAAAGGCTAAGCAATTTTTAAGTAACATTTTAACCCCTTAAACAATAATCAAGTATTGCCATTCTAGCAAATACACCATTTTTAACCTGAGTATTAATACGCATTTTTTCATGATTAGCTAAATTAGCACATATTTCAACTCCCCAATTTACAGGACCTGGATGCATAATAATTGCATTGTCTTTTAATCTTTTTAGCCTTTGTTCGTTTAATGAAAAATCTTTCATAGATAAATTATTTACATCGCTTTTTTCATGTCTTTCATTTTGCACTCTAAGCATAATTAAAACATCAATTTCATCAATAATCTCATCAAAATCATTAAAAATAAAATCCTTGTTTTGATAAAGTAAAGGAGCACAAAAATATGTTTTTATGCCTAATTTATCAAACATAGCCTTATTGCTCTTTGCAACTCTTGAGTGAGCAATATCGCCTACTATGGCTACTTTTAACCTTGATAAATCTTTAAAATTTTCATAAATTGTAATTAAATCTAAAAGACTTTGAGATGGATGATGATTTTTACCGCTACCTGCGTTTATAATTGGAATATCTAAAGAAAAATCAATTTCATCATCTTTTGTACGAATGATTAAAGCATCAACGCCTAAACTTTCAAAGCATTTGCAAGTATCAAACATACTCTCACCTTTGCTTAAAGATGATGTAGCGCTATCAAAATTAATACATTTTAATCCTAATTTTAATGCAGCCATTTCAAAACTATTTTTTGTTCTTGTTGAATTTTCAAAAAACAAATTAGCAACTATTTTTTCTAGTGGAACAATATTTTTATTTGATTTAAATTCTAAAGCCTTATCAACTAAGTTTAAAAGCTCATTTGTATTTAAATCTTGTATTTTTAAAAAACTTTTCATCTAACCTCCTTGCTCCACGAGCCTAAGGTATAAACGCTGAAAATATATTAATAAAGTTGGAGAATAATTTATAAAGAAAGATAAAAAAATCTGTCAATAATAACAGATTTTTTTTAAAAAAAAATTAATTTTTTAAATTAATTTCAGGCATTTTTTCAATATAAAGACTTTGTGATGGAAAAGCAAAACTTAAACCATTTTTTTCTACTATCTTCATAACTTCTAACATAATTTGTGATTTTGCTTGATAATAATCAATTGAAGCAATATTTTTAATATAAAAATATAACTGAATATTAATACTGCTTGCAGCAAAATCATCTATCCATACATATAAACTTGATTTAAAACCTTCTAAATCATTTACACTAATAATATCTTGTTTGTAATAGTTTTTATGTTTATGATAAAAAACATCATCACTTGAATGAGAAACCAAATCACTATTTAAAAGCATATCATGTAAATCTTTTACTACTTTATCAAGTTGCGCTCTTGAAGCATCATAAGTTACGCCTACGCATAATTTTACTCTTCTTCCGTATTTTCTTTTAGAATAATTTTTAATAGTTCCGCCTAACATTGTTGAATTTGGAATAAAAACTAAGCAGTTATCAAAGGTTCTAATAGTAGTCTTTCTAAGACCTGTTTCTACTATTGTTCCTTCAATAGAGCCAACCTCTATCCAATCTCCTTGAGAAAAAGAATTATCAAAAAGCATTAAAATTGAAGCAAAAAAGTTAGCAATAATGTCTTTAGCAGCAAGTGCAACCGCTAAACCACCTATTCCTAAAGAAGCAACAATAGCGCTAATATCAAAGCCTACCTTTGCTAAAATTATTAAAATTGCAATTATTACAATAATAAAATATATAATTTTCATCATTAAATTAATTACTTCTTTTCTACCGCTTTTTTTAGCTAATTTTGATAGTAAAATAACACCATAACCATTTAAAACAGCAATAATCAACCAAGTAAATAAAATAGTATTGATAATTGCAAAAATCTTAATAATAGCAGGTAAAATCGGTGCTGGATAAAAAGATACTAAAAAACAAAGCCAACAAGCATAAGTATAAAAAATACAAAATAAAGGTTTTGTTAGACTTTCTAAAAAGTGTAAAAATACATCATTTTTTTCTCTTTTAAAAGCTTTTATAACAATGAAAAAAATAATTTTTAAAAAAATATTTTTAAATAAAAATACTAAAATTAAAATTAATATACAAATTGCTATTTTTCCTATATTTAAATATTTTAAAATATTATCTGGAATAAAACCATTAATGTATGAAATAATCTTATTTGCATCTAATTCTTGAAAAATATAATTATTTTGAAAAATATCTGTATTAACCCTTAAATAAGTAAGAATTTCAATTAAACTTTCTACATCTATTTTATTTTCTTCTTTTAATTCAATAGCTTTTAATTTGTTTAAAGTATTATCAATTATGCTTTTTATAGCTGAGGTATTATCTTCTTTATTTGATTTTAAAAAAGTATTTTTTATATCATTTAAACTCTCATAAAAAGATAATTTTGCATTCTTTAAAACTGTATTTTCTTTGCTTTTTTTTAATTGAGTAAATAATTCATTATTTAAGTTATTATCATTTATTTGCACACTAAAAACACTTAAAATTTGATGTTTTGAATTTTCATATTCTTTAATTTCAGCATTAATTTTAAGATTATTTGCATCCTTTGCATCCTCACTTAACAAAGATGATGATTCTTTTATTTTATGATTAATTAAAATCAATTCATCAACGCTTTTTGTAAGTTCGTTTGCATAAATAAAAATAAATACAAACATTAATAATAAAATTTTTTTCATTTTTTCTCCCCCAAAGGCATAAAATGCCCATTTTCTTCACAATATTCAAAAATTTCACCAGTTTGAATTAAAAAATACCAAGCTTTAATACTTAATTTTTTTTCTTCTACCATTTGCCTTACATTAGGATATGTTAAAAGATTGTTGTAAGAATTTATAATATTTGCTTTTTCTATCATCCAAGACCTAAGCCCGTGCTGTCCTTCATAGTGATTTAATTCTAAAGTAAAATCAACTTGTTGCTTTATTTCATCAAGTTGGCTTACCCATTTACTAACATTTGGCAATAATTTTGCTTTTTCTTGGTTTATATCCTTGCAGCCACCACAATTACTATGACCACAAATAACTACATTTTGTACCTTTAAAGCATATAAAGCATATTCAATTGCAGCTGTTGAAGCTAGATATTCATCTTTTATACGATACGGTGGAATAATATTTGCAATATTTCTTACAACAAATAATTCTCCTGGCAAGGTTGAAGTAATTAAATTTGGTAAAACTCTTGAATCAGCACATCCTACAAATAAGGTATGCGGATTTTGCTCTTCTTTTAAATTTTCAAATAGATTTTTATGTTCATTAAATCCTTCTTGCATAAACTGCAATGCACCTTTAATTAACTTATCCATATATCTCCTTTAAAAAAACGAATTATTAAAAAAAAAGTTGAATACAGCATTAACCATATTAGTTATAATTATTCAACGCCTTTGAGCGGAATTTAAAATAAGGAAAAAAATATGAATCTATACGACAGAAGTTATGAAAGTTCTAGCGTTCGTTCAGATGCTGGTGTTTTTGTAAGAGATACTTATATGTATTTTGCATTATCGTTAATAGCAGCGACAATCGGAGCATTTTTAGGTACAACTTATTTAGCACCTGTACTTGTTGGTAATTTAATGGCTAATATTATTATTTTAATAGCTGAAATAGGATTAATTATGTTTTTAAGCAGAATGCAAGTAAGTACTTTAGCTAGTTTTTTATTGTTTGTATTTGCCTTTATTAGCGGCTTAAGCTTAACAAGTATTATTTTTATAACTTTACAAAGTGCTAATGGTGCTACAATTATTGCACAAGCTTTATTTTTAACAACTTTAGCCTTTGCAGGACTTAGCGTATTTGCATTTACAACTAAAAGAGATTTTAGTGTATTTTCAAAAATCGCTTTTATTACTTTAATAGTTGTAATTGGTGCTTCTTTAGTTAATTTATTTTTTCAAAGTAGCTTATTAAATACTATAGTTTCTTGTGTTTGCGCTTTATTATTTAGTTATTTTATTATCTACGATACTCAAATGATTATAAGAGGCGCTTATAGAACACCTATTCAAGCAGCTATAGCTTTATATCTTGATTTTATCAATTTATTTATAAGCTTATTAAATATTTTAAGAAGCGTAAGAGATTAATTTCTAAGCCCTTTATCTAAGGGCTTAATTAAAATTTAAATTTTTAATAATATAATACAAATTTTATTTTTAAAGGAAAACACCCGATGAATACAATTTTTATCATATTACAATTTATTTTAGTGATTATAATTTGTGCTTGTGTTTTAATGCAAAAAAGTTCAAGCATAGGTTTAGGTGCTTACAGTGGTTCAAACGAAAGCTTGTTTGGAGCAAAAGGTTCAGCAGGATTTTTAGCTAAATTTACCTTTATCGTAGGCTTTTTATTAGTATTAAATACCATTTATTTGGGTTATTCATACAATAAGCGTCAAGATTCTTTAGTTGATAAATTAGAAGAATATCAAAATAAAACAATCTTACCAAAATCACAATTACCAGCAAATAATGAAAATAAGGATAAATAATGCTAACTGATATATATACAAAACAAAAAGAAAATAATGAAAAAGCGTGCAATGCACTAAAAAAAGAATTTCAAACAATTAGAAGTGGTAAGGTAAATATATCAATACTTGATAATATTATGGTTGATTATTATGGCAGCCCAACTCCACTTAATCAAGTTGCTAGCGTTTTAGCTACTGATGCAACTACAATCACAATCAACCCTTGGGAAAAAAATATGGTAAAGGTGATTGATAGCGCTATTAAAGCAGCAAATATTGGAGTAAATCCTAATGCTGATGCTGATGGTATAAAATTATTTTTTCCACCAATGACAAAAGAGCAAAGAGAAGAAAATGCAAAAATTGCAAAAGCAATGGGTGAAAAATGCAAAGTAGCAATAAGAAACATAAGAAAAGATGCTAATGATGAGGTTAAAAAATTAGAAAAAGACAAAGTTCTAAGTGAAGATGAAGCAAAAAAAGCTTATGATGAAATTCAAAAAGCAACCGATTTAGCAATCGCAAAAACAGATGAATTAGTAAAAGAAAAAGAAACTCAATTACTAAAAGTATAAATTATGGCAAAAGTTAAATTTGCCACTATTTATGATAGATTTAAGGCAGGTATTATTGATTTATTTATGATAATGATGCCAATTCAGTATTTTTTTACGTACATAATTGCAGGCAGTGCATTTGAATATAGAAGTAGTCAAATGCTAATTGCCTATGCTAGTATTTTTTATATTTTTATACTTATATTATTTTTTTTATTTAAGGCTCAAAGCCCTGGGTATAAATATATGTTTTTACATTTAAGGGCTATTGATGGAAAAAAAGCAAATTTATACCAACTTGTACTAAGATTTATTATATTTTTAATAAGTTTTGCTTTTTTATTTGGAATTGTTTTTCCTTTTTTTAGAAAGGACAACAAATTTATACACGATATATTAAGTAAAACAATTGTTTTAAAGGAGTTAAAATGAATAGAAAAAGAATTTATAATCCACAAAGTAATGAAAACTTAACCGATAGAAGAGTTTTTAACGGTAATCCGCAAGGAATTTTAAATTTCACTAAAGCAAAATATGAATGGGCTTTAAAATTATGGGATTTAATGGAGGCTAACACTTGGTTTCCAAGAGAAGTTGATACTACAAAAGATGCTCTTGATTATAAATGCAATCTTACAAGTAGTGAAAAAAGAATGTATGATTTAGTTTGGAGTCAATTAATATCTATGGATAGTTTTCAAACAAACAATCTTGCTGATAATATAAACCCTTACATTACTGCACCTGAAATAAATGCAGTTTTAGCAAGACAAGCTTATGAAGAGGCAAATCATTCAAAATCTTATGCGGTAATGGTTGAAGCTATTTGTGAAAATACTGATTTAATTTATGAAATGGAAAAACACGACGCAACTTTACGCAAAAAAAATGATTTTATTTCAAGTCTTTATGAAGAACTCGCAGGAGATGTTACTGATGAAAAATTATTATTTGCAATGGTTGCAAATCAAATCTTAGAAGGGATTTATTTTTACAGTGGCTTTACAGCAATTTATGCTCTTGCTCGTGCTGGAAAAATGCTTGGCTCAGCTCAAATGATTAGATTTATTCAAAGAGATGAAATAACCCATCTTTTATTATTTCAAAATATGATTAATTCTGTTCGCAAAGAAAGACCTGATTTGTTTAATGATGCAAATATAGCTAAAATTTATTCAATGTTTGAAAAAGCTGCAGAGCTTGAAATTGAATGGGGTAAATATATAACTCAAAATCAAATTATGGGCTTTACTGATGATATAATTACTGAATATATTCATTATCTAGTAGATCAAAGACTAAGCGCAATAGGACTTGCAAAAAAATACAATGCAAAACATCCTATTAAATGGGTTGATGATTTTTCTAAATTCAATGACCAAAAAAGCAATTTCTTTGAAAGTAAAGTTACAAATTACAGCAAGGGAAGTTTAAGTTTTGATGATTTTTAAAGATAATTTTGAAAGAGAAAAATGTATAGAATTTGCAAATCAAATTAGCAAAGAAGTAAATCTAAGCAAAGAAGTAAAAGAAGCTTTTGCAAATACACCTCGTGAGATTTTTGTGCCAATTAGCGCTAATGCTTATGAGTTATTTGCAGCACCAATACACAAAAATCAATGGATTAGTTCTCCTATAACAGTTGCTAAAATGACTATGGCACTTGAATTAAAAAATGTTGATTGTATTTTAGAAATTGGCTGTGGTACTGGCTATCAAGCTGCATTATTATCTTATTTGGTTCGTAGGGTTTTTTCTCTTGAAAGAATTCAAAGTTTAGCCAATAATGCAATTAAAAATCTAAACGCAATCCAAGCAAAGGTTCAAGTAAGATATGCTGATGGTAATCTAGGCTTTAAAAACTATGCACCTTATGAAAGAATTTTACTTTCTGCATATACAAAAGAAATTCCTGATATTTTATTTGAACAACTTGAAGAAAACGGAATTTTAGTAGCACCAATTGGAGATGAAAACGAACAAGCAATAACAAAATTTACAAAAAGCAAAAATGGAATAAAAAAAGAAATATTAGATAAATGCGTTTTTGTACCTATGCTAAGTGGTTTAGAATAAATGCTAGAATTTTGGCAACATTTTTATGAAAATACTAATGTAGTAGCTTTTGATATTTTTGGTATTAAGGTTCGCTATTATGCGCTTTGTTATATTGTGTCGCTTTTACTTGCCTTATTTATAGCGATGAAAAATGCTAAAGATTTTTCTTTTTCTAAAAAAGAAATAGAAAATTATTTTATTTGGATTGAAATTGGTATTATTTTAGGGGCTAGACTTGGATTTGTGTTTGTTTATAGTGATTATAGATTTTATTACCTTACACATCCTTGGCAAATTTTTAATCCTTTTATGGGAGGTGAATTCGTAGGAATTGCTGGAATGAGTTTTCACGGTGCAGTTTTTGGTGCTTTTGTAGCTAGTTATTTATATGCAAAAAAACATAAAAAAAATTTATTTACTTTGCTTGATTTAGTTGCTTTTAGCGTTCCACTTGCTTATATTTTTGGAAGAATTGGAAATTTTTTAAACCATGAGTTGTTTGGAAGAAGCACTGAAGTTGCTTGGGGTGTTTATGTAGATGGCGTTTTAAGACATCCATCTCAACTTTATGAAGCATTTTGTGAAGGATTATTGGTATTTTTAGTAATTTTATACTTTAAAAAAAGACAAAAATTTACAGGTCAATTAATATGTATTTATGGGATTTCTTATTCTATTGCTAGATTTTTCTGCGAATTTTTTAGAGAACCTGATAGTAATTTAGGTTTGATTACTTTTTATTTATCAATGGGTCAAATTTTAAGTATAATAATGATTTTTATTTGCAGTATTGTTTATTTTAGGAGAAGAAATGAAAGTATTTAGAGTTTTTCATAGCACATTTGCGGTTGTGCTTTGTTGGTTTTTATTTTTTATAAGTTTTTTTGGTTGTGTGTCTTACATAAATGATTACACTAATTATTATATGCAGCCAAGCATTCAAAAAAATCATTCAAAAGAAGTTAGTCTTAATGATTGTATTGATTATGCGCAAAAAGAGTTTAAAGATTATGAGACAATAAATGTTGCAACACCAACTTTTTATAATAATTTATGTGAGATAAATTACTTCAATGCAAACTCAACTAAAGCTGAAAAAAAATCAAACATAGCATACTTTGATGGAGAAGAAAAATATACAAAAACCCCTACCTTAGGTGCTAAATTTTTATTTGGAATGCATTATAAAATTTTTCCTTTTAAAAGCACACAAAGCATTATTGAAGCACTTATTAGCATAGTTGCTTTTTGTATGTTTTTAATTATTCTTAGCGGTTTTTTTATTATTGGTAAGAAAAAAATATTTGAACTAAAAGGAAAAAATCCTTATGCTAAAAATTATGATTTTCATATCTTAGTTGGCACTTTTATTGCGGTGTTTTTAGGCTTTTTATCACTTAGTGGAATTGCTTTAAATTACGCAAAAGACATTGATAAGTTTTTTACAACAAAGGTTCAAAAAAAGCAAAGTAAAGAAAAAGTAAGTGTTGATAATTCTTATATTTTTGATACAAATAAAATATTAGAGTTTTACTCAACAGCAAGCGATAAACTTGGCACAAAAGAGCTAATAATCACACTAAACAAGGCTAAAAAACAAGTTCAAATAAGCCCTATTAAAAATATAAATTCATTAAAATCTTTTAATCAAAGTGCATCAAATAATATAGTTTTTGATGAAGAAAAAATGCTTGAAGATAAAAGTTTTAGTGTAAAAAATAACTCTTTTTGGCAAAGTGTTTATGAGATATCTTTTACTTTTCATAGAGTAAAATTTGCCCCTATTTATTTAAGTTTGCTTTTATTTGCTTGCGGAATTTTAGCTTGCGTATTTATCTATAAAGCAATGCAAATGTATGCAATTAAAAAGAAAAAAGCAAATTATCTAGCCTTAGCAAATTCTGCATTTTTTTCTTGTTTTAATGCAAGTATTGCTTATTTAATAGCAAATAAAATTCTTTCAGCGGATTTAGCAAATAGAGCTTTAATGGAGCAAAGTTTCTTTTATGCAATCTTTGTTTTAAGCTTTGCATTGAGTTTTATTTTTTATAAAAAGCAAAGTATTTTAAATTATTTTAGCATTGCATTACTTGTAATTTTATTGCTTTGTGATTTTATTTTTTCATATTATTCTATTGTAACCGTAGGTTTTAATATAATGTGGATAATATTTATAATATTTTTTGCAAGGAGAAAAAATGGTTTTGTTATTTAATATAATAGCTGCTTTATGCGTATTTTTTAACTATGCTAAAATTGCTTTAGCTATATTTGCAATTAGCTTTATAGCTATGTTTTTCACGCAATCTTTTGCTTTATCTTTTTTACTTTTTGTAGCTTCAATAATATTTTTTGTACCACTTAGCGTTTTATTTAAGGTAAAAAAATGAACTTAAGCCGTGATGAAATTTTTTCAGCTACAGATGTTGCAAGAAATTTCACAACTATTTTAAAAAAAATAGAAACTAATAAAAAGGTTTTTGTTATGAAAAATAATAAATTCCAATGCGTAATGCTAAGTATTAACGAATACGAAAAATTACAAAACGCCTTAGTAGTTCTTGAAGCAATTTATAAAGAAAGAAAAAAACAAAATGGCAAAGATTAAATTAAATGAAATCTCGCTTAGCTATCTTTTAGAAGATGGCTTAGCAAAAAATAATCATACTTGTTTAATCTTGCACGGTTGGGGTGCAAATAAAGAATTTATGAAAGATATTTTTTTAAAACAAGTAAAAAATAATTTTGAAAAAATAATATTTTTAGATTTGCCTGGTTTTGGAAATAGCAATGAGCCTTTAAAAAGCTTTGATAGCTTTGAATGCTTAGATATTGTTGTGGAATTTTTAAATAAAATTAATCTAAATATAAACTGTATTTTAGGGCATTCTTACGGGGCAAAACTAGCAGCACTTTATGCAAGTAAATATAAATTAGATAAATTAATCTTAATTGCTAGTGCTGGTATTGTGCTTAAAAAATCTTTTAAAACTAGATTAAAAATTAAAATTAGCAAGTGTTTAAAAATGCTTAAAATAAATAAAAATCCCTTTATTAGCAAAGATGCTATTAATTTAAGCAAAGTTATGTATGAGAGTTTTAAAAGAGTTGTTGATGAGGATTTTTCTTCTTATTTTTCTTCTATATCTTCTAAAACACTTATTTTATGGGGTAAAGAAGATGATGCAACCAAGCTTCAAGCAGGTAAAATACTACATTCTTTAATAAAAAATTCGTATTTTTTTGAATTTAGTGGTAATCATTTTTTCTTTATTCAAAATGATACATCTTTGATTATTAAAGACTTTTTAAATGATGAATTAAATAATAAAACATTCTAGGAAAACAATGCATTTTAATACTAATGATTTACATATTTTACTGTTTATTTCTTTTGTAATTTTTTGTTCTCCATATATTTCTAAGGTTACAAAATTACCCACTTTAGCAGTAGAAATAATCTTAGGTGCTATTGCTGGAGCATTTGGAATTATTAGTAAAACCCCAGCTTTTGAACTTGCATCTAGCATTGGTTTTTCTTATTTAATGTTTATTGCAGGACTTGAAGTTAGTTTAAGAGATTTTTTTAAGCTTAATCTAAAACAAGTAAAAGAAATTTTATTTTTTTATATAATTTTATATGCTCTTTCAACAATAATTGCATTCATTTTTAATCTTAGTTATATGATTAGTATTATTTTACCTATTATGAGTGTTGGTTTAATTAGTATTTTATATAAAGATTACAAAATAACACCAAACTGGCTGAATTTATCAATGATAAGTGCTGCTTTAGGCGAGGTTATTAGTATTATAATTCTTACTTTAATAAATAGTTTTTCAAGCTCTAGCGATACATTGCAAGTTATTTTATCTGTTTTATATATTTTGTTTTTTTTATGTGTATTTTTATTTATTTATTATATTTTTTCAGTTTTATTTTGGTGGTTTCCTGCTTTAAAAGAAGTAATAGTACCAAATTCAACCGACAAAGCTGAAAGAGATATAAGATTTAGTATATCTTTATGGATTGTTGCTGTTGCACTTGTAATATATTTTGATTTTGAAATAGCTTTAGGAGCTTTTTTAGCTGGAATTTTTATCTCAAGCTTTTTTGGGCATAAAAAAGAGCTAGAACATAAATTAAGCTCATTAGGGCATCCATTTTTAATACCTATATTTTTTATTTTTGTAGGTCTTAGTTTAGATTTTTCTTTACTTAATTTAGAGCTTATTTTACTTTCGCTTTCAATGGTTTTAGCTATGGCTATTACTCGCTTAATTGCTTCTTTTGTATTTTATTCAAGTTTAAAATTAGAATGTATTTTATTAGCTTTTAGTACCTGTATGCCGCTAACTTTATTAATAGCTTTTGCAACCTTAGGACAAAAATTAAAATTGATTGATTCTACTCTTTACATTGCTTTAATTCTTGCTGCATTAATTGAAGGAGTGCTTTTTATGTATTTAATTCCTAAGCTAGCGTTACTAATTGAAACAAAAAGAAAATAAAAATCACATTTTTGATACATTATTACTCATTTATAGATTATGATATAAATATCATTTATAAAAAGGAGTAAAAAATGACTAACAAAGCTAAATTAAGCTATGATGGAAAAGAGTATGAATTTGATGTTTTAGAAGGCACAAGAGGACCAAAGGTTATTAATATGTCTTCGCTTTATTCTCAAACTGGAATGTTTGCACTTGATGAAGGTTTAACCTCTACTGCAACTTGTAAGTCTGAAATAACTTACATAAATGGTGAAGCAGGAGAATTAAGGCATCGTGGTTATGAAATTGAATGGCTTGCTGAAAATAAAACATTCTTAGATGTTGTGCATTTGCTTTTATATAAAGAACTGCCAAGCAAAGAAAGATTAGATGCTTTTAGATATGAACTAAAAAAACGCTCATTTATTCACGAAGGTATGCATAAATTATTTGATGCCTTTCCTGATGATGCTCATCCAATGGCTATTATGCAAGCAAGTGTTGCTGCTCTTTCTACATTTTATCCTGACCATTTAAATATGGATAAACATGAAGATTATATGGAAATGGCTGCAAGAATAATTGCAAAAATTCCTACAATAGCTGCAAGTGCTTATAGATATAAACACGGTTATCCAATGGCTTATCCAAATCTTGATAGAGGTTTTACTGAAAACTTTTTATATATGTTAAGAACATACCCATACGACCATGTTGAATTAAGACCAATTGAGGTTAAAGCACTTGATACTGTATTTATGTTGCACGCTGACCATGAACAAAATGCCTCAACTAGCGTTGTTCGCTCTGTTGGTAGTACTCACGCTCATCCTTATAGCTGTATTTCTAGTGCTATTGGTGCATTATGGGGACATGCGCATGGTGGTGCAAATGAAGGTGTTATTAGAATGCTTGAAATGATTGCTACCCCTGATAGAGTTGATGAATTTATTAAAAGAGCAAAAGATAAAAATGACCCATTTAGATTAATGGGCTTTGGACATAGAGTGTATAAAAACTTTGACCCAAGAGCTAAGGTACTTAAAAAATTAAGAGACCAATTAGTAGATGAAATTGGCATTGATGCAAACTTTATGAAAGTTGCACAAAGAATTGAAGATATTGCTTTAAATGATGAATATTTTGTAAGTCGTGGTCTTTATCCTAATGTTGATTTTCATAGCGGTTTAATCTTAAAAGCACTTGGAATTCCTAATGAAATGTTTGCAGTTTTATTCGTAATAGGAAGAATACCAGGCTGGATTTCACAACTAGTTGAACAAAAAGAAGCTCCGTTAAAAATCGTTCGTCCTCGCCAACTTTATGTTGGAAAATAACTTTTTAAGGCTATTAAAACTAATAGCCTTTTTAAGCAACAAATACAACTTAATAAAAGTAATTTAGTACTTAATTTAGAGATTTTTTAAGCTTTTTAAATCTCATAACAACAACTTAAAATCAACAATCTTTTGCTTTTAAAACTAATTATTCTAAAAATTAAAACTATTTTGCACTAATTTTATTTGATAATTTAAATATATAAATTATTCAATCTAACTGCAAAAGCCTTAGTTTTAATTATGAAAATATAAGGCTATATTTAAATTATATAGCCTTAAAATATTAACTATACATCAAGCTCAATGCTATTTAAAAGCATTTCATCGCCTTTAAGCACCTTAACATTTACGCTAGAACAATGTTTGCATATAAATTCATTTTTTTCCTGAATACAATTTTTAGCACAATCAAAGCAAAATAATTCTAACTCGCACACACTTACATATAATTTTGCTTTATAATAAATACTATTTTCATCTTGCACAAAGGCATTAAAAGCTTCTTTAAAATAATGCTCTTCCACTCCGCTTAATCTACCTAGGCTGACATAAACGGCATTTATTTTTTTTGCATTCTTTTGCTTAGCAATTTTTTCGCATTCATTTAATAAATTATTAACAATAGCCATCTCATGCATTAGCAAATCCTTGGCAATAACTCGCCTTTTGGCGATTGCAAAACGCTTTTTAAGCCATAAGGGCTTTGTAAAATTACCGTAGCTTTATTTTTTTGAACTTCTCCTATTATTCTTGAATTAGGATTAAATTCTTGCAATTTTGCACAAAGCTCTTCAGCCTTATTAGCACTTGCAATGCAAACAAAGGTGCCTTCATTAGCTAAATCATAAGGGCTAAAGCCAAGCAATTCACAAAAAGCAAAAACCTCATCACTTACAATAATTTTTTCTTCTTCAATCAAAAATTCTAAATTACAAGCAAGTGATAGTTCATTTAAAACACTAGCAATTCCACCACGAGTAGCATCTCTTAAACATTTTACTCCGCCTATTTTTAAAATCTGGCTTACCTCATTTATTAGACATTTTGCATCACTTTTTATATTGCATTCAAAATTATTCCTATTTGCCATCACACAAGCTCCGTGCCTTGCAATATCGCCGCTTAAAATAATTTTATCTCCACTTTTAATTTCTTTTGGATTTATCGTATTTGTAAATGCACTAGCATCACCTATGCAAGTTGTGTTTATAAATATTTCATCACACTTACCCTTAGGTAGCACTTTTAAATCACCGCATTTTAATTTAACATTTGCTTGTTTTAGTTCATTTGCAAAAGAATTTAAAATAATTTTTAATTTTTCTTTACTAAAACCTTCTTCTAAAATTAAAGCTAAACTTATATATTTTGGCATAGCACCCATCATTAAAACATCATTTATTGAACCACAAGCTGCTATTTTTCCAATATTTGCTCCGTTAATAAAAATTGGGTTTAAAACAAAAGAATCAGTAGAAAAGGCTATGTTTTTAAAACCATCTTCAACAGCTGCATCATTACTTAAGCCATTTTCTTGCTCTAAAAAAAGATTTTTTAAAACAAAATTTTTTAAAAAATCATCCATTTCATATCCACCGCCACCATAACTTAGTAAAACCATTTTTTATCCTTTTTGTATTTTTTTAAGAATAGTAATTTTTTTTAAATATATACTTATATTTTTTTTCGTTAATAAAAAAGTTTTAAAATAGTTGATATTATCAAGTAAAGGAAAAAAATGTTTTATCAAAAAATTGCATATGCTGATAGAAAAATAATTCAAAAGATTAATTCAATTAGTAGCGAGTATAATCTTAATTTTAGTGATTTAAGAGTTTTTTCTTATCTTAGCAAAACTAAAGATTGCAACATTAGTTCAATTTGTGCATATTATGATTTAGATAGAGCCTTGCTATCAAGAACAATAAATAAATTAAAGCAAATGAAACTAATACACATTAGTAAAAATGAAGACAAAAGAGAAAAGATTATAAGTTTAAGCGCTAAGGCAAAAGAAATTTATTTTGATATAAACATAAAACTACAAGCTTTTGATGAAACATTGCTAAGTCCTTTAAATTCTGATGAAAAATATATGCTTTTTAATCTACTTGATAAAATCAATAAAAATCTTTAATTTTAGGAGAGCTTTATGGCTTTAAGTAAAAAATATAATTTATTTAATCGTGATTTTATTTGTTTATTTGCTATAAATTTTATAGCAACATTTGCATTTTATATGACTACAATTACAAGTAATGACTATGCTGTTAAAATATTAAATGCAGATACTGCAATGGCTGGTCTTGCTAGTGGAATTTTTGTAATTGGGGCTTTATTTGCAAGATTGTATTTTGGTTCTAAGATTGATAATATCAATATTAAATTATTAATTTATGTTGGCATTATTTTATACTTAATAGATACTTTATTTTATTTTATTGTAAAAGATATTTATGTGCTTATTGTAATCCGTTTTGTTGCAGGACTTTGTTATGGAATTTGTTCTAGTGCTTGCGGTGCTTTGATTGCTAGAATTATTCCTAAAAATAAAAGAGGAGTTGGAATTGGATATTATGCTTTAAGTGTTATTTTTTCTTCTGCAATTGGACCTTTTTTAGCTGTTTTACTTTCTAGCAAAAATACTTTTAATTTAAGCTTTTTAATTACTGCAATTAGTATTTTTCTTGCTTTAATTTTTAATATTATTTTAAAGGTTAGAAAATTAAAAATAAGCCATCAAAAACAAAAAGCAAAAGGTTTGTTTGCTTATATTGAAAAAAGCTCTTTGGGAATTTCAAGCGTGGTTTTTGTTCTTGGAATTTGTTATGGAGCTATTTTAATTTTTATGAGTGCTTACACTCAAGCACTTGATACAATCAACAATAATTATATTTTTAAATTCTCTCAAGCTGGTGCTGTATTTTTTATTTGCTATGCCATTGTTAGTGTCTTTTCAAGACCTATTGCTGGAAAATTATTTGATAAATATGGAGCAAATTTTGTAATACTTCCATCATTAGTATGCTTTGTTTTTTGCCTACTTTTACTTGCTAATGCCTTTCATCCTAGTTTAATTTTACTTTCTGCTATTTTTTGTGCATTGGGCTATGGCGTTGCAACTTCAAGCGCACAAAGTTTAGCTATAAAATTAGCACCTGTAAATAAAGTTGGCTTAGCAAGCACAACCTTTTTTATTGCACTTGATTTAGGAATAGGTTTAAGCCCATATTGTTTAGGCAAACTTGAGCCAATCTTAGGCTATGCAAATTTATTTAATATTTGTGCTGTGTTAGTAGTATTTTCTGTATTTTTATATTATTTATTTGTAATGAAGAAAAATAATCCTTAAAAATAAGGATTATTTATATTGATTTTTTAACTCTTCTTTTTTAATTTTATATTCATTTTTAATTTGCTTTTTATAGGCTTTTAATTCTTCTTTTTTAGCCTTATATTCGCTTTTACTCATAGAATCTTTTTTAGCATCAAGCTCTTTTAGCTTACTTTCAACTTGTAAAACTTCGCTTTCTTTTTTATTTTCTAAACTTTTTTTAGCCTTATTTAATTCTTGCTCGTAATTTGGATTTTTATTACACCTTGCTTTAACATCTGCTATGGCTTTATTTAAACCATTAATTCTATTTGTATTTGAGTATTGTTTTGCATACTCTAATTCATTTTGTAGTTTTTGTAATTTTATATTACAATCAGCTTGCAAAAAAGCACAAGCGCACATACTTAAAATAAATATTTTTTTCATTTTAATACCTCGTAAGAAATAATATCAATTTTTGAGCTTAAAAATTTATCACAAGATTTTAAATTTTCACATAATTTTGTGCTTAAATATTTTTTAGAACAATCAGCAAAAACACTTGTTACTATGCAATCTCCATAAAGCTCTTTAGCCTTAATTGCTGCTAAGAAATTCGCACCTGAGCTAATTCCTACTCCAAGCCCACTTTTAGCTAATTTTTGCGCCATAATTACACTATCTACATCATTTACTATAATAATATCATCTAATTCATCTAATTTTACAATACTAGGCACAAAGCCATCGCCTATTCCTTGAATTAAATGTTCAGCATCTTGCCCAGGATAAGTCATACTAGCGCAACCTTCAGGCTCAACAGGGCAAACTTTTATATTGCTATCATAAGCTTTTAAAGCTTTTGCAACACCCATAATTGTTCCACCCGTACCAACACCTGCAACAAAACAATCTGCTTTTAAATTAATCTTTTGCAAGTCATTAATTATTTCTTGCCCTGTTGTAATATGTGCTTTTACATTGCTTAAATTATCAAATTGTTGAGGTCTAAAAGCATTTTCTTTACTAGCTGCAATATCAGCAAGTCTTACACTGCCACTAAATCCACCTTCTTCTTTGCTAACTTCTCTTAATTTTGCTCCATAGCTTAAAATTAATTTTTTTCTTTCTTCGCTCATCCAAGATGGCATAAATATTTCAACCTCACAGCCTAAATAAGCACCTAAAGCACTAAAAGCAATTCCTGTATTTCCACTAGTTGCTTCTTTTATACCCATTCCTTCTTTAAAACTTTTATCCTTGTAAGCATCTTCAATAATATTAATTGCCATTCTATCCTTAATTGAACCACTTGGATTAAAGCATTCTAGTTTAAAAAAAGCAAAAGACTTTTTGTTGTTAAAGCTATAATTTACTCTTACTAAAGGAGTATTTCCTACCAGCTTTTTATAATTTTGAATTTTGTTTAACATAATTTTTCCTTGTTTAAAATTAAAAATATTCTAACATAAAAAGTGTTATTAATTTTTTTTGATTACAATAAATAAAATTGTTATCAAAAAGGTGAAAAAATGTTTTCTTTTTTTAAAAAATGCTTTTGCTTTGTGAAAAATCTTTTTTCAAAGAAAAAAAGCAAAACAAATAAAATTAAAAGTGTTGTTTTAAACTTTGTTGGTAAAAAAGAAAAAGAAAAAAATGAATTTTTACACAACTTAGTTGAGTTTGTATTAAATGAATTTGGTTTTGCAAAATATATTAAATTGTATTCTCTTTTTACTAAGGCTTTAAGTTAAAATACTATTATGTTTTCTTTTTTAAAAGGAAGAAAATGTTTGTAGGACAAGAGCATATACAAGAGTTGTTTGATAAATTTATTGAAAATAAAGAAATTCCACATTCATTTTTTTATGGTCCAAGTGGAGTTGGCAAAACAACTTATGCAAAAGAAATTGCAAAAAAACTAAACACTTCATTTTATGAATTTGACGCTGCTAATTTTAAACTTGATGATTTAAGAAAAATCAGCCTAAGTGATAGCATTTTTAAACCTATTATTTTCATTGATGAAGTTCATAGATTAAATAGTACAAATATGGACGCACTCTTAAAACCACTTGAAAAAAATACTTTCTTTTTTATCTGTGCTAGTACGCTTAATCCTTACTCTGCTATAAATAGCGCTTTGCGTTCAAGATTATTATTTTTTGAGTTCAATCCATTAAGCGATGAAGATTTAGAAAAAATTCTTGATAATTTAGATAATAATCTAAGCAAAGAAATAAAAGAATTTTTAATTAAATCAAGTTCATTTGATGCAAGAGCTATGATTAACCTTTTAGAAAATGCAAAAAAATTAGGAGAGCTTAGCTTAGAAAATTTAAAAAAAATAAGAGCGCATTTTATTAGTAATCAAAACGATGCTTTACTTACTTCTGCTTTTATTAAAAGCTTAAGAGCAAGTGATACAAATGCTGCATTGCTTTATTTAGCAAGAATGATAAATGAAAATTATGATGTTTTATATATTGCAAGAAGATTAGTAATTTTTGCAAGTGAAGATGTATCAAATGCCAATCCTAACGCACTTTTACTTGCAAACGCTTGTTTAAATTCTGTAAAACAAATTGGCTATCCTGAAGCAAGAATAATACTTTCTCAATGTGTAGTTTTTTTAAGTAAATGCAAAAAATCAAATGCAAGTTATTTAGCGATAAATAAAGCACTTGATTATGTAAAAAATAATAAATTAAGCCCTATTCCAAAATACTTAGATAATTATAGCCCTTTTAAAAAAGATTATATTTATCCGCACGATAATCCGCATAAAAAGCAAATAATGGCAAATGATTGCCCTATTTTTTATAAAGATAATGCAATTGGTTATGAAAAAAATTTTGAAATTTGGCAAAAAGAAGGACTTTATAAATGTTAATAATAAACACAGCAGGTCATATTGACCACGGCAAAAGCTCAATTATTAAAGCATTAAATGGTTTTGATGGAGATAGCACACAAGAAGAAATAAGAAGGGCTATTACTATTGATTTATCATTTTCTAATTTAGAAGATGTATCTTTTATTGATGTTCCAGGACATGAAAATTTGCTTAAAACAATGGTTTTAGGTGTGCAAAGCGAATACGCAATGCTTGTAGTTGATATAAACGAAGGTTTAAAAGAACAAAGCAAAGAACATATATTAATTCTTAAAATTTTAGACGTTAAAAATATAATTTTAGTTTTAAATAAAATTGACTTGTGTAAAAATATTGATGAAAAAAAAGCTGAAATTTTATCTTCAATTGATTTTAAACCTTTACAAACTTTTTTAGTAAGCGCTAAAACAAATGAAGGAATTGATGATTTAAAGCATTTTATTTTAAATCTTAAAAGACCACAATATATTGAAGATGACTTTGTGAGAATTTTTATTGATAGGGTCTTTAATGTAAAAGGTCAAGGTAATGTTGCTACAGGAATTTTACGCAATGGAGCAATAAAAGAAAATCTAAATTTAGTAAATGAAAACAATGAAAATGTACAAATAAAGCAAATTCAAGTGCAACACAAAAATACAGATTGTGCTTATGCGCTTAGTAGAGTTGCCTTTACTTATAAAGGCAAATTAGAAAAAAATCAAATTCTTGCAAAAAAAGGTTATTTAAGAAAGACAAAAACAATTTATGCAAGTATAAATACAAAATTAAAACATTTAGAAAAGGTTTTATTTTGTTGTGGTTCAAAGATAATTAATGCTACTTATTATGAATTTGGCGAATATGCTAGATTTGAACTTGAACAAGAATGTGCTTTTTGCTTTGATGATGCTTATATTGTTTTAAAAAATTCAAGATTTGCAGCAGGTGGAAAAATACTTTTAAGTGTTGTTGAGCCATTAAAAAAACAAAAATTATTAGAACTTTTAAATTTACTTAATAAAAAAGATTTTTATGAAGTTTTTAAATTTTTAAGCAAGGTTCATATTTTTGGTTTTGGTTTATTTTGCTCTAAGCAAAGATTTAATTTAGATTTAAATAAAGCTTTAAATATCGCACAAGAGCTTAATTTATTATTTGATAAAGACAAAGCTTGTCTTTACTCGCACGAAGCCTTAGAAAAAACAAGTAAAAAAATAAAACAATTGTTTGATAAAAACAAATACTCAATGCAAAGTGCAAATTCTCTTAGCAAAAGTTTAGAAATTGATAGTTTTTTGTGTGATATTGCTTTAAAAAATATGCAAGATTTAGAATGTAAAAACAAATTATATTTTAAAAAGGGCTTAGATTATGAAGAATTAAATCAAAATATAAAAGATATTTTATTTTCTAAGCTTGATTTACTTACCCCAAACGCTCCTTATAATATTTATGATGAACTTAACTTAGATAGAAAACAAGGAGATTTATTAATGAAAGAATTATGTGCAAGAAATCTAATAATAAGACTAGCTCATAATTATTTTTTAAGCAAAAGAGCCTTAGATGAATTTGTACAAAAACTAACACCATTTTTGAAAAAAGGTTTAGATGTGCAAGAATTAAAAAATAATTTTAATTTAAGTAGAAAATATGCAATTGCAATTTTAGATTATTTAAGCACACAAAAAAATATAAAAAATATTGATAATAAACGCTTTTTAATCTAAAATTTAGTTTTTTATATAAAACAAGGAGATAAAATGAAAAAAGTTATTTTATTAAGTGCAATTAGTGCTAGTATTTTAGCAAGTGAGATTTCAGATAAAGCTTTAGATTTAATTAAATCTATGATGCCAAGTGATAAAATTGAAATCAAATTAGAAAACACAGAAAAACTAGATGATACTGGCTTTGAAATGATAGAATTTGGCATTTATCAAGATGGCAATAAATTAGGAGAAGATATTGTCTTTTCAAACGGCGTTATTTTAAGCCCTGAAATTGTAAATATTAAAAGCTCTAAAAACTATAAATTAGAATACAGCCAAAAAAAAGAAGAGCAAAAAAAGGCTCAAATAGTTGGTAAAATTCCTAATTTTTTAAAAGAGCATAAAGACATTGTTATATTCTTAGGTGATTCTAAGGCTAGCGTTGCTGATGTTGTGTTTAGCGACCCTGACTGTCCATACTGTAGAAAACATTTAGAATATTTAATGCAAACAAAAGAAATAAAACCAACTGCATTTATTTTAACACCACTTCCAATGCATAAAGATGCTTTAGCTAAATCTGTATTAATTTTAGATGAGATTAAAAAGGCTAAAAACGATAAAGATAAACTAGAAGTACTTAAAAAATATTTTGCGCAAGTTGATTTTAAAGCTCCTGCAAATGACAAATTAGACAAATACAAAAAAGTAACTGATGTAATTTTTTATGATTTAGGAATTTCAGCTACACCAAGTATTTTTGAAAATGTAAAAATTAAATAATATTTTTTGGCTAATCTTTTAGCCAAAAAATACCTAAATCTAAACACAATCATAACTTATATATCTATTAATTATAAACTTTATGTTTATAAAAAATTCATAATATTTATATAAAATAAACATTTTAATTTATTTTTTTAAGGAAACAATATGAAACTATCAACCAAGATTCCTATTTTAGTTGCAATTCCTTTAATTATTTGCTTTTTAGTTTTAGGAATTGTTAGTTTTCAGTCGTCTAAATCTGATGCTTTATTTTATACAGATAAAGGTAAGGAAAATGGACTTGATGCCACTATGCTATATGTTGATGCGTTTTTTTCAGGAAAGATGAATTTCATTGACAAATTTGCGGTTATTTTATCTGAAAATGTTGATTTTAATAATAAGAATTTAACTGATGAAACTGTTAAAAATTATTTAAATAACTACTTAAATGTTTCAGGTTTTTCAGCTTTATTTGTTGGGTCTGCAAATACTGGAGCTTTTTATTATAAAAGTGTAGGCGAAGAACCTTACATCGTACCACACCAAGACGCAAGAGGTCGTGGCTGGTATAAAGATGCTTTAAGAGAAAATAAAACATATTTAGGCGGTGATGTTTATAATGATGAAAGATTACACGAAAAAGTTGTAACAATCTCAGCTCCAATTGTAAAAGATGGAAAGGTTGTAGGTGTAATTGGTGGAGATATGGCGTTTAAAAGTTTAAAGGATAATATCTTATCTCTTCATTTTTCAGACACAAATACAATTTTTGCTTACAATAGCGATTTAAAATTTGTTTTACACCCAAATGAAAAACTTGAATTGCAAGCTCATGATGTATTAAAAACAATTGATAGTGAATTAAAAAAGACAGAAAAAGATGGCAAATATCAACCAATAATTTACACCTTTGAAGGTGCTGAAAAAACAGCAGTATGTACAAATTTTTCTAAAACAAATTGGAAATTTTGTAGCACGAATTTAACAAGTGATTTAAATGCTACATTAAATGATATTTTAATGCAAAATATTTTGTTATTCTTGATTTCTTTAATTGTAATTTTAGCTTTTTTATGCTTTTTAATCAAACAAAGTTTAAATCCGCTAAATGCAATTATGCAAGGTTCAAAAATATTCTTTGATTTCTTAAATCATAAAATTAAAAATGCAAGTTTAATTGATGTTAATACAAAAGATGAATTTGGCTTTATGGCTAATGCGATTAACGAAAATATTAAATTAGTTGAAAACAACCTAAAACAAGACACAATAGCGGTAGAACAAAGCGTTCAAACTGCAAAGGCTATTGAATCAGGTGACTTAAGTGCAAGAATTACACAAATGCCTGCAAATCCACAATTAATTGAACTTAAAAATGTATTAAACAAAATGCTAGATACCTTACAAGATAAGGTTGGTAAAAATACAAATGAGATTGAAAAAATCTTTGATGAATATGCACAAAATGATTTTAGGCGTGAATTAATAAACGCTAAAGGTAGAGTTGAAATTGCAACAAATATGCTTGGTGAACAAGTAAGAAAAATGTTACAAGCTCAACTTGATAGCGCAAAAGTTTTACAAGAAAAAAGTCAAACTCTAAAAAGCTCTGTTGCAAAAATTAATGAAGGTGCAAGAGCACAAGCAAATAGCCTTCAAGAAAGTGCAGCTGCGGTTGAGCAAATGAGTGCATCTATGCAAGCAGTTAGCCAAAAATCAAATGAAGTTATTAAAAACGGCGAAGATATTAAAAATGTAATCACTATGATTAGAGATATAGCAGAGCAAATTAACCTACTAGCATTAAATGCGGCTATTGAAGCAGCTAGAGCAGGAGAGCATGGAAGAGGCTTTGCGGTTGTTGCTGATGAAGTTAGAAAACTAGCTGAAAACACTCAAAAATCACTAACAGAAATTGAAGCAAGTGTTAATGTTTTAACTCAAGGAATAAATGATATGAGCGAAAGCATTAAAGAACAAACTCAAGCTATTTCTCAAATTAACGGAGCAATTAGTGAAATTGATGAATTAACTAGAGAAAATGTAAGCGTTGCACAAAGCACAAACGATATTGCTAGTGATGTTGATAATATGGCAAGTAGCGTTGTTGAACAGGTAAATAAAAACAAATTCTAACACATTCTCTCCTTTTTAGGAGAGAATTTAATTAACAATATTTTTCTAGTAATTTTTAATAAAAATTAGTGCTATTTTAGAAACTAACAAAACATAAAGCATTTATTAAATTATAGCCTTAGCCATTCACTAAGCCAATAGTAGCATTAAGAATAGTTAAGCAAAAATCAACAAAATACCCCCCCCCACTTAGGCACTACACGAAATTTTTATATGAAAATATCTTAAAAGCCTATACTAGCTCTACTGAAGATTATTTGGGTAGATTTTATGCTAAATTATAAGTTATAGTGGTGAAGATAGACAAAACTTATACATAGTTTTAAATCCTAAACACATAAACGAGCTTTTTGCGATTTGCTAGAGTTAAAAGCCAAGCCATAGAGTGCTTTTATTGCTGTGGGACTGCTAGATTTTTAATAGCTGAGAAAAAATAAGCTCTTTGGTATAGAAGTACAAGGTTATATGTTTAGCATAACTAGAACAAATATGATTTTAGGAGTAGATAGCAAAAGCCACCTTGAAAAATTAGCACAAAACCATCAGAGTTACAACTTAAAAAAGGTGTAAAATAGCTATAATAAATCCATCTTATTCTATGGGAGATAAAAACAATCCTAGTTTATATGAAATAAACTTCATATATAATTTACTAAACTCAGTGCTAGAAAACGGCAAAGTAGCTGCCATAGTGCCACAAAATACTTTTACAGGTAAAACTAGTTTTAAGAAGTCTTTAAAAAATACACACTAGAAGGCGTAATCACGCTAAATAAAAATACCTTTTATGGAGTAGGAACAAATCCTTGTATAGCAATATTTACAGCTCATAATCCACACCCAAAAGATAAAATATGTAAGTTTATAAACTACGAAAACGATGGCTTTGTGGTAAGTAAGCATATAGGGCTTATTGATGATGGCTCAAACAAAGATAAAAAACAACACCTACTTGATATATGGTTTGATAAAGAACCAAGCACAACTAAGTTTTGTGTAAAAACTACCATAAAACACGATGATGAATGGCTTCATTCTTTTTATTATTTTAACGATGAAATCCCTAGCAATGAAGATTTTGAGCAAACGATAGCTGATTATTTGACATTTGAAGTAAATATGATAACTCATGATAGGGGGTATTTGTTTGGCTTAGATGAAAGGGTGGCAAATGAATAAGCTAAGCCTTAATAGTGTAGAGTGGAAAGAATTTATAATAGGGGATCTTTTTAATATATTTGCAACTTCTAGTGGTATAGATAAAAACAAGCTAAAGTTAGGAGATGGAAATATGCCTTATATAACTAGAAGTGATTTAAATAATGGTATAAGCTTGTTTATTCCATATAAACAAAATAATAAGTATAAAATAGATTGTGGTAATGTGATTACAATAGGTTTGGATACACAAACTGTATTTTATCAAAACTGTGATTTTTATACAGGTCAAAATATACAAATAGTTAAACATGACAAGTTTAATAAATACAATGCTTTGTTTTTTATTCCATTGATCAAAAAACAAATGCAAAAATTTAATTGTGGTGGAAATGGTGCAACATTAACAAGGTTGAAAAGAACTAAAATTTTGCTCCCTATTGATGAAAAAGGTGAGCCTAATTGGGAGTTTATGGAAAATTACATAAAACAGATAATAAATAGGCAAAAATCACAAATTATAAACTACTACAAATCGCAGTTAAGCGATATTGCTTATGGGGGGGGGGATTTACAAAATAGCGATATAGAATGGAAGAGTTTTAAGGCGTATGATGTGTTTTATACTTTTACTAATAAAAATAAACTTCAAACCCCGACTGGTTCTTATATCAATAAAACATTGTTGGAAAAATATAATATACCAAGAATTACCGTTAAGGGTATAAATAATGGGGTTGATAGTCTTTCAAGTTGTAAAAGTGAGAAAATAGTATTTTTTAGCAATTTTATAAGCGTGTCGTTTTTGGGTAGCGTTTTTTATCACCCATATAAAGCTTCAATAGATATGAAAGTTCACGCACTTATCCCTTTAAATATAGAACTGAATAAATATATTGCTAATTTTTTAATACCTATTATCAAAAATAATATAGCTTTCTCATCGTATGGTAATCAGCTTTCAAGTACTGATTTAGCACAATTAACATTAATTTTACCAATTGATGAAAAAGGTGAGCCTAATTGGGAGTATATGCAAAAGTACATAAAGCAAAAGTTTACTTTACAAGTAAAACAGATTATAAAATATTTTAAATAAATTTAGCAAAGTAAAAAGCATATTAAAAGTATAATAAATGTAATTTTTTTATAAAATTGCTTGTTAAATAGTACTTAATAAGATTTTAAAAGCAAAAAATTCTAAAACAAAAGCTGAAATAATATTTATAATTTTTAATATTTTTTGATTTAAAATTCTTGCGTATTTAGCTGAAAAAAATGCTAAAAACAATATCCATAAAAACACTGCTAAAAATAAAAATGTAACTATTATTAACATATATTCTTCTTTTTTTATGCTAGCCGTATATGAAAACCAAAAAATAATAACAAAAGGATTAAAAATATTAACAAAAGCACCCTTTAAAAAACTACTTATGGCTGTATTTGTAATTGCACTTTTTTGAATATTACTCGTACTTTTAAAAGTTAAAAACGCTAAATAAGATAAAAAGCAAAAAGAAAAATAAGATAAATACACAAAAAATTTTTCATTATTTAAAAAAGAAAAACCAAAATAACAAAGACTAAAATAACTAATATCAATCAATAAGGCTGCAAAACCTATCAAAAAACCATTTTTAAAGGATTTAACAGCATTATTTAAAATAAGAATATTTATTGGCCCAAATGGCACACAAAGGCTAAGCCCTAAAATAAATCCATTTAAAGCCGATAAAATCATAATTACACCAAGTTAAGCCCTACTTTGTTATCTTTAATCTCGCTTACTACAACATTTAATTCATCGCCTTCTTTAAGATTTAAATTCTTAATTTTACTTGAATGTAATAAGCCATCAACGCCATCTTTTAAACTAACAAAAGCTCCAAAAGGTGCTATCTTTTTTACAATACCTTTATATTCTTCGCCTACATTAAATTCTACTTTTTTTCTGTATTTTTTTAATACATTTGCAAAGATATATTCTTTTGCTTCTTCAACTTTTTGTCCGCTTAGGGTTACTTCTTCTTTATCTCTATCAATATCAATGCTAATTTCAAATTTTTCAATAATATCCTTAATAGTCTTTCCACCTTGTCCTATTAATTCTGGTATATCATTTGGATGAATTTTAAAAATGCTAAGCTTAGGTAAAATATCATAATTTACAACAATTTCATCATTTGCTTTTTGCATAATATCTAAAATATGCAGCCTTGCATTTTTTGCCTTTTCTAAAGCAAGTTCTAAAATATGCGGACTAATACCACCAAGTTTTATGTCCATTTGCATAGCTGTAATTCCATCTTTACTGCCTGCTACTTTAAAATCCATATCCCCATCATGGTCTTCTAAACCCATAATATCAGTTAAAACAGCAAAATTATCGTCTTCTACAATAAGCCCCATTGCCACACCAGCAACTAATTTTTTACTATCAACTCCAGCTGCTTTTAAAGCTAAAGAACCGCCGCAAACACTTGCCATTGAGCTAGAACCATTGCTTTCAAGTATTTCAGAAACCAATCTTATTGTGTGCGGATAATTTTTACTAACACTAGAACTTAAGGCTCTTTTAGCTAAATTTCCATGCCCTAATTCTCTTCTTGAAGGTGCTTTTAATGCACTAGCTTCTCCAACACAAAAACCAGGAAAATTATAATTAAACATAAATTTTTCTAAGCTTGAATTTTTTAAGGTTAAATTCTCAATAGTTTGAGCATCGTTTGCACTTCCTAATGTAGCTACAACAAGAGCTTGAGTTTGCCCTCTTGTAAATAAACAAGAACCGTGAGCATTAGGCAAGATATTTGTTAAAATACTTATTGGTCTTACCTCATCAAGCCCTCTTCCATCAGCTCTTATTTTTTCATTTAAAATTTGCTTTCTAACTATGCTTTTTTTAAATTTATGTAATTCGTAATTAAGCTCTTCAGGATTAAATTCAGGGTTATTTTGCAAAATTTCATCAGCAATTTTATTTAATTCGCTATTTCTTTCACTTTTAGCTAAATTATTAATAGCTTGTTTTACTTCTTTTAGATAATTTTTTTCTAAAAACTCGTAAATATCAGCATTTTGACTAGGTGCTTTTAAATCAAATTCAAAAGATTTTTTATGCTCATAAAATACTTTTTTATATTCAGCGCTTATTTTACTGATTTCATTTTTTGCTAAATTTAAAGCCTTTATTAGCTCTTCTTCGCTTAATTCGTTCATACTGTCGTTTGTTTCATTTGCCTTCATTTCAATCATTAAAAGCTCATCAGCAGCACCGCTTACAAACAAATCAAGGCTTGAATTTTCAAGTTCAGATAACGTAGGATTTATTATAAATTCGTTATTTGCATCTTTTGCAATTCTAATTCCCACTGCAGGATTTTTTACTTCAATATCACTTAAACTAAGCGCTGCACTAGCCGCATAAAGCGCTAAGGGTTGTAAATCTACATCTAATTCACAAGATAAAAGCATAACAACAATATGAGTTGGATATAAATAACCATCTGCAAATAAAGGTCTTAAAGTTCTATCTATTATTCTTGCTGTTAAGGTTTCTGCTTCGCTTGGTTTTGTTTCTCTTTTTACAAAACCACCAGGAATTTTGCCTGCTGCGTAAGTTTTTTCAACATAACTTACTGTTAATGGCAAAAAGTCTTCACTAACCTTGCTATCTTCTCTAGCCACACTAGCTAATAATACTGTTTTACCGCAAGTAAGCAACACACTAGCATTAGCTTGTTTAGCAACTAAATCTAAATCAAAAATCAATTCTTTATTATTAATAATAATGCTTTTTTTCATCTAACTCCTTTGTAATAAATGGCAAATAATAATTGCTTTCTTCTAAAATTTCTAAAGCAAACTCATTTGGTATATTTAAAGCTTCTTTGTAATAAAAATCTTTATTTATAAAATGGTCTAATTTATGTAAATAGTAGATATTATCAAATATTTCATTAAAATAATCATAACTTTGAGAAGAAATTATACTTGTAGCGTATTTTATACTTCTTACTCCTAAATTTATTAAACTTTTATGGCAAATATTTAAGGTAAGTCCTGTATTGCTACCTTGATCAAGAATTAAAATATCTTTATTTTTTAAATTTGAAATTGCCTTTTGCTTTCTAAAATATAATATTTTATTTCTTATATTTTCGTTGTATGCTAGTTTGATTTCATTATTTAAATATTCTTTTGAAATATTAAAATAATCAATTAATTCTTTTACATAAACTACCTCATCACTTTCGCTTACCTTAGCTAGTTGGCATTCTTTATTTGGGGTGTAAATTCCTTTTGTAAAAAGCATTTCATAATAATTGCCAGTAGCATTGGCAAAAGCATCTACAAAAGGTATGTTTTTAACGCTGTTGCAAATTATAATATGCTCTTTAATTTCATCTTGATTTATATTTTGTGCTAATTCATTTGCCGCTTGAATAGGGTTTTCAAAAATCGTAGTCATACTCATCTTTATTTCCTTGCAAGGTAAAATTATATTTTACTCCACCAATAGGATAGAGATTAAAAGAAAAATAAATACCTCTTTCTTTGTAAGAACGCACACCTTTTTGGGTTAATTTTGAACTTGTGCTTTCTTTAAAATCAATAGTAAAATTAATACATCTTCTTTTATGGATAAAACCTAAATTATAATTTTCTAATTTTTTTGTTTTTAGATTATACCAAGTATTTGCGTGAATGCTATTATATAAGTTAATATCATAATTTACTCCAAAGCTTAAAAATTTATCTAATTCATAATTGCTTTGTAAAATATCTTTTTTCTTATTAAAAAAATAACCTGCATTAATACTGTAATCTTTTCTATTATAACTTCCTTGTAAAAAGAAATTTTGAATTTTTTCTTCATCTGTATTAAAAAGAGTAGAATTAAATATAGAAAAATGTTTATTAAAATAAATATTCATTTCATTGCCAATAAATTTTAGTTTAGAATCTTGAGTATAAAATTTTAAAAAATGCTTAAATAATTTAGCTTGATTTTTATAAAGTAATTCAGAAAATTCAAAATAATAATTTAATTTTTCATTTTGTTCAACTAAATAAAAAGGATTTATAGTATCGTTATGACCATTTTTAAAATACAAATTAAAAGCAAAATTTATATTATGCAAATAGTTATTATACTTACTATACAAACTAGTATATAAACTTGCAGAGTGGGTAAAGTTAGATAAAAAATCATTATTTTTATGATTACTACTTAAATTATAATTTAATTCAACTTCTTCTTTTAAAAGCAAATTTAAGTAATTATTAAATAAACTTTTTTGAAAGAAAATAGGTAAATTTATATTAAATCTATTTAAAGTATAGTCATTTTGTCTATAATAGTAAGTAGAATTAAAATCTGCTTTATATAAAAATGGGGTTGAAAAAAACTTGGTTAAAAAATGATGATAATGTATGTTTGGTAATTCTTGTATTGTATCTTTTTGGTCTTCTTTTGATAAATCTTGATAATATTTAACATAAGCTCCATAATAATTATTATTTTGATAATAAAAATAATTTAATCTTGATGTTACAACAGAATCGCTAGTTTTATTATAAAAACTTGATAAATTTAAATAATCTATATCATTTAAGTATAAATAATTTAAATATAAACCTTCTTGATTATCTTGAGAATTATTAAAGATTTTATCACTAGCATAAACAAGATTTACACCAAAATGACTATCATATTTTAAATCTTCTTTAAAAACATAAGCTTGCCTTTCTTTAAAAAACCCACTGCTTAAATTAAATGAAGAATATTCACTATCAATTAATCTGTAATTAAAAAATAAACCATAACCACGATTAGTTCTAATTTGCGGTCTAAATTCTAAATCTTGTCTATGAGAAATAGCCCAAAAATACGGTTGTTCATAAAAAATAGCTTCATTTGACTTAAAGGCGATTTTAGGAGTTAAAAAACCACTTTTTCTTGTATTATCCATATTAATTCTTAAATACGGAAAATAAAAAACAGGGATATTTTTAATGCGAAAAATAACATTTTTTATGCTTAAATCTTTACTTTCTTGATTATATTCACCACTAGAAAATTTAAAACTCCAAATAGGATTATCAACCTCACAAGAGCTTAAAATAGAATTATCAACCTTTAAAACATTATTTGTATAGCAACTATGATTACTTTTTAACCATAATTCTAAAATTAAATCACTCAAAAATACATTTTTAAATTCAGTACTTTTATTTGCTAAATCAACTCTAGCGTAATCGCTAATTGAGTTTGCGTTTTGAGAATTTATAAAGACATCTTCAAATAATTCTAAAACCTTACTTTCTTCGTTATAAATAGCTCTTTTTGCCTTTGCAAAATAATTATCAGAAATTACAACAACATTATTATTTAAAAACAATAAATTATTATTTTTTTCAAAAGAACTTGCCATTATTTGTATTTTTTGCGCATTGACAAAAACACAAAAGATTAATAAGAATAATATTTTTTTAATCAATTATTTACTACCAGTGTATTGCTAAACATATCAGCAAAAGTCATTCTTAAAGGGTTTGCAAGAGCAAATAAAAATAAAATTCCTTGAAGTATCCAAGACATCATAGTAATAATTAAAGCTTTTAAAAAAGATGAAATTATATTTGGGCTATCTAAGCTTTCATTATCAATTGTTTTTATCTTTAAAATATACATACCAATAGTTGCAGAGCAATAGTAAAAACAAATAAAATAATAAACAGTTTGAAATATAAACAAAAAAACTATAAATTTAACAAAAGAACTAGTAATAGTAGTATATAAATTATCAGGGTCTATTGTTTCATACTCATAAATAAGCTCTCTTAATCTAATCAAAGTATCTTTATCAATAACAAAAGGCAAAAATATTGCACACGCAAACCATATAATAAATAAATCAATTATATAAGCTGTTATTCTTTTTTCAAAACTAGCTAATGATTTTTCTTCTTTTTCTAATTTTTCTAAGATAAGTTCATATTTATTTGCCATTATTATCCTTTTATAAAAAACCCAAGCAGGCGTTAAGAATTTAGGTCCTATAACCTAAAAAAATAGTGGAAGGAAAGCATTAAAGGCTGCAATTCACGATAAACGCATCACAGAACACATTTGCTTAAACTTAATCACATAAAAACTTTGTTGGACCAAATATATTTAACCCGCTTTGCTCAGGCAATAAAATATTACAAAAAATTTTTTAAAAAATCGTTAAAACATAAAAATAATTTTCTGGGAAAATAAAGTGGTGGTTAGAGGCAGAATCGAACTGCCGACACGCAGATTTTCAGTCTGCTGCTCTACCGACTGAGCTATCCAACCACTTGGAATAAAAAGTTGTTATTATATGGAGTAAAGCTTAAAAAATCTTTAAAAAATGAAAAAATTTTACATTAAAAAAACTTAATTTATATTTAAGATTATTTCATTAAATTTAAGTTTTATTTAATTTTTTAAGGAGAAAAAATGAAGATTTCATTTAAAATTGGTGTTTATGCGTTCTTGTCAATGCTTATTATAACTTTAAGCGCTATTTTTATTTCTTTATATGGCTTTAAGGGATTAAATCAAGAAATGAAAGATACTACAAACGAAATCGCAGTAAATAACGCAAAAGCAACCGCTCGTTCCGTATCAACAATGGCTTATTATATGGGCTATAAAATTCATGATTCTATGCTTAGCTTTAACTTTTCTTCTAAAGATTATGAAGAGCAAATTTTAAATGCTATTGATAAATTAGATTTAAAAAATAAGACGACTACCTTATTTATTATAGACAGTAAAGGAACTTATAAAGCTCATTATATCAACGGTCGTGTGGGTACAAATGCTATTGATAAAAAAGATATGAATAATAAATTTTATATAAAAGAAATTATTCAAACCGCAAAAAATGGTGGTGGTTATGTAACATCTCATATGAAGGCTGATAAAACTCGTCCTGAAAGAGATGTTGTATATTTTGCACTGGCTGATAAAAATGTAGATTTAATTTATGTTGCAACTGTAAATTTACTTGACGCTCAAGCTATTGTAACAGAAGCTCAAAATGATTTTAATAAAATAATTAATAAAACCTTGCTTATTTTTGCAAGTATTACTTGTGTAATTACTATAATTTTATTATTTGGTTGGGCTTTTTTTATAAAATTAAATCTTTCAAACCCACTAAACGCACTTACAAACAAATCAATTGAACTAAGCAGCGGAGATGGGGATTTAACCAAAAAACTAGAAGTAAAAGGCAAAGATGAAATAGCACAAGCTTCAATGGCAATTAATGAATTCTTAGAAAAAGTAAGAGTATTAATAGCACAAGCAAAAGATATCTCAAATGAAAACGCATCAATTGCAAATGAATTAAGCCATACTTCTATGCAAACAGGAAAGCGTGCTGAAGAAGGCTCAATTACTATTAATGAAGTAGCAAGCAAAGGAGCAAATACTAAGGGCAATCTTGATGTAGGCGTAAAACAAGCTCAAAAAGGTAAAGAAGAATTACAAAACGCTTCTAAATATATCATTGAAGCAAACAATGCTATTAACCAACTTACAAATCAAATCAATCACAGTGCTTCAACTGAAAGTGAATTAGCAAGTAAGATAGAACAACTTAGCCGTGATGCTGATAATGTAAAATCTATTTTAGAAATTATTAATGATGTGGCTGATCAGACTAATTTATTAGCTTTAAATGCAGCTATTGAAGCAGCTCGTGCAGGAGAACATGGTCGTGGCTTTGCAGTTGTGGCTGATGAAGTAAGAAGTCTTGCAGAAAGAACACAAAAAAGCTTAAGTGAAATTAATGCAACTATTAGCGTAATTGTTCAAGGTATTAAAGATGCAAGTGAGCAAATGAGTAATAATTCTAAAGAAATTAGCAATCTAACAAGCGTTGCATCAAATACTCAAAACACAATCAATGAAATGGGTAAGATAATGAGCGAAGCTGTTAAGATAAGCGAAGGAACTGTAAGTGATTATATTAACACAAGTAAAGATATGAGCTTAATCTTAGATGGTGTAAATAATATGAACACAATTACAAATGAAAACGCAAGAAGCGTTGAAGAAATAGCAGGAGCTGCAAACCATTTAAGTGAAATGACTGAAAATCTTAACAAAAAGCTAAATGAATTTAGAACTTGATTTTAAATTCTAAAAACCTAGCTTAGGCAATAAGTGCTTAGGCTGGGTTGTTTTTTTAATTAAGATTGTTTAATTAAGATTGTTTAAAGTATTAAAAAGTATAAGGGGTTTAATTTTATTTTTAGGGTTTTTTTATGTGGCAACTATCACTTACTACTATTATTTGGGCATTTTCTTTTCCTATTATTGGATATTTTATAAGCGGCAAAATGGATAGTTATTTTGCTATTTTAGTAAGGACTTTAATAGCCTTTTTAGTATTTTTGCCTCTAATAAATTATAAAATACAAAATAAATTAAAACTTATTTTTATGTGCATAGGAGCGCTTGAAATTGGAATTATGTATTTATTTTATTATAATTCTTTTTTATTTTTAAGTGTAAGCGAAGTTGCACTTTTTACTATTTTTACTCCTTTTTATGTGTCTTTATTTTATGATTTATTTTCAAAAAAATTTCGCTTTATTTATCTTATTAGCATTAGTATTAGCGTTTTTGGTGCTTATATTATTAAAGAAGGTAGCATAAGTGATAATTTTTTAAAAGGTTTTATTTTAATACAACTTGCTAATATAGTTTTTGCAGCAGGACAAAGTCTTTATAAATATATTAGCAACAAATTTAATATCACTTCTCATAAAGAAGTTTTTGGGTATTTTTTTAGTGGGGCTTTAATTTTTAGCTTAGCTGCTTTTATTTTTTTAGGTGATTTTAATAAAATTCCAAAAGATAGCACTTCATATTTTGCTTTAATTTATCTTGGCTTAATAGCTTCATCTTTAGGATATTTTTTATGGAATAAGGGTGCAAGTTTAGTAAATAGCGGGACTTTGGCCTTAATGAATAATGCAATAATCCCTGTCTCAATCATAATAAACCTTACTTTTTTTAAAATAGATATTGATTTAAAAAGTTTTTGTCTAGGCTCTTTAATTATGATTTTTGCAAGCTTTTTGCATTATTTTTTAAATAAGAAAAAACAATTATTTTATTAAAATATGTAAATACTCTATTGTTTTGCCTTGCTTTTGAACTCTATCGTTATCCGCTTTAAATCTTTGATAATCTTTACTGACATAAGAATATTTCCCATATTTAGAAAAGATATTTTTAATATCATTAAAACTAAGTAATCCTTCATCGTTATAGCTTAAAAAAATATATTTAAAATTAGCATTTTTAACTAGCTCTTCCAATTCATCATACACTTTAGCTTTTTTACACCAATTTGAACGAGTATAATCTCTTAGTCCAGTTTTACCTTTAGGAATAAATTCATCGTATTTTGCAATGGTATTTAGCAAATGATAGTTAGCTCCATATTCACGAGAATTATAAGGTGGGTCAAGATATAAAACATCCCCTTTTATCGTCTTTATAAGCTCATTTGCGTTTTTATTAAATACTAAATTGTTTTGATTTGTGGGTAAAAATTCTGCTTTTTCTATCACTAAATCCTTTAAAGCACTTTTTTTGATTTTTTTTAAAAACGCCCCATAAACTGATGCTGTGTTTGCTAATTTATCGGCACTTTCAAGCAAAGATGTTAATAAAAAATAATATTCTTTATCATTAATATATGAGTTTTCAAACCACTCTTCTATTGTTATTCTAGCAGTGTCAATTTTAATAGCGTTTTCATTTGTGAAATATTGTCTATTTGCAAATTCTGAATAATTATAGTAAATAAACCCATTTAATTTTTTTTCTAAAATCGCTTGGTTTAGCTCATTTATGAGTAAATTTGCTATATATTCATCAATATTGTTTTCTATGTAATTTTTAGCTAATACAAAGCTATAAAACTCCATATCATTTGAAATTATTTGTTTTACATATGGCTTAAAAGTTCTTGCCACAATGCTAGTTCCACTAAATAAATCACAAAAAACAAAATCTTTTAAATCCGTATTGACAACACTTTTAACTTCACTAAAAATAAAGCTTGATAATTTTAATTTTGAACCTATGTAATTCATAAATCATCATCTTTATAAAGTTTATTAAAAATAAATTCACTAGCTGCTTTTGAAGCTTCTTGGCTTATTTTCTTTACACTTTCTAATCTATATTCTACTGGATCATACTGATAACAACCCACACAGCCTAACTCATCGGTATAATTTTCATCGCCTTTATAAAAATCATAAGGATTACCTTTTATATTTTTAGCACTCCATCTTTTATTTGTTTCTTTGCAAACTTTACATATTTGTCTTTTTGCATCATTTGCTGCCTTGCATAATGGTTGAAAATCTTTTAAAATTTGTGTTTTAATATCACTTACTCTTAAATCATTTTTTCTACCATCTTTATGATCTATTTCTATTTTTGTATTTTCGCTATTACCATTTATTCCCAGCATTACACATTTTTGATTTTTATAATAATCTTTTATATCTTTTCTAATATTTTGATTAAAAATAGTCTTGGCATTAAAGCCGCTTAATCTTATTCTATCAATTGCATTTCCCTTACTAATACTTTTATCAAATTCTACATTATATTTTCTAGCTAAAGTACTACTTGCTCTACACCAACTCCCACCATTTCCAAGTTGCAATTCTTTATAAATACCAACAAATTCATCTACGCTAACCCAACGAGAAAAGCCGTTTTCATCTGGCTTTGCAAGGTTTATAAAAAGTTCTGTTTTTGTCATAAAAACTCCTTTTTAAATACAAAAATATATTCATGTTTAAAGATATAATAATCACTTCTAATTGCACGATATTGCCAAATAGAATTAACCCCTAGTTTACCACGATTTCCTTCTATGTTTTTTACAATAATTCCTTTAAGTTTTACTCTAAAATGTTTTTTAATTTCATTCATCAGTAAAAACCCCAAAGGTTTTACTTCGCTTTCTTTATAAACATCTCCTATAACTAATGCAAAATATCTATTTTTATCCAAAAATTGTAAAGCATTTTCACAAGTTTTTAAAAATATTTTTACAAAAGTCTTCAAATCGTTTATATTGCTTAAATCGTTATTGTGATTTGTAAATTTTACAATATCCAAATAAGGCGGATGAAATATAATAAATTGTGCTGATTTTGTATCTAATGCTTTTAGTTTTTCTTGTATTAAATAAACTATATTTTCATTTGTATTATCGTAATTTATTAAGCTAAATTTTGAACCATCAAAATCATTTCCCATAGTATTTAAAACATATTCATACATTTTTTCATTAATATCAATTCCTAAAAATTTTCTATTTAATTTTTCACATTCATAAAGGGTTGTTCCACTACCAAAAAATGGGTCTAAAATAAGCTCATTTTCTTTTGTATAGCGTCTAATTAGCTGATTTGGAATTTGTGGGATAAAATTGCCGTGATATATATTTTTGTGTTTACCAGAATTATCTCTATTTTGTATAAGCCATAGGCTATTTACATCAATATTTGCATTTTTCCAATCATTTAAATTTATATCATTAATATGCATTAATTTTAATAATCCTTAGTAAAAATTTCATTTTTATCATCAAATAATAACTGTAAATATCTTTCATATTGCTTTAAAATATCTACTATAATTTCTTGCTCGTTTAAGTATTCAATATTATAACCATTTCTTGAATCAATAAAAAAAGTTTGCGGCTCGTAAATAAATTCCTTAGAAAAAGTAGGCAATAATTTATCATCAACAATGCTTTTACTAGCGTGTTTTTTAACTACGCAAACCCCATAAACAAAGTCCTTTGTAAGCTCTTTTTTAATTACTAATTTTATTTCTTCATCGCTGCTAATAATTTGTGTGCTTAAACCATATATATCAAGTCTATTTTTTAGTTTCAGCATAGCGTTTTTAACCCTTGTGTGTAAGAATTTTTTTACATCGTTTTCTTTACTTTGCTTTAGAATTTGCGCTAAACGCTCTTGCCAAAATTCACCTGAAAAATACACAGTAGCTTGAGTTAGTTTTTTATAAGAATAATTTATATCAACAAGCAAACCTTTTAATAAAGAAAAGCACATAATAATCATCATTAAAGCATAAGGTAAAGCAACAATCATAGTAATATTTAAAATAGCATCTAAGCCACCTGAATAAAGCAAACTAGCAGCTAACACGCACAAAATAAATCCCCATAAAAGACTTTGCCATTTGTATGATTTTTCACTTCCAGCACTACTTAAAGAATTTAGCACAAAAATACCACTATCTGCTGAAGTAATAAAAAACAATGTTAAAACCACCATAGCTAAAATACAACTAAAATAAGCAAAAGGAAAATTTTCTAAAAAATGAAATAATAAATTTTCAGGAGAAGAGCTATAAGCACTTAAAATATCATTAAAAGTTAAAGCACTATTTCCAAATATACTAAACCACAAAATATTAAAGCTAGTAGGCACAACCAAAACACCAAAAATAAATTCTCTAAGGCTTCTTCCTTTTGAAATTTTTGCTATAAAAAATCCTACAAACGGAGCCCAGCTAAGCCACCAAGCCCAATAAAATATGGTCCAATTATTAAACCAAGATAAATACTCTTTTTCATAAGCATAAGTTTTAAAAGAAAGTAAGATTATATTTTGCAAATAATTACCTATATTTGAGCTAAATTTAGCTAAAAGTGCTGTAGTATCGCCTATAAACAAAACAAAAAGCATAAGCAAAATCGCTAAAACTAAATTAATTTCACTTAGGATTTTAAGCCCTTTTGTAAGTCCGCTGATAGCTGAAAGCGTAGCTAAAGAAATAATTATAAAAATAATCACACTTTGCTCTAAAAAGCTTTGAGAGTGTAAAATATTTAAATTAATTAAACCTGCATTAAGCTGTGAAGCACTATAACCTAAGGTTGTGCTAATTCCAAACACTGTTACAATTAAAGCTAAAATATCAACCAAATTTCCCCAAAAACCATAAATCTTATCTTTTAAAAAAGGATAAAAAGCACTCCTTAATGAAAGTGGCATTTTATATCTAAAACCAAAATAAGCCATAGCCAAAGCACACACTCCATAAATAGCCCAAGGATGAATTCCCCAGTGAAAAATAGTGTGCAACATCGCATCATTATCGCTCATATTTAAAGTTTTTTTGTGAATTATTGGCTCTGCAACACCAAAATACATAAGTCCAACGCCCATTCCAGTAGCAAAAAGCATAGCAAGCCAAGAAGAAAAAGAAAAGCTAGGCTTGCAATCATCATCGCCTAATTTAATATCACCAAATTTAGAAAAGGCTAAAATAAGCATAAAACATACAAAAAAACTAACACTTAAAATATAAAACCAAGAAAAATTTTTAAAAATATTGTTTTTTATAGATGTAATAAAACTATTTGTAACTTGTGGCATAAAAATACAACAAAGACTTAAAATTATTATTACGCTAATACTAGGCAAAAAAACTGATTTTTTAAAACTTGTTTTAATCATTTTTATCCTTTTTTTAATCTTTTTTAATTAAATAACATAAAAAAACAAATAAAATTTAACATACTTTAAGCCTATTTAAAGCAAATGAAAATTTTTCAAATATCTTTTACGCATTGTAATATTTCCTATGTTGCCGCCTTGATGAATATAAAAAATATCTTTTTTTAATAAAGATGAGTTTTGCAAAATCGCTAAAAAACCAACAGAATCATATAAATATTCAAACTCAATCTTACTGTGCAAATTAATATCATTTATTAGTAAAAAAAGCTCTTTATAAAGTTTTGCAAAATGATATTTTTTTTGAGTTTTTAAAATATTTAAGGCGGAATTTTTATTAAAAATTTCTTTTTGCTTTTGCAAATAAAGTTCATTTGCCACACAAGCAGTTGTAAAAACTCTAATTTTAGGATTTAATTTATGCAAATATTTTTCTAAATAAATAGCGCTAATACCAGTGCCACTTGGCAAAAATACATCAAAATCAATATTATTGTTTAAGTAAAAATCATAAATCTCATCAGCTAATTTTTTAAAACCAAATCTTGCAAAATCATCACAAACACCTTCATTTATGAAAAAACTATCCTTGTTGTTTTTAAAAAAATCAAAGGCAACTTGTTTTGGATTTTTATCATCTGTATAATAAATATTTGCCTTGTTTTCTAAAGCAAGAGCTAAATTCCCATCAATTTCACACCTTCTTTTACAAAAAAAGTGCAACTTCAAAGAGTGCTTTTTTGCATAAATTGACATTGCTAAAAGTGCGTTTGATTGGGTGCTGCCATAGCTTATTAATTCTTTATAAGGTAATTTAACTTGCTCTAAAAAATAAAGTTTTCTAGCTTTATTTCCATTAATTTCACCTAATAAATCATCTCTTAAAACATAAAAATTTTTATCAAAATAAGAAAAAGTGCTAATCATTTTATACTAAAAAACATCCCCCCGCTTCCACTTAAAAAATATTTTTTTTCAGCAAATTCTTTAGCTTTTGGGTAAAGTTGTGTGCAAGAAAATAATAAATCGTTTAAAAAATAATTATCATTTAAAAGCAATTCTTTGCTAGTTTTTAAATCTAAATCATCAGTATTTTTATAATAAATTGGATTTTTTGCAAAGTGATTAAAAACTTCTTTTGTACTACAAGGAGTGCTAAAATGCAAATTAACATCTAACTTTTCTTCTTTAAATTCTTTAATAATTTGCCCATAACCATAAACATTAGCACTAGCAAACTCGTTTATAAAAAAACTAACATCAGCGCCGCTTTTTGCAGCAATTTTGTCTTTGTCTTCATTACTTAATAAGCACAAATGTTTAATTAAGGTTGCAGCATTAGAACTAGCTGAAGCAAGCCCTGCAAAGGTTGGTATACGCTTATATAAAACTATTGCGTATTTATCTAAAAATTCTTTAATAAATTTAGGATTAAAATTATTAAAAACCTTATAAAAAATATGATTATTTGAATAAAAATTAGAAATTATATTATCATCAATTTTTATAAAATAGTCTAAAATGCAATCTTCTTTAAAAATAGTATTTTCTGCTGTTTTTAGACTAAAAAGTTGAGAAATATCTAAATTTTTGCAAGATTTATGCTCTAAGAATTTTGCTTGTTTTTTTTCAATAATTATAAAATCATCATATAAATTATCAATCTTTACAAATCTTGATAAAATCTCATGATAATCATTGCTTTTACCTGTAATTTTTAAAAGCACATTAATTTTTGCATAACATTTATCTATTGTCATTTTTTATAATTTTTCAAAATATCTTTTAAAGATGATAAATCAGCATCATTATTTGCGTGAATATTTTCATCTCTTACACAATTTATTAATTCTTCTCTTAAAACTAAAGTTTGCTTTGGAGCGTTTATTCCAAGCTTTACATTATCGCCTTTAATATCTAAAATCTTAATTTCGATTCCGCCATCAATAATCAAAGAGCTATCTATTTTTCTACTAATAATTAACATTTTTCTATCCTATTTAATTCATAAAAAATACTATTATTTTGCACTTTTAAAATAGCAAAATAATCTCCTAAATCAATTTTATAAAACCCATCTTCTCTTACATTAAAATCGTTTAAATCAAGTTTTTTTCCAAGCAAAATATCGCTTTTATCTTTACTATAAAAACATTCTTTTAAAGCAACACTTAAATAAGCATCATATTCTTTAAATTCACTAAAAGCACCTTCGCTTAGCCTTCTTAAAGCACTTAAAGTTCCTTTTATATTTAAAAATTCACATATTTTTTGTGCATAAGAACGTACATAAGCTCCTTTACTACACTCAAGTTCAAAGCTTAAAAATGGATAATTATAATTAAGAATTTTTGCTTTTACAAACATAGTGCTTTCTTTGAATTTTACTTCTTTATTTTCTCTTGCAAGTTTATATGCTCTAATTCCATTTATCTTTTTTGCACTAAAAATTGGTGGAATATAGTTTATTTGTCCTTGCAAAGTCAAAAAAGCATTATTTATCTCATCTAAACTAGGTCTTCTTTCATCGCTTAAGCTTATATTTTCATTATCTAAGCTAGGGCTACTTGCACCAAACCAAATACAAGCTTGATATTTTTTTGTATCAAGTGCTAAAAAACGAAATAATTTTGTATGTTTTTTACAAGCACAAAGCAAAGCTCCGCTTGCAAAAGGGTCAAGCGTACCTGAATAACCTAATTTTGTGTGCAATTGCTTTGATAGTTTGCACACAAAATTATTTGAGCTTATATTAATTGTTTTATTTGCCAAAAATATCATTTAAAAAGTATTTTCATTGCATTATTTTCTAAAAAAGAACCACCAAATTTTAAATCTTTTAAATTACTCAATACAAAGTCTTCAACCTTCATACTAGCAGCATCGCAAAGCATTTTTGTACTTGCAACCTTATCAAAAGAAAAACCATCTAAAAGCTCACCAAAAATTCTATTACAACCAACATAAAGACCAAATCTATTATTATCAACGCTAAAGCCCCAATTAGAACCAGCGTTATAAACTTCATTTGTTGTTTTGTTAATTATCTGAGCAATTTTATACTCTTTGTTTTCTGGTTTTAAAAGATTTAATGCCTTTTCTTTAGTACAAGCAGTAAAAATTAATGCACATAATGTAAATAATAATATTTTTTTCATTTTTTCTCCTCAATTTTATTAATGCTAGAACGCAATAAGCCCTCATCAGCCTTACCTAAAATAAAATAAGATTCATTAAATTTTTCATATTTTCCATCTTTAATCATTACTTTAAATGGTAGTTGAATTTGGGTTGTATATTTTATATCATTTGCTATTAACTCTACAATATCATCAGCTCTTTTATCGTTTGTTAAAAAATAATAAGCATTATAATTTTGTGTAAATTCTTTTAATTTTTCATCACTTACGCTTTCTGCGTAAGATAAACCTAAGATTATTAAAGAATCCTTTTTTGCTTGTTGTAATTCAAAAAGTGCTGGAGCTTCAGCCTTGCAAGGTGGGCAAAAAGTACCAAAAATATCTATTAATAAAATCTTATCGCTATTTAATAACTTAAAACCATTTTGAGTTCTTTGTAAAGTTATTTCTTGCTTATCCCAACTTTTTAATGTAATTTTATCGCCTACTTTTATTGTATTTTCACTGCTTTCATTATTACTACAAGCACATAAAAACACTAAGAAAAATAATATTTTTATAAATTTCATTCTTTCTCCTTTTTACAATTTTTTATATCTATTTTATGTTGTGGATTGATAAAAACAGAAGTTCCATTATCAAATTTAAAATCTTTATTACTAACAACTACCTTATCACATATTAAATTCTCGCCGTTTCTAAAACTTTGTATTAAATCTTTTCTATTTACCGCATAAGAATTATCAATGCTTGAATAAATAAAGGCAATTACAAAAGATACTATAATTAAGCTTAAAATAAAAATATATAATTTTTGATTCATTTTTTCTTTGTAATAAATACAAATTGCAATTAAAATAAAAAATAAAATTAAAAATATAAAAAATCTTAACATATCACTTCCCCCTTAATTTATATGTTAAATCACCTGCGTTAAAACCAATATATAAAGCATTATCTAAAATAATTTCTTCCTTATCTTTAAAGGCGATTAAATAATCATCTTTTCTTTTTATATCATCAATAAAAATAGCATTTTTAAAATGTTCTTTAAGATTTATACTTTGCTCTTTTTGACTAGCACTATAAACAGGTAAAATATAAAGTTTATTAAAACCATTAAAGCAAGTTTTAAATTCTTCTAAATTATCAATCAATCTTGTATATTTATGCGGTTGCCAAATTGCCACACATTCATTAATATTTAATTCTTTTGCATAAGCAAATACGCCTTGTTTTGTTTCATTTACTTCGGTTGGATGATGAGCGTAATCATCAATAATTATATTTTTTTCATTTGCAACTAAAATATCAAAACGCTTTTTTATACCGCAAAAATTCATTAAATTTTGCTTTATTTCGCTTAAACTAAGACCTATATTTCTAGCGCTTAAAATAGCTAAAGCTGCATCAACAGCAATACATTTACTATGTCCTAAAACGCTAAAAGTTCCATAATCTTTTAAATCAAAACTTATGTATGGTAGATAGTTTTTTACTTGTAATTTTAGATTTTTTATATCTTTGCTAGGATATAATTTTATATGTTTTGGATTATTAATAGTAGCTAAAAATTCATCTTCTGCATTTAAAACAACCACATTACTTTGATTTATAAAATCTAAATATGCTGTATAAAATTTATCTAAATTATGTTCATAATGTTCTAAATGCTCTGGTTCTGCATTAGTTACAATGCTTAATCTTGGTCTTAAATTTAAAAAAGAACTATCGCTTTCATCTGCTTCAAAAACTATATTTTCATTTTTACGATAAAGCATATTTTTTCCACTTCTTTTATCAACCGCACCTATTATAAAAGAGCTTTGTAAAATACTTGCAAGTATTGCACTAGTAGTACTTTTACCGTGAGCGCCTGCTACTGCAAAGATTTGTTTTTTATCTAAGATTAGCGGTAAGGCTTGTTTTCTTGAAAGGCATTTAATATTTAATTCTTTTGCCTTAACTCTTTCAGGGTTGTTTTCATCAATAACTGCTGAATAAATAAGTAAATCAGTATCATCGCTAAGATTTGATGCACTATGACCTATAAAAACTGCTATTCCTTCGGCTCTTAATTCTTTTACCAACTCACTTTCATAAACATCACTTCCATAAACAATATATCCTTGCTCATTTAAAAATCTAGCTAAAGCACTAAGTCCTATTCCACCAATTCCAATAAAAAAAATCTTTTTCATAAATCTCCTAACAAAAAGCTAAAGCTAATAGTATTAAGACAATACCAACAATTTGCAATTTTGTAAAATCTTCACCAAAATAATATCCTATAATTCCAGCACTAATTGGCTCTAATAACAATAAAATAGCTACAACTTGAGCTTGTAAAAATTTTTGTGCATAATTTTGTGCAAAAAAACAAAAAATAGTTAAAATCATAGCACTAATTATTATATAAATTAACGATTGCATATCTTTTAGTGGAGCTAAACTTATTTTATCTAAAAATAAGGCTGCAAAAAAGCAAACAACAGCACAAGCAAAAAATTGAAAAAATACAAAGGAATTTAAATCATTATCTTTTAAAAATTTTTCCACAAGCACGATTAATAAAGCAAAAAATAAAGCACAAGCAAGGCTTAAAAATTCACCTATATAAAAACTATTTATATTTGCATTTTGAAACAAATAAAGTCCAAAACAAGCTAAAAAACATAAAAAAATAGTTTTTAAACTTGGAATTTTTTTAAATAAAATTAATGATAAAAAAGGCACCATTATTACATTTAAGCCTGTTAAAAAAGCAACTGATGAGCTTTGAATATATTTTAATGAAAGAGTTTGCAAAATAAAAGCAACAGCCATACAAATTCCGCTTAAACTACCGCCTAAATAACTATTTTTGTAATTATTTTTTATATCTTTAAAAACTATTATAAAAAATAAAAAACTAGAAATTATGAATCTATAAAACAAATATTCATATACGCCACAAACTTCTAAAATAAGTTTAGAAGGTAAAAAAGAAGCTCCCCAAACAATAGCAGCAAAGGCTAATAAAAGAGTAGCTTTTATTTTCATAAAGTAAAATTATTAAAACTAACTTGCTCTTTTGATAAATCAAAATAATATAAATGATTTGTTTTTACTTCTAAATTCATAAGATATCTAAAAGCAAGTACGCTAGCATAAGAAGCAGCAAACATTACCATAGGCGGACATTGTGCCTTTAAGCCTTTTACATCGCCTACTAAGTGTAGTTTTGCACCAGTTATTAAAGCGCAAGAAGCATAAAAATCCTGTACTCCTGTGTAAAGCCAAGGGATATTAAAACTTTGTGAATAATTTTGTATTTCTTTTCTAACACTTAAATTATCAGTAGCATCAATAATTAAATCTATTTGCCATTCATTTTTTTCTGCTTGAAAGAAAAACTCTGCAGCACTCATAATAAAAGGACTTATTTTTGCATAAGACCTATTTTCTAACTTTTTAAAAATTACTGATTTTGGCAAATTTTCATCATCAAAATTAAACATAATTTGTCTTTGAATATTGCTAATTGTAACATTATCAAAATCAATTATATAAAGCTCATCAATTTTAATTGAAGCAAGTGCATAAGCAAATACGCTTCCAAGCCCACCAGCACCAATAATTGCAACTTTTTTTCCTACACAATTATCTTTATTTTTATCTAATAATAAATCCTGTCTTTCATAAAAATTCATTTTTTATTCCTTAGTTTTGCAAATTGCCATAAATCTGCTGCTTTGTTTCTTTTTTCTAACTCGCATAATAAAATTTCTTCTTCATTTGATAATTCTTGTTCTACTTGCCCATAAGAAGATACAAAACAAGATTTGCCATAAAATTCCCATTCAATAAAATCAACATTTACCTTACCAATTTGATTGATTCTTAAAATAGAGCTATGATTTAAAAAAGCACGCATTTTAACAAGTTCTAACCAGCGATTATTGCTTTCATAAGTATTTGAGCAAGGCAAAACAAGCAAATCAGCATTATAGTTTTTAAAAAATTCATCAAAATGTATTTCGTATCCAAACATTAAAGCAATTTTAAAACCATTTAAATTAAAACACATAGGTTTTAAATCTTTTTTAATATTTGCAAAAAAATTTGCTTCATTCCAATGCTTATAAGGTATTAATATTTGCTGATTGTAGCTTTTTATTTTATTTTTATAAATCACTGCGCAAGATTTATAAATTTTATCCTTTATAAATTTTATGTATGGTGCTATTATGCAAATATCTCTTTTATCGCTAAACTGTTTTAAAAACTGTAATTTTGTATCGCTTTGAATTTTAATTTCTTCCTTGCTCATTTTTTTTAATTCAGAAAAAAAAGGATTAATTACATATTCACTCAATGCAACTAATTTTACACCCTTTTGCTCACATATTCTAAGGTAATAATCTAGTCTAGAATTTGATAAATTCTGTGTTTGTAATTGTAAAGCTGCTATCTTCAAAATGGTAATCTTTCTTTATTTTGATTATTATCTATACTATCTTTTTCTATGCTCATAATTTGTTCTTTTGCAAATTCTAGCTTTGTTTTTGCACTGTTTATTAATTCTAAACTTTCTTTATAAGCTTGAACTAAATCAAATAAAGGAGTTTTAGGGTTTTCAACAATTTTCATTTTTTCATCTAAAAGACTGCAAAGCTCTTCATAAGATAAATCTTTCATTGATTTACCTTATAATTTGGAGCTTCAGCTGTAATGCTTACATCATGCACATGGCTTTCTTTTAATCCAGCTGCAGTAATTTCTACAAATTGAGCTTTATCTTGAAAATCTTTAATATTTTTTGCACCATTATAGCCCATTGAACTTCTTAAGCCACCTAAAAGCTGAAAAATCACATTTTTCATACTTCCTGTATGTGGAACTCTACCTTCAATTCCTTCTGGTACTAATTTTTCTTGTGCTGTTCCTTCTTGAAAATATCTATCAGAGCTACCTTTTTGCATAGCCCCTAAGCTACCCATTCCACGATATGTTTTATACTGTCTTCCTTGATATGTAAATAATTCTCCTGGACTTTCATCAGTTCCTGCTAAAAGTGAGCCAATCATAACACTACTTGCACCAACTGCTAAAGCCTTTGCAATATCACCAGAATACTTAATTCCACCATCGGCAATAATAGGAACATCAAATTCTTTTGCTGCAATCGCACATTCATCAATAGCGCTAATTTGTGGTACGCCAACTCCGCTAATAATCCTTGTGGTGCAAATACTTCCTGGTCCAATACCAACCTTGATTGCATCTGCTCCTGCCTTAGCTAAATCAATAACTGCACTAGCAGTAGCTACATTACCTACAATTACATCTACACTTAATTCTTGCTTAATTGCTTTTAATGTATCAATTATTCCTTTTGAATGTCCGTGTGCACTATCCATTACAAGCACATCAGCTCCAGCTTGTACTAAAGCTCTTGCTCTATCAAGTTGATTCACACCAATTGCAGCTCCTACAACTAATCTTCCTAAGCTATCTTTATTAGCAAAAGGGTATTCTTTTCTCTTTTTTAAATCTTTAATTGTAATCAATCCACATAAAACATTATTTTCATCTACTAAAGGTAGTTTTTCTACCTTATTTTTATTAAAGATTTTTTCTGCTTCATCAAGTGTGCAACCTTTACAAGCTGTTATTAAAGGCATTTTTGTCATTACCTCATCAACACTTAAAGAATAATCATTTTCAAATCTTAAATCACGATTTGTAAGAATTCCTAAAAGCTTATTTTCATTATCTACAACAGGCACTCCTGAAATTCTATATTCATTCATAATATTTAAAGCATCTTGGATTTTTGAACCACTTTTTACAAAAATTGGGTCATAAATTACCCCACTCTCGCTTTTTTTTACCCTTTGAATTTGTCTTACTTGAGAATTAATATCCATATTTTTATGTATTATACCAATACCGCCAAGCCTTGCCATAACAATAGCTGCACGATATTCAGTAACAGTATCCATAGCTGCTGATATAATAGGTATATTTAATTTTATATTTTTGCTAAGTCTTGTAGAAATATCAACTTCTTTTGGTAAAACGCTTGAGTATTGTGGTACTAATAATACATCTTCAAAGGTTAAAGCTTTTTTAATTATATTCATTTATTCTCCTTAAAATCCCATCTTAATTTCTTTAGCAAAATCGTTTTGCAATTCTTTTTTAATACTATCTTTAAAATCATCAATTCTAAAAATTCCATCACTTTGCGCCGTTTTAATTGCTGTATTTTTAACAATCATTTTAATTTGAGCGCCACTAAGTTCATAGTCTAAAAGCTCATTAATTGCAAAAGAGCTTTCAAATTCAGCATTTTTTGGAAGGTGTAATTTCCAAATCTTTTCTCTTTCTTCTTTGTTTGGATTTTGAAATTTAATTTTATACTCAAATCTTCTTGAAAATGCAGGGTCAAGACTTTCTAAGAAATTCGTAGTAGCAATTACAATACCATCAAACCTTTCTAGCTGCTCTAAGAAAATATTTTGCATTTGATTATGCATAAGCTCACTACCATTACTTGCAACACTTCTAGTACTTAAAAACTGGTCTGCCTCATTTAAAAGTAAAATTGGGTAATTTTGAGTATATTTTGCTATATCTTTATAATTATCAAAAATAGCACGAACATTCTTTTCGCTCTCGCCTACATATTTGCCTAAAACCTTTGAGCAATCAAGAGTGATTATTTCTTTTTTTAATACCTTTGCAATATACATTGCACTCATAGTTTTACCAGTTCCTGCTGGACCATAAAAAATAATATTTGCTCTTAAAATATCATCTTTTACAATACCCCATTCCTTAAGCCTTGCAGCTACTTGCTTTTTGCTTCTTTTTTTAAGACTTGTGCTAAGCTCTAAAATATCATTACTTACTATTAAATCAACATCATTTACATCTAAATAATCAAAAAACTGCATATTTTCAACATAATTTTTAAGATTTATAGCATTATTTTTAATAAAATATCTTAAAGCATTATCAGCAATAATAAATGAATTTTCATTGCCTTCATAAGTAATTAAATCGTTTGATAACAATCTTGCTTCTTCTCTTAAAAGCTCGTAGTTTTTAATCTTGTCAATTTGCCTTGTACTAATTGTATTTAATAATTCTTCATAATGAAGTGGCTTTTTTCTACCTGTTAGCTCTTCTTTCAATAAGGCTGCAATGATGATAATTTCATTATCATTTAAATTATAATCCTTTGCTAAAAGGGCAAAAGGATTTACAAAGTCATTTGAATTTTTTAAACGACTTTTTAAAAGATGTGTTTTTATTTCTGTGCTTAAATACTCACCTTTTTGCTTAGAATTTATTATTTCAAAATAGTCATTTAAAAAATTATAAATATCACTGTAAGGCTCACTTACAAATTGTTCTAATTCTTTAGAATCTACAATTTTTATACCATCAAGTTCTTTTGCAAGTTCAAAGAAAATATGTGCAAATCTGCTAAGTGCTATAAATTGAAATAAAAATAAACCAATATTATCTTTATAGTTAAAAGATTTTGCACTTGCTTCTTGAATAAATTTACTTTCATATAATTCTAAAAAATATGGTAGATATTCAATTTTTTTAGCATTATCTTCAATTAAAAAAGCATCTTTTACAATATTTGTAAATTTTTGTGCAAAGATACCACCAATAGTTTTTTTAAGCATAGCTCTTAAAATATTAATCGCTTCATTGCTAAGCTTAAATTCCTTTACTAATTTTTTATAATAAAAACTTCTTTTATAATTTATATCTAAAAAATTCTCAATTTTTTTCACTTTACAACTCTTTTTTCAATTCTTTTTTTAATACCTTACCAGCAGCATTTTTTGGCAATTCATCTTTAAAGATAAAAAGCTTTGGAATTTTATAATTTGCTAAATGTTGTTTTAAATATTTTCTTAACTCATCAGAGCTTATATTTTCATTTTCTTTTAAACATACAAAGCAAACTATACTTTCATCTAAATCGCTTTCTTTTTTGCCTAATACTGCACAACTATCTATTTTTGGATGAAAATATAAAATATCTTCAATTTCTCTTGGATAAATATTTATACCTTTTGAGATAATTAAATCTTTTTTTCTATCTATAATATAAATAAATCCATCATTATCAATTCTTGCTAAATCGCCTGTTTTTAACCAGCCGTTTTCTATAACTTCTTTAGTAAGTTCAGGCTTATTATAATAACCTTTCATTACGCAATCGCCATTTACTATTAATTCGCCTATTTCTCCACTTACTAATTCCATACCCTCATCATCAACCACTTTAACCTTATATGAATGTAAAGGAATACCAACAGAATTTATTTTTTGTGCATTTAATCTATTTACACTAACAATAGGAGCACACTCGCTAAGCCCATATCCTTCTAAAATAGTAGTGTTCTTAAATATTTTTTTATACTGAATTATGGTATTTTCACTTAAAGGGCTAGACCCTGAAATAATCACTCTTAATCTATGAAAAAATAAAAAATACCAAGGTAATTTGTGCTTTAAAATTGTATTTAAAATAACAGGAACACTAAATAAAACACTAACTCTTTTTAATAAAACCTGCTTTAAAACATTTGAAAAAGGTAAAATATTTTTACAAACAACTAAACTTTTACCTAAAATTAAAGGCAATAATACACAAGCAGTTAAAGTAAATGAGTGAAACATAGGTAAATATGCAATAAACCTATCATTATCGTTTATTTTAAAATCTAAATTAGCCATTTTTATATTTGATAAAATGTTTTTATAACTTAATACAACACCTTTTGCAACCCCTGTAGTGCCAGAAGTATAAATTATATGCACACTATCTTCTAAACTAGCATTGCAAACATAATCTTTTATTGCATCATAGTTTTTGTAATTTTTTAATTCTTCTAATTTTAGAGTTTTTACATCTACTCTTAACTTCATAGCTTCTTTTATTTCTTCATCAATAATTAATAATTTAGCATTGCTATCTTTTACAATATGTTCATATTCTTCAACTTTTAACATTGTATTAATAGGAATAGCAACTGCTTTTAAAGAAGTAATCGCAAAATATAATATTATAAATTCAACTGAATTTTGCATTATAAATGCAATATTATCATTTTCTTTAACACCATTTTCTTTTAAAAAGCTAATCATTTTATCAACTAAATTCTTTAATTGTTTAAAAGAAATTTTTTCTTTTTCATAAAAAATAGCTGTTTTATTTAATTTTGCATTATGTTGCAAATACTCATAATAATTTTGCATTTTATCACTTCCTAAAATTTATATTTTAAACCCATATTAAATATTATATTATATTGGTCTTTAAATTGACCTTTTGCTTTGATTAAAATATCATCAACTGCATTATTTTCTAAACCAATATCAGCATAAGCTTGGTACGCTAAGGCTGATTGGAAACTTAGATTTTTATTATATTTATAATCAGCACCTAAAGAATACATAAACACTCTACTATCTTTTGATAAAAAGGTTACATCTCTTCTACTAATTGGTGTATTTTCTGTTTGAAAACCAAACATCAAAGCTAAATCATCATTGTATTTATATCTATAACCAAGACTAATTAATAATGTATCTTTCCATTTTGTGTCTAGGTTTTGATTTAGCATAGTTGCTAAAAGATAGCTTTTTATTTTTTCATCTGCTAAAAGAGCTTGTATTGCTTGCGATGCACCACTTGCAGCTCTGCTTGCAGCAGCTGCTGCACCGTTTGCAGCTCCGTTTGCAGCGGCTGCTGCACCATTTGCAGCTGCATTAGCTGCAGCTAAAGTTTGAGAAGCAGTTGCAATTTTTTTCATATCTTCCGCAGATAATTCAGGCACTTGTGCGTTTAAATTAATACCATTAAACTTACTCCAAAAAGTATAACCTAAATTAAGTAAAAAATCGTGTTTGTCATACTCGTAAGCAAAACCTACATTCAAACTAGCAGGATAAAGCAGGTTAATATTTGTATTTCCATTATAAGTCATATAATTATTTAAAAAACTTGCTGGATTTTGCTGAAACACTCCTAACGCAGCTTGTAAAATAGGTACTAAAGCTTGTGGCAATTTACTCGTAACTAAAGATGGGTTTGCTGCCATAGTATTTTTAACAAAATCAAACATACCCCAAGTTAAAATGCGTACATTTAAATCACCTTCAAAATCATTATTATAAGCTGATTTATACACAAGGCTAAATCTAAATTTATTATCTAAATAATTTGGAACATAAGTAAGAGCTGTTTTAAAACCAAATTTTATATTATTATTTGCCTTAAACGAAGCATCATAAACCCAGTGTGGGGTATAGCCTGTAATATTGCTTGAATATCCTGGATTTAAAGGATAATCTTGATTTAAAGCATTGTCTTTTGTATTATAAAATTTTAATTTAGTATGATTAGCAAAAAGGCTAAAAGCTAAACTATATTCATCAGTAACCTTATAAGCATAAGAAAGTGCAAGTGTTCCGCCTCTCATATCAAGTTTTTTTACTAATGATTGAGCGTAATTTCCTTCCCAGCCATAAACCGCATCAAAATCAGTATAAGCTGCAAAGCCTAAATAATGTTCTTCATTAAGTGGTAAAACAAAAGAAAGTTCTGGCATACCAAAGTTAAAATTACTACCCCTATCATCCTTTGCATTTAAATATTCTTTGCCTTGAGCTTTACTTTCTTGTCTGTATTCATCAGTATATTTTGAACCGTGTATGTGATAATAATTAAGACTTAAATCAAGCTGTGCATCCTGCCCTAAAAATGCCATATTTGCTGGATTTATTACCGCAGCATCAGCACCATAACTCTTTGCTAGATTCGCCCCCGATAAAGCAATAGCATCAGAACTTAAATTTACTATACGATAGTTTGACGCTAATAAAAAGCTACTTGCTATGCAAGATAATAATATTTTTTTCATATATTAACCCTTATAAAAACTTTTTTTTAAAATTTTTTATTGTATATATTATTTTTAAATATTTTTATAATATTTCTTTACTAAAAAATAACTTCTCATATCTTATTTGTAAATTTACACTCCGTGCAATATTCAAAATTACCTTTTTTTAACTCTTTTAAAACTAAGGTATTTGAGCATTCAGGACATTTTTTATCCAAAACTTCATATTTACTTATAAAAGAACAAGTAGGATAATTTTTACACCCAAAAAAGGCTCCTTTTTTTGAAAATCTTTGCACTAAAACTCCACCACAACTTGGGCAAGGAACACTTAGTGTTTTTTCATTTTGATTTGCTTTTGAATCATTATTAATATTTTGAATATGAGTGCATTTTGGATAATTTTTACACCCATAAAATTCCCCTCTTTTTGACTTCCTAAGCACTAAAACTCCACCGCAACTTGGGCAAGGAAGTTCATTTGTGCTATCATTTTCTTTTGTCTTTTCTTCTAAATTTCTTGAATATTTACATTTTGGATAAGCACTACAAGCAATAAATTTACCAAACCTACCACTTCTAATTACCAAGCTAGATGAGCATTCAGGGCATTTTTCTTCAAGTTCAACTACTTCTTTTTGACTTTTTATATTTTTTCCATCATTGATTTTTGTAATAAAAGGCTCATAAAATTCATATAAAACCTCATTTAAATCTCTGCCATCTGTTGCAATCTCATCAAGCTTATTCTCCATATTTGAAGTAAAGTTAGCATCTACAATTTCTAAAAAATATTCTTCTAAAAAGTCAGTAATTTTTTCTCCACGCTCACTTGGAATTAGTTGTTTGTTTTCTAAATTTACATATTTTCTATCAATTAATAAAGAAGTTGTTGGTGCGTATGTGCTTGGTCTTCCTATGCCTAATTCTTCTAATTTTTTAATTAAACTAGCTTCATTAAATCTTGCTGGTGGTTCTGTTTTGCTTTGTTTTGATTCTAAATTTTGAATAAACATTGCATCATTTTTATTTAAATTTGGCAAAATTACATCTTTGCTTACATCATCATTTAATTTTAAATAACCATCAAATAGCATTTTTCTTCCACTAATTTTAAATACTGAGTTTTTACCTTTTACAATCACACTTTCATTTTCAATACTAGCATCAGCCATTTGCGTCATTAAAAATCTATCATAAATTAATTTATAAAGCTTGTATTCATCAGCTTTTAAATAATCTTTTGCAATTTTTGGAGTAAATTCTACATTGGTAACACGAATAGCCTCATGTGCTTCTTGAGCGCCTTTTGCCTTAGTAGTAAAAACTCTTGGCTTACTTGCTACATAGTCTTTTCCATAATCTTTTTCTATTTGATTTCTTGCTGCATTTATTGCTTCTGTGCTTAAATTTAAACTATCAGTTCTCATATATGTAATTGCACCCATAAAGCCTGTATGAGTTTGCACACCTTCGTATAAACTTTGTGCTAACATCATAGTCTTTTTAGGAGAAAAGCCTAATTTTGAACTAGCAGCTTGTTGTAAAGTTGAAGTCATAAAAGGAGCTTTTGGAGATGACTTTTGCTTTTTAGTGCTAATTTCGCTAATAAAAAAATTATCGTTTTTAATACTATCTAAAACATTTATTATAGTTTTTTCATCTAAAAAACTTAATTTTTCTACTTTTTCATTATTAAATTCTATAAGTTGAGCTTCTAAATTATCTTTAAAAGAACATTTTACTTCATAATAATCTACACTCTTAAAAGCTTTAATTTCTCTTTCTCTTAATACAATTAATCTTAAAGCAGCACTTTGAACCCTACCTGCACTTAATTTACTCTCAACCTTACTTGATAATAAATTTGATAATTTAAAACCTACTATTCTATCAAGCATTCTTCTTGCTTGTTGTGCATTTACGCTGTTTAAATCTATCTTTCTTGGATTTTTTATAGCATTTAATATTGCTGTTTTTGTAATCTCGTGAAAAACTATTCTATCATAACTTTTTACATCTTTACCTAAAATACTTGCAATATGAAAAGCAATCGCTTCTCCTTCTCTATCTTCATCGGTTGCTAATAAGACCTTTGAATCTTTTGCTAAGGCTTTTAATTCTTTTACAATTTGTGCGTGGTCTTTGCTAACTTCATATTCTGGAATAAAATGCCCATCGCTAATATTTATTCCTAAACGATTTTTAGGTAAATCTCTAATATGCCCTTTTGAAGCTATTACATTTGCATCTACGAATTTACTAATTGTTTTGGCTTTTGATGGGCTTTCTACTATAATTAGGGTTTTCATTCTTGCTCCTTTTTTTTCATTGTGCCAAATTTTTTTAAATATGGAACATACTTTGCTAAGTATTTTTAAAATTAAGGAGAAAATTATGGCAACAATTTCAAATTATAATAATACAACAACAAAGCACTTGTATTCAGCTCAAAATACAAATGCAAGGACAAATTCAGCAGCTATAAGTAGCTCTGATACTGATAATAATTTAGATAGTTTAAGCACATTTACTAAAGATAAAATAAATCAAGCAAAAATTGAAAAAGCAAGCAAAGATGCAAGCTCAACTCAAACAAACCCTTTAGCACAACTTGATAAAGACGCTTTTTTAAAACTCTTGCTTGAAGAATTAACCCATCAAGACCCAACAAGCCCAATGGATAGTGATAAAATGCTTACTCAAACATCACAATTAGCAGCTCTTGAAACCCAGCAAAAAACAAATGAAACCATGGAAAAACTAGCTACAAAAATGGAGCTTTTAAGCGATAGTGTTGGGATTGGTATGATTGGAGCAGTAGGCAAATATGGGGTTAGAAAAGATGCAGCTTACAAACACGATGGAAAAAATGTAAACCTTTCTTATAATTTATATTTTCCAAAAGAAGTTTTAGATAATAAAAGTGAAGATGAAAACATTATTGTATCAGTTTATGATGATAAAAATAATTATGTAGATAGCTTTTACATTGAAGGGGTAAAAGAAGGAAATAATAACTTTTTATGGGATACAAGATATGCTGATGGAAGCATAAGACCTGAAGGAAAATTTACCTTTGTAGCCCATATTAGCAATAAAGATGGTTCTGAATATGCAATTCCAAGCGGGTATTTTAAAATTGATGGAGTTAGATTTAAAGATGGTAAAACATATTTTAGCGCAGGAAATATGGATATTCCTTTTGATGATATTGCTGAATTTAAGGAGAGTTTAGTATGATGCGTTCATTTTACAACGGCATTAGTGGGGTAAAATCTCATTCTTATGGAATGGATTTATTAGCAAATAATATTTCTAATATAAACACCCCTGGCTACAAAGCTGCCGTTCCTGAATTTAAAGATATTTTTTATCAAACAAAGGCTACTTTAATGGGTAATGAACAGCAAATTGGTCTTGCTGCTAGTGCTTTATCTAGTGCCTTTTCTCAAAAACAAGGTTTTTTAGCAATAAGCGATAGAACTTTAGATATTGCAATTAGCGGAAAAGGTTTTTTTGGGGTAAAAGATGTAGATGGGCAAACCTACTATACTAGAAATGGTTCTTTTGGTGTAGATAGCGATTTTAACCTTGTAGATGATTATGGTCGCTTTATTTTAGGCACAATAAATGAAGGTTTTGCAAAAAGCACAATGCCAAATGGTGTAAAAGAAATGTTTGGAAAAGATAGCTCAAACACAAGTGAAGGATACACTTTAAGCGATATTTCTAATATAAATATTGCTCAAGTAAATAATCAAAGCCCTATTAAGTTACCTAAAACATTATTCATAAACGCTAAAGCAACCACAAATGTAGATATAAAAGCCAATCTTAGCAAGGAAGTAAAAGAAAAAACCGTTTATGAAGAATTTACCGGCGATGTGAATGTAGAAAAAATTCAAAATAAAAATCTTATTAGCTTACAAACTGAACCAAATCAAAAAGTTCTTTTAGAATTTGATAGCCAAGATGGCAAACAAAGAATTGAGATTGTGGCTGATGAAAATGGAAATATTTCAAAAAGTACTTCTTTTGATGTTAGCAATTTAAAAGCTTCTTTAGTAAAAGAAGTAAAAGAAGGTGCTATTAATAAATTTGAAACTTCAGTAATTGCAGCTGATGGAAGTGTACAAAAATTACAAGTTAATATTGAATATATTGATGAATTAAATTTTAAAGCAAATGCTTTTTTATTTAACTCTAAAAACGAACAAATAGGACAAGCAAGTGGGGATTTAAGCTTTAACCCAAACGGTTCTTTAAAAACTAATTCTTTAAAACAAATTAACGGAATTAATTTAAATTTAGGCGATGAAAATCCTAACAATGAGCCATCAAAGGGTTTTAATGGTTTAAATTGCCTTGATAATTCTAAAATAGAAAGGCAAATTACAACAGATGGTTTTGCAGCAGGTGTTTTAAAAAGCTATGCGGTTGATGAATTAGGAAATATTTTAGCCAATTTTACAAATGGCAAAACTCAAGCAGTTGCTAAATTGGCTCTTTATAATTTTATAAATGAACAAGCCTTAACAAAAATGGGGGAAAATATTTTTAGCGCTAGTGCTGATAGTGGAGCTCCTGTTTTTTTAACAGATAAGGATAATAATAATTTTAATAGTGCTAAATTTTTAGGAAATTATTTAGAGCAAAGCAATGTAGATTTAGCTACCGAGCTTACCCAAGTTATAATTTTTCAAAAAGCTTATGATGCAAATTCTAAAAGTATTACCACTGCTGATGCAATGTTAAAAAGAGCAATTGAAATGAAAAAATAAAAGCCCCGAATTTCGGGACTTTTAGTTGATTACATCATACCAGGCATTCCGCCCATGCCGCCCATGCCGCCGCCCATTGGCATTTCAGCTTTTTCTTCTTTAATATCGCTTATTGTAGCTTCTGTTGTAAGTAGCATTGAAGCAACACTTACTGCATTTAAAAGAGCAACTCTTTCAACCTTAACAGGATCAATAATTCCTGCTTCAAACATATCAACATATTTACCACTTGCAGCATCAAATCCTAAGTTTTCTTCTTTTGCATTTTCAACCGAATTTACAACCACACCCGCATCAAATCCTGCATTATCAGCAATTTGTCTTAAAGGTGCTTTAATAGCACGGCGAACAATATCAGCTCCTATTAATTCATCTCCGCTTAAATCTAATTTAACACGTCTTGTAGCATGAATTAATGCAGCACCTCCACCAATTACAATTCCTTCTTCAACTGCAGCTTTTGTTGCGCTTAGTGCATCATCAACTCTGTCTTTTTTCTCTTTCATTTCAGTTTCAGTTGCAGCACCAACCTTAATTAAAGCAACGCCACCACTTAATTTTGCTAATCTTTCTTGTAATTTTTCTCTATCATAATCGCTTGTAGTTTCTGCAATTTGAGCTTTAATTTGATTAATTCTAGCATCAATTGCTTCTTTACTACCTGCACCACCAACTATTGTTGTGTTATCTTTATCAATTACAATACTGCTTGCTGTTCCTAAATCTTCAGCACTAGCACTCTCAAGAGTTCTTCCCATTTCTTCACAAATTACTTGCGCACCTGTTAAAATAGCGATATCTTCAAGCATTGCTTTTCTTCTATCGCCAAAACCTGGTGCTTTAACAGCAGCAATGTTTAAAATTCCTCTTAATTTATTTACAACTAAGGTTGCTAATGCTTCGCCTTCAATATCTTCAGCAATTATTAAAAGCGGTCTAGCATTTTTTTGCGCAGCTTCTAAAACTGGTAATAAATCTTTTAAATTAGTGATTTTTTTATCAAATAATAAAACCAAAGGATTGCTTAATTCACAAATCATTTTATCAGCATTTGTAATAAAATATGGGCTTAAATAACCTCTATCAAATTGCATACCTTCAACAACGCTTAACTCATCATTAATTGATTTTGCTTCTTCAACAGTGATAACACCATCTTTGCCTACTTTTTCCATTGCATTTGCAATTAATTCTCCGATTTTTTCATCAGAATTTGCAGAAATTGTTGCAACTTGTGCAATTTGTTTTTTATTTCCAGCTACTGGTTTTGCTAAAGCTTTAAGTTCTGCAACTATTGCTTCGCAAGCCTTATCCATACCTCTTTTAACTTCAATTGGATTAGCACCTGCTGTTATGTTTCTTAAACCTTCTTTAAAAATTGCGTGAGCTAAAACTGTTGCAGTTGTTGTTCCATCGCCTGCTTGATCAGCTGTTTTACTTGCAACTTCACGCACTAAACTTGCACCCATATTTTCTAAAGTATCTTTAAGTTCAACTTCTTTTGCAACGCTAACGCCATCTTTTGTAATTGTTGGAGCACCAAAGCTTTTTTGAATTAAAACATTGCGTCCTCTTGGTCCCATTGTAACCTTAACTGCATCGCTTAATTTTTTTACACCTTCATATAATTTATTTCTTGCTTCATCAGAATAAAAAATTTCTTTTGCCATTTTTATCTCCTTATAAAATTCCTAAAATATCTTCATAACTTAAAATTAAATAATTTTCATTTTCTAGTTTTATTTCACTACCTGCGTACTTTCCAAATACTACCTTATCGCCCTTTTTTATATCTTGTATTTCACTTGCAACTGCAATTACTTCACCTTGTTGTGGCTTTTCTTTAGCATTATCAGGTATAATAATTCCTGAAGCAGTTGTTTTAGTTTCTTCAAGACGCTTTATTAACACACGCTTATTTAATGGAGTAAAATTCATTTTGTATCCTTTCTTTGTTTTTATCACTCGTAATAAATGAGTGCTAAGATTATAAGAATTTAAAGTTAATAAAATAGTATCTTGAGTGATTAAGACTAAGATATTTTTAGCTTTTTAATATCAAATTATTTAACAAAGGAAGTATATGAAAAAAATTGTATTTACACTAATTGCTATTGTTGTCTTGCTTTTAATAGCAGCATATTCGTTGTTATTTACATCATTTGGAAATTCAATAATAAAAGAATATGCACAAAAAAATATTAATAAAAACCCAAGCACTCAAATTCAAATTGATGATTTTTTACTCACTATGTCAAAAATTAAATTAAAAGCACAGTTAAATGGTTTAATAGAAATTGATTTAAACGGAGATTATTCTTTGTTTTCACAAAATATTAAAGATATGATGATAATTATCAGCAGTAAAGATTTAAGTATGTTAAACATAAAAGAAAAAATAAATATAAATGCAAATTTGCAAGGAAAATTTAATGATTTAACTTTAAATGCAAACGGAAATATCTTTAATGCGCCATTAAAATTACAAGCTAGTATAAAAAATTATTATCCTTATAAATTAAATTACAATACAAGCAATCTTGATTTAGAAAAAATCTTAAAAATCATAAATAAAGATTATTTAAGTGGTTTTGCAAATATTAATTTAGATATTAATGAATTTGACAAAAATGATATTCGTAAGTCAAAAATCTTAGCAAACATTTCAGCAAAAATAAAAGCAAAAGATAGTTTTAAAAAAGATTTTGGTATTGATTTAAAAAAGCTTGAAGAAATAAATATCAACTCAAACAACACTCTAGCTGATTTTAAATTAAAGCCTAATTTTACGCTAAATTCAAAACTACTTAACATAGATACAAATTTTGATGAAATTGATTTAAATAAATTAGATGCAAAAGGAATTATAAATATAAATATAAGCGATTTAAGCTTTATAAATGAAAATCTAAATTCAAACCTAAACACCAAGCTAAATGTAGAATACAAAGACAAAATTGTAAATATTTTAGCAGATGCAATTGGCAAAAATATTAGCTTAAAAAATATCAATCTTAATCTAAAAAATGATGATTTAAAGCTTAAAGCAAATGCTATTATAAATAGCGCTTTAATTAAATTAAAAAATATAGAACTTGCAAATGTAAATATTGATGCAAGCATAAACACAAAAACAAGTGATATAAAAGCAAATATAAACGGTGCATTACTTGATTCAAAAATCAATGCAAATCTAAATAAAAATGCTTTAAAAGCTGATATTAGCAATCTTTCAATACCTTTTGCTTTATTAGATTTAGAAAAAATGGCTACTTCAAAAATCAATGCAAATATTGATATAAAAGATATCTACAAAGTAAATGGACAAATTACATCAAATATCAATCTTAACACTATTAAATCAGTATTTAAGAAAAATTACGACCTTGATTTAGATGCTAATTTACTTGCAAATGCAAAAATAATTTTAAATTCAGCAAACGATATTTCTTTTAGTCTTGATGCAAAATCAAATATGCTTGATAATTTGCAAGCAAATGGAACTTTTAAAAATAATATTTTAAACTCAAATTTTAACCTTGATACAAAACTTGCAAACTACAATGAATTATTAAAGAAAAATATGAAAGGTCAAATAAAATTAAACGGCGATGCAAGTTTTAATAAAATACTTTTAGTAAATGCAAAAAGTGATGAATTCTTTGGTGGTAAATTAAATGCTAGTTTAAAGGCTGATGATTTTAATGCTAGTTTAACAAATGTTAGCGTTGAAGAACTTGCAAATTCTTTAGATTTTATTGATATTTACAAAGCTAGTGCCAATGCAAATCTTACTTATAATTTAAAAAGTGCAAAAGGTTTTTTAAAAGCTGATTTAGGTAAAGGCTCACTAAAACAGCATAAAGCTATAGTTTTAATAGATAAAATTACAAATATTTCAAAAATAGTTTTTGATAATGCAAATGTAAATGTTGATATGAATAAAAATCTTTACACAATAAATGCTAATGCCAATGCTAAAAACGCTCAAATACAAGTAAGTAACGCACTTTATAATCTTGATGAAAAAAGCCTAAATGCTCCTTTAAGCATTAATTTAAACAATAATATTGTAAAAGGCGTATTGGTGCAAAAAGGTGAAAATATTAGCTTTAATATTGATAAAAAAAATGCTGCTAATAATATTTTAAAGGCTGCTGATAAATTATTAAAGGTTGATGAAAATTCAAGCGATGATAAAAAGAAATTAAAAGGCTTTTTAAATAAACTAATCAAGGATACAAAATGATAGCAAGATATAGCAATGATGAAATTAGTAGTATTTGGAGTGAAGAAGCTAAATTTAATGCTTGGCTAGAAGTTGAACTTGCAGCTTGCAAGGCCTTTAATAAAATAGGTCTTGTACCTAGCATTGATTTAGAAAATTTGCTTAAAAATGCTAAGTTTGATATAGCAAAAATTAAAGAAATAGAAGAGCAAACAAAGCACGATGTAATAGCCTTTACAAGGGCTTTGTCATTAAATCTTGGCGAAGAAAAAAAATGGGTTCATTATGGCCTTACAAGCACTGATGTTGTAGATACCGCACAAGCTTTGCAGCTTAAAAAGGCCAATGAAATTATTCTTAAAGATATGCAGAATTTGCTTGATATTTTAAAAGATAAAGCAAATGAGCATAAATATACTATTGAAATAGGAAGAACTCACGGAGTTCATGCTGAGCTTACTACTGCTGGGCTTAAGTTTGCTTATTTTTATGAAGAAATTAGACGCAATTTAGAGCGTTTTAAGAATGCTTGTGAAGAAATTAGAGTTGGTAAAATTAGTGGCGCAGTTGGCACTTATGCAAATGTGCCAATGGAAATTGAAGAGCTAATTTGTGAAAGTTTAGGGCTAAAAGTAGCAAATATAAGCACACAAATACTACCACGTGATTTACACGCAAATTATATAAGCGTGTGTGCTTTAATTGCAAGTGCCTTGGAACGCTTTGCAACTGAAATTAGACACCTTGCAAAAACTGAATGCTTTGAAATGCTTGAATATTTTAGTGAAAACCAAAAAGGCAGCTCTGCAATGCCACATAAGAAAAATCCAATAGGCAGTGAGAATATTTGTGGTCTTAGCCGTGTAATTAGAGGGTATTTAATTACTGCTTATGAAAATATAAACCTATGGCATGAAAGAGATATTAGCCACTCAAGTGCTGAGAGAATTATGCTTCCTGATGTAACGATTTTGCTTGATTATATGCTAAAAAGATTTAGCAATATTGTAAAAAATCTAATTATTTATCCAGAAAGAATGCTTAAAAACTTAGAAAATTCTTATGGTCTTATATATTCTCAACAATTATTATTAACGCTGATAAATAAAGGCTATTCAAGAGAAAATGCTTATGATTTAGTACAAAGTCTAAGCAAAAAAGCATGGAGCAAAAAGCTTCAATTTAGCGAAGTAATAAACGAAAACGAAGAGATAAAAAAGATACTAAACGATGATGAAATAAAAGCCGTATTTAACAGTGATTATCATCTTAAAAATGTAGATAAAATTTATGAGCGTTTAGGACTTTAGAATTTAAAATTGGAATTTAAAATTAATATTTTAAATTCCATTTAGTTTTTAAAATCTTTGTGTAGTTTTTACACAAAAAAATAGATAATTTTTATCTTAATTACTATTTGTAACACTTTTTTAAGCCTTAAGAGTTAATATTGTAAAATCTTATTTAAAGGATTTTTTTGCAAGAGTTATTACAAGATTTCTGGGGCGATTTATTGGGCGTATTGGATTATAAATATAAAAATAATATTTTTAATCCTGAACTTGCAGCTTTAATTTTATGTGCGAATGAGCAAAATTATAAAGAATTATTAAGCTTAAAAAGTTACAAAGAATTTTTAAAAAGCGATAATTTTTATGAAATAAAAATGCTGCAAATTGGGGTTTTAAATTCTATTAAAGATAATTTATTAAATCCGAATGAACTTTGCTATTATCTTGAAAAATTAAAAGACTTAAAATTAAAAAATAGTATTTTTAGCTACTTAAGCACCGCAAAACAAGATGATAAAATTGAGCTTAGCAATCATTTTATTGATGAAAAAAATAAGCTACAAGACGCTTACAACGAGCTTAAAAATCTACTTAGCGCTGATTTAAAAAACAAACTTGATGAGTTTTACAAACAGCTTGAAAATAAAGAATTTAAAATTGCTTTTAGCGGTATTTTTAATGCTGGCAAAAGTAGCCTTATAAACGCCTTGCTAGAGCGTGATTTTCTGGGCGTTTCAAACGCACCTGAAACTGCAAATCTAAGCATAATTTCTTATGGAAATGAAAATATCAAGGTTAATTTTTATAATGAAAGCGAGTTTAACGCCTTAAAAACTCAAGCTAGTTTAAATGAAGAGCTAAATAAAATCTTTAGCGTGGATTTTAAGGCTTTTAAAAGCGTTGAAACTAATTTTAACGAACTTTATAATTACACAAGTGCAAATTCAAAAATGAGTATTTTTGTAAAAGATATTAATATTTATCTTGATAATGAATATCTTAAAAATAATATAAGCATTATTGATACCCCTGGTCTTGATGATGTAGTAATAAGTCGTGAACAAGCAAGTAAAGAATTTTTAAAAAAGGCTAATTGTGTTTTATATTTAATGAGCTCTACTCAAGCACTTAGTATAAAAGATTTAGATTTTTTAATAACTTATGCAAAAAATAACCCAAATTCAAAACTAGTGTTAGCACTTACAAAAAGTGATTTAATCAGCTTAGATGAGCAAATAAAATTAAAAGATTATGTAAAAACTCGCTTTAACAATGAGCTTAAAAAAGAAGATATTAATATAAACTATGAGCTTTTTTGTCTTAGTGTAAATGATTATAAAAAAGATAAGAAAAAAGGCGAAATAAATGCTTTAAAAGCTTATTTAAACGATGTTTGCTTTAACAGTATGAGCTCTTATGATTTTACAAAAAATATAGCTGATAAATTTATAAATTTGATAGATTTAGAGCTTCATTATTTAGAAAATATTAATAATTCCTTACTTTTAGATAAAAACGACTTTTTAGAAAAAATTAGACAAATAAAAGAAGAAAATCTTAAAAAAATAGAAGAAAAAAATAAACTTGAAAATAATTTAAATGATTATTTAAGTAAAAAATATTCTTTTAATTATTATGAGCTTAAATTCTTAGCAAAAAATCAAGCTTCAAGACTTTTTGATGAATTAAATTATGATAAAAATTATTCTAACGAGCTTGCAAAAAGAGTTATAATGCAGGGTTTTAAAGACCTTTTAAATGCAAGTTTTTCAAGTATGCAAAATATAATTTTAAATGATTTTAACGCAATAAAAGAGAATTTAGATATTAAAAAAGATTTTAAGATAACATTTGATAAATTAGCTTTAGAAGAGATTTTTGATGAACTTTCTAGCATATTAGATAAATTTTCTTTATTAGACAAGGAAAATGAAATAGAAAATAAACTTAATGCAATTTACACTAACATTAATTTAAATTTATTTAACTTTACGGATATAAAAAATAACATAAATAGCTTTTTGAAGGAAGAATTTTTTAATAAATATCATATTGAAGAAGTAAAAAATACAGATTTTGATAATGAAAATTTATTAAATATTAATATTAAAAAAATAGAAAAATTACAAGAAATAAAAGAGAAATTAAAATGATAAAAGAAGTATTAAATGAGTATAAAGAAAAATATAACCTTAGTTTTGAAAACAATTTTTTAGGTGATTTAAAAAGACTAGCTTTAAGTTTAAGCAATCCTAATTTGATGCTTAGCAAAAAATGTATTGATTTAATTTATAAAGAACAATTTCATTATGAAAAACCACTACAAGTAGGTGTTATTGGGCAGTTTAGCTCTGGTAAAAGTTCTCTTTTAAATTTATTGTTTAAAAAAGATATTTTAGCAACCGGTGCAAGACCTGTTAGCGTGGTTGCTACTTATATTAATTATGCAAAAAATGATTTAGTTTTAGCAGAATTTGAAAATAAAATTTGTGAATTAGATAGCTCTTTTGTAAATGACCAAAATGAAGATATTGTTGGTTTAAAGAGTATTAGTATTTATACAAATAACGAAATATTAAAAAATGTTACTTTAATTGATACACCTGGTTTAAATGCAAATAACAAAGATGAAGAATTTACAAAAGAACTTTTTTCTTCTTTTGATGCTTTAATTTGGCTATGTCTTGCAGAAAGTGCAGGTAAATTAAGCGAAGAAAAGGCTATAAAATCTTTAGAATCTCATATTAAAAAAATATGTTTGATTAATCAAAAAGATAAGTTAAATCAAGATGAGCAAGATAGATTAAAAAGCTATATGCAAAATGTTTTTTCTAAATACTTTGAAAAAATTGAGCTTATTTCTTGCAAGCAAGCAAGTGAAAATAATGCTAATTCTAACATAAATGCTTTTTACGATTTTTTATTATCTTTAAATAAAGAAGAAATAAAAAGAAAAAATATCACATATAATCTAAGTATTATAAAAGATGAGTTACTTTCTATAAGTAATAATATAAACAATAGTTTAGATGAATTAAAAAATAAAATTAAAAGTTACTTAGAGAATTCTAAAAATATTAATGCAAATTACGAAGAATTTAATAAAAATATTTTAAACGCCTTAAGCAGTATGGCAAAAACAATAGCAAATGAATTTGTAAATAATTTTAAAGAAAAAACTGCCTTTTTTTATACAAAAAAAGACTCGTTTTTGCATAAAGATTGCTTTAGTAAAAATGAATATTCATATAAAACACTCTTACCTGATGATACATTTTTAAATATTTTTTATAACAAAGATTTAATAAATAAACAATTTTTGAAAATTAAAAAAGAATTAAATGAAGAATTTTTAAATATTATTTTTAATTTTAAACAGCCACTAGAAAATATTATTTTAGAGCTAAATATATTGAAAACTAAAGAAATTAATAAAAATTATAAAGATTTAGTTAAAGCTGAATTTTATGCAATTAGTGATGATTTATTTAAGGCTTTAAATGAACTAATAATAAATGATTATGAAAAAGCCTTTTACAAATATGAACTAAGTTTAAATCAACTTTTTGAGAAAATTAATATAAAAGCTTTAAATAATTATGAAAATGCAACAAAACTTGCCTTATCGTTTTTTTATGAAAAAATTAATGCTAGCCGTGAATTTTACGAGTTAAACAGTAAAGAATTTAAATTATATTTGCCTAGTGATAATGAGATTTATCAAAGACTGCTAAATGATTGTTCTTTTTATGAATTTGAAGAATTATTAATTAACAAAAAACAAATATATAAACTAGAAAAAGAATATTTAAAAGAGCTTGAAGGGATTTTAAACAAGCATATAAAAAGTATAGAAAATAGACAAAACAAGGTTCAAAACATAGCAGAAAAAATACTTAATTGCTTTGTAAAATTTTTATAAATAAAATAATTTAAGGATTTTTTATACAAAAAACCTGCTTTTCTCAATATTAAAAAAACTTTATTTTCTTTATAAAATAACATTTTTTAAAAATAATTACTTTAAACTTTATAAAAGTAAGAGAGATGATTGTTAATTAATTTTATTTGCTATAATTTTTACTATGAAAGATTTATTAAAAGAATTAGGAAAACTTTCATTTGATTTTGCAAAGGTAATTTTTGCTCTAGCAATAATTACACCTGTTTTAAAAGATGAAAGTTTTAATTATTGGAGTATTACAGCAGTTATAATTTGTATTGCTATCGGTTCTATTTGTATTTACAAAGGAGGTAAAGATGGAAACGCTTGATATAATTTACAAAACAATTACTATAGGTGGAGCAATTTTAGCTATCGCTTTATGGTTTCTTATCCCAAATCCGAAAAAGGGAAAAAATAGTTAAATAAAATTAAACAATCATCTCTTAAAAATATTAAATTAGGAGATGATTATGTTACCAGTAGATTTAAAAACCACAGACGTCGCACGAGCTTATGCAACTTCTAGCGATACAATAAGAAAACATTTTAAAAATCACAATGATGAGTTTTTAGAAAACGTTCATTATTTTTATGATATTAATCCTAGATTTCAATCAAAAGTAACCAAATGGACTTTAGAAGGCGTTTATATGTTAGGCTTTTTTATTAAAAGTGTCAAAGCAAAAGAATATCGTAAAAAAGTAGCAAGGCTATTGAGAGAACAAAGCGAAGAAAAACTAAAAAGCCTAAATAATAGCATCTCAAACCTAGAAAAACGAAATAAGCGAGTTGCACTAGGCTATAAATCACAATTAGCACAGCAGAAAGAAAAGTATGAGTTAAAGCTCAAGGTTTTAGAGTGCGAACTAGAACATAAAAACAAGATTGATTATGATAAGCCAAGCCAAGAGCTAAAGAAAGCATTGGCAGAGCGTGGGTGGTTGCTTATGAATAAGAATGATTTTTTATTTATCGCCGAACACTTAGCTACTAAAATCAATAATGGAGTTTCTTATATTTTAGGCACAAATAAGCCAAAGTGCTTAAATCAATTAGCAACAATCGCGCACCACGCTTGTATTAAAAAATATGAGAGTAATATTGATTATTTGCTTGGTAAAAAAATTAAATATTGGGGACTAACAGATCATATTGAAGAACTAAAAATAAAAAGAGCTGATAGCGTATGTTCGCCTATTCATAATAAATGGGTTATTGAAGATGGAGAACAAATCGCAGGTTGGGAGCTAATGGCTCCCTAATACGGAAATAAATTTTATTTTAATTTATTTACTATGGCTTTGCAAATTAACCAAATAAACACTATAATTAAAATGTTTCAGCCTTGTTGGCTTAGTCGCCCCCTTATCGCAAGATAATGGCTCGGGTTTCCCCCACCTTTTAGGTGTGGGGTTAATTTATTACTTCATTTATAAGTATTTGTTTTATATTTAAAAAATCATTCTTTAGCAATTTAATTTTAGCTTGATACATAACTCTTTTATTATCAAACACTTTAATTTGAGATAATAAAGCAGTTTGTAAGCTTCCATTACTATCAAAAACATAACGATATTTATTAGCCTTTTCATATATTCTAGAACTTAGTGGCACACCTAAAAACAGCCTATTACCAGCACTATCAAAAAGCTTATTAATCACTAGTACAAGTCTAGCATAGTCTTTACCCTTGCCATATACTTCATTACCTATATTTAGTCCAACTTTGACCCAATAAACTTCTCCGACTTTTATATTTTTATATTTGTTAGTATTGTTATGTGTTTTCTTTTTTATTTCATTCCACTCATCGTAATTCATAGAAAGTCCTTAATATACTTCTCTAAATAATCTCCCCACCATTGCATTAATTCCCTTTTAGCTTCTAGCTTATGACTTCTATCATATATACCTTTTACCCCACCAACAGTATGGGCTAAACATAGCTCTATAATCTCGCTTGAATAATTATTATCGTTAGCTATCGTGCTAAACATTGCACGAAATCCGTGTGGGGTAAATTCATCTTTAGTAATGCCACCACGCCTTAGGATTATTCTTAAAGTGTTATCACTTATGTAAGGTTCTTTTTTATTTGTTCGGCTAGGAAAAATGAATATCTCATCAGCTTTTAAAGTTGCTTTCATAAAGTTTAAGATTTTTAATGCTTGAGAGTTTAAAGGCAAGTAAAAAGGCTTTTTTGTTTTCATTTGTTCGCTAGGTATTGACAAAAAGCCATCATTAAAATTAATCCATTCCCAACGCATTGCCCTAATATTTTGAGTTCTTAGAGCCGTAAGAGATTGTAAAATCAAAGCGTATTTATATAATATATTAGTGTTAGCAGTGCGTATTATTGTGAATAGCCTTGTTAAATCATCATCATTCGTAAGGGTTGCATAATTTTTTGTATCCTTTTTGCCAAGCAATACGCTAGGCTTTACTTTAGCTAGTGGATTTATAACCTCATCGCCGTTACAAATAGCAAATTCATATAATTGATTAATCAAAGTAAAAGCACGATATGAAGCTTCTTTCTTATCACAAGACTTTAAGCACTCTACAATTTGCAAAGCTTTTAAATCACTTAGGTTATTGTTTTTCAAGCTTTCAAATATCCTAAAGGTGCTAATATATCTTTTGTAAGTTTTATCAGTTACAGCCTTTTCTTTACTTGCTAAAAACTCATCAAATAAATCATTCAAACTTTTATTTATAGTTTTAGTAAATCCTCTTGAAATATTTTCAGCTAGTTTAGTGTAGTCATTGATGGCTTGTTCTATTCCATAGCTTATATTAAAATTATTTAGCTTTTTGATTTTATCCTTGCCGTTGTCATTGTATCTATAATAAAAAGTTTTGTTCCCATTTGTTCCCACATAAATATAAATATTATTATAAACGCTTACTTTATATCTTTTGCTTTTAGGCTTTAATGCTTGTATTTGCTTATTTGTCAATGCTTTCCCCTTTTTATGACTGTTCCCAAGTGATTTTTTATAAAAATCCCAAGTGTTCCCAAAATTGTTCCCAAAATTATACGGATTTTATATAAATAATTATAAAAGAATATAGAATACTAAAGTTTTTAACAAGGCTTAAATATCGTATTTAAAGGGATTAAACGGTATTTTTATAAAAAGATAAAATTAAGGGAAAATGATTGAATGGTGTCCCCAGCGAGATTCGAACTCACGGCCTTAGAATTAGGAATTCTACGCTCTATCCAGCTGAGCTATGAGGACAAAGTGTGCATTTTATCTTAAAAAATATAATATTAAGCTATCTTAAAGTATTTTGTAGTAATATAAGCTTTTTTTTATGAGTATAGTTTATAAAAATAATAAATTTTTAACTTTTAAGCTGATGTTTAAGGCTAAATATGTTGATTTTTAGTAAAAAATAAATTATCTTTGATTTTAAAGGAAATTAAATGAAAAATAAATTATTGTTAAGTTTGTTAGCTTGTGCTTATTTACAAGCTTTAGAATTTGGTTATATGGGTAATATTTCTACTAGTATGGGTGGAGCTGGAGTTGCTTTAGAAGATAACGATTTTGCATTATATTACAACCCAGCATTGCTTACAAAAAGTAAAGATTCTTTTGCTTATAGTTTTGGAATTTCTTTTTCTCAAAATAAGCTTTTTGAATTAAGTAAAATTGATAAAAACACTGATGATAATTTAAAAAATCAACTTGAAAAGGTTAAAAATATTTTTGTTAAAAACAACAATGTGTTAGCAGCTGCTAATAATACAAGTTCAACAAATAATAAATATGGTAACTTTTCTCCTGTAGTTAGTGATTTTATAAAAAACAATAAGGATACAAATAATGAATTTAGCGAATTAGCTAAGGCGCTAGAAGGTACAAACGGACAACAAAACACTAGCTTAGAAACAGCAATTAAAAATATTCAAGAAAAAGCTAAAAATGACCCATCTATAGAAGAAAGACTAACAGAACAATTACTAAAATCAACAGAAAATTCTAAAAATGATTTAGAAACAAACAATGTTGATGCGGCTTTACTTGGCAATATAATAAGTGCTACTGATTCAACTAAATTTCTTGATATTGTAAATAAAAGCTCAAAAGATAACAATGGTGCAATTGATATAGGAACATTTTTAACAGATTTAGGCGATATTGACTTAACGAATTTGGTTGATGATAAAACTGCTAGTGATATTAGCGTTGTGTATGATAGCGCAAATGGCAAAAATGATATTAGAATAATTTCACAAAATGGTTTTGTTTATAACTTTGCAAAAAACGATAATCGTGGGGCGATTTCTTTTGGTATTTTTACTACACTTAATGCCAATGCAAATGCTGCTTTAGACCCTAATCACAATGTTTTAATAGTAAAACTAAGCGATAATAAAACTTATATAAAACTTGATATAAAAGATGGCAAAATGCACGCAATTTCAAGCACCAAAGAAGAATTTGAAGCATCATCAGCACTAAACAAGCAAGTTAATCACGCACTTAATGCAGGAAGTTTAGCTTTACTTGAAGTACCTGTTGCTTACGCTGATGAGTTTGCTTTAACATACGGTGATTTAAGTTTGGGTACAACTTTTAAATATATTTTTGCAGCTGGTTATGATATTAGAAAAAATGTAAATATTGATTTAAATGGTATTAATAAAATTAATTTTAAAAATGACTTAAAAGACCCAACCTACACTCACACAATAGGACTTGATTTAGGTGTGCTTTATTCATTAGATGATTTAAATCTTGCTATGGTGATAAAAAACATAAATAATCCTAAAGTAAAATTATCTAAAAATACTGCTACACATTTAAATCCGCAAGTTCGTATCGGTGCTGCTTATAAATTAAACGACCTTAGTTTTGCAATGGATTTAGACCTTTTATCAAACAAAACCCTATCGCTTAATTATCCTAAATCTCAAACAATAGGCGCTGGTGTAAAATGGGATATTTTTAAGAATTTTAATGTTCGTGGCGGTTTGATGTATGATTTTAAGCAAGATCAAGGTGCAATAATTACTGCTGGTATGAATGTATTTAATTTCTTTGATTTAAGCATTCAAAGTAGCTTTAAAACTGCGCAATGCTCTAATAATGTATGTTCAAAAAATATTAAGCTACCACAATATTTTACTTTAAAACTAGGCGGTAGTTATAGTTGGTAATTTTATACTAAATATGGCGCCTTGCTGGGTATTTTTTGCCCACAGGCTGCCTTTTAAATTATCCTTAATAATTACATTGCACATATACAACCCTATTCCAGTTCCACTACTAGCGTGTTTTGTGCTGATGTAAGGTTCAAAGATTTTTTCAATAGGTTTTATGCTAATACCTTTGGCGTTATCTTCTATATTTATAATAACTTCTTCTTTTAAGTTTTGTAAATATATTTTTATCCAAGGATTTTTAACTTTGCGTTCTAGTAGCATATCTTTTGCATTTGCTAAAATATTTAATATAACCTGTGAAAATTGATTTGCATAAGCATAAATTTTTATTTCATCTTTTTCATCAAAAATTATATTAATGTTATGATTATGCAAAGCAGGTTCTATAAGATTTAATGCTTTATTAATATTTGTTATAAGATTAAATTCTTCTTTTATTTTATCGCTTTTAAAAAAGTTTCTAAAATCATCAATAGTTTTTGACATATGTATGATTAAATCTTGTGCTTTTTGTTCTTGTTTTTTAAATTCACTTTTATTTAATTTATTTAAATCATATAGTAAGCTAATATGGGTAATAATACAACTAAGAGTAGCTAAAGGCTGCCTGTACTGATGAGCTATATTTGCAATCATTTCGCCCATACTTGCTAAGCGATTTTGCTGCATAAGAATTTTTTCTTGCTCTAGTCTTTTTGCTAATTCATTTTGTACTTTTTGCTCTAGAGTTAAGTTTAAATTCTTTAAAGAATTTTCACTTAACTCTAACTTTTTTATAAGCACTTTAAAACCAAAATGCAAAATACAAATAATAACAAACATTAAAGCAATAGATATAGCAATAGCCTCATAAAGAGTATTTTTAATATTATTTTGTTGCGTACTTATATCCTGATAAAATACCATTTTAGCAATATTTTTTCCATCTTTGTTATTTAAATTTATGATATGCTCTATTAAATTTATATTATCTTTGCCTTTGTTATTAAAAACAATATGCGCATTTAAATTAGAAAATTCTTTTATTTGTTTAATAATATAATCAGCTTCAAATGAAAATTCTATAAAGGCTACTATTTTTTCTTTTTCAAAAAAAGGTGTTATTATGTGGTAACTTAGCTTGTTGTCTTCAAGATAAAAATAATTTTTTTCATTTGGTTTATGTGATTTATTTAAACTACCAAGATATGTAATTAAGTTACCTTTATTATTGTAAAATTTCATATTAATTAAATAGGGGTTTTCTTCTTTTAAAATATTCCATCTATTAATAGATAATTTTTTTAGCTCTTTGGCATTTTCTTCTTTTAAAAAATGTTTTATTTGTTGAGATTTATAATTTGCTTTTGCACGGCTTTCATAAAATTCATCGCTCTTTTTTAATACTGTTTTATAAATATACTCTACTTGCTCTTTATAATCTTTTAAAGATAAGGCTATAAGCTGCTTAATATCTACTTGTCTTAAAATGCTAAAGATAACAATAGTAAATAAAAACAAGGCAAGAACTAATATCATAGTTTTGTTTTTTGTAGATAATTTTAAAGATTTTATTCGCAAAGGCATTGATATCCAACCCCAAAAATGTTTTTAATAATTTTATTAGGAAGCTTTTTTCGTAATTGTTTTATAACCGCTTTTAAAGCGTCTTTATGTTCGTTACTATCATTGTAAAGCTCAAATTCTAACTGCTCAAAACTCACTACACAGTTTTTATGCTTTAATAAATATTCAAATACTTGCTTTTCTTTTTTTGTTAATATATGAGTTTTATTTTCATAGCTTATGCTTGATTTTAAAGGCTCGTAAATAATGTTTTTATTAATTATTATTTTATACTCATCAGTGTAATCATACATCCATTTAGCAGCATTTTTTAAAGAAGTTAAAAAATCATCTTTACTAAAGGGTTTTATTAAAAATTTACATATATTAAGCTCAATTGCTTGAAGAAAGTATTCTTGCTCATTGTAAGCACTCATAATGATAATAGGGATTTTTTTATAATTATTTCTAAGTTCTTTTAGCACTTTTATACCATTAATTTTAGGAATACATATATCCATAAATATAACATCAGGTTTTTTTTCATAAAAAATATCTAAGGCCTCTTTACCATCTTTAGCCTCATAAACATTTTTGAAAAATAATGACAAATTAGCACTTAAAGCCTTTCTTACTTCTTCTTCATCTTCTACATTAAGCACGGTTAAATGTTTAAATATATTTATTAATTCATTCATTTTAATAGCCTTTAGAAAAATATATTTTAAATCTCTCTATTTTCTCTCAAAATATATTTAAAATATATTAATTTTACATTAAAAAGGAGAATAAGGTGAATAAAAGGCGTTTTTTTCTAAAGCAATCAGCTGCAATAGCCTTAGGAGCTAAAAGCTATGCTTTAACACCAAAGCAAGAAAATAAAAAATACGCTATGCTTATTGACTTAAGAAAGTGCGTAGCCTGTCATTCTTGCACAGTAAGCTGCAAGATAGAAAACAAAACTCCAGCTAATAAATTTAGAACTAATGTAGCCGAGTTTGAAATAGGACTTTATCCTAATGTAAGAAAGGCATTTTTACCATCACTTTGCAATCACTGCGACAATGCACCTTGCATAAGCGTATGTCCTACAGGTGCTACTTTTAAAAGAAAAGATGGCATTGTTGTTGTAGATGCTAGTGTTTGTTGGGGTTGTGGATATTGTGTAAATGCCTGTCCTTACGATAAAAGATTTATAAACCCAATTACAAAGGTAGCGGATAAATGTAATTTTTGTCTTCATAGACTTAATGCTAATTTACTTCCTGCTTGTGTGCAAAATTGCGTTGGCGGAGCAAGAATTATAGGAGATTTAAACGATAGCTCTTCTTTAATTTCTAAATTATTAGCTACACATCAAAGCTCTGTTTTAAAACAAAGTAGCAAAACAAAACCTAATGTTTATTACATAGGCTTAAACGGGCAATTAAGCGATAATATTTTTTCTTTAGATGATGTAGATGGCATTTTAAAAAGTAAAAATCAAACATCAATATGGCAAAGCAAAGGAGAATAATATGCAAGTAGATTTAATTCATAGCCTAGTTAATATTAGCCCTGAGCGTCCTTGGGGGATTATGATTGTAAATTACTTTTTTCTTACTGGCATTAGTGCTGCTAGTTTCATCATTGCGAATTTGTATTTTGTATTTAAAAAGAGCGCATTTAAGTCTTTTAGTTTTTTTGCATTATTAATATCTTTTTCATTTTTAATAGTTGCACCACTTAATTTAATTGATGATTTAAGTAAGCCATCTAATCTTTTAAGTGTATTTTTTTATGGTTGGGAAAATTTTTTTACAAGTCCTATGAAATGGGGTGTTTTATTGTTAATATCTTATTTTTTTATTAGCCTAATGCAGCTTTTTTTTCTTTGTAAAAAAAATAATTTTCAGTATGAAAAAAATATATTTTACTTAGGAGTTTTAGGAATTATTTTAGCAATAGCAATAGAATTTTATACTGCTTATTTAATTGCAATATTAAACTCTTTTATTTTTACACATACAGCCTTGATGCCAGTTTTATTTTTAGCATCAGCTTTATTTAGCGCTAGTGCTACTTTAATCATATTATTAGTTCTTTATGAGAGTTTTTATTTAAAACAAAAATTAAGCATAACAAATTACATAACTTTAATTAAATTCCTAGCCCTTTGCGCCTGTATTGACTTTATTTTAAAAATATTTTGGTTTAGCTTTTTATTTTTGTTCAATACTCAAAGCCAAGAGCTTTTACAGATTTTTTTAAAAAAAGAAAGTTTTATGTTATTTTTTGTTGATATGGGTCTTTGTTTATTGTTACCTATATTTATAGCTTTTAGGTTTTATAACAATATTTTTATGATACTTATTGCAGCACTATTAAGCTTAATTGGGACATTTATTTTTAGATACAATCTAATAATAAAAACTCAAAGTTTTCCCAAGCAAACAACATCTTTTTTAAAATACCACTTAGATTTATCTTCGTTTATAAGTATTGCGAGTAATTATGCTTTGCTTTTAGCTTTATTTTGCTTTGTACTAGCTATTTTTGATAAGAATATTTTAAAAGGAAAATAAGATGAAAAGAAGAAAATTTTTATTAACATCAGGACTTAGCTTAAGCCTATCTGCTGCTTTAGGTTATAAAAATACAATAAAAAAGATTTTTACTAATGATGAATTTAGCGATAATATTTCTACTAATTCTTTAGAATGCGAAGTTTTTATAGAAAACAACACTGTAAAATTTAATGATAAATTTAGCATTGCAACTAGCCTTTGTAATGGTTGTACAACATTTTGTTCTGTTAGAGCCTTAATAGATAACAATAAAGTCATAAAAACATTTGGAAATCCATACAGCCTTCTTTCAAGCGACCCTTGGCTTGATATGCAAGTATCCTTAAAAGATAGCTTTTTGAAACTAAATGATATAAATAGTCTAAATTCACGCTCAACTTGTTGTGCTAGAGGTAGTAGCATTCATCATAAAATGTACGATGAATTTAGGGTAACAAAGGCTTTAAAAAGAGTTGGTAAGCGTGGAGAAAATAAGTGGAAAAGCATTAGCATTGAAGAATTGATTAATGAAATTGTAAATGGTGGAAATTTATTTAACGAAGGTTATGTTGATGGACTTAAGAGTATTTGTAATACTAAAAAACTTATTGATGAAAATAACCCAGATTATGGACCTGTTGCAAATCAGTTATGTATTTTAGGTACAGCTGATGAAGGAAGGCAAAATTTTTTAACACATAGATTTGCTCAAAGTTTTGGAACTATTAATTATTTAGGACATACTGCTATATGTGGTTTATCTATGAGGGCAGGAGAAGCTGCTTATTTGGATGATTTTACTTCTTATGCACATTTAAAACCTGATTATGAACATTGTAAATTTTTATTAAATATCGCCACAGCACCAGCACAAGCTGGAAATCCTTTTAAAAGACAAGCTCATCTTTTAGCACAAGCAAGAACTTATAATAATTTAAAATATGTTTGTGTAACCCCTAATTTAACAAATGCTGATAGCTTTGCAGTAAATGAAAATTCTCGCTGGATAGCTATAAAACCAGGTGAGGATTTAGCATTTGTAATGGCTATGCTAAGGGTGATTATTGAAAATAAATTTTATAATGAAAAATATTTACAAATACCTAGCTTAAAATCACAAATAGCCTTAAATGATGTAAGTTTTACTAATGCAAGCTATTTAGTTTGTAAAGATAAAAATAAAGAATTTTTAAAAGATGAAGGTAGTATTTTAGTTATTGATAGCGTAGATAATAAAGTAAAAAAAGCAGACTTTGTCTTGCAAGCAATTTTGGATTTTAACGGAGAAGTTGAATATAAAAATAAAAAATATCAAGTTCAAACTAGTTTTAATATTTTAAAAGAAAATTCTTTTTTAAAAAGTGTAAAAGAGTATGCAAAAATATGCGATGTTAAAGAAGAAATAATTTTTGAACTAGCAAAAGAATTTTGTTCTTATGGTAGATGTGTAGCAACAGATTGTCACGGTGGCACAATGCATACAACAGGTTTTTACACAGCCTATGCTATTATGATGCTTGGTGCTATGGTTGGTAATTTAAATCATAAAGGCGGAATGAGCGTTGGCGGTGGAAAGTACGCAAGTTTTAATGGCAAATGTTTTAATCTTTTATCCTATAAAGGTAAGGTAAAACCTTTTGGTACAAGAATTGATAGAGCAAGAAAAGCATATGAAACAAGCACTGAATTTAAAAATAAAATAAAAAATAATCAAAATCCATACCCAGCAAAAGATAAATGGTTTGCTTTTACAAACGCTTTAGAAAATGAAGTTTTAAGCAGTAGCGCTAATGCTTATCCTTATAAATTAAAAGCCTTGATTACTTGGGGAGCTAATATAGTTTATGGTCAAAATAATAATAAAGATGTAATTGCTTTATTAAAAGACCCTTCAAAAGCTGCTCCTTTATTTATAGCAATTGACCCTTTTATAAATGAAACTAGCATTTATGCTGATTATATTGTGCCTGATAGTGTATTGTTTGAAACTTGGGGAGTATTATCACCTTGGGCAGCTTATAATACCAAAACTACGCATTTAAGATACCCCATAGTAAAATCTCCTAATGATACATTTAAAAATCAAGAAAGCATTTGTATGGATAGCTTTATAATAGAACTTGCAAAAGCACTTAAATTACCGTCCTTTGGTAAAAATGCAATTATGGATAATGAAGGGAATTTTTATGATTTAGACAGACCACAAGATTTTTATTTAAGAGCCTTTTTAAATGTAGCTATGGATGAAGATGAGCTTAGCGATATAAGCGATGAAGAGTTAAAAATAAGCTCCTTGCTTGAATATAAAGATAGTTTAAAAAAGATTTGCAAAGATAAGTGGCGTAAGGTGGCTTTTTTAATGAGTCGTGGTGGAAGATTTGCTAAAAAGAATACAGCTTACAAAAATAATGCCTTATCTAATTCTTATACAAAAGCAATAGCTATTTATAATGAAAAATTAGGAACTAGCATTAATTCTTTAACAGGCAAAAGATACAATGGCAGCGTAAAATATTACCCACAAAGCTACGCTGATGGAAGTATGATTAAAATGAATAAAGAATTTAATCTTTTAGCCTTTAGCTATAAATCTAATATTTTTTCATCAGCTAGTGCTACTTTAGATATTTTAAAAGAAATAAAATACGCAACATACGCAGATATTAATACAAAAACTGCTAAAAAATATAATATTAAAAATGCTGATAAGATTAAAATAAGCACAAAAGATAGTAGCATTATTGCCTACGCAAGATTAAAAGAAGGTATTTATCCTAATGCAATAGGCATAGAATATGCAAGTGCAAGAAGGGCAGAAGGAGCTAGAGATTTGATTATTGATAATGTTTTAATTAAGGCAAAAAAGATTAGGCAAACAGGCGTTTATTATAATCGCTTAGGACTTGATGATATTAGCAGATTAAAATATAAAGGAATTAGTGATTTTGTAGTAGGCTCAAACGCTAGAACAGCCCTTGCAGTAAAAATTGAAAAAATATAATTTTATCCTTAAGCTTAACTAGGCTTAAGGATAAATTAAAATTCATTCTCAAATCTTTTTTATGGAATAATAGTTACTTTTAAAAATTAAAACTTTCAACTTATAAAGAATTACCTTATTTATCTATAACTTTATTCGTTCATAAATATACTATCAAGCAATACATATTTACAAACTTTTATGTGCATTATGAAACTTCTTTAACTTTAATAGCTAGTTCATAATAAAGTTTATTTTTAAATTGTAATGTAAATTAAATTAAGCACAAATACTTTTATAATTTAAGTTAAAGTTAAGAATGGGGGGGGGGTATAATGCTTTTTTTAATTTTTTCAAAGGAATTCTTATGTCTTATGTAGAACAGGTTTTAGGCACAGATGAGAATGTTGTTATGAAGGCAAAGGTTAGTATTTTTGCTTTTGTGGTTGAGTTGCTTGCTATTTTAGTTTTAGCTATTCTTTGTTTTAATGCAAGCTTTTTATTTATTGTTCCTATTTTATTTCTTGTTGCTCGTATATATATAACCATTACAACAACAGAACTTGCTTTAACAAATAAAAAAGTTATAGCAAAATTTGGCTTGATTAGAAGAAATACAATAGAGCTAAGATTAGAAAAAATAGAAAGTATTAGAGTTGATCAAGGAATTCTTGGCAGGATTTTTAATTACGGCACAATATTTATAAATGGTGCTGGTTCAGCTGCTCCAATTCCATTTATCGGAACACCGATTGATTTTAAAAGAAAAGTAGATGAATACATAGAAAATAAATTATCAAAATAAGCCCTATTTCTAAGGCTTATTTTTAAAACGAATATCTTAAAGTTGCGTTTATATTATAATTTGTGTTGTACTTGCCACTGAATGTTTTTTCAGTATCTAGGCTAAATTTCGTATTGTTTCCTAAGTTAAAATTAGCCCCTATACTAGCAAAGCCACGACTATCTTTAAAACCTTTTTCAACTCTTGTAATTACACCATCGCTTAAAGCAAGTTTAGTTGCACTCGTAAACTTAGCTTCGCTTTTTAAAGTAAGCTCAATTTCATTAGTATTATTCATCTACACCTCAATTAATTACATTTTTTATAAACTCTCCTTAAAAATATTTAATAAATTTTAAATGATTTTTATTTTAATTTACATTAAAAATTAAATGGAATTTAAAATAAGAGTTAGAAAAACTTTGTATTATAAAATTATTAAATGATTTAAAGGATTTTTATGAAGTTTCTTCCAGAAAATAAAACAGAACTAAAAGAGCTTTTAAGTAATAAATCTATCAATTTAGCCGATATAAACACAAGCTTAATAACTGATATGAGCTATCTTTTTTACAATACCACAAGATCTAATTTTGATGGTATTAATACTTGGGATACTAGCAAGGTTGAAAGCTTTGAAGGAATGTTTGCTAAGGCAAGTAACTTTAATGAGATAATCACTTTTAATACTTGCAATGCTAATAATCTTAGCAAGATGTTTTTTGCATGTGAAAAACTAAATCAAGCCTTAGTTTTAGATGTAAAAAACGCTAGTGATATTAGCGAAATGTTTTATGGTTGTGAAAATTTAAATAGTAAAATTAGTTTTAAAAATAGTGAAAATATACAAAATGCTTCTATGCTTTTTAAAAATTGTAAAAAGCTAAATGTTAAGATAAATTACGAATTTGCTAATCTTTTAAACGCTGATGAAATGCTTAGTTATTGTTATAAATTAAATCAAGAAATAAGACTTATTGCGCCAAAACTAAAAAGTGCAAATGCAATGTTTAGCTACTCATCAAATCTAAATAGTGATGTATTAATAAAATCAAATGATTTAATAGAAGCAAAAGAACTTTTTAGCAATTGTTATGAAATGAGAGCAAAAATCACTCTTGATATTGATTTTAGCAAGTTACTTTATACTAGCTTTATGTTTTTATCTTGCAATAATTTACGCCATGTAGATATTGCGTTTAGAGAAGATGTAGATTTTTATACAGCGTTTATAGGTTGTGATAAATTAGATAAAAAAATAATAAGAATTCATAATAGTAACAAATATTATAAAATCAAAAATTTTGAAGGTTATAAGCGTGATGATATAGACGCAAAAACTCTTTTAAAACTTCGTAATGATAGTAAAGTTAGCAAGATTTATACACATAAAATTGAGTATATTGATGGACTTATTTATCTTGCTAACACTGATGAAGAACTATTAAATATGGAGTTTAAAAATAATTGTTTTATTCCTAAAAATAAAGATGAATTAAAAAGGCTAATTTATGAATTTAATGCTAGTTTGGACATGATAGATGTTTGTAAAATTGATGATTTTAGCTATTTATTTGCAGATAAATTGAGTAATGATTTTGATTTTAAACCTTTAAAAAACTGGAATACTAGCAATGCTATTAATATGCAAGCAATGTTTTTAGGACAAAGTAATTTTAATCAAAAAATCACTTTTAATACAAAAAATGTGAAAAACTACAAGCAAATGTTTGCAGGGTGCAAAAATCTTAGCAAGGTGCCATTATTAGATACATTTAATGCAGAAAATATGCAAGAAATGTTTAATAACTGTCCTAGAATTAAAATTATTAACGAAAGTAAAGAATTTGTAATCTTACAAGGCAGTGGGGATTTAAATAAAGATAAGATAAAATATAAAATACCAAAAAATACAATAATAAAGGCAAAAAATGATTGAGTATGCAAGTAAGCAAATCCGTTTTATAAAAGAGCTTTTAAGATGTAAATATTATGGAAATATTGATAATAAAAAATTTGTTTTAGACTACGAGCAAAACGAATATGAAAATTTTCCTTTAGAATTTTGCTCAAAAAATCTAAGAGATGATTTAAAGGTAGTAAAACTAGCAGTATATTATGAGCCCTTTGCTTTAGCACTTGCAAGCGATAGATTAAAAAATGAACGCAATTTGATTTTATACGCATTAAAAAATGAAGATAATAGACATTATCCTATTTTTATGTTTGCAGACAAAAGATTAAAAGACGATGAAGAATTAGCATTAAAAGCGATGTATGCAAATATAGAAAACGGTTTTTATGTAAGCCCTAGGCTTAAAAAAAGTAAAGAATTTTGGCTAAAAGCTGAAGCAATGCTAATTTATAAAGCAAAAGGAATTAATGAATATTACAAGGATAATTTTTGTGATTGTTTGCCACACACTTTACATTTTTTACATAAAAGTATAAAAGATGATGAATTTATAAAAAAACTCTTAGCAGTAAAGCCGCATTATCAATTAGATGAGTTTAAAACAAAAACTAATTTAACACACATAACAACAAATAAAACACTAAAAACAACAAAACCAAAAACTCATAAAGTTAAAATCAATATAAGTCAAGAAATAAATCGTATGACAAATATACAAAGGCAATATTTTGCACAAATAGAAAAATATTATGATGATGATTTGCCTTTAAATTTGAGTTTAAATATAAATAATTTTATGATGAATTTATCACAGAAATTTTATGGCGAAAAAGATACTGAAGAAACAAATACTATTGAAAATGATAATAATATGATTTATAAACCTAAAAATAAAGATGAACTAATAAAACTAATTGATGAAGATATAAGGCTTCATCAAATTGATATTAGTTTAGTAGATGACCTTAGTTATTTGTTTAAAGATAGCATTAGAAGTAATTTTAATGCTATTAATGATTGGGATTTTTCTCATGTAAAAAACCTTAAAGCTATGTTTATGAATGCAAAGAATTTTAATCAAGCACTAAGGATTAATACTAAAAATGTAGAAGATTTTAGCCAGATGTTTAGTGGTTGTATAAACTATAATCAAAAAATAGATTTTGATTTTAGTTCAGCAAGAAATGCTAGTGCTATGTTTAGCGATTGTACGGCATTAAATAGTGATATTAATTTACATAATTCTACTAATTTAATAGATGTTTCAAAAATGTTTAGAAATTGTACTAATTTTAATGCAAAACTTAATCTTAATACAAGCAAAGTTACAAGTATGAGAAAAATGTTTGAAAATGCAAAGAATTTAAATCAGGAAATTGATTTTGATACTTCTAATGTAACTGACTTTTCTGCTATGTTTAAGGGTGCAAGTAGTTTTAATCAAAAGCTTAATTTTAATACTAAAAACGCTAAAAATATGAGCTATATGTTTGCGTATGCAAGTAGTTTTAATAAAGAACTAGATTTTATTACAGATAATGTAGAAGATTTAAGCTTTATGTTTTGTACGGCAAATCGCTTTAATAAAGCGGTTAATTTTAACACCTCAAATGCTATAAATATGGCTGGTATGTTTTGTAGAGCGTTTTCTTTTAACCAAGAGCTTAGATTTAATACTAGCAAGGTAAGAAATATGAGCAAGATGTTTAGTGATACATATAGTTTTAATCAAGAACTTGATTTTGATACTAGAAGAGTTATTAATATGAGCTCAATGTTTTATAACGCAAAAAAATTTAACAAAAAGCTTAATTTTAATACTTGCAATGTGGTAGATTTTTCATATATGTTTGCAAGTACGAGCAAATATAATCAAAAATTTGATTTTAATATAAAACAAGCCGTTCATATAAATGGTCTTTTTTCAGGAGCTTTAAGTTTTAATCAAGAGATTAATCTTAATTTGCCAAAGCATATAAAATCACTTAATAATTTTTTAAGTTTTACGCATAATTTTAATTCAAAAATCACTTTAAATACTGAAAATATAAAAGATTTTTCATCTATGTTTGAAAATGCAAGAGTTTTCAATCAAGAACTTAATTTTGATACAAGAAGTGCTACAACAATGCAAAGAATGTTTGAAAATGCAAGAGATTTTGATAAAGAGCTTAATTTTAATACGGCAAATGTAACAACAATGAATAGAATGTTTAAAAATTGCGAAAGATTTAATTCAAATGTAAATTTTAGCGATACTTCAAAGGTTAAAGATATGAGCGATATGTTTGCTGATACGCTTTTATTTGATAAAAAAATTAATTTCAACACTAATTCATTGATGTTTGCTTTTAATTTTTTAAACGGAGCAAAATCTTATTCAAGGGTTGTTAAACTAAAATTAACAAACATTATAAGAGATGAATATGTATTTAAACCAGGAGATAGTTATAGATAAAGCTATTTGGAATGTAAAATAAGCATTTCAAATTCTTAAAATACATTTATGTATTTATTTTAGCGTTTCGCTCCATTCTACTTCGGTTAATTTTTTAAGACTTTTAGCCATAAAAGCACTATAAGTTTTGCCTAAAATAACGCCTATTGCATAGTCTTTTCCGACTGAACAAATGCTACCCTTATCATTATATTTAAAAGGTTCGTTAAATTCAGTTCCTTCAAACTTTGCATTTAGTCTTTTTGCTAGGTATTTTCCTTGCTTACAAGCAATTTGTGCAGTAGGTGCGAAATTTGAAACAATCGCCGAATCTCCTAAAACATAGCAATTATCAAAATTAGGCGCCATCAAATATTCATTTACTAAAACTCTATTATTTTTGTGATTAAAACCACTATTTGCAATCACTTCACTACCCTTAACTCCAGCTGTAAAAATTATAGTTTTAGCTTCTATATAATTATTTTCATCGTTTAAGAATAATTTATCATCAACTTTTTTAATGATTTTATGAGAACTTAGAACTTTTACTCCTAGATTTTCTAAATAATTTCTAGCTTTTTTAGCTAAATCTTTAGCATAAACAGGCAAAATCTCATCCATTGCTTCAACCAAATATAAATTAATGCTAATTCCTAGATTTTTACAAGTTGTAGCGATTGAGCCACAAAGCTCTACTCCGCTAAGCCCTGCACCGCAAATAATTACATTTTTATTTTCATAAAGCTCAAGATTTTTATAAAGTGTTTCAGCAGTATTTAAAGCGTTTTTATAATTTATTATATTTAAGCACTCATCAAGCCCAGCAATGCCAAAGGTATTTATGCTCGCACCAAGCCCAACATAAAGCTCATCATAATCATAATTCGCATTCTCGCAAACAACCTTGCCGTTTTCAATGCTTTTTACCTTATCGCAAATTAAAGTTACATCTTTAGGTAGTATGCTTTTTAGATTTATTACTATGTCTTTTTCGCTTTCTCTTGCTGCGATTTTGTGTAGTTCTGTGGTTTTATAATGATATGGGTTATTGTTTATTAGTATAAATTCTGCTTTGCTTAGATTTTTCTTTTTAATCTTTTTAATTAGGGTTAAATTCGCATACCCAGCACCTAAAAATACAATTTTTTTTATAACCTCTCCTTTAAAATTATTTAATAAATTTTAAATGATTTTTACTTTAATTTACATTAAAATACACGAAATAAATTCCTTAATTTAATTTTATGTGTATAGTAATATAAAAGTCTTTTTAAATAAACATGTTTTATTCAAAAAATTTGCAACTATTATTTTTTAAATTAAAATAAATGCCTATAATCATTTACCTTACTTATCTTCGTTATTTTCTTGATTTATATTATTTGTTTCTATTTTAATTTGTGATTTTTGACTTACCTCTTTTTTAATATTACTTTCAATATCATCATTATCTTTTATAGGTAAAGTATAGAATAATGCTGATATAACAAAAATAATAAATACATTTAAAGGTCTTATCAATACCCAATGAAAATTTATCCATTGATCTTTTGTTATTTCAGCTTGTGTTTTTTGGTTTTTAAAATCACTTTTATATATGATTGATATAAAATTATAAAAAGATAACAATAAAAATAAAGTAAAAATAGCAATAAAAATAATTAATAAAATTTTATCATCATTTTTGATAAAACTCAATAATTCAAGCTCTATTTTCAACCCACTGTCAAATACCATGAAAATTGCTGCAAAAACTCCTAAAATGGTTATAAATTCTTTTTTTAAATTATTAGCATCACTTTTTATTATATCAAATTCTGATTTAAAGCTATCAAATTCTGATTTAAAGCTATTGAATTCTGATTTAAATTTTAATATTTCATTTATATTTTCTTTTGTACTTTGAAAGTCTTTTAACCTATTATATTCTAAATTTATGTGATCTATAAGTTTAATAAATTTTTTCCTTATACCTTCAATCTTATCGTCTATATATTTTTCAATTTCTGTTAGATTATTAATAATAATTTCCATGCTTGCAAAATTATCTTTGACAAATACACCAATTTCCGAGTAACTATGCCTAAAATCATTATTTTTATATATTGTTTTAATTGTATTGGCAATATCTTTAAAATTATCTTCAGAAACTTTATCATCAGATAATTTTTTCAAAATATCTAATAATATTTTAGTATAGCTTTTGACACTAGTCAACTGAACTGGTTCTGTATTTTTAATGCTTTCTATTAGTTTATCATTTAAATCCATCTATAAACCTGCATCTTTTTTTATAAGCTCTTTACTTATAACACTATCGTTATTTTTGCAAGTCTTATCCCATGCACCATCTGGCATATGACTCCACTCAACAAGCCTCCACGGTTCTATATTAACCAATCTATCTATATTGTAATTTAAAAATTCTGACACTTCATTATCAACATCACAATGTGGTTGCTCAAGCCCTATAGGAATCCCACCATAACAAGAAAATCTATCATATACACTTCTTATAACAGGTCCATATCGCCAAGCCTCAAACGGATAGTCATCCAAATCTTCTATCAAAAACTTGTTATACTTTCCAAGATATATCAAATTGATAAAATAAAGCATTTTTTGGAGCTTCAAATTACTTACTGGTAACCCAAGAGCTATAGATCTATTAACGATATACGATGCTAAATCATATATTTTCAATTACTTATCCTTACAATGTTTTTATTAGATTATACACTTTTTAGCTTTAATTGATGATTAATTATAATTATTCCTTTATAAAAAATATAGTAAAATACAAACAAATAGTTACATAATAAAAACACTAATAGCTCAGTATTTTATAATGTAAAATGCTTTAAATAATTATTTAAATAAACTACAAAAAACTATTGAATTTAATTAAAATTTTCAAAAAATATATTTGAATAAAATCAAAAATTGATTTAGTAAAACTAGTATAGAATATAAATAAAGATATTAAATATAAAAAATTAATTTTAACAATACCTCAAAAGCTTATAAAGACAAATAAACTAATAACGCAAACGATATAAACTAACTTAGAAAATAAAAATACATGTAACTTATAAAATATTATCTATGCCAATAAAAACATTATTATATAAGCTATACTGCACCCATAATAATCTTACAAATTTAGAAAAATCAAACACTATAATCAATAAAATAGATATAAAAATATAAAAGAAGTTATTAATATAAAAGAAATTAACAGGCTAATCATTGATAAAAAATATGAAATTTTGCCAAATTTTATTGAAATAATTTCAAACAATGCAGGTATCACTAAAAAGTGTAGTAAAAATTTTATCAAAAATAAATAATAATGTATTTAATACTATTTTTAATAATCCACAAAACTTTTGTGAAAAAGTTAGCAATAAAATCAATGAAACCAAAGCATTATTGCTTACTGTTGGGCTGGAGCATAACAAGACCGATGAATTAAACAAAAGTTCAAAAAGAATTTATAATATAATAATGCTTAATTCTAATATAGAAAAAGAATTTTTACAGCACTATAAAAAGCACAAACAAATCAAACTTTTTATAAAATTAACTAATTAGTTTAAAATCCAAACTCCTTTAGGTGTTTATAATCCTGATTAAATAATAGCTAAAGATAATAAAGTTTATTTTGTAGTAGAAACTAAAGGAAATTTAAGTGAGCTTAATAGAATAAAAAATAAAAATCATAAAATAGAATGTGATAAAAAGCACTGTAAATTGTTTAATGTAGCATACAAAGAAGCTACTAATATAAATAATATTTTATAAAATCACTTATATTCCTGTTTTAAATTCCATAATTTTTGAAAAATTTGAAATAAGAATTTATAATTCTTAATTTTATCTACATTTTTAAGATGATAATCGCTGTTAAATACGGCTTTTATTTCATCAGTGTTTAAAAGACTTTTAATTTCTTTATTTTCATTTATTGCTTCCGCTAAACTAAAGTTTTTTGCTCTATATTTTTTTATAGCTACATTCTTTTGTATGTTTTTAATTTCACTTTTAACACTATCATATAAAGCTTTAAATAATTTATATTTTATATGCAATATATATTTATTAATAATAAATTTAAAAATTAAGATTAAAAGTTATAATCGCACCTTTATTGACACTTTCTATACTAATTTTTCTATCTACTAAGAAATAACTAATCATACCAGCTAATAATCCTCCTGCTATTACATCATGAGTGTAATGTTTTCTAGCTTTTACTCTAGAATATCCAACATAAGTAGCTAAAATATAAGGAATTATTGCTTGATTTAATCCGTATCTTTTATGAATAAAAGAAGCCGATGTAAAAGAAGCAGCAGAATGACCACTAGGAAAAGATAGACTATTTGATTTATTGGGTCGTTCTTCTCTTACAACTCGTTTTAAGATTTCTACACTAGCTTGAGTACTTACAAAACTTATTAAAAAATTTTTACCACCATCTACAAAATCATCATTGTAAATAGTAGTTACAATTGCATAAAAAGGCAAAGAAATTTGCACTATATCGCCTATCTTTCTAGCCTTTTCTTTATCTGTAAAAATATTAGCATAAAGATTTGATAAAATTACGAAAAATATTATAATTTTTTTCATATACAGCCTTTAAAATTACATAAAAGCCGTATTTTACCCCCCCCCTTAAAGTAAGCTGAAAATCTTTTAAAGACTAAATAGTTAAAATAAATATTTAAAAATTATTAAATATAATATGCAAATAAAAATAAAATTTAATTTGATTTTTCTAAAATATTCAAGCACCTTAAAGCATTCAAAAAACACAAATAAGCATATTTTATATAAAGCCATTAACTAAATTTATTAAAAATTAAAATAGCCTGTATTTAAAAACCACCACCTAAAAGAACCTTAAAGTAACAAGTAAAACTACTAGCAACAATTTAGTAACAATCAAGCTTATTAAAAAATATCAATAAGCAATAGCTTTACTCCTTACGTAAAAGACTAATAATCAAACTTATTAAAAACACTAAAAACTATTTATTTTTCTTATCTTTTTTAGTACTAATCTTTTATTTTTTCTTATCTTTTTAGCATTAATCTTTTATTTTTTCTTATCTTTTTTAGCATTAATCTTATTTATATTATCTTGATGCTTTTGCTTTATTTTTCTTTCTTTTTCTTCTAGCTTAGCTTCTTGTGCTTTTAGTTTATCTTTAGCCTTAGTTATCTTTTGCATTTCATAAGAATGTTTTTCTTCTTCTTTTATTTGTCTTAAACTTGTGTTATCTATTAAGCCATTATTACAATTACTTTGTATTCTTTCTTTTAAAGAATTTAAATAAGTAAGCTTTTCTTGATTTATCTTTTTAGCTGATTTAGCCTTTGTGATTTGATTATCTATTTTAGTTAATTCTACATTACATTCTGCAGCAAATAAAGTTATGTAACTTAAGCAAAAAATACTTAATATTTTTTTCATCTTGTCTTCCTTTTGTTTAAAATAAATTATATTATATTTATAATTTATAAATTTATTGTAATAAAAAAAGTATTTTTTTATATAAATTCTAAAAGATAAAAAATAGCTTGTTTATTTTATTATTAATAAGCATTACATCTGTTATATTAAGTTTATTTGCTATGTTTTTTGGATTTTTATTTAAACTTTGCTCCTTTATTTTTATTTATTATTTGCTTTTGTTTTTTTATTTGTAGTGTTTGTTTTTGTTTGTTGTTTGTTTTTTTGTTTGTAGCATTTATGTAGGTGTTTGTCTAGGTATTTGCTTTTGCGATAAGATTATTTCCTTTAAATACTCGTTATTACTTGCATATATATCATTTATTATATTTTGTACTTGATTTTGTAAGTTTTACTTTTTTGATTATATTATCTTTATAAATTAGCTTTTTATATTAGTATGAGATTTTACTTACTGCTATTGTGTTTTTTTAATGATTTCATCTTTATAGGTTGGATTTTCATCTAAGAATTTTATTAACTCATCATTATTCACGCTCTATACTCCTTTAATTTTTAAAAGAGTTTAGCCTTTTGTAAAATTTAGTTTTAGTGCTATAATCTTTAAAAAAAAGAGATTATAAAAAATATATATCTTAACCTTTAATTAAAAAGCTAAAATAATATGAATTTTATTTAAGCAATCTCATACAATCTCATACAATCTCATACAATCTCATACAATCTCATACAATCTCATACAATCTCATACAATCTCATACAAAAACATTTAGCATATAAATATAAAAACACATAATTAAGCTAAGTAAAAAACCTTATATTAATCCTTAAATTAAGTAAAGAAGTTAAGCTAATATGACTATTTATAATTTTTGTATTTAATAGTCTTTGTTTTCATTAAATAATCTAAACTTGATAAAGAGCTATTTATATATTGTCCTATTAATATCTACTTTTTAATACATAATAATTCATCTTTTAATACTTTTAATGTACTTAATATCTTTTAATATACTTAATAACTTTAAAAACTTTAATAGCTTAGCTTATTAATAATAAAAAACAAAGTAAATTCTTATACACTTTAATAAACATAAATAAAGTATAAAAATTAAGAGCTTAAATAATAAAAATAATAAAAATAATAAAAATAATAAAAATAATAAAGATAAAAATAAAACAATAAGACAAAGATAAAATTACTAAAGATAATTTAATAATTTTGTAATTTCACAATAAAATTAACCAAGATATTTAATCCAATAAAAACAAGTAAAATTATACAAGGAATAAAGATAAAAATAAAACAATAAGACAAAGATAAAATTATTAAAGCTATTAACAATAAAAACAAATAAAAACGATTATAAAAAGTAGATAAATAATAAAGTCTAAAAATAAAAAAAAGAATATTAACAAGTCTGCAACGAGTTACTTTCCCCATGCCAGTAAGGCGTAGTATCATCACCCACAATGTGCTTAGCTTCTTGGTTCGGGATGGGACAAGGCGTTTCCACATTTGTATAATCACAGACATTGTTATTTAAATCTATTCACAAGTAATAAACTTAAATAACAATGTAAGAGCAAGTAATCAACTTCTTACTAAACTTTTTAAAGCTAAAAGTGATGCAGTTATTTTAAAGGAGAGCTAAAAGAACGACTAAGACTAGACTTTGTGTCTGCCAAAGGAGTTCAACGACGCTATCGTTTAAAAAACAAGTCAATTAAAACCTTAGCAAGGAAGTAATGCTTATAAAGATAAGCGGACGGTCTATTAGTATTGGTCAGCTAAATGCCTTTCAGCACTTACACACCCAACCTATCAAGCAGCTAGTCTTGCTGCGACCTTAAGAGAAGATTCATCTTAGAGTTGGCTTCGAGCTTAGATGCTTTCAGCTCTTATCACTTCCAAACTTAGCTACGCTGCGATGCTCTTGGCAGAACAACAGCTACACCAGTGGTTTGTTCAACCCGGTCCTCTCGTACTAGGGTCAAATCTCTTCAATCTTCTTACGCCCACGGCAGATAGGGACCGAACTGTCTCACGACGTTCTGAACCCAGCTCGCGTACCGCTTTAAATGGCGAACAGCCATACCCTTGGGACCTGCTCCAGCCCCAGGATGCGATGAGCCGACATCGAGGTGCCAAACCTCCCCGTCGATGTGAGCTCTTGGGGGAGATCAGCCTGTTATCCCCGGGGTACCTTTTATCCTTTGAGCGATGGCCCTTCCACACAGAACCACCGGATCACTAAGACCGACTTTCGTCTCTGCTTGATGTGTTTATCTTGCAGTTAAGCTGGTTTATGCCTTTATACTCTACAAACGATTTCCAACCGTTTTGAACCAACCTTTGTAAGCCTCCGTTATTTTTTGGGAGGCGACCGCCCCAGTCAAACTACCCACCAGACATTGTCCTATATGAGGATAACTCATACTAGTTAGCTACCCAAATAAGAAAGAGTGGTATCTCAACAGTGGCTCATAATAAACTGGCGTCTATTACTCAAAGCCTCCCACCTATCCTGCACATTCTTATCCAAGTAGCAGTGTCAAGCTATAGTAAAGGTCCACGGGGTCTTTCCGTCTTGCCGCGGGTAGGAGGAATTTTCACCTCCACTACAATTTCACTGGATCCCTCTTTGAGACAGCTCCCATCTCGTTACGCCATTCATGCAGGTCGGTATTTAACCGACAAGGAATTTCGCTACCTTAGGACCGTTATAGTTACGGCCGCCGTTTACTCGGGCTTCGATCAAGAGCTTCGCTAATGCTAACCCCATCAATTAACCTTCGAGCACCGGGCAGGCGTCACACCCTATACATCCTCTTACGAGTTAGCAGAGTGCTGTGTTTTTGGTAAACAGTCGGGAGGGACTCTTTATTGTAAGTTTCCTTGCTTTCGGAGTAAATCCTAATACAAGGCTAACCACACCTTATACCGAAGATACGGTGCTATTTTGCAGAGTTCCTTAAAGAGAGTTCTTCCACGCGCCTTAGAATACTCATCCCACCCACCTGTGTCGGTTTACGGTACGGGCAACATTATCTAAACTTAGAAACTTTTCTTGGCTCGACGGCATCAGCAAATCTTTCTTCCATCCGAAGACTTCAAAAATCCCATCAGTTCTCGGTGTATTCTTATACGGATTTTCCTGTATAAGCACCTACGACCTTAGACTAGCACTTCCATCAGCTAGCTTGCTTAGCCCTAAGCGTCCTTCCATCGCACAATAATGTTGGTATTGGAATATTAACCAATTTTCCATCGCATACCCCTTTCGGACTTTGCTTAGGACCCGACTAACCCTACGATGACGAGCATCGCGTAGGAAACCTTGGGTTTACGGCGTTAATGATTCTCACATTAATTATCGCTACTCATGCCTGCATGCTCACTTCTATACGCTCCAACGCTCCTTACCGGTACATCTTCAACGCATATAGAACGCTCTCCTACCACTTGCACTTAACTCTAAGTACTTTTTATTTATTCTAGCTCTTAGTATTTTAAAGAATAAGACTTTAAAGTAAAGCTTTTTATTAAATAATTAGAGTTAAGTGCAAGTCTACAGCTTCGGTACTTATTTTAGCCCCGTTATATTTTCCGCGCAAAATCACTAGACCAGTGAGCTATTACGCTTTCTTTAAAGGATGGCTGCTTCTAAGCCAACCTCCTGGTTGTTAAAGTAACTTCACATCGTTTTCCACTCAAATAAGATTTAGGGACCTTAGCTGGTAGTCTGGGTTGTTCCCCTCTTGACGACGGATTTTATCACTCGCCGCCTGACTGCTGTGATTACACTATAAGTATTCGGAGTTTGATAGGGTTTGGTACATTGGTGTATGCCCTAGCCCATTCAGTGCTCTACCCCTTATAGCTACTACACAACGCTATACCTAAATATATTTCGGAGAGAACCAGCTATCACGAAGTTTGATTGGCCTTTCACCCCTATCCACAAGTCATCCGGAGCCGTTTCAATGGCCGTCGGTTGGGTCCTCCACTAGCTCTTACACTAGCTTCAACCTGCTCATGGATAGATCACTTCGTTTCGGGTCTGCAGCATCTGACTTAATGCTCTATTAAAACTCGCTTTCGCTACGGCTTCGCGTTTGCTTAACCTTGCCAGACACCACAACTCGCAGGCTCATTATGCAAAAGGCAGTCCATCACACTGTATTGCTACATAGTGCTCTGAATGATTGTAAGCAAATGGTTTCAGGTTCTATTTCACTCTGATCACCTCAGTTCTTTTCACCTTTCCCTCACGGTACTTGTGCACTATCGGTCAAATAGTAGTATTTAGGGTTGGATAGTGGTCTACCCAGCTTCAGACAAGATTTCACGTGTCTCGCCCTACTCAGGATACTGCTAGGTATAAAAAAGATTTCATATACGGGAGTATCACCCTCTACGCTTTTGCTTTCCAGCAAATTCTACTATCTCTTTTAAGTCCATATTGCAGTCCTACAACCCCCAGTGCAAGCACTGGGTTTGCCCTCTTACGCTTTCGCTCGCCGCTACTAGCGTAATATCTATTGATTTCTTTTCCTGTAGGTACTAAGATGTTTCAATTCCCTACGTTAGCTCCATTAGTGGTAATATATATCTCTATATATTGGGTTGCCCCATTCAGAAATCTACGAATCAAAGCCTCTTGACGGCTCCTCGTAGCTTATCGCAGTCTAGTACGTCTTTCATCGCCTCTATTTGCCAAGGCATCCACCATTCGCTCTTTATAGCTTACCTTTATATAATGTTTAAATATTTTTCATAAGAAATATATTTGCATGCATTATTGTTATTTTTTATTCTAAAACGCATTACTTCCTTGCTAAAGTTTTCTTAATCCAAGACGGAAAGCATTTGCTATTTTATATACTAGTAAAAGAATATATAAAATCGTGTCAGCAAAAGTTATAAACTTTTAAAACTTATTAATAAAGATTAAAAGTGATTAAGTCTTTAACAAGAATATGAAATTGTTTTACTTGCTTGTGACTCTTAACATTGATATGTAAAATAACTTATTTTATAACATTTAAAGTATTAATAAAATTGGATTTTTTATTTAATTTCTTTATCGTTAAAAAACATAAAGATGAAATAATACATTTTTAAGCTTAAAAAATACTTAAATATATAAAAAATAAAAAATATTTTTATAGTGTTTTATGGTGTTTTATTTTTGGAGGTGTTTTTTTGGCGGGGGGGGATAATTATGTATGGTGTTAAATAATACATATAAACTAAGATATAAACTAAGATATAAACTAAAATATAAACTTAAATATATTAGTTAAGGGCTAAAAATAATAAAAATAATAAAAAGATTAAAAAACCAAGCAAGTAAAATAAAGAAGTAAAAATAATTATAAGCAAATAAATTAAAAAACATTTATACTAACTTAATTTCTTTTCTTAGATATAAAAATAAATTAAAAACAATCTAAATTAGCTTAATTAAAATTAATACATTCGCTTTTATCTACTATTTTAGAAAAACCTATGTAATTAAGCTTTATGCAAATATAATCATCCTTGCTTGAAAGTTTTATATAATAGTGCTGAATACTATTAAAATCATATATATTACTTGATAAATTACCAAATTCATTAAAATAAATCGTACTAGTTTTTTTAATTTTTGCTTTATTATCATAATAATAAAAAGCAGCTTTAATAATATTTGCACTTTTACTTAAATTAGCTCTTGGGGTAAATAAGCTTTTATCTATACTAACTCCACTAAAAGGAGCTGCTATTAATAAGCTTTTATTTATATAATCTTTTACTATTTCATTTTTATCAGGATTAGAACTTGACTTACCAGCTTTGTCTGCAAAGATTGTATAGCCTATTTCTTTATTTTTAGAACAAATATATTTTTTGTATTTTGCATTATAAGTATTTGCTATACAATGAAACCTAAGTCTAAAATATTTTTTCTTATAATCATCATTATTTGCTCCATCATAAAAATCATAACTTAAAGCATTTATTTGTGCATACTTAATATCATTCATCAAAGCTCTTGCACTTTCTTCTAAGCTATTAATACTATGTATTTTAGATAATGCAACACTTGATAAGATTGCTATTATTACAATAACTATAACTAATTCTAAAAGGGTATATGCTTGTTTGTTATGTGTGAAGTTGTTTGCTTTGTTATATGGGAAGTTGTTTAAAACCTTATTTAAGTCTTTATACTTGCCTTTGTTTGTGTTTAAAACTTTGCTTATATTTGTGTTTAAAACTTTGCTTATATTTGTGTTTTTTATTTTATTGATACTTGTTGTATTGATAGTTAGTTTTTTGATAGATTTTGTATTAATATCTTGCTTGTTGATATCTTGTTTGTTGATATCTTTTGTATAAAAAGAATAAATAAGAAATGAATTTATGAAATTATTATTATATTTTTTAATGCTTAGCATAGATATTGTTACTTAACCTTTATTTTTATTTTATGTTTTTTAAATATTTTATATGATATTAGTAAAATAAATTAATGTAAATTAAATAATTGTATAAAAATAAAAGTTAAAGATGATGGGGGTGCATATAATTATTCTTTAATATCTAATTTTAAAGCTTCTTTATAGGTTTTAATATCATAATTTTCTAATTTTGTAATAAATTTGTTAAATTCTTCTTCCATATTTTCCACTGTAATGATATTTATCATTTTGATAATTATTTATATTATCACTAAATTTTTCATTAGCAAAAAAATAAATTTTCACATTTTTGTATTTTGATAATTCTTTAATACCAACTGTATAAATACCTATCAAATTATCGATATTTTTTATAAAATAAATATTGCAATATATAATCTCTTTCTTTTATTGTAGAACCATTTAAAGTAATATTGATATATTTTCCATTTTTTAATTCTTTTAAATCACTCATTAAAAGCATTGATGTTCCAAGCATAACACTGTCAAAATTATAATTATCAATTACTCTTTTTGCTGATAATCTAGTATCGCTATTATAATAGTTAGGATATTTTTCGCTAAATTATCGCCACGGATCATAAAAATACATTACACTTGAAACATATAAAATTCCTAAAATTCCTAATAATAAAACTAAAATGCTTATGGTTATTCTTTTTAAATATCTATTCATAAATGCTCCTAAAAATTAAAATATATAAATTTTGTATAAGGAGTTACGTTAATTTGTAAAATACTCCAAAGTAAAATTAATCCAATAAATATAAAATATCTATCTTTTAATATAAATTTCTGATAAATATTTATTTGCGAAGCTCTAAATACCAAAACAAACACCATCATTAAAAGCACAACGTTTAGCATAGTACTTTGTCCTATAGTAAAATGATCTCCCCATTTGCCAAATGAAAACAAAGAATTATCTTTAAATAGTCTTTGCATATTAGGGCTTAATACAATTTGTCCATGCAGCAAAAACATACTCTTAACAACGCTTAAAGCATCATTTATACTAGTAGCTCTAAAAAATACCCAAGTAATATTAATAAACTCAAATGTAATAATCCACATTATTACTTTATAAAGCTTATAATTTAATCTATTCTTAAACAAATTAACATTAGCAAACACACTCATATATGCTTTATGAATACATATAGCAATTCCATGCAAACTTCCCCATACTATAAAGCCCCATCCAGCTCCATGCCATATACCACTTATTAAAAAAACTATAAATAAATTTATGTATTGTCTAGATTTGCCAACCCTACTTCCTCCAAGTGGAATATAAATATAATCTTTTAAAAATCTTCCTAAACTAATATGCCATCTTTGCCAGAACTCTGAAATACTTAAAGACTTATAAGGAGAATTAAAGTTATAAGGTAATTTTATATTAAAAAATAATGCTAAGCCTATAGCCATATCACAATATCCGCTAAAATCAAAGTAAAGCTGGGATGTATAAGCATGAGTTAATACCCAACTTTCAATTAGATTTAATACTCCGCCACTTTCAACAAACTTATAAGTTGCATCAATACTGGGTGCTAAATAATCAGCTAAAGCTACTTTTTTAAATAAACCAATCACAAAAAACAATAATCCTAAAGCTATGTTTTTATATCTTACTATAAAGTTGTTTGGATTAATAAACTGTGGCATCATTTCTTTATAATGCACAATAGGTCCAGCAATTAGTTGTGGAAAGAAGCTTACAAATAAACTAAAATTTATAAAGCCTACAACGCCCCCACCCACTAGAGTTTTTATATCACGCTGATATTTATAACAATCACTTAAAAATGCAATTTGCTGAAATGTAATAAATGAAATTCCAAGCGGGAGTAATATTGTTGGATTTATAATATCAAGGCTAAGTATATTATTTATGTTATCTATAATAAAATATTTATATTTAAAATATCCTAGTATTGATAAATTTAAGCCTATTCCAAGACTTAGTAAAAGTTTGCTTTTATACCTCATTAATAAATAATAAAAACTATAATTTATTAAAATATAAGCTATTAATATAAATACAAGTGAATATTTAAAATAAGCATAGAATATAAAGCTAGCAAATATCATGAAAACTTTTGCTAGATTTATTTGCTTATAGTAATTTAGTAAGTGGTATAAAATAAATGTTATTGGTAAAAATATAAATATAAATAAGTTAGAATTAAAAAGCATTTTACTTTTCCTTATTCTTATTTAGCTCTAAAATAACACGATTTAAATAATTATCTAATTCTTGCAAAAAATAATTTTTAATTTTAAATCTACTGTTTTCATCTAAATCTTTATAATCACATAAAGGAATTTCTAATTTTCTACATAATAACTCATAATATTGTTTGATATACTTATACGAATTATTTTTGCTATGAACAATTGTATTTCGTACAGCATATAAATATTTCATAAAATTATCATTATCTTTATTAACTTTTTTTGGAAAAAATTTATTTTTAGCCATATTTTCATAAAATAATTTATACATTTCATTAATAAAATCTGTTACATTATTGGTTTTAAATAAATTTTCAATATCTTTTTTTGATATTTTATCTACAATAATATTATTATTTTTATTATAAATATTTTCATATAATTTAAAAGTATTTTTTGGATATTTTTCTTTTTCTTTCACAATATAATACATACTCCCACAGCCAATAGCAGCTAATGCTACTGTTATACCTGTGCGTATAAGAATAATTGGTAACATTAATACACACTCCTTAAAAATTACTTACACGATTATATATTGTACAGAAAAAATAACAAAATATAAGCAAAACATAAAAAAGAATTTAAGATTAAATAAATAAATAAAAATGGTGGAGAATAAATGGTGGAGAATAGCGGGATCGAACCGCTGACCTCCTGCGTGCAAGGCAGGCGCTCTCCCAGCTGAGCTAATTCCCCTTAAAACAACATCAACATTTCAACCTTTGATATCCAAACAAGGACAAGAGATAAATGAATACTCTTTTGTGAGAAAGAGTATTTGTACTCTAGAAAGGAGGTGATCCAACCGCAGGTTCTCCTACGGTTACCTTGTTACGACTTCACCCCAGTCGCTGATTTTGCTGTGGACAGTAACTATTTTAGTATTCTGGCTTAAAGCACAATCAACTCCCATGGTGTGACGGGCGGTGAGTACAAGACCCGGGAACGTATTCACCGTAACATAGCTGATTTACGATTACTAGCGATTCCGGCTTCATGCTCTCGAGTTGCAGAGAACAATCCGAACTAGGACATATTTTATAGATTTGCTCCATCTCGCGATATTGCGTCTCATTGTATATGCCATTGTAGCACGTGTGTAGCCCTAGGCATAAGGGCCATGATGACTTGACGTCGTCCACACCTTCCTCCTCCTTGCGAAGGCAGTCTATTTAGAGTGCTCAGCCAAACTGTTAGCAACTAAATACGTGGGTTGCGCTCGTTGCGGGACTTAACCCAACATCTCACGACACGAGCTGACGACAGCCGTGCAGCACCTGTCTTATGGTTCTAGCAAGCTAGCACCCTCTTATCTCTAAAAGGTTCCATAGATATCAAGCCTAGGTAAGGTTCTTCGCGTAGAATCGAATTAAACCACATGCTCCACCGCTTGTGCGGGTCCCCGTCTATTCCTTTGAGTTTTAATCTTGCGACCGTACTCCCCAGGCGGTATGCTTAATGCGTTAGCTGCATTACTGAAATGACTAGCATTCCAACAACTAGCATACATCGTTTAGGGCGTGGACTACCAGGGTATCTAATCCTGTTTGCTCCCCACGCTTTCGCGCCTTAGCGTCAGTTAAGTTCTAGCAGATCGCTTTCGCAATTGGCATTCTTAGTAATATCTACGGATTTTACCCCTACACTACTAATTCCATCTGCCTCTCCCTTACTCTAGACTATCAGTTTCTTAAGCAGTTTAATGGTTAAGCCATTAGATTTCACAAAAGACTTGATAATCCGCCTACGCGCCCTTTACGCCCAGTGATTCCGAGTAACGCTTGCACCCTCCGTATTACCGCGGCTGCTGGCACGGAGTTAGCCGGTGCTTATTCTTACAATACAGTCAGTATTCTTCTTGTAAAAAAGGAGTTTACGCTCCGAAAAGTGTCATCCTCCACGCGGCGTTGCTGCTTCAGGCTTTCGCCCATTGAGCAATATTCCCCACTGCTGCCTCCCGTAGGAGTCTGGACCGTGTCTCAGTTCCAGTGTGTCTGATCATCCTCTAAGACCAGATATGCGTCATAGCCTTGGTAAGCCATTACCTTACCAACTAGCTGATACAATATAGCCCTATCCCTTACCGAAAAACTTTCCCACCTTAACTTATGTTAAAGCGGAGTATAGAGTATTAGCAGCCATTTCTAGCTGTTGTCCTCTTGTAAGGGGCAAGTTAGCTATACATTACTCACCCGTGCGCCACTAATCCGTCTAGCAAGCTAGACTTCATCGTTCGACTTGCATGTGTTAGGCACGCCGCCAGCGTTCACTCTGAGCCAGGATCAAACTCTCCATAATTTTATGAAGTGTTTAAAAGAAATGCTATTAAATAAATAATAGCTTTTGTAACTAGCTCTTGATCACTTGTTTAGATATCAAAGATTGACGTTGAAAAATGTTTTAACAAAAATAAATAAAAATAACGATATTTAATAACAATAATAAAAGTAATAAAGAAAATTAAAAACTTTTTATAAAGCTTTGTTTATGGCTTATATATTAAGTTAATTTGATTTATTCTTTCTATGGTTAAAAAACATAAAGATGAAATAATACATTGTTAAGCTTAAATAAAGCTTAACGATTAGGAATTTTATTTTAGATTATTGTTTTTTTTATTAAATATGCTAAAAAATTTAATAAGTTATTATCAATATTTATATTGTAATTTTCCTTCACTATTGAGCTGTTAAAAAGACTGTCTTTATCTTTAAAATACTTGTCTTTTATATATTTATTGCCTTGAGCAAAGTATTTTAAATACTCTTCTTGAATATCTTTTGGTAAAGAAAAATTATTATTCTTGTCATTAAAAAATTTTGCTATCAGTTGATTTAATTCTCTTCTTTTAGGATTTACCTTGCCATCTTTATAAAAAGGATAGTCGTTATTTAAAAACTCTAAAATCTTTAATCCTAATAAATCTATACTTTCATTACTTTTTGATAAATTTATTTCTAAATCAGGAATATTAATATTACAAGCTTTGCAAAAATCACTAATTAAATCATTATTTTCAAATTCGTTAAAATCAAAAATTCTAACATTAATATTTGTAAAAAATTGCTCGTATTTTTTTATCACACTGGAGTAATCACATATATTTAAATACCAATCATTTATACTATAATCTAGTATATTTGCGGCTTTTATTGCTTCACTGTATGCTGAATTTATAGCTTTTATTTGTTCTCTTATATAAATAATTACATAAACTTCATCAAAAATGCTTAAAAAATCTTTTAAATTTTGTATTTCTTCTTCATAAAATAATCTAGCAGTTAAGTGTTCGCTTGAAAAAATAACACTTTTACAATTACTTTTTAAAATCTCATCATAAATTGCTTTTTTTCTTTTTTCAGTATGTTTAATAAAATCATCTTTATTTTTTATATTTTTATTTACTAAATAGAAGTCATTTTCATCTTTGTGCTTGTCATAATTATAATTTATTGCTGCTATGCTCCACTGAGATGAGTTTTTTCCAGCTGATAATGGATATAAAATACCGTTTTGTAATAATTTTTCATAATTTTGAGTAAGGAATTTTTGAATGCTAGTTGTACCTGTTTTTTGAACACCTATGTGAAGATAACATTTCATTAATTACCCCCCCCCATAAGTAAAATTTGCTCTAAAGCAAACAAAGCTATTACGGTAAGCTTAAACATTAACACCCCCCCCGTTGCAAAATGATTTTCATCTAACATTTTGTAATTAAACTTTAAAAAATCTTCTTTGTATAAGGCATTTACCGCTTTTACTTCATTTTCTTGATAATATTTTAAATATTCTTCGTGCTTTGAGCGATTTAGATGCGGTAAAAATATATTTTTATTCAAATAAATTTTAGTAAAAAGCAAAAAATCTGCAGCAATTTTTTCATATTTTCCTATAAAATTTACTATTATTTCTTTTTTTGCATTGCAAACAAATTTATATTGTTCTCTAAAATGAATATGAGATAAAACTTTATTTTTATATTCTTCATTATTTAAGATATTAAAACAAAACTCACTAAAACTAGTATCTTTAATAAAATAATAAATTTCTAAATCGCTTCCACGCATTGCACCACCATCTTTTAAATAAAAAAATGCGGATATAAATCTATCATAAGGATTTCTAACAAAAGCAAAAGACTTTAAAGATAAAAACTTATTTTCATCTTCTTTAAAATACCTTATAGCAGGAGTGTGACCTACTAGCCAATTTGTGTTATAAATACTTTTTTCAATACTTGTTCCAGCATTTTTTGGAATATGAATAAAAAGCACATTTTCTTTAAAAAATATATCTTTAAAAAGCATTAATCTTCCTTAAAAATTTTTTTATCCTTGCAAATATGTTTAATTTATTTTTTATAGAAATTATATACTCTTTGTTTGCTTTTAGTTTAATAGAATTTTTACTTTTTATATTATCAACTTCTAATATTTTATTATTAGATATGCTTATATTTATATCTTCTAAGGATATAGCTTTTATTTTAAAATTAGCATTACTCAAAATATATATTTTACCTTCATATTCAGCAATATTAGGATTTTTCAATAAAAGTAAATCTCTTTTAGAATTTCTTATATTTCTAATTTTTATATAAATATCTTTTTTGCTACTTTTAAAAGCAATATTAAATACATCATTATCCTTACATCTAAAACTGTATTTAAATGGTGTTGCTTTATTTACAAGATAATCATCTTTAATAATTTGTTTTGCATTAATAAACAAATCACTTATGTAAATATTTGCATCTGAATAAAGCTCCATTTTTATCAAACCGCTATTTTTCGCCTTAATAAAAAAATTATTTTCTTCTTTCTTAAAAGCAAGCAATAAACCATTAGATTTTTTTGTTTGAATTTTAGATATTAACTGTGCGGTATTTTCTACTATACTTGCGTTTTGAATATAGTTTAAATGACTTAAATTATTTGTTTTTAAGAAAGCTAAAATATTTTGATTTCTAATTTTATATTTTAAATTTAAAATAAAAAATGATAACAAAAGTTCATCTTTATACTTATTTTTTAAATTATTATCAAACTTATCATAAATATTATATAAAATACCAACATAAGAATATAAATATTTATAAAAAATGTCATTTTCTATATTCATTTGTTTTAACAATCTCATTAATAAAATTGTCATTTTAATTCTATCTTGAAAATTATTATTAATATTTGCTGTAATTGATTTATTATTTATGCTTCTATAATAAATATTTTTTCTTAAAAGTGAAATTCTTTTTGCCTTAAATAAAGCCTTTGCAAAAAATAAATTATCTTCATAACATAATCTTTCATTAATAAAAAATATATCATTTTCTAATAAAAAATCTTTTTTATATGCAGTTAAACAAGAAGATACTGCTATTCTTGTTATAAAATCTTTGCAATCTTCATAATTAAAAACTTCTTTAAAATTATTTGCAAAAACTTCTAAAGAATAGTAAGGATTTTTTTCTATTTTTTTACTTGATTCAATGTAATTACTAGCTTTATATAAACACATATCAAGGTTATTTATCTGCATTTTATTATAAATTTTACTTAAGCAATTTTTATGTATAAAATCATCAGCATCTAAAAAGAAAATATATTTTGCGTTAGCCTTTTTTATACCTTCATTTCTAGCAATAGCCAAACCTGAATTTGCTTGATTAAAGATGCTAATTCTATAATCATTATAAACTCTTATTATATTTAAACTTCTATCTGTACTACCATCATTTATTATAATAATTTGTATTTGCTTAAAGGTGTTATTAATAACACTATCTAAACATCTATTTATAAATTCTTCTTTATTATAAACACAAATTATAATACTAATTTTAGGACACTGTAATAAAAAAAACTGCTTTACTTCTTTATAATCTTTAAAAACAAATTCTATTATTTTCTCAATAGCATCATAATCTAAATTACAAAAAGATTTTTCATATAAAAAAGAAGATTTTATTCTTTTATAAAAACTATCCTTTACTAAATCAAAAATTCCAAGCGATAATAATCTTAAATAAAGCGCTTTAATTGCTTTAAAAAAAGCTGCTATATTATCCCTTTTTGCTGAAATATTAGTACCGTGATTTATTCTATAATACACTAAAGGCTGATTTAAAAAAGCTATTTTTTTACTACACGCTAAAGCACTATATGTAAAAGTTAAGTCATTTGCCATAGGTAAATCTTCAAAATATAAGTTATTTTCTAGCAAAAAACTTCTTTTAAATAATTTTGTCCAAGCATTTGGATTTGTAAGTAAATATAATTTATCATAAATATCTTTTGTATATTCATAGTCTTTTAACATAGGGTTTAAACTAAGAGTATTAATCACATTAGCACTTTCTTCGCAATAAATATGATTTGTAAAAACACACAAATCACAATCTTTTATATGATTAACGCAAGTATTTAACATATTAGATTCTAAATAATCATCAGAATCTAAAAAATAAACAAAATCTCCACTAGCCTTGCTTAAACCATAATTTCTAGCATTAGCACAACCTTTTTTCTCATTTAAAAAATACTTAATCCTTTCATCTTTATATGAAAATACAATATCTTTTGAGCCATCAGTAGAAAAATCATCAACTATAATAATCTCATAATCACTATAACTTTGTAAAAGGATTGAATCAAGGCATTCTTTTATATATTTTTTAGCATTATATAGCGGTATAACAATACTTACCATTGATTATACCCCCCCCCATTTTCTTATAATAAAATTTATTTAAATTTTCTTTAGTAAAAAGGTTGCAAGTATCGTAAATATTGGGTTTTTGCATTAAAGAGTGTATTTTATCTAAATTAGCGTTTTTATAATCACTCCAAGGAACTAAAAACACTGCTAATTCTTGATTTTTAAAGCATTCATAAAAATCTTGTTTATAAGCTATCTTATTAGCAAAATATTTTTTTGCATTATTTAGGGCTTTTGGGTCGTGAAGGGTGATTTTTACATTGTTTTTTAATAATTCTTCTATAAGCAAAATAGCTTGAGAATATCTTATATCATCAGTATTTGCTTTAAATGAGCAGCCAAAAATCGCAATATTTTTTACATTAAATTCTAAAATATTTTTACATATTAGCTTTACTCTATTTTGATTTGATTTTATACTTGCATTTAAGATACTAAGATTTACTTTTTTCTTTTTTGCAAAGGAATTTAAAGCAGTGCTATCTTTTGGAAAACAAGAACCGCCATAACCTATTGAAGCATTTAAAAAATAAGGTGCTATTCTTTTATCAAGCCCCATTCCTAAAGAAACTAAATTAATATCACAATTACTTTTTTCGCATAAATTTGCCAATTCGTTTATAAAAGCAACCTTTAAAGATAAAAAAGAATTAGAAGCGTATTTAATCATTTCAGCATCATTAATTGATGTAAAAAATAATTTATCGCTATTGTTATAAAGCTTAGTTAAAAGCTCTTTACTTCTTTCATCTTCAACCCCGCATATAATTCTATCAGGATTTAAAAAATCTTCTAAAGCACTACCTTCTTTTAAAAATTCTGGCACGCAAGCAATGTGGAATTTTAATTTTGGATTTTTCTTTTGCAATAATTTTTTTATACTAAGAGTTGAACCTGGAATTACGGTTGATTTAATACAAAGCAAAACACCATTTTTTAAATACTTATAAATACTATCAATAACACTTTTTATATAAGATAAATCAATTTGATTATTTTTGTCATTTGGTGTTGGAACACAAATAAAGATAATATCTTGGTTTTTAACATTTTTAAAATCACAACTAAATTGAATATTATTTTGTTTTAAAAGCTCTTCATTTAATTTTTTTTCATAAAAAATACTTTTTTTAGATTGTAAGTTCTTAATTCTATCTTTATCAATATCAATAACGCTAATTACCCCCCCCCTATTGGCTAATAGCATATTAAAGCCAACCGCAGTAGGTAATCCCACATAACCACTACCTATTATTTGTATATTCATTAACACCTTCCTTTTTTAAATACAAGCAGAAAATTCTGCTTGCCAACCATACAATATTTGTGTTTTTATTTTTCTTTAGCTAAAACTTGAGTTTCTATTTTTACTTCGTTACCAACAGCAACTGCAGCGCCAAATCCTTGACCTACTTTATAATCAGTTCTATCAAGCTTTAAACTCATATTAAAACCTAATAGTGTTTTAGAATCTTTTTGTACGCTTGCAATATCGCTAATTATAAATTCAACTTGTTTTTTAACACCTCTCATTGTTAATTCACCGCTTAAAATACCGCTAGTTGCGTCTTTTGCTGTATATTTATTCATAACAAAGGTAATTTTTGGATTTTCTTTTGTATCAAAAAAGTCCTTTTGCTTTAAATGGTTATCTCTTTTTTCATTGTTTGTAAATACCGAATCAACATCAATGCTAGCATTAAAGACCAAGAATTTTCCATCGCTAAATTCAATATCAGCATCAAAAACTTTAAAATTACCCTTTACTGTAGTAAGTTGAGCATATTTTAATGAAAATTCCACATTTGTGTGAGCTTTATCTAATGTAAAAGTTGCAGCACACAAAGAATAAGCTAACGCTGTACTTAATAATATTTTTTTAATCATTGTCTTTCCTTTATAATATATTTTAAATTTATTGTATTTTTTTGAGTTTTCTTGCCATAATATAACTCATCATCTGCGATTTTAAAATAAGTATCAAAATCGCTCCTAATTGGATTTTGTATATATACACCCCCTATTGTTATGGTTGGCTTTTGCTTTAAAGCTGTGTATTCTTGCTCTTTTATATGAGTTTGTATTTTATTTAAATACGCATAAGCTGTTTCTTCATCGCATTTTAAACAAAGCAAAAATTCTTCTCCGCCCCATCTTAAAGCATTTGCCTTATAATTTGTACTAATTGTAAAAAGCGAATTTGAAATTAATTTTAAAATCAAATCCCCAGTATCATGCCCTAAATTATCATTTATTTTTTTAAAATCATCAATATCACAAATTGCTAATAAAATACTTTCATTCTCATTAAATGTTGGTAAGATTTTATCTTTAAAATACTTTCTATTATATAAACCTGTAAGAAAATCCATATAAATTTGATTTGTAAGTTCTGAAATCTTTTGAGTTTGGCTAAGATTTGCTAAAATTCCATAAAGGCTCATCATAGAAGCAGATAAAGATGTATTTATGTAAAAAAACATTGATTGTATCCAATCATCAGCTGCTGTGTAAGATGATTTATAATAATACATAACACAAATTGTACTTATTAAAAATATACTAGATAAAATTCTAAATATATTTGAAGTAAAAAAGCTACTTTGAATAAATAATGTACATAATAACAAATTAGCAAAACCACCATTAAAACCTACAAAATAATTTACAAAAATTTGATGGATATATATTTCTATATAAGTTAAAATATAAGAAGCAAGCTTATTCCCTTTGTAATAAAGAATAAAAACTAAAACATAATTAATGCAAGAATAAATATTTACATAAACCATTTCTTTTATATTTAATATATTAAAAATTATTAAAAATAAAAAGTGCATTGATGAAATAAGCATCAAAAGCCATAAATTTATTTCTATTTTTGTAAATAATTTTTTAACAAATAATGTTAAGCCAATTTGCATTAATTTTCCTTAGATATTTTTTTAAAGTGATGATTTTGCCCAAGATTATTAAACATAGTGTAAGATTTAAAAATAGGAGTTATTTATATGGAAAGTACATTAGTAGCACTTGGGGTTTCTACCTTTAAAATAGCATTATTATTATCTTTACCTATGCTTTTAGCGGGTTTGATTGCAGGTTTATTAATAAGCATTTTTCAAGCAACAACTCAAATAAACGAAACAACCTTATCCTTTGTTCCAAAAATAATCTTAGTAGTTATAATAATCATCTTTTTAATGCCTTGGATGATGAATCAAATGATTGATTTTACAACTATGGTTTTAAATAAAATTCCTCATTTTACTCGTTAAAAAACAATTCTTTATCAAAGTCTAAAAGCAAAACAGCACAAGCTAAAGCACATTCTTTTTGCATTAAGGCTCTGCTTGAATTTAGCTTTAATTTTTTACTGATATTTTTTTCATTATTTGCAACACAAATAAATACATCTCCGCTTTTAATCTCATTAAAATCATCCTTTCCTAAAAGCCCTGTAGTGCTTATTGCATAATCAGCCTTAGTTAGCGCTAAAGCCCCTTTAGCCATCGCTATTGCGCATTCATTTGAATACACATTATTAGCACAATAATCATCAATTTTTAACCACTGTTTTTTGCTATTTACCGAATAAGTAACAACACTTGCCATAAGTATATTAGAGCAACCATCAAGCTTTGAAAATTCATTTACTAAAGCACCTGCTGTGCAACTTTCTGCAAAAGTGATTGTTTTATTTTTTTCTTTTAATTTATTTAAAATGAAAGAAAAAACATTTATTTCTTCAATTATTTTTTTATCAAACAAAGCTCTTACGCTTTGCATAAATCCATCAAGGTGTGAAAATTTTTCTTTAAAAATATTTACACAAATTAAGCCATTAAATAAATTAAATACATAAACTTTAACCCCGTAAGGTTTTGCTTGAGTGTTTAAAATTACATTCACCCCATCAAAATCATCATCTAAAATATAAAAAACATTCATCATAGTATCTTCATACAAAAATTCAGGTAAAAAATAATCCTTAGCTTTTAAAATATTCACAAATTTATCATTTAATTTTATTAGCAAACTTGAATTTTGATATTTTAAATTATCCTTTAAAATAAAATCATCATCGCTTTGAATAAGCTCACTTTCATTCATCGTTGCTAAAAATTTATTAACAATGCAAAAGCTGCTCTCTTCTGTAATTATGCTTATATGCGTGTATTTACTATCTTGCAAATTTATAAAAAAATCTAAATTAGCAGTATTTACATCAAGCACAATATATTCATCAACATAAAGCCTATATTCTTTTAATTTTTCTTCAACAAGCTCTTTAAAAAGCGGGTTTAAATGAAGGGTTTTTGTAAAATAAACTAATAAATGTTTCATAACTTTCCTTAAAAGATTTTTAAAAATTATAGCAAAGATTAAAAAAAAGAAGTTATTATTTAAACATTTTAATTTCTAAAAAGGTGATTTATGAAAGATACATTATTACTCCCACAAACCGAATTTGCAATGAGAGCAAATTTATACGAAAACGAAAAACACAGTTTTGATGAATTTAGCAAATATGCTTATAAACTAATGTCAAGCAAAAAAGCAAGTACCTTTATTTTGCACGATGGTCCTCCTTATGCAAATGGGCATTTACATGTCGGGCATGCAATTAATAAAATCTTAAAAGATATGATAAATAAGACTGAATATTTTTTAAATAATAAAAGCATTCATTACACAGCAGGTTGGGATTGCCACGGATTACCGATTGAACAACAAGTAGAAATTAAATTAAAAGATACAAATCCATCAATTAAGCAAATTCACGATGCTTGCACCGCTCATGCAAAAGAATTTGTGCAAATACAAAAAAAAGAATTTCAAGATTTAGGAATAATTGCAGATTTTGATAATCCTTATTTAACAATGGATTTTAAATTTGAAGCAAATATTTATAAATGCCTTTTAGAGGTTGCAAAAAATTCATTATTAATTCAAAGACAAAAGCCAGTATATTGGAGCTGGGCAGCAAAATCAGCCTTAGCAGAAGCTGAAGTTGAGTATCAAGATAAGCAAGATTATTCAATCTTCGTTGCTTTTAAATTAAATGATGATGCTAAAAATAAACTAAAAAGTTTAAATATTGCTGATGAAGTTTTAAATAATGCAAGAGCAGTAATTTGGACAACTACTCCTTGGACACTACCAGCTAATCAAGCAATAGCATTAAATAAAGATGAAGAATATATAATCTCAAAAAATGGTTTAATTGTTGCTAAAAAAAGAGTGCAAGATTTAAGTGAGTTTAATTTAGAAGAAATTGCTAGTTTTAAAGGAGATTTTTTAGAAAATACCCACGCTATAAATCCACTTAATAATCGTTTATCAAAATTAATCGTAGGCGAACATGTAACAATGGATGGCGGTAGTGGTTTAGTACATACTGCACCAGGTCATGGTGAGGATGATTATTATGTATGTTTAAAATACAATATACCTGTAATTATGCCTGTTGATGATGGTGGTTGTTATGATGAAAGTATTTTAGAATTAGTACCTAAGCAAAATCTAAAAGGAATGCATATTTTTAAAGCAAATGAAGTAATCTTAGAACTTTTAGGCGATGCTTTATTAAAACAAAGCACTTTCATTCACTCATATCCATTTTGTTGGAGAACGCATAAACCTGTAATTTATCGTGCTACAAAGCAATTTTTCATAGCAATGGATAAAAAATTTTATAATAATATGAGTTTAAGAGAACTTGCTTTAAGCGAGATTGATAAAATTAACTTTTACCCACAAAGTGGTAAAAATCGCTTAAAAACTATGATAGAAAATCGCCCTGATTGGTGTATTTCAAGACAAAGAAGCTGGGGTGTGCCTTTAGCCTTTTTCTTAGATGAAAATAATGAATTGATTATGGATTATGAACTTTACGAGCATTTAGCAAGTTTATTTGAAAAAGAAGGCGTTAGAATTTGGTGGCAAAAAGAAATTAAAGATTTACTTCCACAAAATTGCAAATATGATGCAAATAAGCTTAGTAAGGTTAATGATATTTTAGATGTTTGGTTTGATAGCGGTAGCACCTTTGCTTGTGTTTTAGATAGTGGTAATTACGGTATTAAAGCAAAACAAGCTTCAATGTATCTTGAAGGTAGCGACCAACATAGAGGCTGGTTTCAAAGCTCTTTATTGCTTAGCTGCATTATAAATAAACAAGCACCTTACAAAAGTGTTTTAACTCACGGATTTACCGTTGATAAAAACGGAAGAAAAATGAGTAAAAGTTTAGGAAATGTAATAGCACCAAGTGATATTGCTAAAAAATATGGAATTGAAATTTTAAGACTTTACATAGCAAGCAGTGACTATTCAAGCGATATTAAATTAGGAGAAGATATTTTAAATCAAGCAAGCGAGCAGTATAGAAAAATAAGAAATACAATAAGATTTTTACTAGCAAACACAAATGATTTAGAAAAGATGTGCTATGAATTTAGCGAACTTGATTTATTGTTTTTAAATAAAGCCGATGAAGTGTTTAAGCTATGTAAAAAATCATTTTTAGAATATGATTTTGCAAAAGGAATTAACGCTCTTGCAACATTTTTAAGCGCTGATTTAAGCGGAATTTATTTAGATGTATGCAAAGATAGTCTTTATTGTGATGCAAAAAATTCAACCAATAGAATGGCATCTCAAAGTGCTATGGTGCTTATTTTACAAAAACTATTTATATATTTAGCGCCTATTTTAACGCATACAATAAATGAAGCATTTAAAGTCGCAAATAAACTTGTAACAAAGAATGTGGAAAATATTTTTATGCTTACTGAAGATGAAATTAATGTTAAAAAATCTAGTTTTGAATATGAAAAATTAGTTGAATTTAGACAAGATTTTTATGAGCAAATTGATATCTTAAAAAAAGATAAAAAAATAAAATCAACCTTAGAATTAGCAGTAATTAGTAGCAATGAAGAAATGAATTCATTCAAAGAAAATTGCAAATTTTTAAATATTTCAGCATTTTGTAAAAGCGATTTAGACTTTGTAAAAATTGCAGAATTTAAACAAGGTTTTATAGCTTATGCAAAAGATTGCAAATGTCCTAGATGTTGGAGATATTTAAGTAAAGATGAAAACAGTTTATGCTTAAGATGTAGCGAGGCTATTAAGTGAGTGAGCCAATTAGTTTTTTAACTATTATTTATAGCATTGTGATTTTATTATGCGTAAGTGCTATAGGGGTATTTTTAGTAAATAAGAAAGGTAAAAAATGATAAGTTTAGAAAAAGCTTTAAAATTAAGTGATAATGAATTAATTGAGCTAAAAAAAGAAATAAATAAAAAAGCACAAGAAACAAAACACCTTGGTGCTTATGTTGAGCAATTAATTAATAAAGATTTAGATGATGTTGAATATTTAGGTGTGCCTGTTGCTATTAAAGATAACATTCAAGTAAAAGGCTGGAATATTAGCAGCTGCTCTAAAATCTTAAAAGATTACATAGCACCTTACGATGCTAGTATTATTACAAAGATGAAAGAGCATAAACTAGCACCATTTGGAAGATGCAATATGGACGAATTTGCAATGGGAAACACAACAAAAAGTAGTTGTTATGGTAAAACATTAAATCCTTTAAATAACGCATTAGTTCCAGGCGGAAGTAGCGGTGGTAGTGCGGCTGCTGTTAGTGCTAAGATTGCTGTTTGCGCTTTAGGCTCTGATACTGGCGGCTCTGTTAGACAACCTGCTGCACTTTGCGGTTGCGTTGGTTTTAAACCAAGTTATGGAAGAGTAAGTAGATACGGGCTTGCATCTTATTCTAGCAGTCTTGACCAAATTGGAGTTTTAACTCAAAATGTAAAAGATGCTAGTTTATTATATGACGCTATTGCTGGTAAATGCGAGTTTGATAGCACTAGTGCTGATGTTGAATTTACAAGCACATTTGATAAATTAAATGCTGATAAAAAATACAAATTCGCTGTAGTTAAAAATTATTTTGATGCTTGTTCTGATGATATAAAAGCACAAAGTTATAAAATGATAGAAAAGTTACAAAATGCAGGGCATAGTATAAATTATGTTAATCTTGAAGATAGCAAAATTGATGTAGCTGCTTATTATTTAATAGCTTGTGCTGAAGCTAGTACAAATCTAAGTAGATACGATGGTATTCGTTATGGATATAGAGCGGATGCAAATTCGCTAGAAGAACTTTATGTAAATACAAGAAGTAAGGGTTTTGGTTTAGAAGTTCAAAAAAGAATTTTACTTGGTACCTTTGTTTTATCAAGCGGATATATTGATGCTTACTACAAAAAAGCAATGCTAGTAAGAGAAAAAATAACACAAAAATATAACGATATTTTAAGTAATAACGACTTAATATTAATGCCTGTTACTCCAAAACACGCTAGAAGTTTTGAAGAAAAATTAAGCTCTGTTGATGGCTATTTAGAAGATATTTTTACTATTTCAGTTAATCTTGCAAAACTTGCAGGAATTAGCGTTCCTATTCACACACAAGATAATCTTAATACTTCAATTCAAATAATCGCTCGCCGTTTTGATGAGCAAAATTTATTAAATGCAGCTTTAAGTGTTGAGAATTTAAAATAATTAGTCTTTTTAGGCTAATTATTTTTTTATTTTAGCTAAAATTAAAATGAGTATGGCAGATAATCGCTTTAACAAAAGAGGAAAGTCCGGGCTGCAATAAGACAAGGTTCCATCTAACAGATGGCTAGAGCAATCTAAGGGAAAGTGTAACAGAAAATAAACAACTTTTATAAGTTAAGGTGAAAAGGTGAGGTAAGAGCTTACCAGTGCTACGGTGATGAAAAAGCCTAGCAGCTTATAAACCCAACCTGCAGCAAGAAGGGGTGGTTTTAGTCTTATGTTTTTAGCCCTTCGCTAGAGCGTTTTTGTGAAAAAACGAGTAGATAAATGATTATCAAATACAGAATCCGGCTTACAGCCATACTTTTTACAATAATTTTACATTAAATACAATTAAGGCTTATTTTTAGTAAATAAAAAAATATACATTAAAATCCATTATAAAAATTTTATTATTTACTTATTGCATAAAAAATATTTCAAGCAAAAACTATATTAATAAGTGAATACAAAGGCTTATACGGGCTATTAAAATGATTAAAAGTAGATTTAACCTACTCATAATGTTTGCATTTTAACAAAAAAATTATATAAAATTTTAACATATTTTAAAAGGGCTTTAAAGTCTATTTGATGAGATTTTATAAAGTATATTATAAATATTTTGAAAAATATTTTTATAAAAACTAAACTCAAATAACAACCATACAAAGCTAGGTTACGAATAGTTTTTATAATATTAGTCCCATTTTTATCCTTATAAGTTTTTGTTTAATTGTCAAATTCCTATTTTAAAATCTTTGAATTAAAAAGAATTTAAAATAAAAAACTTCATAAATTTAAATAAAAGTAATATTTATAAATTATTTTTATTGTGTTGGCATTAACTTTTGAATGAGTTGTATTTATGTTTGAAGTGCCTTTATTAACATTAGCTTAGTTTGCTTTACGATTAATATTTGTAGCATTCATATTTACCACTTTCTTGTTTTTCTAATACCCCCCCCAAGAACTTAAATAAAGCTTAAATTTAAAGCAAAGGAGCAAAAAGCAGCTTTAGCTTTATTTTATTTTCAAAATTTTCTGGCTTATATTCTAAAGTTTTTCCTTGCAAAACATCGTTTAAAAGTGGATATATAAGCCACACTTCACTAGCTTTAAACTTTGTTGCATAAGCAAATACTTGATATAAATCAGCTTGGCTAATATCACTTAAATCATTTATAATTTTATACTTTGTATCAGCAATAATCGTTTTATCCTTAAGCTTAATCAAAATATCAGGTCGCATTAAAAAATAATCTTTTCTCTCATCTTTTATCAAATATCTGTTTGATACTTGAGTATGTATGCTTATATTTGGATTTTGTTTTTTAAGCATAAAAGCTACAAAATCTTCAAAAAGTCTATTCATATCAAAAAGCAAAGCATAAGAGTGATTATCTCCTGCAAATGGCGTAAAACTAAAGCCGTTTAGAAATAACTTACACCATAAAAGTATATTTTTATAATAACTATAATGCTTATTTTTTACACTAAATTCGCATTTTTTAATGCTAATTAAACTTATCTCATCAAAAAAGCTTAAATATTTCAAAATATTTTTATTTTTGACTTAGTTTTTTTAAATGAAAAAGCGTGGTTTTTATGGTTTGATTTGTCGCATTATCTATAATGTATTCATCATTTTCAGTAAAAAATCGCTCTTTATGAGCTAAATTTTGCCTTAAATGTTCGCTAAAAATCAATTTTCCTTTTAAAAATGCTTTATTGTTTGATACTTTTATATAATCACTCATAAGCCCTTTATTTAAAAGTACGAAAAGTTCTTCTAAAAACATCTCAATAAAAACTTCAAAAAGTGGCATTTTTTCATCTTTTAGCGTTGCTTTAAGTGATTTTTTAAATGGACTTTCTTGTAAAGTTCTTAAAAGTTCTAAAAGTAGCTTTTTAGGATTTAACTCTCTTGCTTTACACTCCTTAAACATCTCATCTTTTAACTCATAAGCCTTGCTTAAATCTATGCTGGGCATTATCTCATCGCTTGATTTTGAAACCTTAGGATAGATTTCCAAAACCCCACTTTTTGTTTTTATAAGCCCTACGAAATTCCTTGTTTTTAGCTTATTTTTACCGACTATTCTTAAAAACTCTGGGTTGTTTTCAGCAAAGCTTATAAGCTCGTCTAAAAACTCGTCGTTATCACGTAGGCTTATAATTTCATGCTCGCAAACTTCAATCTTCATAGATTTTCTTAAAATCCACTTCGCTAAAATCATCGCTTAAATAAAGTGTATCTGTATTTAAAATATTTTTAGTTTTTATCATGCCGTTATCATTAAGCACCAATTTTATCTGCGAATAATCATTATAAAAATACTCTTCTAAAAGTGGTAAAATCTTATTTTTAAACACAGTTTTAAGCTCATCAATGCTGTTTATATCCATAAAATACGAATGTCCGATAAGCTTTTCATCGCCTATTAGGCACTCAATTCTTTCATTTATTTTATTTAGCAATTCTTGAAGATTTACCCCATCACAATCAGAACTTAAAAGAAAACTTGCAGGCTTAATCTTTTTAAACTCAAACCTACGCCTAAGCGCTGTATCAAGTGTAGTGATACTTCTATCTGCTGTATTCATAGTGCCTATTATATAGACATTATTTGGCACCGAAAAACGCTCTTTGCTATATGGTAATATTACTTCTAACTCTTCAGTATTTCCTAGCCTTTTACTAGGCTCAATAAGCGTGATAAGCTCTCCAAAAATCTTACTAATATTTCCACGATTTATCTCGTCAATGATGATTATATATGGCTTTTTTATTGGATTTTCAGTATATTCTTTTAAGCCTTGAGTTTTTAAATATTCTATGATTATTTTAGCGTAAGCAGAATTATAAATACCTAATTTTGGATTTTTATATATTTCTCTTATTGATTCTATATTAACTGGATAATCTTTATATTTATCACTCATTCCATCAAATTTAATTCTAAAAGTTACACCATCTCTAAACTGAATATAATATTTTGTATTTGGAATATTAAAATATTTTTCAGGGTCGGCTAAATCTATTGATGATTTTTCTTTTAATCTTTCTATTAAAATATCAAAATTATTAATTAACTCCATATTACCCTTAGCATTTTCACACAAACTCTTAAAAATACCTTTAGATACAACATATTTCATTTCATCTTTATTAATATCAGGTCTAATTCCTTCTACAAATTCTTCATATCCGTAACTTTGATGAAAGGTGGTAAATACAATTTGTCCGTTTTTTACATAGTCTTTAAATCTTTCTTGCATAGCCTTTCTTTTTAAAGTTTTATCTGAGTAATTAGAAAAATCTTCGCCCAAAATCTCTAAAGCTATATTTATTGTATTGTAAGTCTTTCCAACCCCAGGCGCTCCATATAAAATCTGATTTAGTGGATAATCCATATTTACCTCTCTTTTATTTTTATTTATTATTAAATAATCATCTTCTTGAAAATTATTCATATAGTTAATTAAAAATACAAATTTATCATTATTTTTATTAAACACACCATCTAATTATCAAAGGTAGCATAATTATCGCTTTAAACTGTTTATGAAAAGCAAAACCTTTGTAATCTTGTTTTTGCAACACTTGTATATTTGTATATATTTTAAAATTAAACTTATTTAAAATTTTATTAAAAAATAATATTTATTTTAAGTTTTTAATAATTAAGTGTGTTATAAAACAAAAAAACCTATGCTAAAAAATAACATAGGTTTATAAATTAAAATGTGTAGCGTAATGTAGCGTTTAGTTCGTAATCTTGTTTAAATGATGTGCCAAAGCTTCTTTCAAGACCTAGGTTTAATCTTAAGTTTTCATTAAAGCTATAAGCTGTTTGAATACTTGCAAAGCCGTGATTGTTTTTTGAAAGTTTTATGCTTGAATTAGCACTAATTCCTGCAATTAAATCTCCAATATGTAAATTAGCCTTGTTATTATGCAAATTAACAACCGCTCCAAGCCCTGCTCTAAAAATAAAGCTATCTAAATTAAGCCCATAATAAACTTGTGGTTTTACAACAAATGGTACATATTTATTAACACTTATTATTGTGCCTTTATACTTATCTTCATATTTGCCAACATAGCCTGTAATAAATTCTAAACTAGGCTCAATGTAAGAGCTTGTAAAAATATCAAATCTATATCCAGCTTCCATAGAAAGCAAGAAAGAATTTTGCTTTTTAAAACTATGTTCTTTTTGTGAATAAGATGTGTTTAAGTATTTTAATACCGTATCAGCAAAATATCCATCATTGTTAATATAGCTAAAATAAGCTCCTATGCTATAAGCCTTTGTATCAGTAAGTGAATTAATCTTATCAAAGCCAATTAATGCTCCGCTTAAAAGTTCTGCGTTTGATAAATCGCTTTTTTTATCTATACCAATTTGGGTTGAGTAATAATTAAAATGATTGTTATTTCCGCTGTATCTACCTCCATAAGTTCTTAGCCATACACCAGTTTGAGCGCCCATTGCTCTAACTTCACCTAAACGCTTATTCATATTATTAAGTTGCACATTAATTGAGCTTGTAGCGTTTTTACTAATATCATCTATTTTTGCTTGTAAGCTTTCTGTTGCTATTTTGTTAGCTAGGTTTTTTGCCTGAGCTTTATCTTCTTCGCTAAGATTGCTTGAGCTTGCTACTAATGTAATTAGCTCTGTTGCGGCTTTTGAATTGTCGTTATAAAATTCTCCTAAAGAGTTCTTAATTTCTTCTTTTTTAGCTAAGCCTTCTTTGGTTTCGTTTTTTATTTTATCTAAGATAGTTGCGATTTCATCTTTTTTTTGTTCAATTTCTTTGTTTAGTGCGTCTATGTTTTGGCTTTTGTTATCTAATTCTAATTTTGCTTGCTCTATCTTGCTTTGAGCGTCTTTTAATTCTAGTTCTTTTGCTTGTAGTTCTTTTTTAAGCTTTTCGTTATTTGCGTCGGTTGATGTTAGTTGCTCTTGTAAAATTTTTTTCCAAAATTCTGCATCATCAATATTTTTTTTATTAGCACTAATGTCATTTTCAAAGCTCTTATTTTCATCCATTAATTTATTTATAGCACTAATTCCATTTTGATAAAATTGCAAAGCTTCATCTTGTATCTTTTCTTTAGTTTTAATATCTTCACGCTTTAATTGATATTGAATATTAAGCTCTTTTATTTGCTTTTGCAATTCATCTTTTTGCTTAGTTAATTCAGTTTTTTTAACATCTTCTAAATTTTTATCAAGTTCATTTAAAATATTGTTATATTTATCTATACAATCATTTTTTTGCTTATAATAAGGTTCAAGCTCTCTTACTGCTGTTTCATATTCTTTTTTGGCATTTTCATATGCCTTTAAATTTTCATCTTTTGCTTTTGTAAATGCTGATATTGAAGATTCGTTAGCTTTTATTGTATTTTGTAAGTCTTGATTTTTTTTAGTTAAAGCCTTAATTGTCATATCAAAATTTTGATTTTTACTATTAAGTTCTTTTAATTTATATTCTAAAGAAGAAATATTATGTTGTAACTTTTCATACTCATTATTTATATTTTGTTTATTTTTAATAGCATTTTTATAAAATAAATTTGCTTTTTCATAATTTTCTACGATATTTAATTTTTTACTTGATAAATCACTAATTTGCTTTTGTAATTCTTGTTTTTGTGTAAGAAAATCTTTTAAATTCTGTATGTTTTCACTAGCAAAAACATTTGCATTACAAAGTGCAATAGCACACAATGATGAAAGAAAATATTTTTTCATACTAAACTCCTTTTGTAAAATTCAAAAATATTTTAGCACTTTTTTCATATAAAAAGTTACTTAATTTATTATAAAAATAACATTAAGTTAATATTAATTCTTTTAGTTTTTTAGCAAATATCTGTATATAAAGTAATCAATTTAGATAACAGTTTTATCATAACTAGCTATTTGCTTGTAAAAACTTTAGTCTTGTAAATAATATTCTATGGTAGAAACCACTCTTATGGTTTTTATATAAGGGGTATTTTTATCTCTATTGCTGATGCTAAATTGCCCTTGAGAAGCCTTTTTTATCTTGCCTAGATGACTGTTTGAATCTTGTGCGAATTTTATCGCTGCATTTCTAGCATTGAGCGTTGCTTCTTCTATCATTTGAGGTTTTATATCATTTAGCTTGGTGTAAAGGTATTCTATGTCGTAATCATCTATTTTTGTTACTATGCCAAATTTTGCAAGACTTGAAATCTTTTCTAGTATGCTTTTTCCAAGCTTTACATTTTGCGTGTAAATGAGTAAATTCGCAGTGCCTATGTATCGGTATGTAGCTTGAGTGTCGTTGCCATAAGGATTGCTTAAACGGTCTATGATATTTGGCGAATTGTAGCTAATCTCATCTTCTTTTATGCCTTGTTCTTTTAAAAATTTGATGATATTTTCTTTATCTTGTTCTAGTTCTTCGTATAAATTTGTAAGATTGTTGTTTGACCTTGTGAATTTTATAGGAAGTATCAAAGTATCTGCTTTAACTTCTTTTTGGCTTAAACCCTTTACACTTACACTTCTTTCAAGAGTTTTAAAATCACTTAAAGCCTTGTTAAATCCAAAAGCTAAAATCAAACTCGCCAAAACTATGGCTAAAGCCATAAGGATATTATTTGTTTTCATAAAATTCCTATTTTAAAATTCTTGGTAGTGTTATTCCTGTTTGGTTTTGATATTTACCGTTTTTATCATCATAAGCAACGCTACAAGGCTCATCTCCTTGCAAAAACAATACCTGTGCAATACCTTCATTAGCATAAATTTTTGCTGGAAGTGGGGTTGTGTTGCTGATTTCAATAGTTATGTGACCACAAAAACCTGGTTCAAATGGAGTTACATTTACAATAATTCCGCATCTTGCGTAAGTGCTTTTACCTAAACAAATAGCTAAAACATCTTTTGGCATTCTAAAATATTCAATCGTTCTTGCTAAAGCAAAAGAATTTGCAGGAACAATACATACATCGCCTACAAAATCAACAACATTTTTTGAATCAAATTCTTTTGGGTCTACTATTGTATTATTTACATTTGTAAAAATTTTAAATTCATTGCCAACACGAATATCATATCCATAAGAGCTAAGCCCATAACTTACAACATTTTTGCCTATGTTTTTTTCGCAAAAAGGCTCAATCATCTTATGTTCTTGTGCCATTTTTTTTATCCAATTATCGCTTTTTAATCCCATTTTTTTCCTTTCTTTACTTTTGCTTTATTGTAGTAAAAAAAATCAAGAATTCAATAAATTAATCTCTTTTAATAAAACTGATTTTGGGGTAAGCGATAAAAATCTTTTTTTTAGCTTTCCTTCTTTATCGTAAATAAACATAGCAGGAACTCCATAAATGCCACCAACAATAGAGCTTAAATACTCAACATCATTTGGGTCATAAATAGTTGCAAATTCTACACCTTTTAGCTTTTTTTTAGCATCTAAATAATCTCTTGCTCCGCCTAAGACTGCTATTAATTTAATTTTATTTTCTTTGTTTAGTTCATTTAAAATAGGTATTTGTTCGTTACAAACCCCGCAATCTTGTGTATAAAAAAACAACATAAAAGCTTCATTAATTCCTTTAATAGCCTTTTGTTTTGCATCAAATTTTATCATTATTAATTCTTTAGAATTTAAAGCACTCATTTTTTCTTCGCTACAAGCGCAAAAAAGCAAAACAAAAATTAAAAATATTTTTTTCATAAATAAGCCTTTATTCTTTCTTGAATATAATTAAATCCTCTATCGCCTAAGATTTTTTCTTTTACAATACCATCTTTTATTATAAATAAAGTTGGTAAGGCAAAAATTTCATATCTTTGCCAAGTAATATCTAAACTATCTTGTAAAAAAATCATACTTGAATAATTGTGAGTTTTTTCATATTCTTTAATTAATTCTAATTTATCAACCGAATTTATTGAATAAATTAAAATATTATTTTTCTTAGCAAATTCATCTAATGAAGCCATTACTTTAAGACAAGCAGCACAACCATTTTGCCAAAATTCCACAAGCTCAATTCCATTAAATCTTAAATTTACTTTTTGATTTTGTGTATTAAAGGCTTTTAAATTTGGTGCTTTTTGATTAAGTTCTAATTTTTCATCATTACAAGCTGCAAAAAAAAGTAAGAAAAATAATAAAAATATTTTATTCATTGCTTAAAACACCATCTTTTATTGTAATTATTTTATCGGCATTTTGTGCTAAATCAGGATTGTGAGTAATTAAAACTATAGTTTTGCCTTCGTTTCTTAAACGCTTAAATATCTCTAAAACTATATTTCCATTTTCTTCATCTAAATTCCCTGTTGGCTCATCTGCTAATAATAATTGTGGGTTGTTTATTAACGACCTTGCAATACAAAGCCTTTGCTGCTGACCACCGCTTAATTCACTTGGTAAGTGGTTTAATCTATCTTTTAAGCCAACCTTATCTAAAATACTAATTGCATCATCTTTATCAGTGCTTGAGTGATAATATTGAGCTAACATTACATTTTCTAACACACTTAAATATGGGATTAAGTGAAATTGTTGAAATATTAAACCAATCTTTTCACGGCGGATTATTTGTTTATCGTGCTGACTTAGATTAAGCACATTTACTCCGTCTAAATAATACTCTCCGCTACTTGCATTATCTAGCATTGAAAGAATGTTAAGCAAGGTTGTTTTTCCACTACCGCTTTTGCCAACTATGCTTAGCCACTTACCTTTTTCTAAAGAAAAATTAATATCTTTTAAAACATTTGCCTTATCAAAACTTTTATATAAATTACAAACCTTTATCATCACTCACCTCTTAAATTATCTATAATATCTACTTGCAATGTGCGTTTTATTGGTAAATAAGACGCTAATGCTGCAAAAAATAAAGATATAAAAATTGCAGCAAAAAATGAAAAAAATCTAAAATCAATGCTAGAATTAAAAATGATTTTTCCTAAAATCTGTGCTAAAACATAACCACCAACACAACCTAAAAGACTTGAAAGTAAAGCTATTACAAAAACTTCACAAGAAAATAGCTTAATAATATCTTTTTTACTAGCTCCTAGTGCTATGTGTAAGGCTATTTCTTTTTTTCTTGCAAAGATTATTGAGCCAAGTGTTGTATTTACACTAGTTGAACTAATAATTAAAATTACAAGAGAAATTAAAAACATAAGTCCTTTAATTTTTTCTAAAATAGCACCTTCTTTAACACTAACACTTTTTATAACAGACAATGAAATATCGTCCGTACTAAGCTTTTTTGAAAGCTCTTCAAGAGAGGTAAAATCATCATCATAAATTATATTTACATAAGATATTGCATCTTTTATGTTTGTAAATTCTTGTGCTGAATTAAGTGGAATAAAAGCCATAGCATCGTTTTCATCACCGCTGCTAAAAATGCCTTTTACATAAAAACTTTTTTCAATAATTTGAGAATTATTTGTGTAGGTTAAGGTAATTTTACTATCTACACCTTTATCTAAGGTAGCGGCTAAATCAACTCCTAAATAAATTACGTTATCTGCTTTGTAATCACTTGGATTTAAAGAACCTTTTATAACTTGTAAAAATTTATTTACACTTTTAAAATTATCAAATTCTACCGCATTAATCAAAAGTTGTCTACTTGAATAACTTGCACTAAAAAATAAATTTTTATTAAAGGCTACTAATTTCTTTTTATCTAATTTACTTTTAATATTATTTACTTCATCGTTTGTTAAGTAGTCTTTATTTACTGAAAATAAGCTCATATTAGCACCATAAGCTTTAATTTCTTTGCTCATTTTATTATCAATATCAAAATACACATTTAAAAAAGAATTAGCTGTAGCAGCACCAATAAAAATAGCTAAAAATATTATAAATAGCCTTTTTTTTGAAAAAAACAAGCTTTGTTTTATCATATTGAAAAAGAAATTATTTTCTACCATAAAGCACCTCAACTATTTGCATATTTGCATAATTTTTTGTAGCAAGTAAAGCACCAAGTAATGATATAATTGCTGCTATTAACATACAAATAGGATAAATAATAAAGTTATAATTAATAGTATGCAAAAATATTTTTAAAGCAATTAAATCGCTTAAGAAAAAGCCAAAAGTACTTCCAAAAACACTTGCAATTAAACTTACAATCAAGCAATCAATTGCAAAGATTAAATATATTTGAAAATTATTAGCGCCTAATGCTTTTAAAAGTCCTATTTCCTTTTGTCTTCTAAACACATCAGAATTTATTAAAGAAGCCATAGCAACACTAGCTACCACTAAGCATATTATAAAAATTAAACTCATTAAACTTTGAATTTTTTTAACGATTGAACTTTCAGCATCAGCTACCTTGCTTAATGCCTTAGCACTTGCACCTGCATAATTTTCTTCTATTTGAAAGGCAATTGAGCTAACATAAGCGGTACAATACCATTTATCGTACTCAAGAGAATTTAGACTATCTTTGTCCTTTCTTGCTCTTTGTGATAAATCGCTTTCAGGGATAGTAAGAGCACTAACTTGCGCTCTTTCATAATTTCCATCTTGTTTTAAAATCTTATTTAAATTATCAATATTAATTAAAATTTTATTTTGATACTCGCTAGCATTTTTAATAATACCAACTAATTTTAATTTTATATTTTCATTATTTATTAAAACACTAAATTCATCATTTAATTTTAAATTAAGACTACTAGCTAGCTCTTTACTCATATTTACTTCATAATCTTTGCTTAAATCATCAACCCACCTGCCATCAATCTGCCAAACAGGATATAAATTAATAAAACCTGTACGATAATCACTTTCTCCATCAATAGGAATATTTTTATCAAAATATGTTCCTAAAAGTGCAATTTCTCTTGATGAAAATAAAGCATTTTCTTCTTTAAAAGGTGCAAAAGCTGCTATATTATTTCTCCAAAAGATTTCTTTAATCTTATACAAATCCTTTAATTCTAAATAAGTTTTATTTGCAAAAGGCTTAATTGATTTATCGCCTACTTCAATATTTAAAGACGTACCTTGCGGTAAAACTACTATATTTGCACCATAATTTCTTAACTCTTTTCCAAGCTCGTTACCAACGCCTAAAGTAATATTTAGCATACAAGATAACAATAAAGTTGCTAAAAATATCGTGCTAAAACTTAAAATCTTTTGAGTTTTGTTGCCTAAAATTGAATTTTTTACTATATTTATAAACATTTTTTAACCTTGTAAGTACTGAATTAAATATGGAGCTTTTGCGTCTTGTTCTACATATTTATCAGGATTTTTCTTAAACTCATTAAAGCTCTCATCGCTTTCAAAATAATAATTTATTCCATTATATTGATAAGTTCTTTTTGCTTCTATATTTAAAAATTCTTTTTTGCTAACTGGGTCAATTACCTTTACTTCAACGATTTCACTAAAATAATTTTCTCCATTTTTTATATTTCTAATTTTTATTTTAAATAAATTATTTTCTTCATCAATCTCATATTCTAAAGGTTGTGGGTTGCATCCACCATTTTTTCCAACACTAGGTAAAAAAATTCTAACATTGCAAGCAACACAAAGTAGCTCATCATTTTTTAACACATAGCCTAAATCACCACAAATATTACAATAATCAAATACCGCTACAGGTGTAACCTTACCTTTAAATTTATTAATTATAAAAAATCTTATTTTCCTACCACTTGCACTTATGTAAGCATAACGGTGTAATTTGCCATCGCTTACTTCTTGTAAATTAAAAGTAAAATAATCTTTAGTATTTGGTGTAATCACCTTAGCTTCATCAATTGTTATTGGTTTTGAATCAACTAAATCATAAAATAAATTCACACAAATAGCGCTAATTGCTATAACAAAATATAAAGAAAAAAAGGCATTTATTTTATGATTTTTATAAATGGCTTTTCTGTATTCAATATCAAATTCACATAATTTTTCTGTATGTTTTGACCTTTGTTTTAAGCTTAATGCACAAAATACAAGCCCTAACAATAGCAACAAATAAGGATAAAATTCATAAAAATAATGACTTTTTGAAATATAGCTTAAAAGCGCTCCATCATAAAATATTTCATCAAAAAAATTTAATAAATCTCTTTTATACATAAATAAACACACAGAACTTAAAGCAATATTTATATATAAAATTGTTATTAATAATCTTATTAAAAATGTATTTTTTAAATATTTAAAAGCATTATAAAAACAAGCAAAAAATATTAACGCTATACACAAAGCTAATAGAATATATGCACAATTAATAACGCCTAAAGTATCAAGCAGTGAAGATTCAAATATTAAAAATCCATCGGATTTAAAATAATATCTCATAAATAACGACAAGCTCAATAAAAATAAACAAATACTTTTAAAAAGATTATTTTTTGCAAAAAGAAATAAAAATAAAGCAATAATTAAAATACAATTTGCGCTAAGTTCTAAATATCTAATTTGTTTTTCATAAGAAAAAATAAAATATGCAATATAAGCAAAAACAAAGCCTAAAACACTAGCAATAAGCGAAGAAAGAATATTATAATTTTTAGCACTATAAGCACAAAAAAAACTTAAAATAAAAACTTCAATAAAAAGATGAACAAAATAAATACTCACAAATTTTCCTTAAAGCAAGGCAAAAAAGCCTTGCTAGATTATTATTTATCAGGTGTACCTGTATATTTGAATTTATACTTTACACTAAAAGTATCAAACCATTTATCAACACCTGTTTCCTTATCAACATGGCGTCCAAAACCTTGTTTTTCAGGATTATCAATTACAAATACTAATTCATAATTACCAATTCCTGTATCCATTTTGATATTTGCACCATAGTGTGGGCCATCATCAGCTACCATTGGCATAAGTTTACCAACTTTAGTTTTACCATTATCGGTATTAGTTAATTTATAACCGATTGTTAAATATGGCATCCAAAATCCTTCAGGAAAACCATTTGGATTTTCTTTAAGTGCGTGAATGTCAGCTTCAAGGTGAATATCTGCTAAAGAAGCAGCTAAATCAATACCTCTTGGCTCCATTTCAATTGGCTGTAAATAAACAGCAGCTATTTCCATTCCGTGTAATTTGTAGCTTTCTGCTCCATCAATTGTTGGAATTTCAACTTCACCTGCAATAGCACTACTTGCTAATAAAGCACCTGCAACTAAACTAAACAATGTCTTTTTCATTGCCTAACTCCTTTTTTTGAATTTGATTTTGTTTGCATATAAAAAACTCCTATTAATACTAATAGAAGGATTATTGCCTGTAAGATAAGTGTTTCATAATACGGGTATAAGCCAAGCCAAGTTATAGCATCAAATTTAAAAGGTATAAGATGAAGAGTAATCACCTTTCCTTCCATAAGCTCCATAATACCCTTGCCTGTAAAAACAAAGCACATATAAAATATTATAAAAGATGTTATAAAGAAAAATTGTTTTATAGGAATTCTAATCGCTCCTGCTTTTAATAAAAAGTAAAGTATGATTAAAATTACAATACCTAAAGCAAGACCACCAAGAACTGCACTTAATCCACTTGCTCCTTTTGAATCAATTAATAAAGCTTGATAAAACAATATAGTTTCAGCGCCTTCTCTAAATACCGCTAAAAATACGCTCCACCATAAAGTTTTCGCACTTCCATTTGTAATTGCTTGTTTTGCTTGAGATTTAAGATTATCTGCATATTGTTTATTTCTTGCATTGCTAAGTAGCCAAAAGCCAACATAAAATAACAATACTACCGCTACAAGCATTGTAACACCTTCTATTAATTCACGACTTTGACCAGAATTGCTTATAAAATATGAAACTACAAAGGCTGTTACAAAAGATAACACAATACCTGTTAAAAGTGCTGAATAAGCTATATTTAACCTATCTTTATTACCACTTTGAATTATATATGAAATTATTGCAACTACAATTATTAAAGCCTCTAAACCTTCTCTTAAAATAATGGTTAAAGCAGATATAAACAAGAATAAAAAAGAAGCATCTTGTAAATTTGGTAATATTGAATCAATTAAATCGTTTAACTCATCAAAATTCTGTCTTAATTCATCTACACTTGCATTTGCTTTAATTAAAGCTACACCTTTTGAGAATTTTTCTTCAATTGAAAGCTTCACGCCTGAATTAATAGCACCGATTTTATTTTCCATTCCACTTGCTTCAAAAATATCTAAATATATATCTTGCAAGGTATTTATACTTGTTTTTGTAGCACTATCTTCGTATGTGTTTAAAAGATTATTAAGAGCAATTTTTATTTCATCAGCAACCTTGTTGTAATCTTTTGTATCACTTTGTGCTACATAATTTGGCGCATCGATACTTGCTATATAATCACTTTGAATATGAGTTAAAGCATCAAAAAGCTCATCTAATAGCCTATCACTTTCTTCCCTAAGCTCTTTTTCACTATATTTAGCTTCTCTAATGCTTGAGCCAAATTGTCTTAATTTAACACGCATATTTATATTTTTATAAGCATTTACAGCAATTTCAAGTTTAGAATTTACATAAAGTGTAGTTCTTGCATAAGCTATTTCATCTGCTGCTTTTGCATACTCGTTTTGTTTGTATAAAGCTATTGCTTCGCTAAATTTTTCATCAATTAAATCGTACATATATTGTAATTTATCATCAATAGCAGATGCTTGTTGTAAGGCATCTAAACTATCATAAACAACTTCTTGCATTTTAGGTTTTACAACTTCGTTGTTTTCTTCTTTTTTAAGCTGTACTAATTCTTGCTCGTTTTGCTCTTTACATTGAATACTTGCTTCTTCTTTGCTTGCACCAAACATCATTTGTGCTTCAATGCAAGAATTTAATAAATTTTTTCTTGCATTTTCTTCAGCTTTAACTTTATCGTAATTTGGGTCTGCTGCAACAGCTACAATTTTAAAGCCGTTTTGAATAATAGGAGTTACTTCATCTAAATCAAATTTCAATCCATCAATTAAAGCTTCAATTTTACTAAGCTTTTCACCCTTGCCGTAATATGAACGCAAAATAGTAAATTTACGCTCCATTAAATAGCCTTTACGACCTATGTTTCTACCTATTGGACCTTCCATATTTTCAAAATGCTGAAAATATGCTTCACTTGCAAGTTGTCTTGCCTCGCTAGCCTTATTTTGTTTGTAAAGCTCTACTGATTTATCTAATTTTTCAAAAATAATGTCTTTTTCTTTAAAATAATCAACATCATCTCTTGCAAATAAAGAAAATACTAAGGTTAAAATAAGAAATATTTGTTTCATTAAGATTACTCACTTTATGATTTTTTTGCGTGAATAATCTTAAGACAGTTTGGTTAATGAAAATTATTTTCAATCTTAAATATTTACTTTAAACCGTAAATAAAAATCGCTAAAATAACGATAGGAACAATAAATTTTACATAAGCATACCAAAGTAAAAAAAACTTGCTTTTTATTTTATTATCATTTGAAATTTCTTTTAAAACTTCATCTTTTTTTAATATCCATCCAACATAAATTGCACAAAAAAGTGCAGTGAGTACAAATAAAATATTTCCACTAATAAAATCAAATGCGTCAAAAATATTAAGATTAAAGATTTTTACATCATCTAAAACCCCGTAAGTTAGTATACAAGGTATATTACCTAAAATAAATATTCCGCCTAAAACTAAATTGATTGCTTTATTTTTACTCATTTTAAATTTTTCTTGCAAAACAGAAATAATTACTTGATAAATTGGTAAAGATGTTGTAAGTGCTGCTATTAGCAATAATAAAAAGAAAATAATTGCAAATATTGCTCCAAAGTGCATTTTAGAAAATACAATAGGAAGGGTTTTAAATACCAATGATGGTCCTGAATCAGGAGCCAAGCCAAAAGAAAATAAAGAAGGAAAAATCATAAATCCTGCTAAAACTGCTATTAAAGTATTTATAACTCCTGTAATTACTGCTGTATTTAGCATATTTTCTTTTTTATCTAAATAACTTGATAAGGTTATCATTACCCCAAAACCCAAAGAAAGTGCAAAAAACACTTGCCCTAAAACCGATAAAAACAATTCTGGAGTTATTTTTGAAAAATTAGGTTTAAGATAAAATTCTATGCCTTGCATTGCTCCATCAAGGGTAATATTTCTAATAACCATTGCAAAAAGGCATAAAAATAATAATGGCATTAAATATTTTACAAATCTTTCAATCCCATCAATAATACCCTTTCTTAAAATATACCAATTTATAACAACAAATAAAAAGGTAAAAATTCCTATTGCTAAAGGAGAATGCTCTATTGTTTTTTCATAAAATTCTTTTGTAATTTGCGCATTTAAACTTGAGTTTAAAACCAAGCCGCTATCGCTAAACATTCCATAAAAAATATAAATAATATAAGAAATAACCCAAGCACCAAGCACCATATAATAAGCCATAATCGCATAAGAACCTAAAAGTCCAGCATAGCCTATAAACGAATATTTTGAGCTTGTTCCTTTACAAAAAGCATCTACGCTATTTGTGTGTGCTCTTCTACCAATTACATTTTCTACTAAAATCATAGGAATTCCAATTAAAATCATGGCTATAACAAAGACTAAAACATAAGCACCACCACCATTTTGACCTACTAAATAAGGAAATCTCCAAGTAGCTCCAAAACCAATAGTAGCTCCAGCAACGGTTAAAATATAAGTTAATTTGTTAGTCCAAGTTTGTCTTTGCATAATTTATCCTTTGATGATTTTTTTAAAAAAGTTTTGATTATATAAAAATAAATAAATTTTTATTTAAATGTTGAGTAATTTGATGTTATCAAGAAAAAAATAATTAAGAATTTGAGTAAAAATTACTCAAATTCCCTTAATTTGCTTTAAAAATAGCTCCCATTCATAAGCACTCTTGCAAATTAATTTTATATCATCGTATTTTGCTTGCCATTTTGTAAGTTTTTTAATTTTATCGCAATTTGCAACTAAGCAATCAGGGTCTCCTGCTCTTTTGCCTGCTAGTTCAACATTAAAATCAACCCCGCTTACTTCTTTCATAATCTTAATCACCTCTTTAACGCTAGTTCCTTTTGAATAACCTACATTAAAATAATCACTTTTTTTGTTTTCTTTTAAATACTCATAAGCACAAAAATGTGCATTAGCTAAATCATCTACATGAATAAAATCTCTAATGCAACTTCCATCAGGGGTATTATATGTATCTCCGTATAAATACATTTTTTCTCTTTGTTTGCTTGCTGTTTGTGCGGCAATTTTTATTAGCAAGGTGCTAGGATTGTATTGCCCTAGTTTTGCTTGAAGCGATGCTCCTGCTACATTAAAATATCTAAGAGCTATGTAATTAAAATCTTGCTTACTATCGCTAAATTCTTTTAGCATCATTTCTCCAATTAATTTTGTGCTACCGTATGGATTAATAGGATTTTTAATATCATCTTCAAAAATTTCATCTTTAATTAAATTACCATAAGTTGCAGCAGAAGAAGAAAAAATAAAATTATTTATATTATGTAAATTAGCAAATTCTAATAATTTTACCATCTTGCAAACATTATTTGTGTAGTATTTTAAAGGATTTTGAGTGCTTTCAAATACTTGAGTATTTGCTGCAAAATGAACTATACATTCAATATTATTTTCTTTTGCTATTTTTTCTAAAAGATTATTATCCGCAAAATCTCCTTCATAAAAACTAAAATTGCTATTTTGTTTTAAATAATCAACTGCGTATTTTGCCCCTGTGCTAATATCATCAATCCCAACAACCTTATAACCTCTTTGCATAAAATTATAAGCACAAACAGAGCCAATATACCCAGCAACGCCAGTCATTAAAAATGTCATAAAATCTCCTTTAAAATTAAGTGTAAATTATTTATTACATAATCAATCTCATCATTATTAATTATGTAAGGCGGCATAAAATAAATAGTTTTTGCTAAAGGTCTTAATAATAAGCCTTTTTCTAAAGCTTTTTGCTTTATTAAGCTTGTAAAATTATTTATATTACAATCTACATCAAAGGCAAAAACCATACCACAATGCCTTAAATTTTTAACTTCTTTGTAGTTTAAAAATTCTTGCCACCTTTTAAAAATATAAGCGGATTTTATTTTATTTACATTAATAACATCTTCATTTTCAAAAATATCAAGCACCGCATTTGCACAAGCACAAGCCAAAGCATTTCCTGTATATGAATGAGAATGCAAAAAAGACCTTTTATAATCTCCATAAAATTCATCATACACACAATCTTTTAGCATAACAACACTAAGCGGTAAATATCCGCCGCTAATTGCCTTGCTTAAACATAAAAAATCAGGCACAATATCACTTTGCATATAAGCAAACATTGTTGAAGTCCTTGCAAAACCTACTGCAATTTCATCAAAAATAATATCAACATCATATTCTTTTGCCATTCTTACTGCTTTATTTAAATATTCAACCTTGTACATATTCATATTACCTGCACATTGAATTAAAGGCTCAATAATAAAAGCACTTATTTTATCTGCATATTTTTTTAAAATATCTTCTAATGCCTTTAAATACGATGAAAAATCGCTATCATTAAAGCTTGGCACTGGGGTAAAAATATTTTTAATTAATAAATCTTTGTAAGTATTTTTATAAATTCCAACATCGCTAATGCTTAAAGCAGCTATTGTTTCTCCGTGATAAGAATTACTTAAAGATAAAAATAATTCCTTTTTTTTGCCTTGTAAAAAATTTTTATGAAAACTCATTTTCAAGGCTATTTCAACGGCACTTGAGCCATTATCTGCAAAAAAACATTTTTGGAAATTATTATTATTAATTTCGCATAATCTTTTTGACAAATCAACAATTGGCTTATGTGTAAAACCTGCTAAAATGATGTGTTCTAGGCAATCAATTTGCTCTTTTAGCTTTTTACCAATATACTCATTTTGATGTCCAAAAATATTCACCCACCAAGAACTAATGCAGTCAATGTAGGCTTTATCATTAAAATCATACAAATACACGCCTTTTGCACTTTTTATAGGCAAAAGTTCTAAGAATTTATGCTCACTCATTTGAGTACAAGGGTTAAAAAGATATTTTAAACTAAGTTGTGAAACTACTTTATTTTTATCCATTTTCTAATTCTTTATAAAATAATTTTTATGGTAAAAAGTGTATTAGATGAATTAAAACAAAAAGCAAATTATAGAACTTTAAAAGAGTATAAAAAAGATGGCGATTATTTAATAATTAACAATGAAAGAAAGCTAAATCTTTCAAGCAATGATTATTTAAATTTAAGCTCTTTGCAAAAAGATTTTTTTAAAAATAATGAATATTTTAATTTAAGCTCTGATGCTTCAAGATTACTTTGTGGAGGAGATTATGTGCATAAAGATTTTGAAGATTATCTTAGTTTAATTTACAAAAAACAAGCTTTATTGTTTAATAGCGGGTATTGTTTAAATCTTTCTTGCATTAGTGCTTTAAGCAAGTTAAAAAATTCTCTTTTTTTGTGTGATAAAAACATTCACGCAAGTATGATTGATGGACTTATGTTAAATAATGCTAATTTTAAAAGATATAAACATTCAAATTTAGATGAATTAAAAGAACTTTTATTTTTAAATGCTAATAAATATGATTATATTTTTATACTTAGCGAAGCCGTATTTTCAATGGATGGAGATATTTTAGATATAGATAAATTAATACAATTAAAAAAAGAATTTAAAAATGTATATTTATATATTGATGAAGCTCATAGTATTGGTGTTTTAGGGCAAAATGGCTATGGGCTTAGTTATTTAAATGATGTTGATTTTTGTGTTTTAACCTTTGGAAAAGCTTTAGCAAGTAATGGTGCTGTGATGCTTTGTGCTGATATTTTTAAAGAGTATTTTATAAATACTGCAAGAAGTTTAATCTACTCAACTTCTATTAGCCCAATAATTGTTGCTTGGACTTTTTATTTATTCAAGCAATTAAAGAATTTTGATAATTTAAGACAAAATTTAAAAGAATTAAGCCTTTTAGTAAATGAAGAATTAAAAAGCAAATTCAAAATTGATGGCACTTTGCATATAAAAATGCTTAGATTAAACTCAAACGAAGAAGCTGATTTTTATGCAAAAAAACTATTTTTAAATTCTTATTATCTACCAGCTATAAAAAAACCCACTACTTTAATTCCATCTTTAAGATTTAGCTTAAAAGCTAATTTTACAAAAGAAGAAATATTAAAATTTTGCAAGGTGATTAAAAGTATATGAAAAGTATTTTTTTAAATCAAAAAAAGAATAAAAATTTAATCTTATTTTTTAGTGGTTTTGCTTGTTCGTTTAAGATGTTTGAGCATTTAAAATACGATGAATTTGATGTTTTGATAATTTATAATTATACAGATAATAATGCTGATTTTTTACATTTTTTAAAAGTTTATGAAGGCATTTATTTACTTGCTTTTTCAATGGGCGTTATGATAGCTTCTAAGATTAATTTTAATATAAATTTCATAAAAAAAATTGCAATTAATGGCTCTTTAGAAGGAATAGGACAAAAATCAATTGATGAAAGAATTTTTAAACTAAGCATAAAAAATTTTAATTTAGATGAGTTTTTAAAGGCTGCAAATTATTTAGAATTTAAAGAATTTTTAAACTACGACTTTAAAGAAGAATTAAAAAATATTTTAGCTTTAAGTAAAGAAAAAAGCTATCTTAAAAACTATGATAAACTAATTTTAAGCGATAAAGAGCATATTTTTAAAAAGCTAGAAAAAGAAGATTTTTACAAGCAATTGCAAAAAATCTCTTCATATCATTATTGTTTTAAGGATTTTAAAAGTTGGAAAGAAATAATTTTTTAAAAGCTAAAAATACTTATTTAAAAGAAGCCTTAATTCAACAAAATATGAGAGAACTTCTTTTTAACTTTTTAGAAAAAAAACATTACAAAAATGTCTTAGATATAGGCACAAATCAAGGCGAATTTGCAAAATTAATAAAAGAAAAAATTACTTTTAATTCTTTTGATTGTCTTGATATTAATCATAATGAAGAGTTTTTTTTAAATAGCGAGTTTAATTTTATTTGCAGTGATTTTTTAGCTTATGAAAGTTGTAAAAAATATGATTTAATAATTTCTAATGCTTGTTTGCAATGGCTTGATTTTAAAAAGGCAATAATTAAGATTAAAAAACTAGCAAATGATGATAGTGTAATTCTTTTAAGTACATTTTGCACTGGTAATTTATATCAAATAAAAGATTTTTTTAACATTAGCTTAGATTATTTAAGCGTAGAAAAAATACAAAATATAATAAAAAAATATTTTCCAAATTCTTATTGCTTTTGCAAAGATTACAAGCTTAGTTTTAAAAGTGCGATTGACTGCTTTAGACATCTTAAAAATACTGGGGTAACAGGATTTGCAAGAGTTAATCTTAATAAGCAAATCCTAAAAGATTATGAACTAAAATACAAAAACACTCTAAGTTATAAATGTGTTTTTATAATTATTAATCCTTCCTTAAATCAATATTCTTAATAAGCTCAAGCCATATATTTACACCATTATTAAGTGCATTTTTATTAATGCTCATATTTGGATGATGAAGACCAGGGGTGCAATCTACACCAAGCCCCATAAAACCTGCTTTTATACCTTTTTTAACAGGATAAAAGAAAAAATCTTCTCCGCCTAAAATATTTTTTTCTTTAAACACATTTTCTTCGCCTAAGATATTTACACAAGCTTTGTAGCATTCTTTAGCACATAAGCTATTAATTTGTGCTGCTACAATATCGTTTAAAATTTCATATTCATAAGTTGAATTATTAAAAGTAATCACTTTTGCAGCTTGTAATAATTTTTCTTTTAACTCTTGCATTGTTTTATTATCTTGCGCTCTTAAATCAAATACAATACTTGCTTTATCGTTAATTGAATTTGTTACTGCGTTATTTGCTACAAAACGAGTAACTTTAATGCTTGATGCTATGCTAGTATCTACATAAATCATTCTTGCTGCATTTATCAAAGCACAAGCACTATCAATAGCGTTTATGCCAAGATGTGGTCTTGCTGCGTGTGCGCTTAGACCTGTAATATCAAACTTAATAGCACAACTAGCTGCAAAATACATACTAGCAATGGCTTGATTACTTTGGCATTCTTGCTTTGGTCTTATGTGCATTCCATAAATTTCATTTACATCATCTAAAGCCTTATTTTCTATCATAAACAAAGCGCCCTTTCCTAGCTCTTCTGCAGGTTGGAATAAAAAGCGAAAAGATTTATTTTTAATTAAATTATTTTGCTTTGCAATTAAGGCTGCGTTTAAAAGCATAGCACTATGTGCATCATGCCCACAAGAATGAATTGCACAAATTTTATCATCAATATTATGTCCTAAAGCATCCATATCAGCCCTTAAAGCTACAACATAATCACTATTTGTAAGCTGTGCATAAAAGCCTGTTTGTCCAACTTCTTGTATATAAAAACCAGCCTTGCTTAATTTTTCTTTTAAATAAGCACTTGTTTTAAATTCACAAAAGCCAAGTTCGGCTAAATTGTGTAAATCTTCATAAAATTTAATTACTTGCATTTTTTCTCCTTTAAATTTCTTTAATTATTACTAAAATAAATTACCATTTAACATCTTTTAAACAAGGATTACTATGAAAAATGAATTTGTGATTGGTAAAGTAAAATTTAGCTCTTATCTTGCTTTAATTTTTCTTATTTTGTTTTTTTCTGGTTTGCTTTCAAAACACGATATTTTAAAAGCATTTGATTTTGCAACATTAAGCGGTACCTTTGGGCAAATAAAATTAAACGAATTTAGCTTTTCTTTTCTTGGCAAGGGTGGAGATGGTGCTAGGGCTGGATTTTTATTTGCCTTTTCATTAATTCCTGCAATTATGCTTGCTTTAGGCGTTATTGAATTAATGCAGCACTACGGTGCAATTAAAGCAGCACAAAAATTATTAAGCCCTATTTTAAGACCGATTTTAGGCGTGGCTGGACTTTGTGGAATAATTTTAATTACTGATTTACAAAGCACTGATGCTGGTGCTATTATGAGCAAACAAGCTTATGAAGATGAATTAATTGATGAAAAAAGTTTAATAATAATTGCTGCTTGGCAATATAGTGGAGCTGGGCTTATAAATAACTTTTTTGCTATAGGTGCAGCTATTATTTCGCATTTAAGTATTTTACCAATTATTATAATTATGCTTATGATAATTATGAAATTCATAGGAGCAATCTTTGTAAGAATTATGCTAAATACAATTTATAAAAAGGATTTTGCATGAATAAAAATCCATTAGATGTTTTTATTGAAGGGGCAAAAAAGGGTTTTAATATTGCTGTTTTTTCATTATTGCCTAATGTTTTAATGGCTTATGTGATTGCAAAAATGCTTACAATTTTAGGAATTATGCAATTATTAGCAAAGATTTTTTCTCCTATTATGAGTTTATTTTCTTTACCTGGAGAAAGCATTGCTGTTTTATTATCTGCTTGGCTTAGCGTTAGTGCTGGAGTTGGAATGCTAATTAGCCTTATTAGTGATAATTTATTAAACGATGTACAAATTAGCATTATAACCCCTGCTATTTTTTTAATGGGCGCACAACTTCAATATATGGGAAGATTATTAGGCGTTGCAGGAGTTAGAAAAAAATATTGGCCATTGCTAATGCTAACAAGTATTTTAAATGCCTTTATTGCTATGGGATTTTTAGCTTTTTATTTTAAAATAAGTTAAAAAAAGCTTAATTCTTTTTTTACCTCATCGCTTGCAAAAGATATTTCCCAAGCAGGTTCAAAAACTAAATTAATCTCGCAGCTATTAACGCCTTCTACGCTTAAAGCTGCGTTTTTTACCCAATCAAGTATCATCTCATGCATAGGACAAGATTTAGTTGATAAACTCATAGTTACAATACAATCTCCGCTATTAAACTCAACATTATAAATTAAACCAAGCTCTACTACGCTAAATCCTACTTCAGGGTCAATAACTTCATTTATTGCACTAATTATCTTTTTAATCATTTTTTTCTCCTTTGTATTTTATAAAAGTAAAAATATTTATCATATTAATAAAAAGCAAAAGCAAAAATATAAGCCAAAAATAAGCTAAAAAATCTTTAAAGAATAAAACACTAATAAAACAAAAAACATTAAGCAAAATACAAATATTTGCTAATTTTTCTTTTACCATATCAGTTAATAATGGAACTTTGCACTTACCAACAAATTTAGCTATAAAATGATACCAAATTAAAAAAGGTAAAATTTTATACATATGCGCAACTATAAAAGGTAGCAATACTCCAAAAATTAATGATAAAATTGCTAAATTATAATATTTTAAAAAACACAAAATACTAGTAAAAATCAAGCACAAAGCACTAAAAATAACATTTATATTCCAATAATCAAGCTTTTTTCTTACCCTATTTTTTAGCAAGATTAAAACCCAAATAGCAAAAACAATCATCGCTAAATATGCAAATATTGCTAAATGAAAAATCGCTAAAAAATATAAAATAAAAGATATTTTTACTAAGATTATAGGACTTTTATGATTTAAGCTAAACATAGGTAAAAGCATTAAAGCAGCACCCATTGAAGTAAAAAACACAAAACCAAGCATAAAATATATATGATAATACAAAAATATTTCATACTCAATTTCAATATATAAATTATAAAAAGCAAAAATACAAAAAGCAGCACAAAGCCCTAAAAATAAATATACAACAGCACAATATAAAAGCATTTGTGTAAGGTTTTTTATCTTATAAAAAGATAATAAAAATAAAAAAATAAAATAAAATAAAGCAATACAAATAAAAATAGCACTCTTAAAGCACAAAGAATAATTAGCGCTATAAAATCCATAAAGTAAAACACATATAAAAATATTAAAAATTAAAGCAAAAATTAAAGACATTTTTATGCTAATAAATGCTTTTTCATAGGCAACAGAGCTTAATTGATACAAACTTGCAATAATTACATTTAAAGCAAAGGCAGCAAAAAATGAATGTAAAAATGCTTTAAAATATGCCGAGTCTAAATTAAATTTAAAAAGTAAAAAAGAAAAAGTAAGTAAGTGCATTAATGCAAATACAAAATAAATTCCTACTAATTTAAACGGCGGCGCAAAAGAATTTAGCATTATTTATGGTCCTTGCAGCTTTCATCAAAATTAATTTTTTCTACTCCTTCTTTTTGGGTAAAAATTAATTCAAATATTCCATTTTCTTCAGTACTTTGTATATCAAAATAAGCACTAACACTTGGCAATAAACCCAATGGATTGCGATGATTGTGCATAATTAATTTTTGATTAGCTTTTAAATTATTTAAACCAACCCTTGCATTAATCATTGGTTCAGGTGGCATACAAGCACTACTATCAAAAGCTAAATACTCATCATTTTCATAAAACTTCACAGTGGCATTTTTTAATGAAACTTCTTTCCAAGATTTAAAATCAAACATATTTTCTCCTTTTTGCTGATATTATATTTTTTTACAAGCTTTTATTTTTGATTTAGGTCAAAAAAGATAAGAATTTATATTTTTGCGTTAAACTGCTTGAAAATTGTGTTTAAGGTTGATTATGAATATTTTTGCTGAATATTTTTATCTTTTTTTATTTCATATTTTTTCTTTTATTTTAAAATTTATTCCAAATAAAATTATTAGAATTTTTTCTATTTTATTGGCTAAAATTTTTTTTATTTTTAATAAAAAACATAAAAATATCATTTTAAAAAATATTGAGTATTTTTGCAAATTAGCAAAACAGCCACAAAGTAATCAAATTGCAAAAAAGATTTATGAAAAATTTATTTATTATATTTTTTTGATTATTAAAAATCAAAAAATTAATGAAAAGCAGCTATTAAAGCAAATTAAATTATTTAAAAACGATGAAGAATTTAAAGAACTTTTAGCAAAAAAAGAAAAAATCGTTTTTACTACCGCACATTTTGGCAATTGGGAGCTTTTACCGCCTGCAGTTGGGCTTAAATACAATGTAGAGCTTAGCATTGTAGGAAGGGCTTTAAAATCAAAAAAGATGAATGAATACTTAGTAAAAAATAGAAAAAAATTTAATGTAGGTTTTATAGATAAAAAAAATGCACTAAGAAAAATGCTAAAAGATATAAATAATAATAAATTAATAGGAATTGTAAGCGACCAAGATGCTTCTATTAAAGAAAGCAGTGAATTTTTACTTTATGGAAATAAAGTTACTCAAAGTAATGCCGCAAGTGTAATTGCAAAAAGGGTAAATGCTTATATCGTGCCTGTGTATATTTATGAATTTAATGGTGGCTTTTGTATTGAATTTTTAAAGGCGATTAATGCAAAAGATTATAGTATTGAAGAGCTTAGTTTTTATCAACTAGAATGTACTAAGAAAATGTGGGAAAAGCATATTAGTGAATATTTTTGGTTTCATAAAAGATTTAAAACTTTTTATGAGGATTTATATTGAAAATTTTTATTTATCTACCTAACTGGCTTGGTGATGCTACAATGGCTGCTGGAGCTATTAATTTGCTTAAAAAAACTTATAAAGAATGTGAGTTTGTTTTTTATGGCTCTTATGTTGCTTGTGCATTGTATGAAAATTTAGGACACACAATAATAGAAGATAAAAAAAATAGATTAAAACAATTTAAAAATATTAAAGAAAAATTTGATATTGCAATATCTTTTAAAGCGTCTTTTAGTTCAAAATTTCTTTTTTTATTTATAAAAGCAAAGAAAAAATTATTGTTTAATAAAGAAAAAGCAAAGCAAATTCATCAAGTATTAAAATATGCAAATTTATTAAAAAAATTAAATATAAATTACACTGAGCTTGATACAAGCCTAGCTTTTAAAAAATTAAAACAAAGAAATTTTATAGCAATAGCTCCTGGTGCAAAATACGGTAGTGCAAAATGCTATGAACCTAAATATTTTGCACAAATTGCAGCGAGTTTTAAAGGCTATAAAGTATTGCTTTTTGGCGTTAAAAGCGATGAAGAGATTTGCAAAAAAATTGAAGAAGAATTAAACAGATTAAATGTAAAAGTTATAAATCTTTGCTCAAAAACTAGCATAAAAAGACTTATTTTAGCCCTTAGTTCTTGCAAATACTTACTTGCAAATGATAGCGGTATAATGCATATTGGTGCTGCTTTAAATATTAGGGTGTTTGCTTTTTTTGGTGCTACAAACATCTTACAAACCAGTCCTTTTAGCAAAAACGCTCAAGTTTTTAGCCTAAAGCTTGATTGTAGTCCTTGCATGAAAAGGCTTTGTCCATTAAAGCACCATAATTGTATGAAGCAAATGACTGCGGACTTGGTTTTAAATAATATGAAATTAAGCTAATTCATAAAAACCATAATTCATATTTAAGGTACTAGAACTAAAAAGTCTTTTTAGTTGAATATCAGTTTTTAAGCTTGTAAAATCATTTGTATTTGCACTTAAGCCTTGTTGCAAAAAGAGCCAATCTATCTTATCTTTAAATAATTCAAAAGCATTAAAACCGCCTTCAATCATTATATTTTTTGCATTTAATTTTTTAATATCATCATAAAAATTATCAATATTATTTGAAAAATAAACCTCTCTTTTAGCCTTGTAAAAATTATAATCTTTATAAATAGAGCAATCTTTTTTTGAATAAATTAATAAATTCGGTGCTTTTTTACTACTTGAAAACCTTGCATCAAGCAAAGGATTATCACATCTAATTGTGTTTGCACAAAGCACTAATAAATCTAATTTTGAACGCATCTCGTGATAGTATCTTACACAATCTTCATCGCTGATTTTTCCTTGATTTGAGCCATTTAACGCAAGTGCCATTTTAAATAAAACAAAGCTTTTATTATTGCTCCAAGCCTTAAAAGGTACAATTAATTTAGCTGCTTCTTCTTTTAAAATTCCTTCTTTTACATTTACATTATTTGCTTGTAATTTTTTTTTGCCTTCTTGACTTTCATCGCTACAAGCATAAAATACATTTTTAATCTTTGCTTCAAGAATAATATCAACGCAAGGTGGGGTTTTGCCAAATTTTGAGCAAGGTTCTAAGCTAACATAAATACTAGCATCTTTTAGCTCATCTTTGCCATATTTTTCATAAGCTTGATTTATTGCTAGTCTTTCAGCATGAAAGCTTCCTGCACTTTTATGAGCTTGAATACTTAAAATTTTGCCATATTTATTTAATAAAACACAACCTACCGCAGGGTTTGGGTAGGTTAAAAATTGTTCTTTCCAAGCCGCATTAATGGCTAAGGACATATAAAATTCATCATTCATTATCAAACTTAATAGCACCAATTGCATTATAAGCATCAAGCGCTGCTAAAACTTTTGCTAAAAATAAATTATTTTGCTCCATTAAACTATTTTGAAGATTTCTTTCGCTATCTAAAAACTCTAAAAAGCTAATTCCGCCTTCATCAAATTCTGTTTTATTTAGGCTATAAATTTCTTTTTCATTCTCAATAATTTCATCATAATCTGCTAATTTTGTTGTAGCATTATTATATTTAATAATAGCGTCATTTACTTCATTTAAAGCAGTTTTTACAACTTTTTCATAAGTTAAAACGCTAATATCTTGAGTTAAATTAGCAACATTTAATTCTTGTTTATTTTTAGATAAATTAAATAATGGCTGTAAAATATCAATACCTAAACTTGCTGCAGGAGTAGCAAAATCAAAATCACTTGCCCCGCTAGTAATTCCAGCAGCTATGTTAAAGCTTGGAAAAAAACTTGCTTTAGCGATTTGAGCATTTTTATGAGCGATTTTTACATCTAAAATTGCCTTTGCAATATCAGGGCGATTTGTCATAATTTCACTTGGAATAGAGCTTGGCAAATCATAAGTAAAATAAATATCATCAGAATAATTTATTTGCATTGAAGTATTAAGCCCAAAAACTAGAATTTTTAAAGCATTTACATACAAATCTCTTTGCATAATTAAATCTTTTAATTGAGTTTGTATTTTGCTATATTGGTCCTTTGTTTGTAAGAATACTGATTTTGTAATTGAACCTACATTGTATTCTTCTTCTCTAAGCTTTAAAGTTACCTCATAGCTTTTTGCATAATTTTCTAGTATTTTTATATTTTTATTGCTATTTATTATATTAAAATATGTTTTTGCAATATTGTATGTTACAAGCTGTTTTGCACTTAATAAATCAAAAGTGCTTTTTTGTGCTTGAAGATTTTTAACTTCTTGTGCATTACTTAATTTTGAAAATAAATCAAGCTGATAAGACAATGATAATCCTAAATTTTCACTATTTTGTGCCTTACTTGAATCAAAAGTTTTACTTACACTTGCACCAGCTTTTGCATTTATGCTTGGTTGTCTATCTATTTTTGCTTGTTTTAAATAAGAATTAGCAATTTGCAAATTCTTAGCAGCAATTAATAAATCTTCGTTATTTAATAAAGCCACATCAAGTAAATAAGTTAGGTTTTTGTCTTCAAAAATATCTTTGTAATAAATACTAGAATGACTTACATTTTCTGTTAGATTACTTGGACTTTTTAAATTATAATCATTTACGCTGCAGGCAGTAAAAAATACTGCTGCGGCTAAAGATAAGGCTATTTTTTTATACATTTTTTTCTTTCCTTTTTTTTAATTTATCATTTAAATTTTCAAGTATGTAAAAGAATAGCGGAACAAATAAAATAGATATAGTTGATGCTAAAATTATTCCACCAATAAGACCTGTACTAAGTGCGTGTCTTGCTGCTGAACCTGGACCACTTGAAAAAACTAAAGGTAAAATACCAATACCAAATGCTAAAGAAGTCATAATAATTGGTCTAAATCTAAGCTTAGCTGCTTTTATAGCTGCATTAAAAGTATCTAAACCATTTTTATATTTTTCTTCCATTGCAAATTCTACAATTAATATTGCATTTTTTGCACTAAGACCTATTAATAATAAAAGTCCGATTTGAAAATATATATCATTTTCTGTACCTCTTAAATAAGTAGCTGCAAGACTTCCAAATACTGCAAAAGGTACTGCAGTAATTACAGCAAGAGGCATTAACCATCTTTCATATTGTGCTGCAAGAATTAAAAATACGAATACCATACCTAAAACAAAGGCAGTAGTTCCACTTCCACTTGCATTTACTTCTTCATACGAGCTTCCCGCCCAAGCAAAAGAATATTCATCAGTGTTCATAGTTTCATAAAAAACTTCTTGTATAGCCTTTAAAGCATCCCCACTTGAATAACCATTTTTTGGTGCTCCTGTAACATTTGCAGCTGGGAAAAGATTAAATCTCGTAACACTTGCTGCGGTTGTATTTGGCACTAAGCTTACAACACTAGCAAGGCTTACTTGTTGAGCATTTGAATTTTTCACAAAAATATTTTCAAGATTAGATTTTTTATTTCTAAATTCTTCATCACCTTTTATATTAACTTGGAAATTTTTACCTAAGGCTGTAAAATCATTTACATAAACTGAACCAAAAATAGAATTCAAGCTTGAATAAACACTTGAAAGACTTAAGCCTAAAATCTTAGCCTTATTTTCATCTACAATTATTTTATATTCTGGATAATCGGTGCTTAAGGTTGTTCTTACTTGAGATAATTCAGGGCGTTTATTTGCCGCTGCAACCATTACATCAATATCTTTTTTGATTTCTGCATAAGATTTACCACTTTTATTTTGTACATACATCTCAAATCCACCAGTAAGCGATAAGCCCATAATTGCAGGTGGGGTAAAGAAAAAGGCAAATCCATCTTTGCTAAGCCACATTTTTTTTACTAAGTCATTTGCAATACCAGCACTCGTTCCAAGCTCACCTAAATCTTTTCTATCTTTATAATCTTTTAAAGTAATAAAATTAATACCAGCATTTGGTAATAAAGCTGAACTTTCAACATCAAAACCATTTAAAGAAATCATATGTTCAACCGCTGGATAAGACTTAGCCACTTCATAAATCTTATTATTAAAAGCTACAGTTTTATCAATGTTTGAAGCTGAAGCAAGCTGTGATATTGAAATAATATAGCCTTTATCTTCGTTAGGCACTAAAGAAGTTGGAATTATTTTAACTAAGGCAAAAATTCCATAAAAGAAAATTGCAACCACAATCAAGCTAGGTATCACATGGCGTAAAACCTTTGCAACACCAGCTGAAAATATACTTGTACTCCAATCAAAAAAGTCATTAAATTTTTTAACTATAAAAAATGGTTTTTCTTCGTGGTCTTTTAAAAGCACACCACATAAAGCAGGTGTTAGTGTTAATGCAACAAAACCTGAAATACAAACAGAAATTACTAAGGTAATTGCAAATTGTCTTTGAATTTGACCTGTAAAACCATCTAAAAAAGATACAGGGATAAATACAGCTGAAAGCACTAACACAATAGAAATTACAGGGCCTGTTACTTCATCCATAGCCATTTTTGTAGCTTCTCTTACATCTTTTGTAATGCCACTTCTAAAAATACGCTCAACATTTTCTACAACAACAATAGCATCATCAACAACAATTCCTATTGCTAAAACTAAGGCAAATAAAGTAATAAGGTTTATTGAAAAACCAAATAAATATAAAAATGCAAAAGTTCCAAGTAAAGAAACAGGAACAGCAATTAATGGAATAATAGTTGTACGAATATTTTTTAAGAACATATACATAACTATTAAAACAAGCAAAATAGCCTCTGCAAATGTTTTTACAACCTCATTTATACTGTTTTGAACAAAGGTGGTTGTATCATAAGGTACTGAATAAGCAACTCCACTTGGGAATGTTTTACTTAATTCTTTTAATTTTGCATCAACTGCTTTTGCAACTACAATTGCGTTTGCACCTGATTTTAATTTAATCATCATTGGAATCATCGGTTGAGAATTTGCCCTACCTGCAAAAGAATAAGTTTTAGCTCCAAGCTCTACTCTTGCTATGTCTTTTAATCTTAAAATATTTCCATTTGGTAAAGCTTTTATTATTATATTTTCAAATTCTTGCACGGTGCTAAGTTTGCCTTTTGCACTCATTGAATATACAAAAGGTGCTACATTTTCTAATGGTAAATCTCCGATATTTCCTGTTGGATATTCTGAATTTTGTTCAGTTATAGCAGCGCTAACTTCACTTGTGCTAATTGAGTATTTATTTAATTTTGCACTATCAAGCCAAATTCTCATAGAATAATCTTTTCCTGCAATTACTTCAACATCGCCAACGCCTTCAACCCTTTTAAGCTCATCTGCAATATTTAAATTTACATAGTTATTTAAATAAATCTCATCTCTTGAATTATCAGGAGAATAAACACTTACTACTTCAAGTATATTTGAAGAGCTTTCATTTACATTTACACCTAATCTTTTTACAACATCAGGTAATTTTGCTTGAACGCTTTGAACTTTATTATTTACATCAATTAAAGCCTTGCTTGGGTCTTTACCAACTTTAAAATACACATTCATAAGCAATAAACCACTTGAGCTTGAATTGCTTTGGATATAAATCATATCTTCAACACCATTAATTGCATCTTCAAGCACACTAGCAACATTTTGCGATAATGTAGGCGCATCAACTCCAGTATAAGTAGCACTTATATTAATGCTTGGAGAAGTTAAATTAGGATACTCCTCAACCGCTAAACCTTTCATACCAACAATACCTGCTATTGTTATAATAATAGAAACAACAATAGCAAATACAGGTCTATAAATAAAGAATTTTGAAAACATTTTTATTCCTTAACTTCTTTAGCGCTAGCTTGCTTACTCATCATTGCTTTAAATTCAGCATCTGTTGCCACGCTTGCACCTGGGTAAATCTTTTTATAATTATTTAAAATTAGTTCATCTCCTACTTTTAATTTTGAATTTTCTGCACTAACTACTGCTATATTTTCATCATCAAAAATAGGATTTACATAAACTTGCTCTGCTTTATTGTTTTTCTTTACATATACATAATATCCGTTGATATCTTGTAATAAATTTTCTTTTTTAATCACAAAAGAATTATCTTTTGAAATATTATCAATTACTAAATTTACATAAGTTCCATTTTTAAGCGAATAATCAGTATTTTTAAATAAAGCATAAGCCTTTGAACTCGCTAACTCAATATCATTTGAAAGATATTCTAAACTTCCATTATATTCTTTATTATTTAGGCTAAAATGTGCCTTTGCGTTTGCAAAATCCCAATCTTTTCCGTTAAAGCTAAAATTTAAACTTGAACTATCAGGAATATAAAAAACTGCTTTTAAATTATCTTGGTTAATAATATTTACTAATTTTGTATTATTTGCAACTGCATAAGAGCCAACATCTACTAAACTATCTTGCACCAAACCACTAAAAGGCGCTTTAACTTCTGTATAATCAAGATTTAATTTAGCTAATTTTAAAGCTGAATTTGCCTTTGTTAAATTAGCCTTTGCGCTTTTATAATTTGCTAATTTGCTTTCATATTCTTTTTGAGAAATTGCTTTCTTTTCATAAAGACCAGCTGACCTTTCATAATCTGTTTTTGCATTTTCATAATTTGCATTTGCTACCTCAACATCAGCCAATGAAACATCATAATTTGCTTTTATTTGTTCATCATCAATTTTATATAAAACAGTACCAGCTTTTACAAAATCTCCATCTTTAAAATATATTTTTTTGATTTCACCTGAAATTTTTGGCATTATGCTTACATAATTATCTGCTTGTAAAGTAGCTGAATACTTATAATAAACCTTTGCATCTTCAGCTATAACCTTGCTTACATCAACTAAACTTGGCATAGCTGCTGCATTTTGTGCTGCTTTTTCATCATTGCAACCTATTAAAAAAACGCTTAAAGCTATTAAGCTTGTCTTTAATATTATTTTCATATAACTTCCTTAAAAAAATTTATGTGTAATTGTAATTAAAAAAGTAAATATTTCTTACTTAATCATTTTTAAAAACATAAAATTTACAAAAGAAATATGTTTATTAATTTGCTCTTCATCTAACTTTAATTTAGTGGTAAAAAATAAATCTAAAATATTAGAGCCCCTTAGCATACTAATATACATTTCAGCATATTTTTCACATAAAGCTTCGTCAATATCTAAATATTTTCTCAAAGCATTTGCAAAGGAATTTTCAAGAATTTTTTTATCTGCTTCATCGGCTTTTTGTTGAAAATCTTTGTTTTTATAAATTGCAACGCTAACTAATTTAAAAAATTTAAAATTAAAATCAGAGTAAAAAACCTTATAATATTCTTTAGAAAATACAAATAAAAATTCTTCTAAACTATTGTAATTATAGTCTTTGCTTAATTTAATTAGCATTTGTGTTTTTTCTTCAAAACAATACTCAACAGCTTTACAAAATAATTCATCTTTATTAGAAAATAATTTATAAATAGTAGCTAAAGAGCCACCATTTTTAGCGGTAATATCTAATAAATTTGTATTTTCATAACCTTTTTCAAGGAAAATTTCACTTGCTACTTTTAATATTTGTGTTTTTTTATCTTGCATAATTCTCCTTTAGGGTAAATAAATACCGTATCTTTTATTATATTTATCTTATCATCATCAGTAGCATAAGCTTTTAATTTTATATTTATATTTTTATCTTCTTTTAATGTACTATCACATCGTGCTTTTAAAACTAAAATTCTTGGAGTTTTTTCACCTGCTTTAATACTAAAAGCTTTTTTAGGTTTATGAATATAAATATTTTTATCATCGCTTAATATTTCAAGATAAAACTTATGTTCTTTTTTATCTGTATTTTGCAATAAAATTGAATAAGCATTAACAACTTCGTCTTTTTTAACACTATAAAGTTCGCTTGTTCTATTTATATTTAAAAGCATTGTTTCTTTGTGATTTGCTTTATAAATTAAACCCACTAATAAAATACTTAAAAATATTAAATACCCTATCGTTTTAGCTCTAAAATATTTAATCTTTTCTTTTTTAATAATTGCATTTGTACTATTCCAATTAATTAATGATGGGCGATTAAATCTACTTTGCACAACGCTACAAGCATCAGCACATTCAAGGCAGTTAATACATTCAAGTTGCATACCCTTTCTTATATCAATATGAGTTGGGCAAACTTTTACACAGGCTTCACAGGCTATACATTCTCCGCCTAAAGGCTTTTTAGTAAATTTAACTCCATCTTTATAAATTAAACCCCCACGACCTTCATCATAAATTACCATCTTTGTATCATTATCAAACATCACACTTTGTATTCTTGCATAAGGGCATAAATAAGCACAAAAATTTTCTTTAATATAAGTAATATCAAAGGTTATAAAAAGAGATAAAAAAAATACTATTCCCAGTAAAAGTAAATGTTCATTAGGATTTTGAATATAAGTAAAAAAATCTTCAGGCGGAATAAAATACCATAAAAAATTACTAGCTGCTACAAGAGAAATAAAATAAAAAAGCACAACGCTAAGTATTTTTTTTATAATATTATTTCTTATTGGATTTTGTTTATTTTTTCTACCTGCATATAATTTAAAAATTTTTGTTTGAATTATATCTCTATAAATCATTCTAAATAGAGTTTGAGGACATGCCCATCCACACCATACACGACCAAGTAAATTAGTAATAAAAAAAATAAAAACAAACATCATAATTAATAAAAACGGCATTAAATAAAGCTCATTTGTATTAAACGATACAAAAAATAAATGTAATTTTTGCTTATCAAATGATAATAAAAAGAAATGATTATTATTTATTCTTACAAATGGTAAAAGAAAAATTACTGCAGTGGCTAAAAAATATGTAAAAATTCTTTTTTTTAAATAATGTGTAATCATAATTACCCTCCAAATTTTTCACATTGTAGTATCAAAAATTAAACAATTTAATTAAATATTTACAATTTTTATATATTCTTAAGGCTTTTTATTTTCAACAAGAAAGGAAGTGATTTTCGTGCCTGGAATTAAAGTTCATCCAAACGAATCATTTGACGAAGCGTACCGTAAGTTTAAAAAGCAAACTGACCGTAACTTAATTGTAACTGAAGTTCGTGCTAGACGCTTTTTTGAGCCTATGACAGAAATTCGCAAGAAGCAAAAAATTTCTGCAAGAAAGAAAATGCTTAAGCGTCTTTATATGCTAAGACACTATGAAGCAAAATTATAATATCTAAAGGGCTTTTTAGCTCTTTAGTTTCTTTAGGATTAAGATGAAATTATCAGTAAATGATGCAGCTAAAGAATTAAATATAAGCAAAGAAGCAATCTATAATAGAATTAGAAGAGGAAGTTTAAAATCAGTAAAAGAAAATAATAAAACTTATGTGATTTTAGATGAGCAAGTACAAAAAGATAATACTCAACTTATCAATTCAGATTTAATCAATCAAATAAATCAATTAAAATTAGTTCATATTGAATTAAGAAATGAAATTGAGTTGTTAAAAAACCAGCTAAATACACCTGTAATTACAAAGGCAAAATGGCTGCTACTTAATGAATATTTATTAAAATTCAAAGAAAATAAAAGAGATAAAATAAGAAAATTTTTATTATCACAAATAGGAAAAAACAAAAAAATTAAAATTGAAAATAGTCAAATATTTATAAAAAATAAAAAACTATCTAAGATAAAGGATAATTAATGAATAAATATACCTTACAAATATCAGCAATAGCTTCTGGCTTACTTTTAAGCGCTTGTGGGGCGCAAGAAGAGCAAAAACAAGCTCAAGGCTCTTTTTTAATAATAGAAGAATACGCACCAAAACAATACAAAATTAAAGAAGAATTTCCTGCTGAAGAAACAAGAGTGGTTTTAAAAGAATTAAACGGGAATGAAAGAATTTTAAGTAAGGAAGAATTAGATGAAATTATAAAAGCAGAAAATGCAAAAATTGATAACAATTCAAGCTCACTTACTAATTCTTCAATAAGCTCAAGCCATTCTTTAGGAGAAGTTTTGCTTAGCTCTGTTGCTGGTGCGATAATTGGTAGTTGGATTGGAAATAAATTATTTAATAATTCTAATTTTGCAAATCAAAAGGCAAGTCATTATCAAAATCCAAGCGCTTATCAAAAAAGTGTGAATTCTTTCAATAAAACAAGCACAAGTTCAAAAAGTAGTTCTAAATCAAGCGGATTTTTTAAAAATTCTGGCTCAAGTTCAAGCTCAAAGACAGGCTCTTTTGGTTCATAATTATCAAAGCTTACTAAAAATTGATAATTTTAATATTTTGATTAAGGCAAGCAAAAAGGCCTTAATTAGCGTTGATTTTACACTTGATGATGAAATTGATTTTTATGAAAACGATTTAAGCAAAAGTGCAAAAAATGAGCTTTTAAAATACTTTTGTAAAAAAGATTTTAATTTTTTTAACCTTCCACTTGATTTATCACATTTAAGTATTTTTACACAAAATGTTTTATTAGAATTAAAAAATATAAATTACGCTGAATTAATAAGCTATAAAGAACTTGCACAAAGGCTAAATTCAAAAGCCTATAGAGCAGTAGGCACAGCTCTTAGTAAAAATCCATATTTGATTATCTTACCCTGCCACAGAGTGATAAAATCAAATATGCAAATAGGTAATTTTACATCAAATGTAAAAAATGCTAAAGAATTTTTAATTAATCTTGAAAAAGCTAAACTTTAATCATATAAATATTGTTGCAAGATTTTTAACACATTAAATACGAGTTTATTTTTCATTCTTTTTATCAATTATAAATATTATTTAATTCTTAAACTTTTAAAAAGAAGTAGTTTTATCGTGAATTTTTATTTCTTTTGGATAATTAATACTTTGGTTTTTATAATCTATTAAAAGTGTGTAATTATTGATTGTTTTTACATAATTTTCATTTTTATTTTTAAAGCCTAAGTTTTCTAAAACTTGTTTTAAATTATTTTTTGTAATCATCTATACCCCATTTTAACAATTATTACAAAACCTTAATTTAAGGCTTTGTAATTTTGCTTTAAAGAATTAATTAAAAGTGCTATTGTAGTGCCGTTGTGTGCTAGAGCTGTTGTACTTGGGTTTAAAATACCGCTTGCTGCTCCTAATAAAATAGCTGAATTTATCCATACCGTGCTTTTAAAATTCTTTTGAATTTTTTTCATTGTTTCATTAGCTAAAATCTTAGCATGTACAACACAAGAAATATCATCTTTTAATAAGGCAATATCAGCACTTGCCTTAGCAATATCAGCACCTTTTTGCATAGAAATTCCAACATCAGCTTGAACTAAAGAAGGCGCATCATTAATCCCATCTCCAACAAAGGCTATTTTTCTGCCTTCGTCTTTTAACTTTTTAGTAATTTGTGCTTTATCTTGTGGTAAAAGCTGTGCATAAACTTTATCAATTCCAAGCTCATTTGCAACACTAATTGCTCTATCATAAATATCACCAGTAAGCATAATTACTTCTTTTACACCATTTTGTTTAAGTTTTAAAATACTTTCTTTAGAATTAAACCTAAGCTCATCACTCATTGCAATTACACCTAATAATTGCTTAGCTTTTGCTATATAAAGCAAGGTAAGACCACTATTTAATAATTCATTAATTTTATCTTCATTTTTGCTAAAATCCACACCTTCATCATCTTCTAAAAAATGCCTTGAACCTATAATTACTTCTTCTTTATCAATGCTAGTTTTAATCCCGTGTGCAACAATAAACTCCACTTCTCCGTGATTAATATGAGAAAAGCCATTTTGTTTTGCTGCTTTTACGACCGCTTCTGCTACTGGGTGAAAATAATGCTCTTCGGCACTAGCGCTTAAATTTAATAAAGACTGCTCATCGTATTCTTTTACAAAAGAATAAACAGCTTTAACCTTTAAATCTCCGCTTGTTAGTGTTCCTGTTTTATCAAATACAAAGGTATCAACCTCGCTTAATCTTTCTAAAACTTGAGAACCTTTTAAAAGAATTTGTCTTTTTCCAGCATAAGAAATTGCGCTTTTAAAAGCAACTGGGGTTGCAAGTTTTAAAGCACAAGAATAATCAGCCTGTAAAACAGATGCAAGTGCGCTAGAGCCATTAAATAAATACGCAATTGCTGCTAGGCTAAGCGTAAATGGTACTAAAGAATTTGCTAAATTTACCGCCTTTTTTCCAATTTGCGATTTTTCTTCTAAGCAGTCTTTCATGTAATGCAAAATTTTTGCTGTGGTTGTATTTTCTCCAACTGCCTCTGCCCAAATTTTTATTCTACCTTCTTCAACTATTGTACTGCTTAAAACCCTATCTCCACGCTCTTTAAATACCGCATTAGCTTCTCCTGTCATACTAACACAATTTACATTTGCATCGCCATCTACAATATATCCATCAACTGCGATTGCTTCTCCTGTGCTAACTACAACAATATCTCCTATTTTTAATTCATCAGTAGACTTTTTTACAAGTTCGTTATTTTCTTCCACCCAAGCGTGTGTTAATTGCGGTTTTGCTAATTCTTTTACTAAATCATCGCTTTTTAAAACTGCACTTTCTTCAATATATTCGCCAATATTTAGCATAAAATTAGTACTATTTGCTGCTTTATAATCTTTTCTTAAAAGCGATACTGCTACTGCTGCTGCTTCTAAAACATGTGAAGTAAGCCCATTTTCAACTAAATCAAGCAAACCTTCTTTTAATAAAGGATATGAAGTAAGCAAACTTGCTTGCTTATCTAAAACAGGATTACTTGTATAAGAATTAGCTAAGGCTAATAAAGATGCGTAAATATTTGCCTTACTTGGTTTTTCTTTTTTATGCTTTAGTTTTACTAATTTATACTCATTAAAATAAGCACAAATTTTATTTACCTCATCTTCACTTATATCATCAATCTTGCTAAAACTAATACATTTTGCATTAAGCATAACGCTTATGAAAAATGATGGAAATACATTAGCAAAATCACTTACTAAAATATTAACATCAACACTTTCATTTAGTGAAAGCAAACGAATTCTTAAGCGTTTTTTACTGTAATGAATTACATTATTGCATTGAAGCTTTTGCATCTTCTACTTGCTCTTTAAATTCTTCTAATGCAGCACTTGTATAATTTTGCACCTTTGCAACTACTTTTGCTAAATTATCTTTTGCATCTTTATTGCATAAAAAATATGCAATTGTTCCGCCAATTAACATACCTTTAAATAAAGGGCTTGATAAAAAAGATGATGAATTATTATTTGAAAATAAATTACCTAAAAGCCCATTATTATTTGAATTGTTTTGGTTATTTTGATTATTGTTAGTATTTAAATATGGGTTTTGGCAATTTGGGCATAAATTTTGGTTTGTATTTTGGTTTGTATTTTGGTTTGTCATTTTATCTCCTAATGTATTTTTTAATATCAAAGCACTTGCTGCTGAAAGCAAGGCATTTTTATACTCACTCTTTGCAATACTGTTGCTAGTTGATATTGCAAGGTAACTCATAGCACCAGAATATAAAGATGAATTTAAATTCTGTGTGCTAAAAAAAGAATTTAAAGAGCTGCTTAAAAAATGGTCAGCTGGTAATCTATTTGAGCTAAGCATTATTTTGCAGCTTTTTTACTTTTTGCATTATTTTGTTGCGCTGCTTTTTCGCAAATACAAGGTAATTTAAAATTTTGAATTTTATTAATTGTGTTTTCTACACATTTTCCTGCACTTTTAGCAAAATTTTCATCTTTTAAAGAACTTAAATTTTCTTTAATTTTGTCTTTTTTTAAATATACACTAACACAAGTTGCACCTGCAATCGCACCTAATATAAACGGAATTGGCATTTTTGTCTCCTTATTTTATAATATCTTTTAACAAGGTATTTATAAATGAGTTGATATTAGGCTCATTTAAACCAACTAATCCTTCTTTTAAAGCTTTTTGGCTTTCATTTACACTACTTGCCCAAAGTCTAAAAATAAGGTCCTTACATTCACTATTTTTGCATAATAACGAAGCTTTTTTACATTCATAAACAATTTTTAACTCTTGTGCAAGAGCTAAAATATAAGCTTCTTCTAAACTAGCTTCAAAAACAAATTCATACTCATAATTAAACAAATCATTTAAAATAAGTCTTTCTTGCCATAATCTAAAAAACAACTCATTTTTAAATTCTTTATAAAAAAATTCGTACATTTTCACGCTTTTTAAGCATAGCTCATAAGCTTTTAAAACTTCACTAATTTGCAAATCTTGTAAAAAATCAGGATGAGAAATTTTAAGCTCAATCTTCAATGTTAAATTCCTTTAATGCTAATTTAATCTCATCTTCGTTTTTTGAATTTAACAAATTCTCAAAACTACTCATAGCTAAAAGTTTATCATCATATAAAATGGTGATTTTGCCTAATAACTTATTTACTTTTAAATCTAAAATGCCTTTAATGTTAAAAACATCATCTAAATTGATTTCATCTAAATTATCAAGCTCTTTTATCTTTGAACTTACATCAAGTCTAAGTCTTCCACTTGAATGATGTATTATCTTAACAAAAGGTAAAATATCATTTAACATTTTGCTTTTTTTCATTTTTTTCCTTTCTTTTTACGAGAGTGATTTTATTATCATAAACTTAAAATAAAATAAAATATGTATGATAATGATAATTAACAAATTATAAAATTTATAATTAAATCAAAAGTTGCTATTATAAAAATAATTATTTTTTAAAGGATAACAATGAAAAAAATTATATTTTTATGTCTTTGCTTAGAACTTTTTGCGCAAAATATTCAAAATGCAAAAAGCTATATTACAAAAGATGAGATTATAAAAAGTGAACTAAATTACACAAATTATTTTTTTAAAGACTATACTCTAGCAATTTTAGCACCTTTTTATAAGGCAAAATTAGGCGAATATGAAATTGAATACAAAAATGCTAAAAAACAACAATATACTCTAATTTTTGGAGAATATAAAAAAGAAAATATACAAATTACAAAGCCGCAAATACTTAAAAAAAATAAAAAAAACACAAATAGAATAAACAAAGAATTAAATGAAGCTAATCTAGTTTATAAAAACAGTGTAAAAAAAGCTTATTTAAATAAAAAATTTATCCTTCCAATAAATAGTAAGATTACAAGTGCTTATGGTAGTGCAAGATTATTTAATAATGAAGTTGTAAGCTATCATTCTGGCACTGATTTTAAAGCTGCAATTGGTACAAAAATTAAGGCTGCAAATGACGGTATTGTGGTTTTGTGTGCTGATAGAATTTTTGCTGGTAAAAGTGTAATAATTGACCACGGTTATGGAGTTTTTACTCAATATTATCATTTAAGTAAAATTTTAGTAAAAGTTGGCGATGAAGTAAAATTAGGCGATATCGTAGGTTTAAGTGGAGATACGGGCAGGGTTAGCGGACCGCATTTTCATTTTGGAGTTGCTATAAATGGTTTAAGTGTTGAGCCGCTTAGCTTTATTGAAGAAATTAATAAGTATTTAAAATGATTTTTTCTAAGTATTTTGATGAATGGAGTAAAAAATATTACTCTAGCTTTCAAAAAGTTGGCAAGCAAGGGGATTTTTACACCTGCGTTAGCGTTGGAGAATTATTTGCTTTTACACTTGCAAAGCACTTTGTAAATTTAGTAAAAAATAATGAGATAAAGCTACCTTGCGATGTGATTGAGATTGGGGCAAATGAAGGTTATTTGTTAAAAGATTTTTATACTTATTTAAAAGAAAATAATGAAGAGGTATTAAAAGATATTAATTTTTATATAATTGAACCATATGAAAAATTAAGACAAATTCAAAAGAAAAATTGTCAATTTGCTTTCAAACACATTTATTTGCACGAATTAAAAAGCAAAAACGCCTTTTTTCTAGCAAATGAATTATTTGATAGTTTTGCATGTGAATTGGTGCAAAATAATAATTTTGCCTTTATTAGCGAACATAAAATAACTTTTAAAGAACATAGCTTAAATCACGAAGTTGCTAATGAATTTTTAAAAAGTTATAAAGAATTTCAAGGCGAACTTTGCCCTAATATTTATGATTTTTTGTATTTTATAAAGCAAAAATGTGAAAAATTATATTTTTTATCCTTTGATTATTTTAAAAAACATAATGATTTTACAATTAGAATTTTCAAAAAACATAATTTATATTCTTTTTTTGAAGTAGATTTAAAAGAATTTTATGCAAATAGTGATATTACATTTAGTATTAATTATTATGAATTTATTTTTTATTTAGAAAAGCTAGGTTTTGCTTACAATGCAAAAAAACAAAGTATGGCTTTAATTGACTTTAAAATTAGTGATTTTACAAGCCCTAAACACCTTATGCAAATGAAAAATTTATTTTTTTCTTTTAGCGATAATTTTTATTGCTTTGAGTTTAAAAATTAATTGTAACATTCAAGGCTTTTTTAAAAAATTGAAGGAGAAAATATGAATGCAGTATTAACAATAGCAGGTAGCGATTGTAGTGGTGGTAGCGGACTTGAGGCTGATTTAAAAACATTTACAATGCATAATACTTTTGGTATGGTAATAGTATTAAGCGTGGTTGCGGTAAATACAAAAGGTGTTTATGGCTTTAGTCAAATGAGTGCTGATATTGTGCAAAAACAATATGATGCTGTTTTTGGCGATATTGTTCCAAAAGCTTTAAAAACTGGACTTATGGGAACATCTGAACTAATTAAAATTAGCATAGATAATTTTAAAAAATATAAACCACAAAATGTTGTTATTGACCCTGTAATGTTTGCAAAAAGTGGGGCTAGATTGATTAATGATGAAGATTTTAAACTGTACAAAAATGAATTTATTCAATATGCAGATATTTTAACTCCAAATAAACTTGAATCTGAATTAATTTGCGGTTTTGAGATTAATAATCTTGAAAGGCTAAAAGATAGTGCAAAAAAATTAATTGATTTAGGTGCAAAAAGTGTAATTGCAAAAGGTGGAAAATACTTTGATAAGGCGCTTGATTATTTTTACGATGGTAAAGATTTTTATGAGCTTGAAGGAAAATTATTAAATACAACAAATGACCATGGTGCTGGTTGTACTTTAAGCGCTGCAATTGCTGCAAATCTTGCAAATGGAATGAGTAAGCTAGACGCTGTAACAAAGGCTAAACTTTACACTCAAAATGCAATGGAATTTGCACCGAATTTAGGCGAGGGTAGAGGCCCTTTAAATCATATGTTTAATTTAAAATAAAATTCTTTGCTTTATGCAAAGAATTAAAAAGGAAGAAAAATGGCTAATTCCATTGATATTTTAATTATTTATTTTAAAATTTTAAAAGGTATATATGAGCATAAAGATGGAATTACTAGCGAGTATTTTATAAAAAATTTTCAACTTTCAAAACAAACCTTTAGTAAATATATCCAGCATATTTTATCTTCTGAATTTGGTGAATATATTTATGTTGATAAAAGTAAAAAAAATTACATATACAAACCTGCTTTACCTGATATTTCTGAAGTAATTAAATATTACAACGGAGATAAATACACTTATGATGAATTTTTAGCTTCACAAAGTGTTATAAGGTATTTAAATGAAAATAATGCCGAAGAAATATTAAACTTATTTAAAGAAAATTTTGTTGCAATAGATAATCCACTGCAAGATAACTTAATTAATAAAATGGAATTTGCTTTTATTAAACAATTGCTTCAAAGTAAAAGATTTAATTATAAAATTAATCTTATTTGTGTTGATACAACGATAAATGATGCTATTTTTTTAAAAATAATTTATAGCGATAAAAATTATTATGCTTTATTAAAACACAATAATAATATTTTTTTAAGAAGACTAGCATTTATAAAAGAAATTCAAAAATCAAAAAAATACTTAGTTAAAGATTTTCCAAGCGGTGTTGATATGAAAATTAAGGCTATGAGCAATTCTTTAAGTTTATATGATTGTCCAAGAAAAATTGCTCGCTTGCAAATAAGCGAAAATATAAGCAAATATTTTCAAGCTGATATGAAAAAATTTTTTAAAAGTCAAAAAATAATTAATAATTCTCCTTTACAAATAGAAATTGAATATACAAATTCTTTAGAAATTTTAAGATTTGTTAAAACTTGGCTACCTGATATTAAAATCTTATCCCCGCAAGAATTAATAAAAGAATATAAAAATAATTTAAAAGAAGCTTTAAAAGATTACAAGTAAAAAGCACCTACTTATAAATGTGCTTTTTGCTAAAAAGTTATCTACTAATTTTACTTTATCTTCATTGCAATAATTATGCTAAATAAAATAAGTACAAAACCAATTAATTGATAAAATAACAACGCACTGCCTAAAAAATAATAAGAAAATAAAGCAGCGCTAATTGGCTCTAGTGTGGCTATTATATTTGCTTTTAATGCTCCTATTTTATTTATTCCTAGCATAAACAAAGTAAATGCAAGTGCTGTACCTACTGTAATTATCATAATTAAGGCTAAAAGGGCTTTATAGTCTAAATCAAGCTTTATATTCCATATTTTAAGATAAATTCCAAAAACAATAGAGCTTAAAAGCATAGCATAAGCAAGAATTAAAAGTATGCTATATTCTTTACTAAGTCTTCTTGCGCTAAGAGAATAAAATACAACCCCAAAACTTGACAATAAAGCACTAATCAAAGCTTCTTTGCTTAATTTAAAAGAAGAAAAATCAGCATTAGTACATAAAAGCACAACACCAATAAACATAAAAAATACTGCTAATAGTTCATTTTTTCTTGCAAATCTTTTTTCTTTAATACAAAAAATAATCATAATAAAAATTGGTGCTGTGTATTGAAGTGCTGTTGCAATAGCTGCGTTACTTAGCTTAATAGTATAAAAATATGTATATTGGCACATAAAAATACCTAAAAAAGAAAAAATAAGTAAATCTCTTATATTTTCATAACTTAAAGCAATTTTTACACCTTTTTTGCTAAAAAATGATATTAAAAACAAAAGCAAAGAAGAAAAAAACAATCTTAAATCAATCAATATATTTAAATCAATTAGCTTATCTTTAAAAATAAATTCAGCGCAAAAACCACTAAATCCCCAGCAAACAGCACCCAAAATTACTAAAAAATATGCGTTCATATATAAATATTTTCTATAAAATTAATCTTATTATTATTGATACTTATTAAATCAATACAATAAGCATAATTTGCATAATCATCATTTTTTTGTAAAAAAACTTGTATTGTTTTTATAATTTTTTGCATTTTTTTATTATCTAATCTATATTCGCTTTCATAATTTATACTTGCTTTTACTTCAATAAAGTGTAAAATATCTTCTTTTATTGCTATTATATCAAGTTCGCCAAACCTACAAGAATAGTTCCTGTTTATAATTTTAAAGCGATTTTTTTCTAGCCATTTTAATGCTAAATCTTCGCTATTTTTACCAAAAATTAAAGAATTTAAACCTTGAATTTGTTTAAAAAATGATTTTTTCACTTTTTTTGACGAGTTCATCACTTATCTTTATATTATAAAAATATTCTGCTGCTAAGGCTGCTTGATATAAAAGCATTAGCTTTCCATCAATTTTAATTGCATTTTCAAAATATTCTAAAAAAACTGATTTTGTATAAAACAAATCATAAACAATCTTAGCTTTAGCTTTTAATTTATTTAAAAGCTCAATACTGCAAGGTAATTGCCCAGTTAAGCTAGAGCTAGTACAGTTTACAACTACATCAAAATTAAATTCATAAAGTTCATTTTCAACCTTACAAATAAAATCCTCTTTTTTACTACGATTAAAAACAGTAAAATCAATATTATTTTTCATTAAAGCATAAGCACAAGCCCTAGCCGCACCACCTACTCCAAGCAATAAAACTCGTTTAAAATCATAATTTTGCAATGCCTTTATAAAACCATAAAAATCTGTATTGTAAGCTTTTATAATACCATTGTCATTTACTATTGTATTTGCTGCTTTTATGATTTTTACCTCATCACTACAAATATCTGCATATTGTAAAACTTCTTCTTTAAATGGCACAGTTATATTTGCACCCTTTAAGCTTAAAATTCTATTTTGTAAAGATAAAGTATCTTCTAAATAAGCTTTATAATCATAGTTTAAATTAAATTCTTTAAACCATAAATTATGAATATGTGGAGATTTAGAATGAGCGATAGGATTACCTATCACTCCAAAACATAATTTATTTTGCACGATAAATAAAGGCGTCTTTCTTTACATTTTCTCTAATGTATTTTAAAGCTTCCTTACTATCGTTATAAGGACCAACAATAACTCTACTAATACCAGTTGTATCATCTTTTACAACTTTATAGTTTAAGCCTAGATTGTCTAGTTTTTTAATTTCATGTGAATTTAAATCAAGATTTCTTCCCGCATAAACTTGTATAAAGGTATTACCTGAATTTGATGGCTTATTTGCTGTTTGCACATTTTGTTTATTAGTTTGTTGTGCTTGTGTTTTTACAGGCTTGTTTGTTTGAATGCTATCAAAAGCTTGTTTTATATTATCTTTTTTATCAGCAACTTTTTCTTTTACTGCTTCTTTTACCACTTTAATTTCTTTTTGTTCTTCTTTACTTTGTGTTTTTTCAATTACATCTAAAATACCTTGTTGTTTGCTTTCTTCTTTTGCTTGTGGTAATTGAGTATTTATATTTGAATTATTTTGCTGAATTTTATTTGCTATTTCATTAAATCCGCTATCAACTTGTTCTTGTTTTACCGCTATATTTTCAAATACATCGTTATCATCTTTGCTTTCAAAATTTGTATTTATATTTTGTTGTGTATTATCACTCGTTGAATCTTGATTTAAAACTATTTTTACACCAATAGCAACCAATAAAACAACTATAATAAATAAAATAATTTGAAATATCATTTTTTTATGTTTGTCTTGTTTATTATCAGTTTGTATTAATAACTCATCAAATTTATTTTCTTCCATATAATCTCCTTTTACATATGTTTAGACCAAGCAGCGCCACGCTCTTTTTGATAAACCTCATATGGCAATGCTAAAATATTATATTCACGAGGTAAATCTAAAGTAGGAAAGACTCTCCATTCAACAGGCATTCTTTGTGCCATCATTGCAGATAATTTAGACGCTAATGCACAACCTTCACTAAAAGCAGTATGCCCTTTATGAATATATAAATGCAAATGCCCTCTTGTTTTACTTGTATAAGCAGTAAAATTAATAAAGCCCTCTTCTCTTAACATAAGTTGTGCTCTATGATAAAATCTTTCCGCATTTATACCATTGTAATCAAATACAATATTTTCAACCTTATCGGCAGCATTTATTAAATTATGAGCTACAACAATTTTACCTTCTGCGTGCTCTTTCATTATTTGCGGAGATAAATACTCGTTAATTCTTTCAAATTTATTATATAAAATTCTACCTTTATGCTCTATTTTACTTACAATATTATCTCGTTTTATAAAATAGTGAGAATTTATAATCTTAATTAAAGCTAAATCATTTGAGCTTAACATTTTAAATCCTTATAAAGTGGGTATTTATTACATAATTTTTTACTTTCGTTTCTTACATCTAAAATTATTTTTTCATCATTAATATTGCTTAAAACCTTATGAATCATCTTAGCAATTTCTTTCATATCATCTTCATTCATACCACGAGCGCTTAAAGCTGCGGTTCCTAATCTTAATCCGCTTGTTATAAAAGGTGAGCGTTTTTCATTTGGAACTGAATTTTTATTTGCTGTAATTCCTGCTTTTTCTAAAGCAATTTGCGCATCTTTTCCACTAAAAGAACAATCGCTAAAATCAAGCAATAAAAGGTGGTTTTGAGTTCCACCACTTACTAATTTATAACCATAATTTTTTAATTCATTTGCTAAAACAGCACAATTATCAAGCACTTGTTTTGCATAAATTTTCCACTCTGGTTCTAAATTTTTTGCAAAACCAACTGCCTTTGCTGCTATTAAATGCATTAAAGGTCCGCCTTGAAGATTAGGAAAAATAGCACTATCAACTTTTTTAGCTATTTCTTCACTATTTGTCATAATTATTCCACCACGAGTTCCACGAAGTGTTTTATGAGTGGTTGATGTTACGATATGTGCGTGTGGAAATGGACTTGGGTGTAAATTAGCTACCACTAATCCTGCAATATGAGCAATATCTGCTAATAAATATGCTCCTACTTTATCAGCAATCTTTCTAAATTTTTCAAAATCAATGATTTGCGAATAAGCACTAGCACCACAAACTATCAATTTTGGCTTAACTTCCATAGCGATTTTTTCTATATTTTCATAATCTAAAAAACCATTTTCATCAACACCATAGCCATAACTTTTATATACTTTACCACTTGCATTTACTTTGCTTCCATGTGTTAAATGCCCACCAGCACTTAAATCCATACCTAAAATTACATCATTAGGGTTAATTAAGGCTGCAAAGGCTGCTTGATTTGCTTGAGAGCCTGAGTGTGCTTGAACATTTGCGTAATTACAATTAAATAATTTTTTACATCTATCAATTGCTATTTGCTCTATTTCATCAACTATTTCACAGCCACCATAATATCTTTTAGCTGGGTAGCCTTCTGCGTATTTGTTTGTAAGTACACTACCTGCAACTTGCATTACTTCAGGATATGTAAAATTCTCACTTGCTATCATCTCAAGGTTTTCATCTTGCCTTTTAAACTCTTTTTTTATTAAATCAAAAATCATATCCATCTTTTTCTCCTTTTAGTTTTTTGGTCTCATTGCAGGAAATAATATTACATCTTTAATTGATTTTTTATTTGTTAGCATCATTACAAGTCTATCAATTCCAATTCCTTCTCCTGCAGTTGGTGCCATTGCGTGGGCTAATGCGGTTACAAAATCTTCATCCATTTCGCAAGCTTCGTCATCTCCTGCTTTTTTTGCTTCAACTTGAGCTAAAAATCTTTCGTATTGGTCAAGCGGGTCATTTAACTCATTAAAACCATTTGCTAATTCTTTACCAGCTATAAATAACTCAAACCTTTCTGCTATATTTTCATCCTTATCGCTTCTACGGCTTAAAGGGCTAATTGATACAGGAAAATCTGTAATAAATGTAGGATTTATAAGTTTGTCTTCTACAAAAGCATCAAATAATTCTGAGTATAATTTACCTAAATCATAATTAGAATTTACACTAACTCCTACGCTTTTTAGCTTTTCAATAATTGCATTTTTATCGTTTAAAATATTTTCATCAATATTGCCTATTTGTATTAAAGCATCTTTATAGCTTATCTTTTTAAAAGGCGTACTAAAATCAATTTGCTTATCATCATATTCAATTATGGTATCTAGGTTTAAGTGTTTTATTAATTTGCTTAATAAATCTTCAGTTAAAGCCATTAAATCATGATAAGTGTGATAAGCCCAGTAAAACTCAATTGTTGTAAATTCAGGATTGTGAGTAAGGTCCATTCCTTCGTTTCTAAAACATCTATTTAGTTCAAAAACCGCCTCAAAACCACCAACAATTAATCTTTTTAAAAATAATTCAGGAGCTATTCTTAAAAATCTATCTACTCCTAAAGTATTATGATGGGTAATAAAAGGTCTTGCGTTTGCTCCACCTGCAATTTCGTGCATCATAGGAGTTTCAACTTCTAAAAAGCCTAAATCTTCAAAATATCTTCTAATAAAAGAAATAATTTTACTTCTATTTACAAAATCATTTCTTACACTACTATCCATTATCATATCTAAATAGCGTTGGCGATATCTACTTTCAATATCTGTTAAGCCGTGAAATTTTTCTGGTAGAGTGCAAATGCTTTTTGTAACCAATTCTAAACTTTTAGCGTGAATTGAGAATTCACCTTTTTGCGTTACAAAAGCAAAGCCATTAATTTTAATAATATCACCAACATCAATGAATTTTTTAACATCACTAAACCATTCATCGCCTAAATCATTTTTATTAAAATATATTTGAATACTCTCACTAAAATCTTCAATATTTGCAAAAACAGCCTTTCCGCCATCTCTTAAGAATTTTACTCTTCCTACTAATTCACAAAGTTCTTGTGCCTTTTTTTCTTCTTGCTCTTTTATATAAGCAAATTTTTCTTTAAAATCCTTTATCATCATATTTTTACTAACAAAATGAGAATAAGGATTTATTCCCTTTTTTCTTAATTCTTGTAATTTTGCAATTTTTTGCTGTTCTAGTGGGTTTTCAAACATTAATTTATCTCCTTATTTATTTTTTTGACAATCAGAGCAAGTTCCATATAACTGCATTAAGTGTGAAGACAATTTAAAATTATGCTCTTTTGCGATTTTAATTTGTCTATTTTCAATTGTATCATCTTGAAATTCAATAATTTTTCCACAAGTTTTGCAAATCATATGGTCGTGGTGTGGCTTATTTGCTAATTCAAATTTTTTACCTTCAGCTCCTAGTGAAATTGAGGTTACCATACCTGATTCTTCTAATAAATTTAAAGTTCTATAAACCGTTGCAATACCTATACTAGCACCAGAATCCATCTTTTTTAAAGCGTCATTAATTTCATCAGGTGTTGAGTGTCCTTCTTGATGATATAAATATTTAAGCATATTTTCTCTTTGAGAAGTATATTTTAAGCCCTTGCTTTTTAAAATCTTTTTAAACTCATCTAACAAAACATCATATTCTACATTTTCCATATTTTACTCCTTAAATGAAATTTGTTGTAATTTGTCTTTATCTAATTTTAATTCGTTTTTTTCTAATATTTCATTAACAGAACTAACCTTTGCTAACGAAGAACCAACTGCTAATAAAGTAGGATACATAAAAGAATCTTTTAAAGTCTCAGCTACTTTTTTATTTAACACAGGTATATTACTTATTGTAGTGATTATAATTGAAATAATAATAAAAATTTTTGCTACCCCAAATAAATAACCACAAATTTTATCAATCATACCTAAACCGCTTAACTTAACTAGTTTAGAAATAAAAATACCAGCAATGATAAACAAGCACCATATACATAATAATATTATCACAAAACCAAATAAAGTTAGCAATACTTCATTATCACTTTTATAAATATGTTCTTTTATTAATTGCCCTGCTGTACTTGCGTTTTTGGTGCTTAAATAAACACCAAAAACTATACCTGCTAAACCAAAGCCTTCTCTTACAAGTCCACGCCATATACCATTTATAGCCAAAACAAACACAATAGCTAAAACAGCAAAGTCAAAAATTAAAGAATGATTCATATTAAATTCATCAATTCATTGTAATTTGTACTATATCTTAAAGCTAATTCTCTAGTAATGTAATTAGCCTTTACCGCTTCAACTAAACTTTGAGTTTGTGTTCTCATACCTGTTGCTTGTTGATTTAACTGCATTTGCGAATAAATCTGATGATTTTTATTTTCACGAATTAAATTTGCAATAGCAAAGTTATTAATTAAAATTTCGTGAATCGCAACACGGCCACCGCCATTTCTTGGAATTAAGCATTGTGAAACAATAGCGTTAAGAGAGAATGAAAGCATATTTCTAATTTGCTCTTGTTCGCTTCCTTCAAAGCTATCTACAATACGGTTAATGGTTTGTGCTGCTGAGTTAGTATGAAGTGTTCCAAAAACTAAGTGTCCTGTTTCAGCAGCAGTAATAGCAGCTTCTATTGTTTCTTTATCTCTCATCTCACCGATTAAGATAATATCAGGGTCTTGTCTTAAAGCTGATTTAAGCGCATTTTTAAAGCTTTTAGTATCTATATCAACGTTTCTGTATGAAAAAATTGATTTTTTACTTTGGTGCATAAATTCAACTGGGTGTTCAATTGTTAAAATATGCTTTCTTTCTGTTTGATTAATTTCATTTAACATAGCAGCTAGTGTTGTTGATTTACCACTACCTGTTGCTCCTGTTACTAAAATTAAACCTTTTTCTTTTTTAATTAATTCTTTAAAAACTGCAGGAGATTTTAACTCATCAAGGCTAGGAATGGTATCAGGAATCATACGAAAGGCTGCTGCAAGCTTGCCTTCTTCCACATAATAATAGTTTCCCCTAAAACGACCAACCCCTCTTACAGGATATGCAAAATCTAATTCTTTTGTCTCTTCTAAAGAAGCTTTTTGAGAATCTGAGATAATGCTATAGCAAGAATTTTTAATTACATCTGGTGTTAAAATATCAAATTCTAAATCCGTTAAAACACCGTGTATTCTTATAATTGGTCTTTTTCCTGGAACTAAGTGTAAGTCTGAAGCGTTATTTTCTTTCATAAACGCTAAAAGTTCATTCATTTCTAGTAATTGATTTTCCATACTTTCTCCTTAAAACTATTCTATAATCTTTGGAACTTTAAAAAAAGTTTCTTCTTTGCTAGGTGCGTGATTTAAAACATCACTTATTATATTAGAATTTTTTGCTATGTCTTCTCTTAAAGGTGTAAAAGAAGAATTTTCAATATTAACTGACTTAGTATCAACTGAATTTAAAATTTCAACAAAATTTAAAATATCATTAAAATCATTTATCATCTCATCTTTTTGAGAATCATCTAATTTTAATGCACTAAGTTTTTCTAAGCGATTAATTAAGATTTTATCTACCATAAAAAGCCTTTTAATTTTAGTAAAAATGACTATTATATATAATTTTTATAGATTTAGATTAACAAAAAGCAGTTAAAATATTTTTTTAAACAATATTTTAAGGATTAATTAGTGAAAGAAAATTCATACGCATTTGATGAAATTAGTATTAGATTAGAAAGATTTTTTAGAAAATATAAGTTTTTTATAATTGTTTTAATAGTATTATTCTTGGCTGTTAGTATTGGTATTTATGTAAATAACAAAACAAAAGAAAATAATTTTTTAAAGGCAAATGAGTTATTTTTAAAACTAGAAAAAAATTATAATGAAGATGAGCTTAAGCAATTAAAATCTTTAAATTCTAATTTATATTTAGCTTTAATTATGAATGATGATAAATATAAAAAAGAATTAAGCGAATTTAAGCCTACAAACGAAGATGCATTACTTATTCAACTTTATGAAAGTAGAAATTTTCAAAGTGAAATATTTTTAAAAGATATAAAATTATTAAATCAAGCTTATGCTTTATTGCAAGAAAATAAAATCACTCAAGCAAAAGATATTCTTGAACTTATTCCTACAAATTCAATATTTTATCAAGACGCACAAAGATTAAAACACTATCAAGGAAAATAATGAAAAAATATATTTTTATCTTATTGGCAATATTTTTCACTGCTTGTTCTGCTTCAAAACAATATTACAAACCAGAAGATTTCATTAAATTAAACTCAAGTTCATACAAAAAAGAAAAAGAAGATAAAAGTCTAAAAAATTACAAGCTAGTAAATCAAAGTGATGATTACAAAATATATTGTGATATTAAAGGAAATTTAAAATTATTTAAAAACAATGAAGAAATTTTAGATTATGATTTTAATTCCTTAATAGTATCAGCTAGTCTTAAAGATAATATTCTTGCTTTGCTAAGTGCAAATAATGATATTTATGTATTTGATTTAGACAATGAAGAATTTATTTATACCCAAAGCAATGCCTTAGCTACTGGCGTTATAAAAAATAATGTTCAACCTATTTTTATGAATAATATAATTATTTTTGCTACTTTAGATGGAAAACTAGCCTTGATTGATTATGAAAATAAGCAAAATTTAAAAAATATTAGCGTAGGGAATTTAGATTTTTTTAATAATATTATTTATTTAGATGCAAAAGATGATGAAGTAATCGCAGCAAGTTCTAGCAAATTGCTTGTACTTTCTCAAATTGCATCTGCAAAATACAATATAAAAGAAAAATTATTATCTATTAAATATGTTTTAAGTGATTTTAACAATATCTTCGTAGCTACAAGCGATGGAAGCATTATAAAATATGATATGTCTTTACAGCAAATTAGCACAGCAAAAGAAAAATATGCAAACTATGTTGCATTTATACAAAATGAAAATAAGTACCTTTATTTAGCTGAATATTTAGGATATGTAATAAAATACGATGAGAATTTAGAAAAAATTAAAGTGTTTAAACTAAATAATGCAGGAAAAGTAAAATCACAAGTATTTTTTGATAGTAAAGATAGTATAATTTTTAATTTGAAAAGATATATTTTAAAATGATTTTAGTTGATATTGGAAATACCACCGCTTGTATTTATGAAAGTAATAAAGCTCATAGAATAAATATTAGCGATTTTAATCCAAAAAATATTAGCAAAAAAGCTTATTATATTTGTGTTAATCCAAACTATTCTATCTTGCCAGATAATTATATAAACCTTGAGCCTTATTTTAAATTAAATAGCGATTATTTAGGTCTTGGGGTTGATAGAATTGCGGTTTGTTATTGCATAGAAAATGGTATTATCGTTGATGCTGGTAGTGCAATAACAGTTGATAAAATGCAAAATAATAAACATTGCGGTGGTTTTATCTTGCCAGGACTTAATGCTTACTTAAACGCTTATAAAAATATTTCTTCAAGACTTGATTATCAATTAAATACAAAGATTGACTTAACATTGTTACCAAACTCTACAAAAGATGCGATTTCTTATGCAGTATTAAAAAGTATTATTTTAAGCATTAGCGAGTTTGCTCAAAATCAAACCATTTACCTAACTGGCGGTGATGCTTGCTACTTAAATCAATACTTTAAAAATGCAATCAATGAAAAAGATTTAATTTTTAAAGGAATGCTTAAGTTAATTAGTAGTTTAAAATTATGAACTAAATTATAATAATTTTATTAAAAGGATTGGAAATGACACAGCATTTTGATGTTATTGTAGTTGGTGGCGGTATAAGTGGTGCAGCGCTTTTTTATGAATTGAGTAAATATACAAATGTAAAAAAAGTTGCTCTTATTGAAAAATATCACGCTCTTAGCACCTTAAATTCAGCAGGTACAAGCAATTCACAAACAATTCACATAGGTGATATAGAAACAAATTATACCTATGAAAAAGCAAGCAAAGTAAAACCTAATGCGGATATGATTATTAACTATGGCAAACTTGTAAATGCGCAAGAAGTTTTTATGTATTCGCATCAGAAAATGGCTTTAGCAGTCGGTGAAGAAGAATGCGAATTTATGCAAAAAAGATACGAAGAATTTAAAGATTTGTATCCATATATTAAATTTTTTGATAAAGAAAAATTAAAAGAAATAGAGCCTAAAATTGTTGAAGGTGCAAAAGGCGGCGATAGACCAGAAAAAATAGTAGCAATGGGTGCTTTAGCAGGAGATACTTACACAACAGTTGATTTTGGAAAAATGAGTGAAAGCCTTGCTAAAGAAGCGCTTAAAGCAAATGAAAATAACCAAATATTTTTTAATGAAGAAATAGTAAATATTTATAAAAAAGGCGATGAATTTCATTTAAATAGTGCGAGTGGTGCTAGTTTTAGTGCAAATTTTGTTGTGGTAAATGCAGGAGCACATTCTTTATTTTTAGCACACAAAATGGGTTATGGGCTTGATTTTGCCTGCTTACCTGTAGCAGGTAGTTTTTATTTAACTAAAAAACATTTATTAAATGGTAAGGTTTATATGGTGCAAAACCCTAAATTACCATTTGCTGCTTTACACGGCGACCCTGATATTTTATGTGATATGAATACAAGATTTGGACCAACAGCCTTATGTTTGCCTAAGCTAGAAAGATATCACGGACTTAAATCTTTACCAGAATTTTTTAAAACCTTAAGGCTTGATTCAACTACAATTAAAATCCTACTTGATTTAATGAAAGATAAAACAATAAGAAATTATATTTTATATAATTATTTATTTGAACTTCCATTTTACAACAAAAAACTTTTTGTAAAAGATGCTAGAAAAATCGTTCCAACCTTAAGTACTGATGATATTTATTATGCAAAAGGTTTTGGTGGAGTACGCCCACAAGTGCTAAATAAAACTGAAAAAAAATTAATGCTAGGAGAAGCAAGTATTAATCCAGGCGGTGGAATAATCTTTAATATGACCCCATCTCCAGGTGCAACAAGCTGCCTTGGCAATGCTTTTAGAGACTTAAAACAAGTGTGCGAATATTTACAATTAGAATTTAATGAAGCTTTATTTAATAAAGAATTAAGGGGGCAAGAATGAAAAAAACAAAAATTATAGCAACACTAGGACCAGCAAGTGAAAATAAAATAAAAGAATTGATATTAGCAGGAGTTAATGTTTTTCGTCTTAACTTCTCTCACGGCACAAGAGATTATCATTTAAAAAACTTGCAAAATGTAAGAAAAATCTCAAAAGAACTTGGTAAAAATATAGGTGTTTTACAAGATATTTCAGGACCTAAAATCAGAGTTTTAGAGCTACCTGAACCCTTTTTGCTAAAAAAAGATGATAGATTAGATATTTATAAAAGCACAATAAATGCACAACAAATATCTAATAATCATTATAAAGTTAGTACAAATTACAATGAAATTTTATCTTTAGTGAAAAATGGTGAATTTATATTTTTATGTGATGGTTCAATTAAAATTGAGGTTGTTAATACTAATGATGAGTTTATTGAATGCAAGGTGCATAATGAAGGTAAATTATCATCTAATAAGGGTATTAATTTTCCAAATACTAAGATAAATATTGATGTATTAACTCAAAAAGATAAAGATGATTTATTATGGGGTATGCAAAATGAGGTTGATTTTGTTGCTATTTCTTTTGTACAAAATGCTTATGATATTAAAAACGCAAAAGAAATCTTAAAAGATAGCAATATCTCTATTTTTGCAAAAATAGAAAAATTTGATGCGGTAGAAAATATTGATGAAATTTTAAATGTTAGCGATGGAATAATGGTTGCAAGAGGAGACCTTGGTATTGAAGTGCCATTTTTTAAAGTGCCAAATATTCAAAAAGAATTAATCAAAAAAGCAAATGAAATAAGCAAACCTGTAATTACCGCTACACAAATGCTTTTTTCGCTTACAAATTCTAAAAGTGCAACTAGAGCAGAAATTAGCGATGTTGCAAATGCGGTTTTAGACGGTACTGATGCTGTTATGCTTAGCGAAGAAAGCGCAGTAGGAATTGACCCTGTAAATGCAGTAAATATAATGAGTGCGACTATTATAGAAGTTGAAAAGGCTTATAAATATAATAATTACGAACATATTAAAAAAGATATGACCGATACAATAGCAGCAAGTTCAGTGCATTTAGCAAATGATATACAAGCTGATGCTTTAATTTGTCTTACAAGCAGCGGAGCTAGTGTTAAAAAAATCGCAAGATATAGACCAAAAACAAAGATTATTACAATGAGCCATTGTGAAAAAACACTAAAACAATTAAGTATTAATTGGGGTATTGATACGGTTTTAATGGTTGATAAAGCAAATAGCTTGCACGAACTTTTGCACAATTGCGTAAGACAAGGTATTAAAAATAATATCTTAAATATAAATCAAAAATATGTTGTAACCGCTGGCTATCCTGTAGGTAAAACAGGTAGTACAAATTTAATTCGCATACTTGAAAACGAGCAAATTGAGTATTATTTAAATCTACAATCTTAAAGCAAATTCTTTTTAGAATTTGCTTTTAACTTAGACAAATCCATACTTTTATAAATATACATTTAATCAGTATTTAAGTTTTTTATAAAAATTAATTTTTATAATAATATTTTTTTATTTTTATTTAAAGGACAAAGTATGAAGTTAAAGAACAAGATTCCTTTGTTAGTAGGAATACCTCTAATTTTATGTTTCATTGTGCTTGGAATAGTAAGCTACAACACATCAAAATCAAACTCTCTTGAAGATTCAAATGCAACTCAAAAGGTTACACTTGATACTGCAATGCTTTATATAGATTCCTTTTTTAAAGCAAAAAAAGAATTCATTGCAGAGTTTGCAAGCATTATGCAAAAAATCAACCTAGATAGCGATAATGCTATTATTAGCACTTTGGAAAACACTTATGGTTTATCTGGCTTTAAGTCTGGTTTATTTTATGTTAGAAGCAGTGATGGTAAAGTTTTTTACAAAGAAAATAAAAACAAAACTACAAGTATTATCACCGATACTGATTTTAGAAAAACAAGTTGGTATATAGACACTCTTAAGCAAGGGGTTTCAAATATAGGCGATGATGTTTGGTATGATGAAAGAAGTAAAACAATAGTAGCAACTATTTCAGCTCCTGTAAAAGAAAATGGGCAAATAGTAGGAGTAGTTGCGGGTAATGTTTTGCTTGATGAGATGAAAAAAAATGTTTTATCTGTTAAAACAAATCCGACTAGTGCTATTTTTGCTTATGATAGAAGAGGCTTATTTGTAATACACGAAAACCCAAAAATGCAATTACAAAAAAATGATGTAATACAAATTGTAGATAGTCAATATCAAGCACTTAAAAAATCTGGAGAAAAAAATAACACAGGAAAAATCATACCTATTACATACCATTTTAATAATGCCGATAAAATTGCTGTGTGCCAACATAATGAGCATTTAAATTGGACAATCTGTAATACAAATGAATTTAAAGATTTTGAAGAAGAGCTAAATCAAATTCTAAAACAAAATATCATACTTTTTTCAATTTCTTTAATTGTAATTTTAGGAATACTTTTTACCTTAGTAAAATACTCATTAAAACCAATAGAATTAATTCAATTTGGCTTAAGAGAAGTTTTTGAACTTGTAAATCATGAAAGAAGCAATGCTAGTAAAATTGAACTTAATACTAGTGATGAATTTGGCGATATGGCAAAGGCAATCAACGAAAATATTGAAAAGACCATTAAAGCAGTAGAGCTAGATAGAAAGGCTGTAGATGAAAGCGTTAGAGTAGCTCATGCAGTAGAGCAAGGAGATTTAACAATAAGAATAGACTCTCATCCTGCAAACCCACAATTAATTGAGCTTAAAAATGTATTAAATGAAATGCTAGAAAAATTAGAAGAAAACATAGGTGCTGATATTGTAAGAATTGATAAAATTTTTGAAGAATACTCGGTAAATGATTTTAGAAATCACTTAGAAAACGCTTATGGTAAGGTTGAAGTAGCTACTAATTTGCTAGGCAATCAAATTAGACAAATGTTAAAAGAAAATCTAAATAAAGCTCAAATTCTTCAAGACAAATCAAAGGCTTTAAAAGACAGTATGAACGCTATTAATAATAGTGCAAGAGCACAAGCAAATAGCCTTCAAGAAAGTGCAGCTGCGGTTGAGCAAATGAGTGCATCTATGCAAGCAGTTAGCCAAAAATCAAATGAAGTTATTAAAAACGGCGAAGATATTAAAAATGTAATCACCATGATTAGAGATATAGCAGAGCAAATTAACCTACTAGCATTAAATGCGGCTATTGAAGCAGCTAGAGCAGGAGAGCATGGAAGGGGCTTTGCGGTTGTTGCTGATGAAGTTAGAAAACTAGCTGAAAACACTCAAAAATCACTAACAGAAATTGAAGCAAGTGTTAATGTTTTAACTCAAGGAATAAATGATATGAGCGAAAGCATTAAAGAACAAACTCAAGCTATTTCTCAAATTAACGGAGCAATTAGTGAAATTGATGAATTAACTAGAGAAAATGTAAATGCAGCAGATGCTACAAATAAAATCGCAAATGAAGTTGATGAATTATCAAATATCGCTGTAGAAGAAGTTAGAAAAAATAAATTCTAAGATTTTGCCCTTTTTTGGGCAAAATTTTTTATTCTTTATCTAAAATTAATTTTTTATATTCTTTAAATTCATAAATAAATAAAGCACCATTTTTAATGTTTTTTGCTTTAAAATTAATCTCATTTTTAAGACAAATATTTTTTACAATATTAAGCCCTATTCCAAAACCACCTTGATTTTGATTTTGTCTTACATAACGATTAAAAATCTTTTTTGTGTCTTTAATGCCTAAACCATTATCATAAATCAAAAAATATATTTTATCAAACCTTTTAAAAAGTCTAATTTTAAGCTGATTTTTTGTGTATTTTATTGCATTTGATAGATTATTATCTATTATTCTATTAGCTTGAATTTTATTTAAAAATATATACAAATCATCATCAATTTTAATATCGCTTTTAATATTTTTTAACTCTAAAATAGTATGAAATTGCGCTAATCTTTGCTTTAATATTAAACTAAAATTTATTTTTTCATTTTCATAGCTTGAATAAGGATTTTTTATAAAATATTCCACATCTTCATAAGTAATTTTCATTTGGTTTAAGGCTGCTTTTAATCTGCTTTTTTGAACACTTTCATCTAGCATAGAAACATTTAAAATTGCTACTCCTAAAGGAGTTTTTAATTCGTGCATTGCATCGTTAAAAAATGTATTTATAGTATCTTTTTGATATTTTAGATTTTTAATATTATTTTTATAAAGCAAATAAAGTAAAGAAAAAAATATAAAAAACAAAAAAGCAAAAAATAAAAAAGCAAAAAATATATTTTTAAAGCACTCACACTCGCTTGAAATAATATAATCTTGATTATTTTTCTTAAATTTATAATAAATCCTATCACCATCTTTATAAAAATAAATTCTTTAGGTAATTTATAAGTACAATTAAGCTCTAAAATACAAAAATCTAATCCGTTAAAATCATTGCTATTACTTGCTTTTACGAGATTTAAAAAACTTAAATTAATATCATTGTTTTTCTTAGTTTCTAAAATAAAAAAAGCTTGGGTAAAAAATATTACAAAGGCAAACACGATAATCAAAAATTCAACTTTTTTACTCATTAATTTTATACCCAAAACCCCTTTTTGAAAGTATAAAATTCTCATTAGTTTTTGCTCTAATTCTTCTAATATAAACCCTAATATAACTTTCATCATTTTGCATATTTACTAAAGTAAAAAGCTCATCAGCCTTACAAAATCTAGTTTTATTTAATAATAAATATTCAATTATATTAAGCTCAATTAAGGTTAAATCAATTATTTTATCATCTTGTTTTAGAATTTTATTTTTAAAATCATAAGAATAATTATTTTTTAAATAAAATAAATTATTAATATCAGGGTAAAAATGACTTAAAAGCTCGTTTATTCTAAATTTTAATTCATCTAATTCAAAAGGTTTTTTAAGATATTCATTACAGCCTAATTCATAAGCTTTTTTAATGCTATTTATATCAGATAACGAAGTCATCATCATAATAGGAGAAGTTATTTTTAATTCTTTTATATATTTTAAAACTTCAAAACCGTTAGTGCCAAACAATTTTACATCTAAAATATATAAATGAAAAAAAGTGCTTGCGATTAATTCACAAGCACTATCAGCGTCTGCTAACAAAGTAACTTCATAATTTAAACTTGTTAAATAATCTTTAATACTACTTGCATATAAAAAATCATCTTCAAGTAATAAAATCTTCATCTAAACTCCTATGCAAACTTGCCCAGCATAAACAATAAAAAATCTAAGCAACACAACTCCTATTAAAACACAAATAGAATTAATTATAATAAATACAGGTTTATAAGTATGATTTTTAAGCACGGTAAAAGCAATTATAACAGGCATTAAAAGCCCAACCGCAAAAACACCGCACCAAAATAATTTTGAATAAAATTCGTGATTAAATATTAATTTAAGAGAAATCAAGCTATCTCCTCCATTATAAAACATACCTACAAAAAGTAAAAGCAAAATAGGAATTTCTAGCAATATAGCCCTTAAATCAAGCACTAATAAATATTTTATATTTTCCTTATTTAGCTGTGCTTTAAAACAAAATAAACCCAATAAAATATTTGCAGCAATAGCGCTAGAAAAGCCTGAAACTAAAAATAATAATGGCAAAATTGGAGTATTCCATAAAGGCACTTTAGAAATCGCACTTAATAAAAATCCCGTATAAACTCCAACGCAAAGTGCTAAGAAAAATAAAATATATTCAATGTTTTTTGAAAATCTAGCAAAATTTCTAATTAAATTTACAATAGGAATTAACATTTTAAATAAAGCAATATTTTTAATCTCCCTTTCAAAGATTATTAAAGCATATAAAAATGCTAGTGGGGTATAAATAAGAAGGCACAAAACCCCAATACTCATAACTGAAGTAAAGTTATATTTTATTAATAACAAATAAAAACTAAGCGGTTTTCCTAAATCAATTATTAAAAGCAAAAGCCCTATGCTAATGCTAAGCGGGGCTGTAATTGCACCTGCTCTTACCATAGCGTCCCAAATACTATTTGTATTACTTTCGTGCTTGTTAAACTTAACTAATAATGAAACCATCACGCTACCTGCACTAAGTCCTGCTAAAAATAAATAAATCGCTATTTGCCAAGGCCAATAAATTTCATTATATTGAGCTAGGCTTCCTGCCATATTATTCATAATAACCTCCTTTTGTATTTTTTATAAAGCCTAGTTGTGGTTTTGTATTAAGGTGTGCTTTTTTAAATTCTACTACCTTGCTTGCGAATATTTGCTTTATTTCTTTGCTGCTAGTATCTGCAAAAATTAAAGCATCAGTAGGACATACACTAACACAAGCTGGAGTTGCGCCTTTTCGGTTTGGATAACAAAAGGTGCATTTATCAACCGCCTTTGTAATAGGATTAATAAATCTAGCATTATATGGACACGCTAAAATGCAGTATTTGCAAGATACACATAATTTCTCATCAATTAATGTTATTCCATTTGCTAATTTAAAACTAGCCCCAGTAGGACATACGCTAACACACGGGCTATCTTCACACATTACGCAGCTTATTCTTTCAAAATCTGTTTTAAGATTTGGAAAAACTCCCTTCATTTTTGCATGAACTTGCACTCTAAAAACCCCTGCTGGAATATTATTTTCATTTTTACAAGCAACGCTACAAGCTGCACAACCTATACATAAATTTTCATCATGAATCATTACATACTTTTTCATCTTTATACCCTTTTAATATCTACACCTATATTTGTAACCATCGTATTACATATATGACCACTTTTTGAACCTAATAAAATGCTATCATTTGCACCAACTTCGTGAATGTTTTTAAGTGCTGGAGTAATGCGACCAAAACCGTGATAAATAAATAATGTATCAGGTCTAATTCCTTGCGTAAGCATAAGTTTTACTTTGATTTTGCCAAATTCATTTTCTAAATAAACAAAATCTCCATCATTAAAGCCTAGCTCTTTAGCTCGTGTTGTATTTATCCACACAGGACTTTCACTCATTAATTCATTTAAAATAGGAATGCTTTGAGTATGAGCGTTTGTATGAATTGGAGTTTTGCCACTTGTTAAGCAAAACTCATATCCTTTAAATACATCAAAATCAATTGTATTTAAAGAACCGTGAGCTGGAAACAACTTTTCAACCCTATCAATAAACAATTCAATTTTTTTGCTAGGAGTTTTAAAAGAAAGCAAAGAGCTTAAATTCCCATCGTTATCAATTTTGTTTTTAATTTGTGGATAAGTTTTAGCAAATTCTTTTATCGTTTCTGGCTCTCTTAGATAAATACTTGGCACTTTATAAGTTACAATACCATCTTTTTTAAGTTTTGCAAGTAAATCTACATTGCCTTTAGCTTGAATCATTCTATATTCATTTATTGTTTTGTAAGTATAAGGCTTATCAATTTTCATAATACTTGCAAGTTCTCTAAAAATATCAAAGCCGCTTTTTGTATCGCCAATAACTTCTACAGCTTTATTTCTCATATAATATCCATTGCCGATACTTAAAATACTTTCATCTCTTTCTAAATACGAGCTTTCAGGCAAAACAACATCAGCAAAATTGCTAAAATCATTTAAATAAATATCAATACTTACTATAAAATCTAGCTCATTTATAGCTTTTAAGCTTTCATTTACATTTGCTACATTTACTAAATGATTAAATCTTGTATTAACCCAAGCCTTAATTGCATATGGCTTTTTACTTAAAATCGCAGGTGCGATATCCATTAACACTCCGTGTTTTCTTGAAACAAAATAATTTTTACATCCTTTTTCACCTGCACCATCAATTCTAGGAGTGTTAGGGATTACAAACATTTTGTTAGGATTATCAAGTGTTGGATAAATATTTTCACCTATTATCTTATTTAAATTACTTGCGTTTTTACTAGTGTGAATTCCGCCCTTTTTTTCATAATTTCCCATTAAAGCATTTGCTATTGCGATGGCTCTTGTGCGTTGATATTCTGCATAAGTTGTAGTTGTTTTATGCCCCCAATCTATTATAACCTTAGGCGCAGCCTTATAAATTTCATCAGCAATTCGCTCAAGCGTATCAGCACTAATTCCAGTTATACTTTCTTGCCATTTAGGGCTTGTATCTTTTACACTTTTTTTAAGCTCATCAAGCCCAATGCAATACTTATTTACAAATTCCTTATCATATTTTTCGTCTCTTAGCCAAATATGAATTAATGCCATTAAAAATGCCACATCAGTTCCTGGTTTTATAGGCAGCCATTCATCAGCCTTAGCAGCCACAACGCTAAATCTAGGCTCTAAAACTAATAATTTTGTATTAGGATTTGCTGCAAATTTTGCTAATTTTTTTGTATCGCTAATTACTAAGCCTTCAAATAAATTATGTCCAAAATTTACAATATATTTTGCATTAGCAAAATCTCTTGATAAAGCTCCACCATAAGTATGCTCTAAAACCATATTATAAGTTATCGGGCAACTTGAATAATGTGAAAATATATTAGGACTGCCATAAGCACAAGCAAAATTGCTCATATGAGTATGAGATTCTCCTGCTTTGCTTGTAAAAATCACACTTTTTGCTCCATATTTTTCTTTTATTTCATTTAATTTAGTTGCAACTAAGCTTAAAGCCTCGTCCCAACTAGCTTCACGCCATTTATTTTCCCCTCTTTTGCCAACTCTAATTAAGGGTTTTATTAAACGATTTTTATCATAAAGCTGATTAATTCCAGCCCCGCCCCTTGCACATACGCTTGTTTTGTTTGCACCAAATTTTAAATTACCATTAATAAATATCCCTTTATCATCTTTAACGCTTACTTCAATAGGACAACGAGTAGAACACATTTCACATATTGAAAAAACACTTTTTTTATTTCCTAAATTAATAGCATTTGCACTTAATTTAGGGCTAATACAGGCTAATGAGCCTAAAAAGCCGATGTTTTTAAAAAATCTCTTCTTATCATTTTCACTCCTTTTTTGATATTGTAAGTAAATTAAAGTGAAATTAATGTGAAATAATATTTTTATAAGATATACTTTTTAAAACTTAAAGGAGAAAAAATGAAAGAAAATATAACTTTTACAAACACTTATGTAGATGAAGATATTAGTTTAGCTTTAAAAAACAAGCTTAAAGATTACACAAATATTTTAATTATAAGCGGCAAAACAGCTTATGAAAAAAGCAAAGATAAAATAGATTTAAGAGCAAAAAATGCGGATATTTTTTATGTAAAAGAATGCTCTTATAAAATAAATAATGATATTTTATCTAAACTTACTTGTAAATACGAACTTGTTCTTGCAATTGGTGGTGGAAAGGCTTTAGATTGTGCTAAATATATAGCAAATAAACTAAAAGTAAAAATAATAAGCATACCAAGCATAGCGGCTACTTGTGCTGCTACTTCTACTTTATCGGTTATGTATGATGATAATGGGGTGTTTTGCGATATTGTTTTATATGATGATATTGACATTGAGTGTTTTATTGACTTAAGCATTATAAAAAATTCTCCTACTAGATACTTAATAGCAGGAATAGGCGATACAATAGCAAAATGCTATGAATTTAATTTAAAATATGAATACGCAATCAAAAATAATGAAAATATTGATTATTCTAACACCTTAGGCAAAGCCTGTGTTAGCTTATGCAAGGATTTAAATCTTAATTTTGCACAAAAAGCATTGCAAGATTTTAATATTAATTTAGAATTTAAACAAGTTGTAATGTCAATAATCTTAAACACGGGCTTAGTTTCAAGAATAATAAAATTTGATTACAACGGAGCCTTAGCTCACGCAACTTGTTATGCAATTAGCATCTTCCCTGAAATTGAAAAAAATTTTTTACACGGAGAATTAGTAGCCTTTGGTATTTTAGTTCAACTTCTTTTAGAAGATAAATTAGAAGAATATGAAAAATTATGCAAGTTTTATAAAGAAATTAATCTAGCTTGTAAAATAAGTGATTTTATTGATATAAATAAATTTAAGGAAAAAATCAATGAAGTTGTGGATTTTATTTTAAATACTAGTGATGCAAAATATTTAATTAAAGCAGGTTTTAATTTAAATGAAGAAAGAGTAAAAATGGCACTTTTAAAATAAAAAAGGAGAATTTTTAACTTTTTTAAAAACATTTTTGCATAAAATTAAATTTGTGCAAAAAGACAATAAGCAATGAAGCTCTTTGTAGATATTTTGCTTTTTAGAATTTAATAAGCTTAAAATGCTTTATTGTAAAATCATATAAAGTCTATTTTGCTTTGTTTTGTGTAAATGGTGCTTGGTATAATTTAGCTAAAACAAAATTATACTAGCTGTAAATCTTAAATTTTAATTAGTTAATTAAAAGGAGAAAAAATGCAAGAATTTTTTATGAAGTTTTTTAACTTTTCTGAACCACTTGCGATTTTATTTTTGTTTATTTATGCTGGAATTTGCTTTTTACTAAATAGACTTTCATACAATGTAAACCTTTCAACTAGAATGATGGTAGCCTTGGTAATAGGGTTACTTTTTGGCTTTTTAGCGCAACTTAGCGCTGCTTTTCCAGATAAAAGCACTGATGTACTTTGGCTTGAGCAAGTTAGAATTTGGCTAGCCTTTGTAGTTAGTATTTTTGTTTCATTATTAAAGCTTATGATTGTGCCTATTGTATTTTTTGGTATTTCATCATCTTTATTAAATATTGATAATAAAATAAAAATTAAATCTTTACTAGCTAGGTCTGTTTTTTGGTTAATCTTTACTAGCGTAATTGCTAGTTTAATTGGAGTATTTTTAGGATATATATTTAATCTAGGTGCTAGCGAATTAGTAGAAAGCACAAAAAGTTTAAAAGAAAGTAGAACTCTAAGTGCAATCTTATTAGGTTTAATGCCGCAAAATATTTTAAAAGCAATGAGTGAAAATAACATTGTAGGTGTTATTTTAGTTGCATTTTTATTTTCTATGGCAGCAAGAAAATTAGCGCTCAAGGAAGAATTTAAAGAAGCTTTTAATACTTATAAAACTTTAATTTTATTTATTAATAAAATAATAATGAGTGTTGTAAATAGCATAATTACTATTATGCCTTATGTAATTGTTGCTATGATTGCAAATGTATTAATTGCAAATGGTTTTAATGCTATTAAACAAGCAGGGTTATTTATAATATTAACTTATGTTGCAGGAATTTTAATGCTTTTTGTATATGCAATATTATTACTTTTACATGGCTTAAATCCTATTAGCTTTTACAAAAGAGTGTTTCCTAATTTATTAATTGCATTTACTTCTCGTTCATCTGCTGGAGTTTTACCGATTACAATTAGTACTTTACAAAAAAAATTAGGCGTCAGTGAAAACACTGCAAATTTCACTGCTGGGCTTGGAGCTACGATAGGTATGTGCGGCTGTGCTGGTTATTATGTTGGCTTGGTAGCAATTTATTTGCTAAATAGTGTAAATATACCATTAAGCATTTCTTATGTTATTTTAATAGCAATAATTACAATAATAGGCTCATTAAGCATAGCTGGAATTCCTGGAATTGCTATTGTGGCTGCTTCAATTATGATAACTGGTTTAGGTTTAGAACAACACTTTTATTTACTTGCTGTTGTTTTAGCAATAGACCCTATTATTGATATGGTAAGAACAATGAGCAATGTAAATGGGGCGTTGTGTGCAGCGGTTTTTATAGATAAGGAAGAAAAAAATTTAACAACATTTAAGGAAAATTATGAAAGAGATTGATTTTAATGATTTTAAAGCTTTAAAAGATGAAAAAGCCATTGTTTATTTTGGTGCAAATTGGTGCAGAGATTGTAAATTTGCTAAACCAATTTTGCAAGATTTAGCAAAAGAATTTAAAGATATTTGCTTTTATGAAGTTGATGTTGATAAAGATGAAAACATAAGAGATTTAATGTCAATTCGCCATATACCGACAATTTTATTTTTGCATAATTTGCAAGAATTCTCGCAAAGATTAGTTGAGCCAAAAAGCAAAGATGAAATTTACAAGCTTGTTTTAAACTTAAATAATGCTTGAAAACATAAGCTTAAATGCTATTTTAAAATATAAAAAAGTGCTAATTTTTTCTAAAGATGAAAAAGTTAGCGACTTTTTAAGTCTCTTAGCAAAGGCTTACGAAAATAAAAGGATATTATTTATTAGCAACTATATTTTTAACGCAAACAATATTTATCATTGTGATATTTTTAATGCTAAATTAGAAAAAATATTAAAAATTGCTTGCAAAAAAGTATTTTTAAAACAAATATATCCTTTTGATTTAATAATTATTGACAACCTTGCTTTTGTAGATAAAAAAATTATTGCTCTTTTAAATAAAATCAATATTCATTTAATTTGCACTAGCTATGAAAGACAAAACTTATTTATGCTAAATGCTAAAATTGCACATTTTTACTATCAAAAAAATACAATTTATTTAAAATCTAAAGAATGTATTTTTAAATACAACTTAATTGAGAAAAATATAAAATGTAAGAATATTTTTAAAGCGAATAAAATTAATTTTAATTTAGATGATGAAGTTGAGTTTTATTTATCTTGCATAAAACAAGGCTTTAAATTTAGAGATTTTAGAGCAAAAAGAAAGTATGAATTTACAAAATTAATATCAAATTATCAAATTAATAATTTTAAACACAAGACTATGTTTAAAAAAGATTTTTTTGACTCTAAAGAGCTTTTTTATAATTTTTATCCTAAATCAAAACTTTTGTGCAAGACAAAAATTTATTCATAAAACGAAATTTTTTTAAGATAAATACATATTTTAGTTTAAAAAAATTAGACAGATACAATCAGTCATAAATTTTTAAACTAAAAGATAACAAAAATTAAAAAAATTATAAAAATTTAAGAAATTTTCAGTTTAAATTAAGCTTTTTAGGGATATTATTCGCAACATCTTTGCATTGATAGTCGTGGCAAAATAGCCATTCAAGATTAATCTTAATAATTTTTATGAAAAAACATTTTTTTTGGTTAATTTAAGTAACGAATAATTAAGGAGAAAGTATATGAAATCAAGCGTTAAAATTATTTTAAGTAGCATTTTAGCTGCAACTTTATTAACAGGCTGCTTAACAATGTCTTTACAAACAAGTTCAACTATGACAAAAAGTATTTTTATTGACCCAGTGGCAAAAAACAAAAGAATTATTTTCTTAAATATTAAAAATACAAGTGGGCACGATGTTAATTTAGAACCAAAGCTAAGAAATGCTCTACTTGCAAAAGGTTATACAATAGTTGATGACCCTGATGCAGCTACGTATATTTTAAGTACAAATATTTTATATTGTGATAAAAAGCAAGAAAATAATGTTGGTAAAGGTGTAGCTGCTGGTGCAGTTGGTGGTGCGGCTGTTAGCGGATACAATGGCGGTGGTGCTGGTGGCGTTATTGCAGCTGGTGCAGCTGGTAGTTTAGTAGGTGGACTTATTGGAAAATTAACAGAAGATACAATTTGGCAAATGCAAGTTGATATCAACATTAAACAAAGAGCAAACGGTAAAGTATTAACATCTAATCAAAATGTAAGCGGACAAGCAAGTGTAAAAGATAGTAAAGCTACAGGCTTTATTAACTCTTTAGGCGGAGATGTGCGTGGAACAAAGGTTGGACAGTTTAATTCCAATCAAGTTGATACAGCAAATCAAACCTATGAAAGTAATTTTATTGAAAAAAGTACAATTATCTTTGCAGAAGCAGTTAAAACAGGTTTAAAACTACCTGAAGCAACACCTATTTTAGAAGATAAAATTGCAGGACAAATTGCAGGATTGTTTTAATCTTATTGTAACTTAAATTTAAAAAGCTTTTAGAATATTAAGAATATTTTAAGAGCTTTAAAAGCTGATTTTGGCTAAGCTTAACAAAAGGAGTTTAAAATGGCAAGTTTAAAAAAATCAAAGCACAAATCTCAGATTTTTCAAATGCAAAAGGCATAATGAATAAAAAAGAAATCAAAGCATTACCAGAGATTTTATGGCAAGATGAGGTGGTAAAAAAAGCTTGTAGTGGTGCATATAAGCTTGATATTGGTTTATTAGTAGCTACAAACAAAAGAGTAATTTTTATTAGCAAGACTTTATTTAGCTTAAAAGTAGAAGATTTTGCATATAATAACTTCAATTGAATACAGCACAGGTATGATTTTTGGCGATATTGTTATATACGCTGCAGGAAATAAAGCTAAGATAAAAGATATAGATAAACACGATGCAAAAGATATGGCTGAGTTTATTAGAGCTTTTATTTCTAATAATAGTGAAAACGAATTTGATTTAACAAAAGAAATTGAAAAACTAGCAAAGCTAAAAGAACAAGGTGTAATAAACGACGATGAATTTGCACAAATGAAAGCTAAGCTTATTGCTAAAATGTGATTTGACAAATAAGTTTAAATGAGTTAGAATATCACATAAAGATAGTTAATGTTATTTAAGGAACCTGTATAGATGGCACATAATAGCTTGGCATAACCAAGTGAAAACTCGGGGCTCTAGTCACTTAAATAACTAAGCCATCTCTATCTTTTTTGATAAATCACTTTACCTATGTTTAATTCTTTAAAATATTCTTCATTTTCACTTAAAAACATAGTTTTATTATTTATCACATCGCCTTTTTTATCAATTAATAATTTTTATTTTTGTACTTAGACTTTAGCTAGAGCTAAGTTTTATTTTACATTGTTACCCAACTAAGCTCATTTATCATAAAATAATATTTATCAAACCCATAATATGAATGAAACGCAGTTAAAAAGCGATAAACCTTATTTAAGATATGTCGCAGTAGGAGATTATAAAACTAGACCAAAACATCAAGTTTTTCATAATACAGTTTTGCCAAAAGATGACCCTTTTTGGAAAAACAATTATCCACCAAACGGGTTTAATTGCAGATGTAAAGTCCAAGCATTAAGTGAGGCAGAAGCCCAAAATTACGGCATAGGTAGAAAATCACTATTAAATCCTGCAGAAAAAGGATTTAATTTTAATCCTATTCAACCAGACAATACACTTTTTGTAATTCTTGAAGATAAAGTCAATTCTTTACATAGTGATATAAAAAATAAAGCTAAAACTATTATGAATAATGCTTATCGTGATTATGCTAGTCATGAAGAATATTATAAGAAAATAAAAGCTGGATACGATGAGTTTAAACCCCAATACGATGAGTTTATAAACCAAAGATTAAAAGAATTAGGACTAGAAAAAACAAATGAAGATATAGAAGAAGAGTTTAAGACAAAAATTATGGATATAACAAAAAAATTAAGCGATAGGGAACATGCTTTTTTGAAAATTGGAGATTTCAACGGGGCTGATATTTTTATAGATAAGTATCAAATCGCAACTCATTTAAAACACCATGATATTACACCACAAGATTACGCATTAATTGATAGGATTGTAAAAAATGGCGAAATAATAAAACAAAACGAAACAACAAATCCAAACAAAACCTTTATATATAGTATTCTAGGTAAACGATATAGGCTTATTTTAAGAGCCGATAAAGGTAGATTTTTAGTTGATAGTTTGATTTTTGATAGTGAGAAATTGGGCGGGCAGGGAAGACTAACTAATCGCAAGGTTGATAAGACCTTTTAAAGCCTCAGCAAATTCCCTAGAAGCGCTTTAAACCCCTCTATAATTACGCCTATCTAGCGTAAAGTTAAAGGTATTGTAAATAAATAATATTAAGGAGAGCTTAAAATGGGCTTGGATTTAGGAATAGGCATAAAATTAGCTTTTGATGGTTTTAATGGCATTAGAGATAAACAAACTTCTTTAAAAGTGCTTGGTCGTGTAGCAAAGCTAAGTGCTGATGATATGAATAAATTAAATGCAAGTATTACTAAGCTTAACAAACTTGATATAAAAACAAAATTAGCAAGTAAAGAGTTAAAAAATTTTAAAGATGAACTAAGTGGCAATTTAGCCCGAATTGGTGCTTTAGCTGTTCCTGTAAAATTAGCTGGAGATTATGAAAGTGCTTTAGCTGATTTTAATAATGCTGCTAAGCTTGATAATGCAGGGCTTAAAGAAATGAATGAATATTTTTTAAAGCTAAGCAATCAAGTAAATATTTCTAGTAAAGAATTAGCAAATTTAGGGCAAAACATAGCAAAAATGGGTGTTCCTAAAAACGATTTAAAGGACTATTTAAGCACAGCATCTAAGCTTCAAATGGCTTTAGGATTTAGTACAGATGAAACAAGCCAAATGCTAAGTACTTTAAATACTCATTTTTTAATAATAATCAAACTTATTAAAAACACTAAAAACTATTTATTTTTCTTATCTTTTTTAGTACTAATCTTTTATTTTTTCTTATCTTTTTAGCATTAATCTTTTATTTTTTCTTATCTTTTTTAGCATTAATCTTATTTATATTATCTTGATGCTTTTGCTTTATTTTTCTTTCTTTTTCTTCTAGCTTAGCTTCTTGTGCTTTTAGTTTATCTTTAGCCTTAGTTATCTTTTGCATTTCATAAGAATGTTTTTCTTCTTCTTTTATTTGTCTTAAACTTGTGTTATCTATTAAGCCATTATTACAATTACTTTGTATTCTTTCTTTTAAAGAATTTAAATAAGTAAGCTTTTCTTGATTTATCTTTTTAGCTGATTTAGCCTTTGTGATTTGATTATCTATTTTAGTTAATTCTACATTACATTCTGCAGCAAATAAAGTTATGTAACTTAAGCAAAAAATACTTAATATTTTTTTCATCTTGTCTTCCTTTTGTTTAAAATAAATTATATTATATTTATAATTTATAAATTTATTGTAATAAAAAAAGTATTTTTTTATATAAATTCTAAAAGATAAAAAATAGCTTGTTTATTTTATTATTAATAAGCATTACATCTGTTATATTAAGTTTATTTGCTATGTTTTTTGGATTTTTATTTAAACTTTGCTCCTTTATTTTTATTTATTATTTGCTTTTGTTTTTTTATTTGTAGTGTTTGTTTTTGTTTGTTGTTTGTTTTTTTGTTTGTAGCATTTATGTAGGTGTTTGTCTAGGTATTTGCTTTTGCGATAAGATTATTTCCTTTAAATACTCGTTATTACTTGCATATATATCATTTATTATATTTTGTACTTGATTTTGTAAGTTTTACTTTTTTGATTATATTATCTTTATAAATTAGCTTTTTATATTAGTATGAGATTTTACTTACTGCTATTGTGTTTTTTTAATGATTTCATCTTTATAGGTTGGATTTTCATCTAAGAATTTTATTAACTCATCATTATTCACGCTCTATACTCCTTTAATTTTTAAAAGAGTTTAGCCTTTTGTAAAATTTAGTTTTAGTGCTATAATCTTTAAAAAAAAGAGATTATAAAAAATATATATCTTAACCTTTAATTAAAAAGCTAAAATAATATGAATTTTATTTAAGCAATCTCATACAATCTCATACAATCTCATACAATCTCATACAAAAACATTTAGCATATAAATATAAAAACACATAATTAAGCTAAGTAAAAAACCTTATATTAATCCTTAAATTAAGTAAAGAAGTTAAGCTAATATGACTATTTATAATTTTTGTATTTAATAGTCTTTGTTTTCATTAAATAATCTAAACTTGATAAAGAGCTATTTATATATTGTCCTATTAATATCTACTTTTTAATACATAATAATTCATCTTTTAATACTTTTAATGTACTTAATATCTTTTAATATACTTAATAACTTTAAAAACTTTAATAGCTTAGCTTATTAATAATAAAAAACAAAGTAAATTCTTATACACTTTAATAAACATAAATAAAGTATAAAAATTAAGAGCTTAAATAATAAAAATAATAAAAATAATAAAAATAATAAAAATAATAAAGATAAAAATAAAACAATAAGACAAAGATAAAATTACTAAAGATAATTTAATAATTTTGTAATTTCACAATAAAATTAACCAAGATATTTAATCCAATAAAAACAAGTAAAATTATACAAGGAATAAAGATAAAAATAAAACAATAAGACAAAGATAAAATTATTAAAGCTATTAACAATAAAAACAAATAAAAACGATTATAAAAAGTAGATAAATAATAAAGTCTAAAAATAAAAAAAAGAATATTAACAAGTCTGCAACGAGTTACTTTCCCCATGCCAGTAAGGCGTAGTATCATCACCCACAATGTGCTTAGCTTCTTGGTTCGGGATGGGACAAGGCGTTTCCACATTTGTATAATCACAGACATTGTTATTTAAATCTATTCACAAGTAATAAACTTAAATAACAATGTAAGAGCAAGTAATCAACTTCTTACTAAACTTTTTAAAGCTAAAAGTGATGCAGTTATTTTAAAGGAGAGCTAAAAGAACGACTAAGACTAGACTTTGTGTCTGCCAAAGGAGTTCAACGACGCTATCGTTTAAAAAACAAGTCAATTAAAACCTTAGCAAGGAAGTAATGCTTATAAAGATAAGCGGACGGTCTATTAGTATTGGTCAGCTAAATGCCTTTCAGCACTTACACACCCAACCTATCAAGCAGCTAGTCTTGCTGCGACCTTAAGAGAAGATTCATCTTAGAGTTGGCTTCGAGCTTAGATGCTTTCAGCTCTTATCACTTCCAAACTTAGCTACGCTGCGATGCTCTTGGCAGAACAACAGCTACACCAGTGGTTTGTTCAACCCGGTCCTCTCGTACTAGGGTCAAATCTCTTCAATCTTCTTACGCCCACGGCAGATAGGGACCGAACTGTCTCACGACGTTCTGAACCCAGCTCGCGTACCGCTTTAAATGGCGAACAGCCATACCCTTGGGACCTGCTCCAGCCCCAGGATGCGATGAGCCGACATCGAGGTGCCAAACCTCCCCGTCGATGTGAGCTCTTGGGGGAGATCAGCCTGTTATCCCCGGGGTACCTTTTATCCTTTGAGCGATGGCCCTTCCACACAGAACCACCGGATCACTAAGACCGACTTTCGTCTCTGCTTGATGTGTTTATCTTGCAGTTAAGCTGGTTTATGCCTTTATACTCTACAAACGATTTCCAACCGTTTTGAACCAACCTTTGTAAGCCTCCGTTATTTTTTGGGAGGCGACCGCCCCAGTCAAACTACCCACCAGACATTGTCCTATATGAGGATAACTCATACTAGTTAGCTACCCAAATAAGAAAGAGTGGTATCTCAACAGTGGCTCATAATAAACTGGCGTCTATTACTCAAAGCCTCCCACCTATCCTGCACATTCTTATCCAAGTAGCAGTGTCAAGCTATAGTAAAGGTCCACGGGGTCTTTCCGTCTTGCCGCGGGTAGGAGGAATTTTCACCTCCACTACAATTTCACTGGATCCCTCTTTGAGACAGCTCCCATCTCGTTACGCCATTCATGCAGGTCGGTATTTAACCGACAAGGAATTTCGCTACCTTAGGACCGTTATAGTTACGGCCGCCGTTTACTCGGGCTTCGATCAAGAGCTTCGCTAATGCTAACCCCATCAATTAACCTTCGAGCACCGGGCAGGCGTCACACCCTATACATCCTCTTACGAGTTAGCAGAGTGCTGTGTTTTTGGTAAACAGTCGGGAGGGACTCTTTATTGTAAGTTTCCTTGCTTTCGGAGTAAATCCTAATACAAGGCTAACCACACCTTATACCGAAGATACGGTGCTATTTTGCAGAGTTCCTTAAAGAGAGTTCTTCCACGCGCCTTAGAATACTCATCCCACCCACCTGTGTCGGTTTACGGTACGGGCAACATTATCTAAACTTAGAAACTTTTCTTGGCTCGACGGCATCAGCAAATCTTTCTTCCATCCGAAGACTTCAAAAATCCCATCAGTTCTCGGTGTATTCTTATACGGATTTTCCTGTATAAGCACCTACGACCTTAGACTAGCACTTCCATCAGCTAGCTTGCTTAGCCCTAAGCGTCCTTCCATCGCACAATAATGTTGGTATTGGAATATTAACCAATTTTCCATCGCATACCCCTTTCGGACTTTGCTTAGGACCCGACTAACCCTACGATGACGAGCATCGCGTAGGAAACCTTGGGTTTACGGCGTTAATGATTCTCACATTAATTATCGCTACTCATGCCTGCATGCTCACTTCTATACGCTCCAACGCTCCTTACCGGTACATCTTCAACGCATATAGAACGCTCTCCTACCACTTGCACTTAACTCTAAGTACTTTTTATTTATTCTAGCTCTTAGTATTTTAAAGAATAAGACTTTAAAGTAAAGCTTTTTATTAAATAATTAGAGTTAAGTGCAAGTCTACAGCTTCGGTACTTATTTTAGCCCCGTTATATTTTCCGCGCAAAATCACTAGACCAGTGAGCTATTACGCTTTCTTTAAAGGATGGCTGCTTCTAAGCCAACCTCCTGGTTGTTAAAGTAACTTCACATCGTTTTCCACTCAAATAAGATTTAGGGACCTTAGCTGGTAGTCTGGGTTGTTCCCCTCTTGACGACGGATTTTATCACTCGCCGCCTGACTGCTGTGATTACACTATAAGTATTCGGAGTTTGATAGGGTTTGGTACATTGGTGTATGCCCTAGCCCATTCAGTGCTCTACCCCTTATAGCTACTACACAACGCTATACCTAAATATATTTCGGAGAGAACCAGCTATCACGAAGTTTGATTGGCCTTTCACCCCTATCCACAAGTCATCCGGAGCCGTTTCAATGGCCGTCGGTTGGGTCCTCCACTAGCTCTTACACTAGCTTCAACCTGCTCATGGATAGATCACTTCGTTTCGGGTCTGCAGCATCTGACTTAATGCTCTATTAAAACTCGCTTTCGCTACGGCTTCGCGTTTGCTTAACCTTGCCAGACACCACAACTCGCAGGCTCATTATGCAAAAGGCAGTCCATCACACTGTATTGCTACATAGTGCTCTGAATGATTGTAAGCAAATGGTTTCAGGTTCTATTTCACTCTGATCACCTCAGTTCTTTTCACCTTTCCCTCACGGTACTTGTGCACTATCGGTCAAATAGTAGTATTTAGGGTTGGATAGTGGTCTACCCAGCTTCAGACAAGATTTCACGTGTCTCGCCCTACTCAGGATACTGCTAGGTATAAAAAAGATTTCATATACGGGAGTATCACCCTCTACGCTTTTGCTTTCCAGCAAATTCTACTATCTCTTTTAAGTCCATATTGCAGTCCTACAACCCCCAGTGCAAGCACTGGGTTTGCCCTCTTACGCTTTCGCTCGCCGCTACTAGCGTAATCTCTATTGATTTCTTTTCCTGTAGGTACTAAGATGTTTCAATTCCCTACGTTAGCTCCATTAGTGGTAATATATATCTCTATATATTGGGTTGCCCCATTCAGAAATCTACGAATCAAAGCCTCTTGACGGCTCCTCGTAGCTTATCGCAGTCTAGTACGTCTTTCATCGCCTCTATTTGCCAAGGCATCCACCATTCGCTCTTTATAGCTTACCTTTATATAATGTTTAAATATTTTTCATAAGAAATATATTTGCATGCATTATTGTTATTTTTTATTCTAAAACGCATTACTTCCTTGCTAAAGTTTTCTTAATCCAAGACGGAAAGCATTTGCTATTTTATATACTAGTAAAAGAATATATAAAATCGTGTCAGCAAAAGTTATAAACTTTTAAAACTTATTAATAAAGATTAAAAGTGATTAAGTCTTTAACAAGAATATGAAATTGTTTTACTTGCTTGTGACTCTTAACATTGATATGTAAAATAACTTATTTTATAACATTTAAAGTATTAATAAAATTGGATTTTTTATTTAATTTCTTTATCGTTAAAAAACATAAAGATGAAATAATACATTTTTAAGCTTAAAAAATACTTAAATATATAAAAAATATTTTTATAGTGTTTTATGGTGTTTTATTTTTGGAGGTGTTTTTTTGGCGGGGGGGGGTGATGGGTGATAAGCCATATTTACGCTATGTAGCAATTATGGATAATAGAGTAAGAGATAGCCACAAAGCCTTTCACGGACTTATTTTACCTAAAGAGCATTCTTTTTGGCGTAACAATTACCCACCGAATGGTTGGGGTTGTAGGTGTAAAACACAAGTATTAAGCCTTGATGAAGCTAAAGCACTTGGTTATAAAGAAAATGTTAAAGATAAAAGAAGCTCATTAAATGCTGCGGTGCGTGGATTTGATAATAATCCTATTGAGCCAAACAATGCTTTATTTAAAGTATTAGAAGAAAAGGTAAAAAGTGCCCCAGAAGAGCTAAGAGAACAAGCTAAAAAGATAATGAATAGCGCTTTTAAAGACACGCAAGAACATACAAAACGTTATAGTGCGATAAAAGATAGGTTTGATTATCATCAAAAACTTATGAAAGCAAAGGGGTTAGCACCGCTTGAGTATAAAAAATTTATTAATCATAAGGTGGGTAATTTTGATGATAAGCAAAAAGCTAAAAGAGAGCAAAATCTAATTAAATTATGCGAATATAAGGGTAAGGGGGTATTTATTGATGAATATCAAATCGCAAATCATTTTTATCATACAAATATAGGTGCGGTGGATTATTCGCTAGTGCCACAAATATTAAAAGGTACAGATGAAAAAGGAAATAAAGCACATTCTATAGTTTATAAAAACATTCTTGGATTTAAATATAAGCTAGTTATAAAAGATACAAACGGAAAAATATATGTTGAATCACTTACAAAAGATGGAGAATGATGGGTAGCTGGGGTCAGATAAAGGAATGCCTTGTGAGCGACACATTAATACCCTGCATAAACGCTTATCTTTTACACATTAACCCCTTAACTTTCATAGGCGCTACCTATGTAAAGGTAAAGGGCATTATAAATAAACATTATTAAGGAGAAATTAATGGATTTACAGTTTGGCTTAGGGCTAAAGTTAGCCTTAGGTGGATTTGATAAGCTAAAAACCCAGCAAGAACGCTTAGAAAAGCTTGGAAAGATAGCAAAGCTTAGCACGGATAAAATGGATAAGCTAACAAAAAGCATAAATAAGCTTAACCGCCTTGATATAAAAGCAGGACTTGCTCGTGAAAAATTACAAGCATTTAAAAATGATTTAGGCAAAAACATTGCTAAAATGGGTGCTTTAGCTGTTCCTGTAAAATTAGCTGGAGATTATGAAAGTGCTTTAGCTGATTTTAATAATGCTGCTAAGCTTGATAATGCAGGGCTTAAAGAAATGAATGAATATTTTTTAAAGCTAAGCAATCAAGTAAATATTTCTAGTAAAGAATTAGCAAATTTAGGGCAAAACATAGCAAAAATGGGTGTTCCTAAAAACGATTTAAAGGACTATTTAAGCACAGCATCTAAGCTTCAAATGGCTTTAGGATTTAGTACAGATGAAACAAGCCAAATGCTAAGTACTTTAAATACTCATTTTTTAATAATAATCAAACTTATTAAAAACACTAAAAACTATTTATTTTTCTTATCTTTTTTAGTACTAATCTTTTATTTTTTCTTATCTTTTTAGCATTAATCTTTTATTTTTTCTTATCTTTTTTAGCATTAATCTTATTTATATTATCTTGATGCTTTTGCTTTATTTTTCTTTCTTTTTCTTCTAGCTTAGCTTCTTGTGCTTTTAGTTTATCTTTAGCCTTAGTTATCTTTTGCATTTCATAAGAATGTTTTTCTTCTTCTTTTATTTGTCTTAAACTTGTGTTATCTATTAAGCCATTATTACAATTACTTTGTATTCTTTCTTTTAAAGAATTTAAATAAGTAAGCTTTTCTTGATTTATCTTTTTAGCTGATTTAGCCTTTGTGATTTGATTATCTATTTTAGTTAATTCTACATTACATTCTGCAGCAAATAAAGTTATGTAACTTAAGCAAAAAATACTTAATATTTTTTTCATCTTGTCTTCCTTTTGTTTAAAATAAATTATATTATATTTATAATTTATAAATTTATTGTAATAAAAAAAGTATTTTTTTATATAAATTCTAAAAGATAAAAAATAGCTTGTTTATTTTATTATTAATAAGCATTACATCTGTTATATTAAGTTTATTTGCTATGTTTTTTGGATTTTTATTTAAACTTTGCTCCTTTATTTTTATTTATTATTTGCTTTTGTTTTTTTATTTGTAGTGTTTGTTTTTGTTTGTTGTTTGTTTTTTTGTTTGTAGCATTTATGTAGGTGTTTGTCTAGGTATTTGCTTTTGCGATAAGATTATTTCCTTTAAATACTCGTTATTACTTGCATATATATCATTTATTATATTTTGTACTTGATTTTGTAAGTTTTACTTTTTTGATTATATTATCTTTATAAATTAGCTTTTTATATTAGTATGAGATTTTACTTACTGCTATTGTGTTTTTTTAATGATTTCATCTTTATAGGTTGGATTTTCATCTAAGAATTTTATTAACTCATCATTATTCACGCTCTATACTCCTTTAATTTTTAAAAGAGTTTAGCCTTTTGTAAAATTTAGTTTTAGTGCTATAATCTTTAAAAAAAAGAGATTATAAAAAATATATATCTTAACCTTTAATTAAAAAGCTAAAATAATATGAATTTTATTTAAGCAATCTCATACAATCTCATACAATCTCATACAATCTCATACAAAAACATTTAGCATATAAATATAAAAACACATAATTAAGCTAAGTAAAAAACCTTATATTAATCCTTAAATTAAGTAAAGAAGTTAAGCTAATATGACTATTTATAATTTTTGTATTTAATAGTCTTTGTTTTCATTAAATAATCTAAACTTGATAAAGAGCTATTTATATATTGTCCTATTAATATCTACTTTTTAATACATAATAATTCATCTTTTAATACTTTTAATGTACTTAATATCTTTTAATATACTTAATAACTTTAAAAACTTTAATAGCTTAGCTTATTAATAATAAAAAACAAAGTAAATTCTTATACACTTTAATAAACATAAATAAAGTATAAAAATTAAGAGCTTAAATAATAAAAATAATAAAAATAATAAAAATAATAAAAATAATAAAGATAAAAATAAAACAATAAGACAAAGATAAAATTACTAAAGATAATTTAATAATTTTGTAATTTCACAATAAAATTAACCAAGATATTTAATCCAATAAAAACAAGTAAAATTATACAAGGAATAAAGATAAAAATAAAACAATAAGACAAAGATAAAATTATTAAAGCTATTAACAATAAAAACAAATAAAAACGATTATAAAAAGTAGATAAATAATAAAGTCTAAAAATAAAAAAAAGAATATTAACAAGTCTGCAACGAGTTACTTTCCCCATGCCAGTAAGGCGTAGTATCATCACCCACAATGTGCTTAGCTTCTTGGTTCGGGATGGGACAAGGCGTTTCCACATTTGTATAATCACAGACATTGTTATTTAAATCTATTCACAAGTAATAAACTTAAATAACAATGTAAGAGCAAGTAATCAACTTCTTACTAAACTTTTTAAAGCTAAAAGTGATGCAGTTATTTTAAAGGAGAGCTAAAAGAACGACTAAGACTAGACTTTGTGTCTGCCAAAGGAGTTCAACGACGCTATCGTTTAAAAAACAAGTCAATTAAAACCTTAGCAAGGAAGTAATGCTTATAAAGATAAGCGGACGGTCTATTAGTATTGGTCAGCTAAATGCCTTTCAGCACTTACACACCCAACCTATCAAGCAGCTAGTCTTGCTGCGACCTTAAGAGAAGATTCATCTTAGAGTTGGCTTCGAGCTTAGATGCTTTCAGCTCTTATCACTTCCAAACTTAGCTACGCTGCGATGCTCTTGGCAGAACAACAGCTACACCAGTGGTTTGTTCAACCCGGTCCTCTCGTACTAGGGTCAAATCTCTTCAATCTTCTTACGCCCACGGCAGATAGGGACCGAACTGTCTCACGACGTTCTGAACCCAGCTCGCGTACCGCTTTAAATGGCGAACAGCCATACCCTTGGGACCTGCTCCAGCCCCAGGATGCGATGAGCCGACATCGAGGTGCCAAACCTCCCCGTCGATGTGAGCTCTTGGGGGAGATCAGCCTGTTATCCCCGGGGTACCTTTTATCCTTTGAGCGATGGCCCTTCCACACAGAACCACCGGATCACTAAGACCGACTTTCGTCTCTGCTTGATGTGTTTATCTTGCAGTTAAGCTGGTTTATGCCTTTATACTCTACAAACGATTTCCAACCGTTTTGAACCAACCTTTGTAAGCCTCCGTTATTTTTTGGGAGGCGACCGCCCCAGTCAAACTACCCACCAGACATTGTCCTATATGAGGATAACTCATACTAGTTAGCTACCCAAATAAGAAAGAGTGGTATCTCAACAGTGGCTCATAATAAACTGGCGTCTATTACTCAAAGCCTCCCACCTATCCTGCACATTCTTATCCAAGTAGCAGTGTCAAGCTATAGTAAAGGTCCACGGGGTCTTTCCGTCTTGCCGCGGGTAGGAGGAATTTTCACCTCCACTACAATTTCACTGGATCCCTCTTTGAGACAGCTCCCATCTCGTTACGCCATTCATGCAGGTCGGTATTTAACCGACAAGGAATTTCGCTACCTTAGGACCGTTATAGTTACGGCCGCCGTTTACTCGGGCTTCGATCAAGAGCTTCGCTAATGCTAACCCCATCAATTAACCTTCGAGCACCGGGCAGGCGTCACACCCTATACATCCTCTTACGAGTTAGCAGAGTGCTGTGTTTTTGGTAAACAGTCGGGAGGGACTCTTTATTGTAAGTTTCCTTGCTTTCGGAGTAAATCCTAATACAAGGCTAACCACACCTTATACCGAAGATACGGTGCTATTTTGCAGAGTTCCTTAAAGAGAGTTCTTCCACGCGCCTTAGAATACTCATCCCACCCACCTGTGTCGGTTTACGGTACGGGCAACATTATCTAAACTTAGAAACTTTTCTTGGCTCGACGGCATCAGCAAATCTTTCTTCCATCCGAAGACTTCAAAAATCCCATCAGTTCTCGGTGTATTCTTATACGGATTTTCCTGTATAAGCACCTACGACCTTAGACTAGCACTTCCATCAGCTAGCTTGCTTAGCCCTAAGCGTCCTTCCATCGCACAATAATGTTGGTATTGGAATATTAACCAATTTTCCATCGCATACCCCTTTCGGACTTTGCTTAGGACCCGACTAACCCTACGATGACGAGCATCGCGTAGGAAACCTTGGGTTTACGGCGTTAATGATTCTCACATTAATTATCGCTACTCATGCCTGCATGCTCACTTCTATACGCTCCAACGCTCCTTACCGGTACATCTTCAACGCATATAGAACGCTCTCCTACCACTTGCACTTAACTCTAAGTACTTTTTATTTATTCTAGCTCTTAGTATTTTAAAGAATAAGACTTTAAAGTAAAGCTTTTTATTAAATAATTAGAGTTAAGTGCAAGTCTACAGCTTCGGTACTTATTTTAGCCCCGTTATATTTTCCGCGCAAAATCACTAGACCAGTGAGCTATTACGCTTTCTTTAAAGGATGGCTGCTTCTAAGCCAACCTCCTGGTTGTTAAAGTAACTTCACATCGTTTTCCACTCAAATAAGATTTAGGGACCTTAGCTGGTAGTCTGGGTTGTTCCCCTCTTGACGACGGATTTTATCACTCGCCGCCTGACTGCTGTGATTACACTATAAGTATTCGGAGTTTGATAGGGTTTGGTACATTGGTGTATGCCCTAGCCCATTCAGTGCTCTACCCCTTATAGCTACTACACAACGCTATACCTAAATATATTTCGGAGAGAACCAGCTATCACGAAGTTTGATTGGCCTTTCACCCCTATCCACAAGTCATCCGGAGCCGTTTCAATGGCCGTCGGTTGGGTCCTCCACTAGCTCTTACACTAGCTTCAACCTGCTCATGGATAGATCACTTCGTTTCGGGTCTGCAGCATCTGACTTAATGCTCTATTAAAACTCGCTTTCGCTACGGCTTCGCGTTTGCTTAACCTTGCCAGACACCACAACTCGCAGGCTCATTATGCAAAAGGCAGTCCATCACACTGTATTGCTACATAGTGCTCTGAATGATTGTAAGCAAATGGTTTCAGGTTCTATTTCACTCTGATCACCTCAGTTCTTTTCACCTTTCCCTCACGGTACTTGTGCACTATCGGTCAAATAGTAGTATTTAGGGTTGGATAGTGGTCTACCCAGCTTCAGACAAGATTTCACGTGTCTCGCCCTACTCAGGATACTGCTAGGTATAAAAAAGATTTCATATACGGGAGTATCACCCTCTACGCTTTTGCTTTCCAGCAAATTCTACTATCTCTTTTAAGTCCATATTGCAGTCCTACAACCCCCAGTGCAAGCACTGGGTTTGCCCTCTTACGCTTTCGCTCGCCGCTACTAGCGTAATCTCTATTGATTTCTTTTCCTGTAGGTACTAAGATGTTTCAATTCCCTACGTTAGCTCCATTAGTGGTAATATATATCTCTATATATTGGGTTGCCCCATTCAGAAATCTACGAATCAAAGCCTCTTGACGGCTCCTCGTAGCTTATCGCAGTCTAGTACGTCTTTCATCGCCTCTATTTGCCAAGGCATCCACCATTCGCTCTTTATAGCTTACCTTTATATAATGTTTAAATATTTTTCATAAGAAATATATTTGCATGCATTATTGTTATTTTTTATTCTAAAACGCATTACTTCCTTGCTAAAGTTTTCTTAATCCAAGACGGAAAGCATTTGCTATTTTATATACTAGTAAAAGAATATATAAAATCGTGTCAGCAAAAGTTATAAACTTTTAAAACTTATTAATAAAGATTAAAAGTGATTAAGTCTTTAACAAGAATATGAAATTGTTTTACTTGCTTGTGACTCTTAACATTGATATGTAAAATAACTTATTTTATAACATTTAAAGTATTAATAAAATTGGATTTTTTATTTAATTTCTTTATCGTTAAAAAACATAAAGATGAAATAATACATTTTTAAGCTTAAAAAATACTTAAATATATAAAAAATAAAAAATATTTTTATAGTGTTTTATGGTGTTTTATTTTTGGAGGTGTTTTTTTGGCGGGGGGGGGATAATTATGTATGGTGTTAAATAATACATATAAACTAAGATATAAACTAAGATATAAACTAAAATATAAACTTAAATATATTAGTTAAGGGCTAAAAATAATAAAAATAATAAAAAGATTAAAAAACCAAGCAAGTAAAATAAAGAAGTAAAAATAATTATAAGCAAATAAATTAAAAAACATTTATACTAACTTAATTTCTTTTCTTAGATATAAAAATAAATTAAAAACAATCTAAATTAGCTTAATTAAAATTAATACATTCGCTTTTATCTACTATTTTAGAAAAACCTATGTAATTAAGCTTTATGCAAATATAATCATCCTTGCTTGAAAGTTTTATATAATAGTGCTGAATACTATTAAAATCATATATATTACTTGATAAATTACCAAATTCATTAAAATAAATCGTACTAGTTTTTTTAATTTTTGCTTTATTATCATAATAATAAAAAGCAGCTTTAATAATATTTGCACTTTTACTTAAATTAGCTCTTGGGGTAAATAAGCTTTTATCTATACTAACTCCACTAAAAGGAGCTGCTATTAATAAGCTTTTATTTATATAATCTTTTACTATTTCATTTTTATCAGGATTAGAACTTGACTTACCAGCTTTGTCTGCAAAGATTGTATAGCCTATTTCTTTATTTTTAGAACAAATATATTTTTTGTATTTTGCATTATAAGTATTTGCTATACAATGAAACCTAAGTCTAAAATATTTTTTCTTATAATCATCATTATTTGCTCCATCATAAAAATCATAACTTAAAGCATTTATTTGTGCATACTTAATATCATTCATCAAAGCTCTTGCACTTTCTTCTAAGCTATTAATACTATGTATTTTAGATAATGCAACACTTGATAAGATTGCTATTATTACAATAACTATAACTAATTCTAAAAGGGTATATGCTTGTTTGTTATGTGTGAAGTTGTTTGCTTTGTTATTTAAAACCTTATTTAAGTCTTTATACTTGCCTTTGTTTGTGTTTAAAACTTTGCTTATATTTGTGTTTTTTATTTTATTGATACTTGTTGTATTGATAGTTAGTTTTTTGATAGATTTTGTATTAATATCTTGCTTGTTGATATCTTGTTTATTAATATCTTGTTTGTTGATATCTTTTGTATAAAAAGAATAAATAAGAAATGAATTTATGAAATTATTATTATATTTTTTAATGCTTAGCATAGATATTGTTACTTAACCTTTATTTTTATTTTATGTTTTTTAAATATTTTATATGATATTAGTAAAATAAATTAATGTAAATTAAATAATTGTATAAAAATAAAAGTTAAAGATGATGGGGGGGGGTGCATATAATTATTCTTTAATATCTAATTTTAAAGCTTCTTTATAGCTTATAATGAAGCTTTTAGCTTACACCATAGCTAATACTAAAATAACTGCTATAAAATAGAATTAACTTAAAAGTAAAACTAAATACAATAAACAATATAATTAACAATAAGAAATACTTTATATTTTCTTTACTTTAATTATAATTTTATTTAAAGCTAAATTCTAGCAATTCCACGCATTATCATTCTAGCACTTCTATTAATTCCTACAGATACAACAACGCCATTTTGTACTTTAACTTTTACTTCTACAATGCCTTTTAAATGCTTAATTTTTACTATGTTTTCACCATTTTTTATTTTAAAAGCGCTAATTTTTTGTGCTAAAGAATTAGGCAAAGCTATAGCAGCAGCAATAGCAAAGAATGCACTTGCAGGGCAGCTTTTATGAATATTATAAGCACTTAAAACTCTTACTTCAATATCTGCTTCATCACTATTTAAAAGCGCTAAAACTCTTGGAATTACAGGACTTGGAGCTAATTTTGCAAGTTTAGTAGAATTTTCTTTTACTTCTACTAAGCGAGAAAAAATATCTGCACAATTTAGCCTTTCATAATTATAATTTGCATGAATTTCTAACTCTTTTGCATCTACAAGAGTAAAAATATTTATACAATCTATTACTTCAACATAAGTATTTTTACCATCTACTATTATTTTACCACTTGTTAAAAGACTTGGATGAATGTCTTTTATATCTATACTAATTTTACTTGAATGCGATTTTACACCTGCGATTTCATACTCGCCAATAGGATTAAAATTACCAAATTTATCACTTTTTAGCGTAATTTGTATAATTTTATTAATATTTTTTGATTTTAAGTAAAGCAAAATTGTTGAATTTGGCTCTTTTGCTTTCATATCAAGCACAAAGGCAGCTACAGCAGCAACAATATTTCCACAAGTACCATCATTGCTACACGTTGGCGAACAAGCGCCAATTTGATAAAATTCCCAACTAGCATCTACACTCTTATCATCAAAATCAATTAGACAAACTTTATTGGTACTTGAAATTCCTCCGCCAAGTCCATCAATAGAATTAGCATTTTCATTATCAATTAAACGCTTTAACACAGTTTCAAGGCTAATATTTAGCCTTTTTGCTGCATTTTCTACTTGCTTACGAAGACACATAAGCCCTCTACTAGTACCACCTCTATAAACACTAACTTCTAGCTCATTGGCTTTTAAAATACTATTTTCCACCAAACACCACCCACAAATAAAATAATTACAAAACTAATAAGTGCAACCATTGTGCCTGTTAGCCACCATTCTTTTACATTATTGTATCCTGCACCAAATATAATCGGGGCTGCTGGACCACCGTAGTGAGTGATAGCTCCACCAAAGCTATTTGTTGCTGCTAACACAAAGCAAAGCGTAAGCACATCTGCTCCAGCAGCCTTAGCAAGTAACAAAAATACTGGAAAAATCGTTACTGCATAAACAGTTGCAGATGCAAATAAATAACGAATAAAAATACTGATTAATCCTATAATTACGACTGCTAAAAATGCGTGATCTTTAAAAGTAAGTGTGCCTTCAAGTAAAGCACCAAGCCAAGTAAAAAAATTATGCTCTTTTAATAAAGTAGAAAGACTCATAATCCCACCAAACCAAAAAAGAGTGCTAATAGCTTCTTTACTACTTGCTATATCTTCCCATTTAATTACACCAGTTAGCACTGATGCACACATTGCTGCAAGAGCAACTGCGGTTGCATTAATAGAAATTTTAAAACCCATTGCATTTAAAATACTTGGTAAACTCCAGCCAAGAAGAGCTGCAATAAAAATCACAATTAGCATAATTTCACGATTAGTAATTTTTCCAAGTTTTGCAAGACCTTGGCTAGCAATTGCTTTATTATCAATCTTTTTTACATCTGGACGAATAAAAATATATGTAATAATTGGTACAAAAAGTAAACAAATAATTCCTGGAACTACAAGCGCAAGAGCCCACATTCCCCAATCAAGCCCTAAATTAAAATGTGTATTTATCGCACTAATTACCAAAAAATTACTAGCTTGTGCTGTAGCAAAAATAAAACTAGTTACCTTAGTACTCATATAAGTATTACAAGCTAAATATGCACCAGCACGGTTTGCTTCGCCACTTTTATTTGGATTTAAATTATTTGCAATTGAGTTTATAATTGGAAAAACTATTCCACCAGCTCGTGCTGTATTGCTAGGAGTTGCGGGTGAGATAATTAAATCCAAAAAGCTAGTTACATAGCCAAGGCGAAGAGTGGATTTGCCTAGTGCATTGATTAATAAATAAGCAATCCTTGCTCCTAAGCCTGTTTTTGTAAAGGCAATTGAAAGTGCAAAGGCGCTTATTATAATCCAAGTTGTAGGACTTGCATAGCCACTTAATGCTGATTGAGTTGCTTTTTTTGCACCACCTAATTCAGCTCCTAAAAAAAGTGCAACGCCAGTAACTGCAGTTGCTAACACAATAGCATTTGGTACTGGTTTAAACACTAGTCCTAAAATCGCTGCTATATAAATAGCAAAAAGCACCCATGCTGCATAACTTAAACCCTTTGGAACTGGTAAAATAAAGGCAAAAATAAAGGGAATTAAAAGTAAAATTATTGTAATTATTATCTTTTTCATTTTTATGCCTTATAGCGATTTTGCATTTTTATATATTGGCTAAGCTTAGTAATTTCACCTCGCTCTTTCATAGATATCATAAGATGTTCTGCATCTTTTGTACTACCTGTTTGTTTTATATGATTTAATAGATTTTTTACGCCAAAAATAGCTGCTTTTAAGGTTGCATTTGCGTATAAAACGATGTTGTAGCCCATTTTTTCAAGTTCATCGTTTGATATAATCGGACTCTTACCTCCTTCAACCATATTTGCTACGGTGTAGCAATCTAACATTTTTGGGATTTGTATCATTTGCTCTATACTTGTAGGTGCTTCTACAAATAAAATATCAGCACCTGCTTCTTTATATAAATTTGCTCGTTCTATCGCACTTTCAAAGCCTTCAATTGCAATTGCATCTGTTCTTGCAATTAGCAAAGTATTGCCAATGATTGCATCTTTTGCAGCTTTAATTTTTCCACACATTTCATCACTTGTTATAATTTTTTTACCATCAAAATGCCCACAACGTTTTGGTAAAACCTGATCTTCAAGTTGAATAGCTGCTGTGTTAATTTTACTAAATTCTTTTGCTGTACGATAGACATTTAACGCATTTCCATAACCATTATCAATATCAGCAATTACACTAATTTCTACTGCGTCAATAATTCTTTTTGTGTTTTCTAGCATTTCACTCATGCTAACAAGTCCAATATCTGGATAGTTAAAATTCATATTTGCCATTCCAGCACCTGTTGCATACACTGTTTTAAAACCTGCTAATTCAATAAGATGAGCAATAAGCGCATTTGTTGCACCTACTGCGGTAATTAAGCCGCCATTTTTAAGATTAGAAATCAATAAATTTTGCATGAAAACTCCTTAATGTTAAATTATCATGCAATGATACCCCCCCCCTTAAAAATAACTTAAAGATATTTATTGTGAATTTAAAAAAATAAGATCAACAAAGCAATAAGTTCAAATGAAAGCCTATAATCAAGAATATAAAATAAAAGTATTGAAAGTAAATAAAAATAAATAAATAAAAATGGTGGAGAATAAATGGTGGAGAATAGCGGGATCGAACCGCTGACCTCCTGCGTGCAAGGCAGGCGCTCTCCCAGCTGAGCTAATTCCCCTTAAAACAACATCAACATTTCAACCTTTGATATCCAAACAAGGACAAGAGATAAATGAATACTCTTTTGTGAGAAAGAGTATTTGTACTCTAGAAAGGAGGTGATCCAACCGCAGGTTCTCCTACGGTTACCTTGTTACGACTTCACCCCAGTCGCTGATTTTGCTGTGGACAGTAACTATTTTAGTATTCTGGCTTAAAGCACAATCAACTCCCATGGTGTGACGGGCGGTGAGTACAAGACCCGGGAACGTATTCACCGTAACATAGCTGATTTACGATTACTAGCGATTCCGGCTTCATGCTCTCGAGTTGCAGAGAACAATCCGAACTAGGACATATTTTATAGATTTGCTCCATCTCGCGATATTGCGTCTCATTGTATATGCCATTGTAGCACGTGTGTAGCCCTAGGCATAAGGGCCATGATGACTTGACGTCGTCCACACCTTCCTCCTCCTTGCGAAGGCAGTCTATTTAGAGTGCTCAGCCAAACTGTTAGCAACTAAATACGTGGGTTGCGCTCGTTGCGGGACTTAACCCAACATCTCACGACACGAGCTGACGACAGCCGTGCAGCACCTGTCTTATGGTTCTAGCAAGCTAGCACCCTCTTATCTCTAAAAGGTTCCATAGATATCAAGCCTAGGTAAGGTTCTTCGCGTAGAATCGAATTAAACCACATGCTCCACCGCTTGTGCGGGTCCCCGTCTATTCCTTTGAGTTTTAATCTTGCGACCGTACTCCCCAGGCGGTATGCTTAATGCGTTAGCTGCATTACTGAAATGACTAGCATTCCAACAACTAGCATACATCGTTTAGGGCGTGGACTACCAGGGTATCTAATCCTGTTTGCTCCCCACGCTTTCGCGCCTTAGCGTCAGTTAAGTTCTAGCAGATCGCTTTCGCAATTGGCATTCTTAGTAATATCTACGGATTTTACCCCTACACTACTAATTCCATCTGCCTCTCCCTTACTCTAGACTATCAGTTTCTTAAGCAGTTTAATGGTTAAGCCATTAGATTTCACAAAAGACTTGATAATCCGCCTACGCGCCCTTTACGCCCAGTGATTCCGAGTAACGCTTGCACCCTCCGTATTACCGCGGCTGCTGGCACGGAGTTAGCCGGTGCTTATTCTTACAATACAGTCAGTATTCTTCTTGTAAAAAAGGAGTTTACGCTCCGAAAAGTGTCATCCTCCACGCGGCGTTGCTGCTTCAGGCTTTCGCCCATTGAGCAATATTCCCCACTGCTGCCTCCCGTAGGAGTCTGGACCGTGTCTCAGTTCCAGTGTGTCTGATCATCCTCTAAGACCAGATATGCGTCATAGCCTTGGTAAGCCATTACCTTACCAACTAGCTGATACAATATAGCCCTATCCCTTACCGAAAAACTTTCCCACCTTAACTTATGTTAAAGCGGAGTATAGAGTATTAGCAGCCATTTCTAGCTGTTGTCCTCTTGTAAGGGGCAAGTTAGCTATACATTACTCACCCGTGCGCCACTAATCCGTCTAGCAAGCTAGACTTCATCGTTCGACTTGCATGTGTTAGGCACGCCGCCAGCGTTCACTCTGAGCCAGGATCAAACTCTCCATAATTTTATGAAGTGTTTAAAAGAAATGCTATTAAATAAATAATAGCTTTTGTAACTAGCTCTTGATCACTTGTTTAGATATCAAAGATTGACGTTGAAAAATGTTTTAACAAAAATAAATAAAAATAACGATATTTAATAACAATAATAAAAGTAATAAAGAAAATTAAAAACTTTTTATAAAGCTTTGTTTATGGCTTATATATTAAGTTAATTTGATTTATTCTTTCTATGGTTAAAAAACATAAAGATGAAATAATACATTGTTAAGCTTAAATAAAGCTTAACGATTAGGAATTTTAAAGTGATTGGTAGAAAATATTGAAGATAGTTCTAAAAACAATATTTAACTGCTTTTCAAATTTTAATTTATCTTGGCAAAATCACGATATTTAATGAGTTAAAAATTGCATTAATAGCTCATTATTTGCATTTTTCATATAGTGAAATTATGAATTTAAATATAAAAGATTATCTTGAGTTTTTAGAAATTAGCTTAAAAATTGCTAAGAATGTTTAATCTTAAAAAAACAATAAATAAAGGTTGTAATGTAAAGTATTAAAGAAAAAAGCACAAAAAATAAAGCGATATTAAAAAAACTTGCTAAATAATCATCACTTAAAAAAGAAAGCAAGGAAGCGACAAAAACACCGAGTGTTAAAAAGGCTTTAAAAACAATTTTAAAGTTTTTTAAAAAGAATATTTTAGCGTTTAAATCATCTATTTTTTTCATGAAATAGATTTTACAATAAAAAGGAAAAATATGCAAGATTTAGGATTTAGCTTTGGCATTTAAAGGTTTTAAAGAATTTACTAAAAATACGGATGCTTTGAAAAAATTGTAAGAATATGAGTATGGTTGCAGATGTTAATAAGACTACAAGAATTGCCAATGAGTTATTAATAAGCTATATCAAAATTACAAACAATGCATTCTAGTTGATTTTATAACAATTTTAAACGATTTAGAGCCTAATATTGTGTTTGATAATGAAATATAAGATGAAGTACTCTTAAATCCAATAAAAAAGAATATTTATACGCAAAGAATGTTTTTCAATAGCACACGAGATAAGATACTAGCTTTTGCACTCTAAAGATAAAATAAGGTATAAAAAAGATATATAAGAATTAAAAAGCTTTTACAGCAGAATTATTATTAGCTTTTGATAAAGTAGTAAAACATACTCATAGTGGCTTTGAAATTGCATCTTTTACTAGCATTTCAAATATTTATTATAATTTTGTAGCTAATAGGCTTATGTATGGAAAATAATCCAAATAATTTTTTAAACACTCAAGCTATTATAAATAATACTGCTAGTGAATATTTAAATAATTCTACATTACTAAAAACCAATAAAATTGATTGGAAAAACACTGCAGCAAAACAGTGTATGCATTTTTACCAAAAGTATTCCAAGTTACTTATCAATAGCAATTTTTGTAATTTTACGCTATTGCAAGAAAGAAATGACATTGTTTTAGTTTTATGATAGATTAGTATTAATACTTGGCTATGTTTTTTCTCAAACTAACAACTTAAGATAATGTTTGTTAAAATTAAAATACTTACCATTTTTGCTTAATATGTTTTTTACATTTTGTTTATTATTACATAAGTAACTAAAAATATTGAAATAAAAATTGCTATCATTTGCATATCGCTAATAACAATATATTTAGGTATTAATGAAAATATCACACCTAACAATAAAAAGTTAGGAAAATTAGTTTCAGAATCTAAATTCTGCTGTTTTCTTTTTCTAATTTTAGTGTAAATACCTCATCAGCTAACTAAATTAATTTATCTCTATCAACCATATAACGAAGCCTTATATTTATACTATTTAAAAATACACTTTTGCAGCTCTTGTGCTTTTTTGTCCTATTTTTGTTACGATAATATGAATTAGCTTTGCCAATACTTGTATGAAATCTATTTGTATTAATCAACTTTTTACTCATTACAAACGAGCATTTAAAAACCAAAACTTCATTATTCCAATTTTTATCATTTTTTTACATTAGTCTATATTTATTATTTTAGCACAAACATTCATCCTTTACCTTTTCTACTTTTATAAATCAATATGCAAGTAACAATAAAAATCATAACTAAATCTAAGACTATTTTTATTCCTTGCTAGGTAAAACTATAAAAGAACTTGGTGTCTCTAAAGTATTTACCTTTTTTTGCTAGAAGTACCTTTAAAGCCATCCTAAGAGTTTTGCTATCCAGTAAATGAGTTGTAAAACCAAAACTAAAATCTGCAGAACTTTAGTCATTTTTACTCCTTTCTATTTAATTTTTAAGAGTTAATTATTTTATAATTTTTATAATCTAATTATACATTTTTTTATAATAAATATTAAGTCTAAATATGTTTTTTATAATTATTTTTTATTAAAAATAAAATTTTTATGTATTTTTTGCTACAATAACTAAAACTAATAAGGGTATTAAATGGATATAAAAACATTTGAAAAAAAATTAAACGAATTAAATCTTACAAAAAAAGAATTTGCAAATATGGTCGGAGCTGTTTATAATGGTGTTGTTAATTGGAATACAAAGGGTGAAACGCCTAAATGGGTAGATAGCTGGCTTGAAAATTATGAACAACAAAAAAGTTTTAATAATCTTGTAAATGAAGTAGAAAAATACACAGTTAAAGAAATAAAAATGAACGATATAAAAGAACTTTTAAAACAAAAATACTTAATGTTAAATTTAAGAAAAACTCAAGATTGTTTAAAGCTAAACTATCAATATCATCAAGTAAAAATTAATATTTATTTTGATTATTATGAAAATACTTTCAATTTATTTCTTATATTAAGTTATGAAAAATCTTATTATTTTACACCGATTAATATTGATAATCTAATAGTAAAAAACCCTTATTTAAATGATGTTCCAAAAGAGATATTAGGACAAATATTAGATAATGGCAGTCTAAAAGATTTTTATGATAATATGAGAGAACATATGATACACGATGATGTTCAAAAAAGTGATTATGAAGATTATGAATTTAGAAATGGTTTAAAATCTAATAAAAATGAAGATAAAAATCCATTTTTATCTCATTTAAGAAAAACACCCATGTCAGAAAACCATTTAAATTTCTTAAACACTCAATTTAATATTTCAAAATATATTTTACAAAAAATAAAAGCAAAAGGATATACTATAGTAACTACTGCAAATTTTTCAGAAAGAAAATCTCTCACTTTGATTTTAAATAATTGTGATATAAAGCTTTAGTTTTGCTAGTTTTTATAAAAAAAGATTGAGAGTTTCGTTTACTGCCATCATTAAAGGCTATACTCAACCTTTCTTTGCTTATCTTTCAAATTTTACACTTAGTTATTATTTTTTAGCAACCTTTAGCTTGTTTGTTACACTTTCTGAATTAAAAAACTTACTTTTAGTGCAAATCTTATTACCTTCTCCCCAATAGACCTTTTAGCGTGTTTTGTGTTTGTTAGTTCTAAACTTTTACAAACATCATTAAAGCAAAATAATGGCTCATTAAATTCATCTTTTGCAGCTCTAATTAAACTGATTGTTTAAAACTTCTAAAAATTCTACCATCTTTAACTCCTTTTGATATAATATGAGTTAGCATAATGTTAAGCTGTGTGTGGGGCAGAGCGCCCCCTTATCGCTTTGCTACGAGTTTGCCTTAAACCATAGTAAAATGATTTGCGAGATTACATAAATCAAGGTTGAGAGTTTGATTAAAAAATCTAGCTTTTTCATTATGCTTTCTTCTTTTACTTATTAAAATATACTTTTAATTAAAAATAGCAAATAAGCTATAAAATTAAAAAATTCCATAGCTAAGCTGCTTTTAATAAAAAGAAGTTAAAACTTTAATAATATTAAGTTTGTTATTTAATTTAATAAGCATTGCATGAAAGCCGTGTGGGATAAATTTATATTTATTTATTCCTTCACATCTTAAAATCATTCTTAAAGTATTTTCACTCATAAAAAGTTATATTTAACATTTAGGAAAAATACATTTTACTGTAAAATAATGCTCTTTAAGATATTTTAAAATAGTGATTGCTTGGGTATTTAAAGGTAAATAAAAAGTTTTTCATTTTCATATCTTCGCTGCTTATTAATAATTAATTTTATATCATTATTTGTCATTTTAAGTCCCTATTTTTTATCTACAAACAAGCCTAATTTTGATAAAAAAAGGGAAAAATATAATTGGTGCGCTAGGTAGGAGTTGAACCCACAACACACAGATCCGAAGTCTGTTGCTCTATCCATTGAGCTACTAACGCATAAAAAAGATGTAATATTACATCTTTTTAGCAACTAAGCAAGCACAAATATATGCGATAATAGAAATTATAAATAAATAAATTCCACCACTAATTTGCAATAAAATACTATTAGTTTTACTAGCCATAATGTGCATTTGTGCTAATAATACAGGAATGTACGCACCTGCGATAGCATAAGCTAAATTGTATGAAAAACTAATTCCACTAAATCTAACCTGTACTGGAAAGCACTCCGTCATTATTAAAGGAGTGAAATTCATAATTCCTGCAAAATAACAAGCTATAAGATAAGTAAGTGTGTATAAAATTAAATTTTTATGCGAGTATAATTCATAAAAACAAAGTAAAGAAAAAACACCCCAAAAAATAGCAAAAACCTTGCAAACTCTAGAAATACCAAAATGATCAGACAATGCCCCTGTGCTAATGCAGCCAATCATCATAAATAATATTCCGCCCATTTGCAAACAAGTATTTATAATAGGTTCAATTTGCAAAACAGATTTTGCAAAATTTGGAACGATTAAAACCAAAACAACAACACAAGCTGTTAATACCCAAGTAATTAGCATAGAAATAAAAATACCCTTTTTATGCTCACTAAAAACCTTTTTTATAGGTAATTCTTCTAGCAAATCGCTTTCTTTCATCTTTTTAAAAATTGGGGTTTCGCTTAAAAATCTTCTTAAATAAACTGAAATTATCCCGAAAATACCGCCTAAAGCAAAAGGAATTCTCCACGCCCATTCTTTAAGCTCTGCTTCGTTAAAAATAAGCTGCATAATGATTGAAACAATAGCTCCAAGTAAAATTCCACCAACCACACTAGAAGTAAGCAAGCCAATATAAGCTCCCTTAGAATGTTCAGGACTATGCTCTCTTACAAAAACCCAAGCACCTGGTAACTCCCCGCCAATTGCAATACCTTGGCAAAGACGAACTAAAACTAAAAAAATAGGTGCAAAATAGCCAACCTGTGCAAAAGTAGGTGCTAAAGCAAGTGCAAATGTAGGGATTACCATCAAAACAATGCTTAGCATAAACATATTTTTTCTACCAAATTTATCTCCAAAATGAGCCATAATTACTCCGCCAAAAGGACGAGCAACATAAGCTGCTGCAAAGGCACCATAAGTATTTATAAGCTGCCATTCTTGCGATAACTCTTTTGGAAAAAAATGTGTCATAAAATAACTTTGAAAAAACACAAATATAATAAAATCATAAAATTCTAAAGTTCCACCTAAAGAACTTAAACCAAGAGTTTTTATCTCTTGCCTACTAAAACCTTGCTGCATAACTCTCCTTGTATATTTTTTTTCTTTGTTCTGTTAAATCTTTATAAGCTTCATTTATAATATTTGTAATTGAATGTTTAAGGCTATAAGGCTTTGATACACCAACCGCTAAACGCAATTTAATACCATTTATAAAATAATGTCTATAAACTTCTTTTTTAATTTCGTTGATTATATTTTGTGCCATATCTTCATCTTCATCACTGATAAATAATAAAAACTCATCTCCACTCCAACGAGATAACAAATATTCATAATTTATACAATTTTGCTTAATAATGTGTGAAAAATCTATTAATATTGCATTTCCGTATTCGTTACCGTATTCTTCGTTTATATTTTGAAGATTTGTAATTTCAAAAATAGCTATTATCACACTTGAATCGTTTTCATCACTGGCATATTCAAATTTAATATTTACTATATCTAAAAATGAGTATTTGCTTAAAGTATTTGTTAAAGTATCATTGCTTACTAAACGCTCTAAATATAGTTTTCTATTTTCATCATTTAAATACTTAATAACCTTATCAAGCTGTATGCAAAATTGAAGAATAAAAATACCAATAATTGCAAAAATACCATTAACAATATAAATATTAAACTGCCCAAGTTGTCCGTAAAAATGCTCTGTAAAAAAATATAAACAAAAATAAATAGATAAATGCACTAAAGGAAAAAAGAATATAATCTTACTAAACTGTCTAGCATTTAAATAATAAAACGGCATTAAGGCTAAAATATAAAAATCAAAACCCCAGCCCCAACCTAAATTGCTTACTATAATTACATTTATTAGCAAAGTCTCAAGCTGAAAAACATACCAAAATCTATATCTTGCCCTTACTAAAGAAGCGTTATCTTCTACTATTATATTTTCTTTCTTTGCTTTTTTTAGATTTTTATTTTTTATAACAATTAAGGCTATCATACTAAGTAAATAACAAGCACCTGAAATAGTGCAAGTAAGTGCTGCACTATCGTTATTATAATTATAAAGCATAGCAGCACAAGTAAATCTAGCAACCGCTATCCAAGCTAATAAAAATAATGTTCTTAAAATTGATTTCATCTATCTTCCGTATCACAAAAAATTAAATATTCATAACCTAACACATCATTATCGTATTTTAAATGCACTACTTCATTTATTTTATCAAGCAAATTTCTTGGCTTATCTTGTAGATTAATTAAAGGATAATGTTTTGCTGCAACTCTTAAAAAGATATTGCTTCTATTTTTTTGATTTTGCTTTATTTGTGTATTAAAATACTTAATTATGTTTTCTAGCAAAAGATGGGCTAATTTATTATTTTGCTCAAATACTGCAATAAAATTGCATTTTTCCCATCTTGAAATATATTCATAATCTTTTATGTATAATTTTAATAAAAATACAAATTCTTTAAAAATTTTATCTTGAATGTGTGAATCAAATTTATAAACAAAATTATTAATTTCATCTTTAAAAACTATCTCAAAAAAACATACATTTAAGTGTTTATATTCTTGATTTTTATTGTTTAAAATATTGCTTATAAGTGCCTTTTTTTCATAAATATCAAAAAAACTTTTTTCATTTTGAATATCTTCTTGACTTGAGCTTTCAAGAGTGATTTTTTCAATAATATCAATAGATTTAATACCAATTATGTAATTTGCTAAAATACAAATACTAGCATAAATTAAAACAGAAAAAACATAAAGCAAATCAGTCTGCAAACTTTGCACTTGATGTTTATGCAAGTGATATAAATCATAATAATTTACACAGTAAAAAATAGCAACATTAAAAATTAAGGTTATAAAAGAAGCTAAATATCTTTTTTTAATATTATCAATATAAATAATAAATGATAAAGATACAAGCATTAAAATATATACATTAAACCCACTTGCAATACCGTGAATAATTACATTAGAAATAGCAATACTTAATACTATAAAATAACTACTAATTAAGCATATCCAATCATAATATTTTGATAATAATCTTTTTTTTCTATAAACTAATAAAACATAGCAAATTACAATATCAATAAAATACACAAAGGCAATTTTATATTCTCTTGCAAATAGCATTAATATGCTTAAAGTACAAACGCTAATACCAAGCATAATTATAAATACAACATAAAGCCTAGTTAGCGTTAAATTGTGTTGTTTTAAATCAATAATAGTATCGTATAGCTCTTGAATTAGCTCAACTTTACTTTTACTTAATTCTATTGCTTCGTAATTTTGTCTTCTTTGCATTAGTCTTCACTAAATTCATAATCATCATCATCGTAAGAATTTGTATCGTAAAAATCAAATTCCTCACCTTCAAGCTCTTCTAAACTTTCTAAATCTTCTTCATTTAATTCATCATCAAAATCTTCAAATTCATCTAAAAAGTCGTCTTCTAAATCATCTAAATAATCATCATCTTCTAATAAATCATCTTCTAAAATTTCTTCTAATTCTTCATCATTGTAAGCCATTTTTAACCCTTAATTAAAATCAAAAACTCATAATATACCATTTTTTTATAAGATAGTAGTTAAAAAAAGGATAAAAATAATGAATTTTTCACACTTAAATGAAAAAAATAAACCGATTATGGTAGATGTAAGTACCAAGCAAATAACTAAAAGACTAGCAATTGCTAGTGGTAAAATAACTATGAACAAAGAAGCTTATTTAGCTGTTATTAATCAAAGTGCTAAAAAAGGTGCTGTTATTAATACAGCCATTGTTGCGGCAATTATGGGTGCAAAAAAAACTAGTGATATAATACCAATGTGCCATCCGCTTAATTTAACTAAGGTAGAAGTTGATATTAGCGCTAATGAAAAAGAATATTCATTTACCTTACAAGCTAGTGCAAGTCTTGATGGTAAAACTGGAGTTGAGATGGAAGCTTTAAGTGCTGTTAGCATAGGCTTACTAACTATGTATGATATGCTAAAGGCTATTGATAAAACAATGATAATTAGTGATATAAAATTATTACAAAAAGAAGGTGGTAAAAGTGGTCAATTTAAACGAGATTAAGCAAGATGTTAAAATAGAATATCCTTGCAATTGGCAATATACGGTTATTTTGGATAAAGGTGTTGATTTTTCTGAATTTATCAAAGAATTTAATTTAGAAAAATTTAGTGTAACAAATAGTAAAGAAAGTAAAAATTATAAAAGTTATATTTTAACAACAAAGGTGCAAAATGAAGCACAAAGATTAGAATTATTTTCTTTGCTTGGAAAAAAAGCCAAATTTGTTTTATAAGGTGGAAAAATGGAATTTTTACAATGTTATGAAGAAATTTTAAAAGAAATTCAAAATAATAAAAGCTTAGAAGAAATATTTAAAAGCTATTCAAGTAAGCTTATAAAAGAAAATAAAGATAATAATGAAAATAAAAATATCTTATTAAAAGCTTTAATTAGAGCAAGTATGTATGAGCAAGAACAAGAATTAAAATCTTTAAGTATAGAATTAGATAAACTGCAAAATACAATTAAAACTAAAGAAAATCAAATGCACGCAAGTATTAATAATAATTTTGATATTTTGTTTTCTTTATCTACAAGCCAAATTCAAAAAGATTATTTAAATGAATTAATGATAAAAGAAAATAGCTCTACAAAATTATTGTACGATGTGGCTTTAAATGCTTTTTTAAATATATTAGAAAGTGCTAATTTAATAGCTCAAAGAAGCTTTTTACTTTCTCAATTTTTACTTATTAATTCTTTAGAATATTCTTCTTTTAATAAAGATAAAATTATAAATAATGCTGATTCTATTTTACAAGCTGCTTTTACTTTAGCAAACGAGTGGCAGTCTTTTGCAAATGATTTAATTGTAAATACAATAAATGGGCTTTTAGAAGGAATTTTTACAATCTTAGAAAAATTACAAGAGCAAATTGATTTACTTGCATCAAGCGAAGAAATTAATCTAGCAACAAATTCTTTAATAAATCTTGAAAATGATTTTATAATTTTATTAAAAAGAAATATAAACAACGAATTAGCAGGGCAAATTCTAAATCAAGTTTTACATACAAAATTTGATACTTCCTTTGCCAAATTCTCTCGTTTAATTAGAGAAAATAAACAAAAATTAAATTTAAAATTAATTAGCATACATAATTTAGAACAAGATGCAAAAAAAATATATAAAAACTTTGATGCTAAAAAATTAGCTAATGATTTATTAGGTAAATTAAAAAAATAAACTAAAAGGCTTTTTGCCTTTTAGTATCAAACAGGAATTACACGAATACTTGAGCTAAGTTGCTCTTGTAGTATATTTTCAATAGCGTATAAAGTTCCACCGCTACCACTAGCACAGCCACTACAAGCACCTAAATAACGGATATAAATATCTATCATTCTATCAGCGCCTTTTTGAATATCAATAACTTCTAAATCTCCGCCATCCATATGCAACATTGGACGAATTTCTCTATCTAGCAATTCTTCTACCACTTTTAACTGTTTTACAACTGTTAATTCATCAAAATTATCACTAAATTCACTTTTTGCAAGGCGTTCTTTATCCATTTGCGCTCTTGTTTCTGCAAGAATATCAACTAAATAATATTCTCTTTTTTCATGCCCACCAGGTCTTACACAGGATTTACAAAAAGCTCCTGCTTTAGTGTATTGAGTAATTTCCTCCACGCTTTTTAAGTCATTTAGCCTAATAACTTCTTTTATAGTTGCTAAAGATACCCTAGCGCACTCACATACTATAACCTCGTTTTCAAAATCTTCTGGATTTATACCTTTATACTGTGCTGCTGCTGCTTTAATAACATCATACGCCATTACACTGCAGTGCATTTTTTGAGGTGGAACTGCAGGGGTGTTTGGCTCATCTCTCATAGCAAATTCCACATCAATATTTGTAATTTTTACCGCTTCATCAACAGTTTTACCAATGCAAAGCCCTGCCATTGTATCACTACTTGCAATAGCTGTTCCACAACCAAAAGACTTAAACTTAGCATCAACAATCACATCGTTTTTCTCATCTACAAGCCAATAAAGCCTTACTGCGTCTCCGCAGCTTTCAGCACCAAAATCAGCCACTATTAATCTAGTTCCTGTTTTTTGCGCATCTTCTAATGTTAATTGCCCCATATGTTTAGGGTTATTCATTAAATCTTGAACCTTTTGTGAATATTCATCCCAAATTGAACCACTTATTAAATTCTTTTTTGCCATTTTACATCTCCTTTGGGCTGTAAGCGTAAGTGCTTGAAATTTCTCTTAATCTGTTTGCAGCTTTTTTTATTTGTTCTGCTGCAAAATCTATTTCATCTTCTGTATTAAAACGGCTTAAACTAAGTCTTAAAGCTGTGTGTGCTAAATCAGGTGCAGCTCCTATTGCTTCCATAATCGGATTGCTTTCAAGAGCTTCTGAAGCACAAGCACTGCCCGTACTAGCTGCTATACCATTTTTGTTTAAATCCCAAAGCATAGCCTCGCCTTCAACACCTTTAATACTTGCTAAAATAGTGTTTGGTACACGATTATCTCTATTGCCAATAACACTAACATCGTCTATTTTTAAAATCTCATCTTCAAGCTTATCTCTTAATTTGCGAATATGAGAATTTTCATAATTTAGCATAAGATTAGCTAATCTTAAAGCCTCTGCCATTCCTACAATTCCTGCTACATTTAGCGTTCCACTTCTTCTTCCGCCCATATGTTCTCCACCGTGCAATAAAGAAGTAAGTTTTAATCCTTGCCTAATATAAAGTCCGCCAACTCCTTTTGGACCGTGGAATTTATGTGCTGAAAAAGAAGCATAATCAACTCCGACTTCTTTAAAATTTACTCTAATTTTTCCTACTGCTTGAGTTGCGTCAGTATGAAATAAAGCATTGTGTTCGTGAGCAATACTTGCACATTCTTTTATTGGAAAAATCATACCAGTTTCATTATTTGCCCACATAATATTTACTAAAGCAGTTTTATCGCTAATTGCATCTTTTAAATCTTCTACATTACAGGTACCTTCGCTATTAACAGGTAAATAAGTAACCTTTACTCCTAATTTTTTTTCTAAAAAATTTAAAGATGCTAAAACAGCTGGGTGTTCTACGCTTGAGGTAATAATTTCATTTTTTTCTTTGTTTAAAATTTCATCAAAATAAATACCTTTCATAACCCAATTTATACTTTCAGTTGCACAAGAAGTAACTATAATATCATCAAGTTCGCTTGCGCCTAAACCATCATATAATTTATTAAGCGCTTCATTTAAAGCCTTGTGTGTTGCTTGGCCAAAACGATGTAGTGAATTTGGATTTCCATAAGTTTGTTGTAAAAATGGTTGCATTAAATTAAAAACTTCTGGGTCTATCATCGTTGTAGCGTTATTATCTAAATAAATTTCACGCATTTTTTATTCCTTTCTTTAATAAAAGACAAAAATAATCTTTTTTCAAATAATAATTATTTTTGTTAAATGATTACTCTTCAATTCTTATTAAATTTATTTTATCTTTAATAAAAGAACATTTTTCTAACTTAGAAATAAGCTTATTTATAGCTATTTCACTAGCTTTATGAGTAATAATAAAAATATTTTTTTCATCTTTAGAATTTGCTCTTTGCATTAATGAATCGATGCTTATGTTTTCATCGCTCATAAAACTTGCGATTTCTTTTAAAACACCTATTTTATCTAAAACCTTCATTCTTAAATAATATTTTGTAACTATATTTTCTTTTTGTAAAATAGCCATATTGCTTTTAGTTTCATAACCTAGCATTTTTCTATTTTTTCTTATATTAATTTGCATTAAATCGCTTAAAATAGCACTAGCAGTTTGCTTACCACCAGCACCAGCACCATAATAAAGACTATCTCCTAAAGCATTATCATCAATTAAAATTGCGTTTTTTGAATAATTTACTGAAGCTAAAATATTATCTTTACTAATAAAGGTAGGATGCACTCTTAATTCTAAAAAGCCATTGTTTTCCTTTGCTATTGCTAATAATTTTATGCAATAATCAAATTCCTTTGCAAAATAAAAATCTAGTTTATCTATATTTTCAATACCTTGAACTAATAAATTTTCTTCTTTTGCATCAACTCCATAAGCTAAAGATGCTAAAATATTTAACTTATGCGCAGCATCAAAACCGCTTACATCTAAATACGGATTAGCTTCTGCGTAGCCTAATTCTTGTGCCATTTTTAAAGCATCGTCGTAATTTAAATTGTCATTTTGCATTTTAGTTAAAATAAAATTACTAGTTCCATTTAAAATAGCTTTAAGGCTTAAAAATCTATTTGCGCTAAGTCCTTCTTTGATAATTTTAATTATAGGAATCCCACCTGCAACACTGGCTTCATATCCAAAATATTGACCGTCTTTTAAAGAATTCTCAATACTAGCTTTATGTTTTGAAAGCAAGGCTTTGTTAGCTGTAACAATATGCTTATTTTTATCTAATGCTTTTTTTATATATTCATACGCACTATCAACTCCACCTATTAATTCACACACAACATCGCAATCGCTATTTATAATTTCATTAATATCTGTGCTTTGCTTGTAAGGGCAATCGCTTTTAAAACTTTTAACTAAAACATAAGAAATTTCAATATATTCGCCTATTCTTTGCTTAATTAATTCTTTGTTTTCTTCAATTAATTGTGCAACCCCTCTTGCAACAACTCCATAACCTAATAACGCTATTTTCATTAATTTACCTCTATGTTTAATCCGTGTTTTATGTTATCAAGAGTGAATAAATCACTTATATTTACAAACTTACAATTATAAGGCACATTTATTGTTAAACTTTTTGTTTTATTTTCTTGAGAATATGCCTGAATTAAATTTAAATTCTCATCTAAAAATTCTATTTTAGGATACCAAATATCATAATCTGAAGCACTAATTATAAGCTGTTTTACATCAACTAAGCGTATAAAATAATCTTGTAAAGGTTTGCTTAAATTAAGGCTTTTATTATCTTGATTATCTAGTATAAAATCAGCATTCAAAACTGCTTTATTAAAATCTAAATTATAAATAAAATTAGAACCATATCTATAAATATCATCAATAAAAACATTCATATTTTTAAGCTCATCATACACCAAGCCAATGTCAATAGCATATTTTGAATTAATATTAAAACTAATGCTAATATTATCATCTACTCTATCAAAAGAGCTTATTTCATAATAATTTACTCCAATTTGCTCAAAAACAATTGAAATTATTTTAAAAAATAAAGTAGCATTTGCCTTTGTGTTAAAGGTTAAAGATATATTTTTTGCATTAGCAAAATTATACTGCAATAAAGAATTCATTTTTAAAATCTGATTAATCGCTTTAATATCAGCTCTGTTATTTATCATATACGAATCTTTTGCAAATAACAATTTTAATTTTTCAATTTTACTATCATCATTTACTAACTGCTTTGCTATTTCAAAACTACTCTTTGCATTTACAAAAGTAATAAAGCACAAAATTATACATAAAATACGCATTTTACTTACTCATTTTATCTATTTTATTAAATTCTACACGAGTTAAAAACTCAACTTTATTATCCTTAAATATCAAATATCTACCGTCTTTATTAGCAGGAATTTCAATTTTATTTTGATTTAAATATAAATCATAATTATTTTTTCCTAAAAATATTAAAGAATTTGTATTTAGCTCTATTTTCTTTTCTAAAAGATAGTTTTTGTTAATTTTTTCATTTAAATCTTTTATGCTCATCCAAATTTTTTGATGCGGGATTATTACTAAAACATTATCTTGTGTAGTTACTTCTACTTTTTTTTCTTCTTGTTTTTCTTCTTGCTTTTCTCCTTGAATTTCGCTTTTATTTTCAGCTAATTCTTCTGTGTTATTAGCATTTTCTTTCTTTTCTTCATCATCTATTTTTTGCGCTAAATTCTCTTGTGTTTGATTTGTATTTTGAGTTTCATTTACGCTTTGTGTATTTTCTTCTTTGTTTTGTTGATTTTGCTCTTGAGAATTTATTTTTTCATCATTTTTTTTTATTGCTTCTTCGCTTAAATTATTTTCTGTTTCTTCAATTTGATTTTTAAGTTCTTCTTTATTTTCTTCTACACTATCTTCTTTACTAACATTGCTTATGCTTATATTTTCTTGAGTTTTTTCATAATTTTGATTTTGGTTTTCTATAAAATAATAAATCCCAACTGCAACAACACATAAAAATACTAAAAGTATAAAATAGCTAATAAAGCCACTAGATGACCTAGAATTAGAATTGTTATAATGCAATAACACAGGTTGAATTTTTAATTTATGATTATTAGTATCTACTCTATGACTTTCATACTCTTGCTTAAAATCAGTAAAATCTACATTAAATTCTCTTTGTAAAATTTTAAGATTCATATAAACATTAACATTAGCCAATTTCTCAAAATCTTTATCCAAAATCGCTTTTATATTATGCTCATCTAATTGAGTTTTTTTAGCAATTTCTTTTAATGGTATCTGTCTTAATTCTTCAATTTCCATTTATAATCCTATCTGCTAAAATAGCAAAAGCATTGCTTACATTTAAGCTGTCAAAATCATTACTCATTTTAATTTTAACCTCATAATCGCAGCTTTTAATTATCTTATTTGCTAAACCTTCGCCTTCACTACCTAATATTAGCACATTTTTGTCTTTAAATTGCATATTTTTATGGCTAATTGCATTTTCGCTATTATTTGCACAAATAATATTAAATCCTAACTGCCTAAATTCATTAATCACGCTCATAATATCTTGACTTTTTGCTAATTTAAAATCAGCTAAAGCACCAGCACTACTTCTTAAAATTGCACTTAAATTTACATTATTTTCACAACAAATCGCACCGCAAAAACCTAAAGCATAAGCACTTCTTACAATAGCTCCAATATTTCCAACATCGCTTAAAGCATTTAAGACAACTATATTTTTTGCTTTTTTTAACTCTTTAATATCACAAAATTCATAATCATCAACTAAGGCTAAAAAACCTTGATGATTAGCTCCTTTTGCTAAGGCTTGAGCCTTTAAAAAATCTAATTTTGTAATTTTTTTACCACTTTTTTGAATTAAGGCAAAGGTTTTTTTATCGCATTCCTTTGCTAAATAAATCTCTTGTATTTTATCTTTGTGCTTATTTAAATAATAAAAAAACACTTGTTTTCCGTATATCAACATTTTAAACTCTCATAATTTTCTTTTATACTTTTATTATTAATTTTGCTTAATAATTTTGCTTTAATTTTAGGTGCAATATCTAAACACAATATATCTTCTTGGCATATTCTTGCAATATCGTTAGAATTTTCATTATTAATAATCACAACCCATTCTCCATTAAGATTTTCATTTTTTAAACTTTGGGCTAAAAAAGCTGCTTTATTTTTAAAATGTTTTTCGTGTAGTTTTGTGATTTCTTTTATTAAAAACAATTCTTTATCGGGATTGATTTTTGCTATTTGATTTATTAATTGCTCAATTCTACTTGGCGCTTCATATAAAATTACTGGGTAATTTAAATTCATTACATTTATTAGCTCGTTTTCACGATTTTTTTTAATATTTAAAAAACCATAAAAAATAAATTGCTGTTTTAAAAATCCACTTTTAACAATAGCACACAAGGCCGCATTTGCACCTGGTAAGACATAATATTCAATATTATTTTTTTGTGCGTATTGCACTAAAACACTACCTGGGTCGCTTATTGCTGGCATTCCTGCATCACTTAAATATGCACAAGTTAAAGAAAAATCAATTTTAGAAAAATCAAATTTATTTTCATTATGAGAGTGTAAGGAATAAAAAACTTTATTTTTAAAAGCTAAATTAAATCTCTTTTCTAATAAATTAAGAAGACTTTTGCAAATCCTTACATCTTCACAAAATATAATATCACTTTCTTTAAGAATTTCTAAACTTCTAAAAGTAATATCACCTAAATTTCCTATAGGAGTAGGAATAAAATAAAGCATTATTGCATAGAATATTTTTTCTTAAATTTCTCAACTCTACCAGCAGAATCAACAATTTTTTCACTACCTGTAAAAAACGGATGGCAGTTTGAACAAATATCTACTCTAAGTTCAGCCTTATTTGACTTTGTAACAAAAGTATTGCCGCAAGCACAAGTTACGGTGCAATCTAAATAATCTGGATGAATATCTTTTTTCATAACATATCCTTTTTTGAAAATAAAAAGCTGTGATTATATAAAATCAATTTTAAAATTACTTTAAATAGCTAAAAAAATTTGAAAAATTTTAAATGGCGCGGCGGACGGGGCTCGAACCCGCGACCTCCGGCGTGACAGGCCGATATTCTAACCAGCTGAACTACCGCCGCACCTAAATTTAAATATAAAGGAGTGGTGGTCGCTATAAGACTCGAACTTATGACATCCACCTTGTAAGGGTGGCGCTCTACCAACTGAGCTAAGCGACCGATGGCGACCCTTGAAAGATTTGAACTTTCGTTACCAAACAGAGAGATTGGCGTCCTGAGCCAAAACTAGACGAAAGGGTCAAACCCTAAAGAGTAAAAAAAATGGTGTCCTGTGTTGGATTCGAACCAACGACCCCTTCATTAAAAGTGAAATGCTCTACCGACTGAGCTAACAAGACAAAATGAAGTTTGTTAAAAAACATAAAGGTTGAATAATAGCTTGTTTAACTTAAATAAAAATTAAAATTACTTATTTTCTTGTATTTTTTTATTTTAAATAAAGATTATCAAAATAAATTTTTTATGTTAAAATAAAAATTATGAATAAAGAATTAGATTTTAAAAAATTAACAATTAATACATATTTTGAAATGTTACTAAGATTTTTTTCAATGATTATAAATACTGTTATGATTAGCAGGTATGAAATAACATTGCTTGCAGCTATGAGCTGTGCTAATCAAATTTTTATACTAAGCTCAAGTTTATTTACTTTTTTTGCTGTAGGCTCTAGTATTTATATCACACAAGCTTTAGGAGCAAAAAAGTATAATTTAGCAACAAAGGCAAGTCATATTGCTTTATTATTTAATCTAATTTTAGGCATAATTTTATTTATTTTTATAAATTGCTTTGCTGAATTTTTATTAACAAGCTTGAATACACCTAAAAGTATATTTTCTTTATCATTAATGTACTTAAAAATTATAAATTATGTTATTTTAATTGATTGTATTAATATTGCTTTTTCTTCTATTTTAAGGTCTTATGCAAAAACAAAAGAATTAATGTATGCTTCTTTTTTTATGAATATAATTAATATTATTTTAAATGCTTTATTTTTGTATTATTTTGAATTATCCTTACTTGGTGTTGCAATTTCTAGCGTAATTGCTAGATTATTTAATCTCTTTTTTTATCTTTTTGTTTTTTTTAAAATTGCAAATTTAAAATTATATTTAAAACTATTTTTTAATAGCGATAAAGAAATTTTAATAAAGATTTTAAAAACAGGTTCTTTTAGCGCTTTAGAAAATATTTGCTATTCTTTTGAATATATTATTATTTTATCCTTTATAGCTTTGCTTGGTGAAAGATATCTTAGCACTCAAAGTATATTTTTCCAGCTTTTATTCTTTGTTTTTACTGCAAGTTTAGCCTTAAGCGTTGCAAATGAAATTATAATTGCAAGAATGATTGGTGCAAATAAAATGCAAAAAGCATATTTACATACTTACAAAGCATTAAAAATAGCCTTAATTATAAGTTTAATTTATTCTTTAATATTATTTTTATTAAAAGAAAAACTTTATTTGCTTTTTAATCTAAATAGCGACTTAATTAATATAATTTCAAGTCTTTTTTATCTTTTATTTTTTTTAGAATTTGCAAAGGCTTTTAATATAGTTTTAAGCAATGCTTTAAAAGCCAGTGCTAAAACTGATTTTTGTTTTTATCTTAGCCTTATTTCAATATGCTTTGTTTGCATACCTCTAGCTTATTTTTTTACACAAATTATTGATTTTAAATTATTTGGAATTTATCTTGCATTTTTATGCGAAGAATGTTTTAAAGCTTTATTTAATTTATTAATGTGGCATAGTAAAAAATGGCAAAAAAGTAAATTAATAAATTAATTTTATTAAATAGAAAAAAAATTTTAAATAATAATTTTTATTATTTACTAAAAAATATCTTTTTATAATTATTATTTTCTCTTTAAATCAAAAAAGGAGAGAAAATGAAACAATTAACAACAGATTTTGGTAATCCAATCGCATCTAATCAAAACTCACTTAGTGCGGGTGAATTAGGACCACTTTTATTACAAGATTATCAGCTAATAGAAAAATTAGCTCATCAAAATAGAGAAAGAATTCCAGAGCGTGCAGTTCATGCAAAAGGAAGTGCTGCTTATGGTGAATTAGTAATTACTGAAGATATTTCAAAATACACTAAAGCAAAAGTTTTTCAAAAAGGTGAAAAAACTCCATTATTATTAAGATTTTCAACCGTTGCAGGCGAAGCTGGTGCAGCCGATGCTGAAAGAGATGTGCGTGGCTTTGCGATTAAGTTTTACACAAAAGAAGGCGTGTGGGATTTAGTAGGAAACAATACTCCAACATTCTTTTTAAGAGATGCTTATAAATTCCCTGATTTTATTCATACTCAAAAGCGTAATCCTAAAACTCATTTAAGGTGTGCTAATGCTGCTTGGGACTTTTGGACACTTTGCCCTGAAAGTTTGCACCAAGTAACAATTCTTATGAGTGATAGAGGAATTCCTGCATCATATCGTAATATGAACGGCTATGGTTCTCATACTTATTCATTTATAAATAGTAATAATGAAAGATTTTGGGTTAAGTTTCACTTTAAAACCAAGCAAGGAATTAAGTGCTTAACAAACGAAGAAGCAGAGCAAATAATAGCAAAAGATAGAGAATCTCATCAAAGAGATTTATATGAAAATATTGAAAAAGGTAATTTTCCTAAATGGAGTGTAAAAATACAAATTCTAAGCGAAGAACAAGCAAGTAAATTAGAATTTAATCCTTTTGATTTAACAAAGGTTTGGCCTCATAAAATAGCGCCTTTAATTGAAGTTGGGGAAATGATTTTAAATAAAAATCCACAAAATTATTTTAACGAGGTTGAACAAGCTGCATTTAGCCCTAGCAACATAGTTCCTGGAATTGGCTTTAGCCCTGATAAAATGCTTCAAGCAAGAATTTTTTCTTATCCTGATGCACAAAGATACCGCTTAGGTGCAAATTATCATCAACTACCTGTTAATCGTGCAAAAAGCGAAGTAAATACTTATAATGTTGCTGGTGCTATGAATTTTGGTATTGGAGATAATTTAGTAAATGGTGCTTATTACGAGCCAAATACTTTAGGTGGAGCGGTTGAAAATGAAATGTATTTAGAACCTGATTTAGTAATAAAAGGTAATGCAAATCGCTACAAGGCTGTAGATAATGATTATTACACACAACCAAGAAATTTATTTAACATTATGCCTGAAGATGAAAAGCAAAGATTATTTAAAAATATTGCAGCTTCAATGCAAGGTGTAAAAGAAGAAATAATAAATAAAGCATTAAAACATTTTGAATTAATTCACCCTGATTATGCTAATGGAGTAAAAAAAGCATTATGCAAGTAAGCAATGAAGAATTAGCAAGATATGATGAGTTATGCAAAATGGCTTGCAATTTTGCAAGAAATAATGAAGTAAATCAGCTTTTATCAATGATAAAGGCTGGTTTTTGCGTTGATTTTAAAGATTATCGTGGAAATACTCTTTTAATGCTTGCAACATACAATGGCTCTTATGAATGTGCAAAAATGTTACTTGAACACGGCGCACAAGTGGATTTAAAAAACGATAAAGGGCAAACTCCTTTAGCAGGGGTTTGTTTTAAAGGAAATTTACAAATGGTAAAATTGCTCGTAGAAAACGGGGCAAATATTAATGAAAATCAAGGCTTAGGAATGACTCCTTATTCTTTTGCTTTGATGTTTGCAAAAAAAGATATTATTGAATATTTAACAAAACAAAAACCAAGTTTATTTAAAAAACTCTTCTTAAAATTAATTAAAATTTTCTAAGTGCTAATTTTTTTAGCACTTTTTATTTGAGTCTTACTTAAATGGACTTATTTTTTTTAAACTCCGATTTTAATTTACTTAAGGAGTTTTAAATGAAAAAAATATCAATTTTAACAATATTAAGTTCAGCACTTTTAGCTGCAGGTCCTTTTGGTTTAGAGCTTTCAAAAAGCACAATTGATGATGCTTTAAATGTGCTAGATTGCAATAAAGAATACTCAAAATCACAATTTATTGATGGCGTTTATAAAAACAATGGTTATTATTTAGAATTTAATAATTGCAAAATGATGGATAATATAAGCACTCTTGTGCTTGGTTTTAATGATGATAAGGTTTTAGAATATGCTGCTATTAGCTTTAATAATAAAGATAATTTTAAAAATCTAAAACAATCTTTACAATCAAAATACAAAATAACTTCAAGCGTTGAACCCTTTGTAGGAGATAAAATTGTTGAATTTAGTGATAAAAATCAAATCATTAAACTAGAAGCAATGCATATGAGTTTTTCTCTTAGCCTATCTTATTACACTAAGGATTTTGAAGTAAGAATAAACAAAGCATTAAAAGAAAAAGAAAGAAAAAAGCAAGAAAAAAATACAAATATGCTTTAAAAATTATTTTCAGTCTTACATAAACGGACACAAAATAAATAAACTTTAGCATTTTTACCCCCCTTTAATATTTTTGAAGTTTAGTTTAAGTTAGGGGGGGGGTATTATTAATAATAGCATTTAAAATAAATATATTCTAAGGATTAAAAATGGCAAATAAAACTGAATTAAATTCTTTATTAAATCAAATAATTAAATTAATTTATGAAGCTAAAGACGAAGGAATAACAGGGGTTAGTTTATGCAAACGCCTAAATACAAACAGACAAAAATTCAACTACCATATTCAACAAATCCTAAATGTACATCAAAACAAGCTAATAAGATTAAAACAAGGCAAAACGCATTTATATAAAATAAAAGAAGATATTTTAGAAGAGCATATAAAATATTTTAACGACTGCAAACATAGTTACGAAGAGCTAATAATTAAAAATTATTACAAAAGCATTTCAAACGAAGAAAATAAAAAAATATGTGAATATGAACTAAATAGGCTTAATGAAAAAAGTTATTTAGATTTTAATAAAAGTTTTTTTATGCTTGATAATCCTTTTTTAGATAGTGATTTAAAACTAAAAGAATATATGTTAATTCAAACCTTATTAGAAGCAAAAGAAAAAAGATATTGTGTTAATTTAAAAATGAAGCATAGCCCTGAAATTAACAATGCGATTTTTTTAATGATAGTTTATAGCGATAAGAATTTTTACGCCCTAATAAAAGAAGAAGAGCAAACGAATTTAAAAAGAATTAGTTTTATTGAAAGTATTAACATTAGCACAAAAAGACATTATTTTGATGAGTACGATAGCGTTAAAAGAAAACTAAGCAAAATGAATAATTCTTTAAGTTTGTATGATGTAGAGCCTAAAATAGCTATTTTACAAATACACAAATCAATAGAAAAATATTTTCAAGATGATATGAAAAACTTCTTTAAACATCAAGTTATAAAAAGCTACAATCCGCTAACAATAGAAGTAAAATACACAAGAGATTTAGAAATTTTAAGATTTGTTAGAACTTGGCTGCCTTATATAAAAATCATACAACCAAGCTCTTTAATTACAAAGCATTTACAAAGCTTAAATCAAGCAATAAAAGATTATTAAGGTTTAAGCTAATAAAACTAACTTTATTTTATATACACAAATGCAGTACTTTTTGTAAATATAGCCTAGCTATCTTTAAAATATACAAGATAGCTCTTTAATTACAAAGCATTTATAAGCTTAAATTAAGCAATAACATTTATTAAACTTAGCTTAGCTCGTCTAATAAATATATTATATTTTCACACTTAATATTTGTATTAAAAGATATTCCAAGCTCACAGGTGCTTGAAGTAGAATAAATCTTTTTTACCTTCTTAGTAGAAAAATATTCTGTAAAATCTTCTAAGGCGCTTTTATTTAACTCTGGTCTAATAAAGCCTTTATTGCCTGCAAAAGCACAACAAAAAGTGTTTGTATGCTCATAAATATTTGCCTTTGTGCAACTTTTTGCTATTGTTTTAATATCGCTAGTCCAATTATTTTTTTTACTAGCACAAACTGAATAAATCCCTATGTTTTCATCAATTGCTCTAATTTTTAATTTATGTAAAATATGTTTAACTATGTAGCTTTGCATATCCATAATTTTTAATTTTTTAAATTCTGGATATTTTTTTAAATTATCAAGCATTTGAGCGCTACAAGCACTATGGTCGCTTACAATAATTATTCTTCCATCTTTACTTGCCTTTAACAAAGAAGTTAAACTTTTTTTAGCAATATCAAACATATCTTTTTTTAAAGAATAATCCTTAAAAGCCTTAGAACAACATAATTCTTCAATATCTTCTGGATAAATACAATTTATCTTAGCCTTCTTGCATAAATTCTCAAAAACTTCTTGAATACTCTTATTTTTTTCAATCTTAAAAAGCCTATTTAAACAAGAACTAAAATAAACAACATTATTAGTAAAATTATAATCTTTGCTATTTAATTTATAATCATTTGCATTTAGCATATTTGTAGGCAAAATAGCTGTTTTAAAAATAACATTAAAAGCTATTGAAGTTTGGCTTAAAAAATCTTTTTTATTTAACCAATTTACCACCTTTAAAGCTTTTTTTGTATAAAAACTTGTTGTTTTTAAATTTTGTGCGATTTTATTTGCTAAAAATAAGCCCTTTGAATGAGAATTTTTATATTCATCAGCAATATTTGCACTATTAATCTCTAACGGACAAGCACTAGCACACATAGAACATTGTGCGCAAGTATTTATTGCATAATATTCATAATCTTTTAATAATTGTTCTAATTGCTCTTGTTCTTCTTTATTTTTAGTATTTAGTTGCTTTAATCTAGCTATTTCTTTTTTTACCGCTATTCTTTGTCTTGGACTTAGGCTTAAATTTTTGCTAGGGCATACTTTTTCACAAAAACCACACTCCATACAATATTGCAAATATTCATCAATTTCATGCGAAGGTTTTAGATTTTTAAGATGAATTTGCCTATCATCGCTAATAATAACATCAGGGTTAAATAAATTTTTACTATCAAAAATATTTTTTATTTTTTTATTTATTTCATAAGCTTTTTTGCCCCATTCCATCTCAACAAAAGGAGCCATCATACGACCAGTTCCGTGTTCTGCTTTTATGCTACCATCTAACTTGCATACCATCACTGCTAAATCATCAATAAAATTTGCAAAATTCTTAGAAGATTTTTCATCATCTAAAACAACACTAATTATAAAATGCACATTAAAGCTCAAAGCGTGTCCAAAAATAATACCATTAAAATTATGTTTTTTAAATAGCATTGATATTTCATTAATACCTTCTTCAAAAGTCTGCATTGTAAAGCAAACATCTTCGGTAATTATTGTACTTTTTGCCTCTCTTTGCTTTGCACAAATTGGCAATAAAGCCTTTCTAACCTTCCACCAATTTTCACAAATTTTCTCATCATAAGAAAAATTAATTCCAAACAAATCATTAACTACACTAAGAGCCTTTGTAATAAATTGCACATTTTTTTCTAATTGCTCTTTAGAATTTGATTCTAATTGCACTAAAATACAGCAATTTCCTTCTTTAATATCATTTAATTGCTCTGGCATATCTTCTAAATGGCTAACTGATTTTAAACAAGCATAATCCATAAGCTCTGCTGCACTTACTTTATTTTTATTTTCTGCAAGAATATTAACAGCCTTTGCAGCTAGGCTTAAATTCTTATAAAAAATTAAAGCACAAGTCTTATGAAAATAATCATCAACCAAATAATATTCCACCTTGCTAACAAAGCCTAAAGTCCCTTCAGCACCAATAAAAATATGATTTAAAATATCAACTATATTGCTAAAATCACTCAAAGCATTAATGCTATAACCTGTGGTGTTTTTGATTTTATATTTTCTTTCAATGTTTTTTACTAGCTCTTCATCTTGTATTATTTCTTCTCTTAAATTATATATTTTATTAACCATATCTGAATGAGTATGCATAAAATAATTTACATTATCTTCATCACTTGTATCTAAAATATAACCGTCATTTAAAATTACCCTAATTGATTTTACAGTATGATAACTATTATAAGACACTCCACAACACATACCGCTAGAATTATTAGAAAAAATTCCACCAATACTTGCATTATTTAAGGTTGCTGGGTCTGGTCCTATTTTTTTATTTAAATGCTTAAGTGCTATATTAGCATCAGCACCAATTACAGCACAAGAACAACTTATATAATCGCTACTTACTTTAATATCTTTCATTTTATACATAGTTAAAACAAGTACGCTATTTGAACAGGCTTGTCCGCTTAAGCTAGTTCCTGCACCTTTAAAAGTAAGAGCTATATTGTATTTATTACTTAGTTTTATAATCTTACAAACTTCTTCTTCGTTTTTTACCTTTAAAACTAATTTTGGAATATATCTATAACACGAAGCATCAATACTATGAGCAAATCTTAATATGTATTTATCATAAAGCCTATCGCCTAAGAATTTCTTACATTCTTTTGCAAATTCATTTAACATAAACACTCCTTTAGTTTAATATTTAATAAATGAATAGTAATTTATTAAGTTTAAAAAATATTAAAAAATTAACTCAACTTTTAGTAAAATTATAAAAAAAGGAGGCAAAATGATAAAAAAAGTTCTAATAGCAAATAGAGGCGAAATAGCAGTAAGAATAATAAGAGCCTGTAGGGATTTGCACATAAAAAGTGTTGCAATTTATACAAAGCCAGATGAGCATTGTTTGCATGTAAAAATAGCAAGTGAGGCTTATTGTATTGGTAATGAAGCAATAAAAGGCTACCTTGATGCACAAAAAATAGTACAAATTGTAAAAGAGTGCAAAGCAGATGCAATACACCCAGGATATGGCTTTTTAAGTGAAAATTATGAATTTGCAAAATTAGTAGAAGATTCAGGCTTAATTTTCATTGGACCAAAGGCTGAAGTAATTAAAAAAATGGGTAATAAAAACATAGCAAGAGAATTAATGCAAAAAAATGGAATTCCAATCGTTCCAGGCACAAAGGCTTTAAATAATTGCAGCATAGAAGAAATAAAAGAAAAAGCATTAAAAATTGGCTATCCTGTAATTTTAAAAGCTAGTGGCGGTGGAGGTGGTAGAGGAATTAAAGAAGTTTGGAGTGAAGAAAAATTAGAAGAAAGCCTTGAACACTGCAAAAAAGAAGCTAAAGCTTATTTTAATAACGATGAAGTTTTTATGGAAAAGCTAATTGAAAATCCAAGACATATTGAATTTCAAATTCTAGCTGATAATTACGGCAATATAATTCATTTATGTGAAAGAGATTGCTCAATTCAAAGAAGACATCAAAAAATTATAGAAATCGCCCCAAGCCCTTATTTAAGCGAACATTTAAGAAAAATAATGGGTGTAAGTGCCATTGCAGCCGCAAAGGCAGCAGGTTATACAAATGCAGGAACGGTAGAATTTTTACTTGATGATTACAATAGATTTTATTTTATGGAAATGAATACAAGAATTCAAGTAGAACACGCAGTTAGCGAAGAAATAACGGGCGTTGATTTAGTAGTAAGGCAAATTCGCTATGCAGCAGGAGAAATACTTGATTTAGAACAAAGCGATATAAAGCCATATGGTTTTGCAATTGAAGCTAGAATTAATGCTGAAAATGTATGGAATAATTTTAGCCCAACACCAGGCTTAATAAGTGCTTATTATCCTGCCTTAGGGCCATCAGTTAGGGTTGATAGCCATATTTATAAAGATTATGTAATTCCACCTTTTTATGATTCACTAATAGCAAAATTAATAGTAAAAGCAACAAGTTATGATTTAGCAGTAAATAAACTAGAAAGAGCTTTGGAAGAATTTTCTATTGAAGGTGTAAAAACAATAATTCCATTTTTATTAGCAATCGCAAAGAGTAGAGAATTTAGAAAAGGCTTTTTTGATACAAGTTATGTAGAAAATAATATGCAAAAATTACTAGAAAAAATAAAAAATGATGAAAAAACAAATAAAGATGAAAGCATAGCAGCAATAAGCGCAGCATTAAACAAACATTTAAAAGGAGAATAAAATGGCTAAAAAATTTATAGATGTAATGGATACTAGTTTTCGTGATGGCTTTCAATCAGTGCTTGGAGCAAGAGTTTTAAGTAAAGATTATGAAAGCGCTATTAAAGCAGCAAAACAAGCAGGGATTACCCATTTTGAAATGGGCGGCGGTGCTTTATTTCAAAGTATGTATTTTTATGCAAATGAAGATGCATTTTCAGCTATGCGTAGATTTAGACAAATCGTTGGAGATGAAGCAAATCTTCAAACTCTAGCAAGAGGCATAAATACAGTTAGCCTTGAAACAGGCAGCAAAGAAATAATACAACTACACGCAAAATTATTTGCAAAATATGGAGTTAGCACCATTAGAAATTTTGATGCTTTAAATGATGTAGAAAACCTAAAATATAGTGCAGAGCAAATTACAAACTATGGCTTAAAACACGAAGTAACAATAACAATGATGCACCTAAATAGCAATAAAGCTCACGATTGTGCTTTTTATGAAAAAATCTTAAAACAAATTCTAAAAGAACAAATCCCTTTTACAAGCATTTGTTTTAAAGACGCAACAGGTACAAGCAGCCCTCAAAAAGTTTATGAAACAATAAAAATGGCAAGAAAATTATTACCAAGCGATACTCATATTAGATTGCATACTCACGAGAGTGCAGGAGTAAGCGTAGCTTGTTATCTTGCTGCTATTAAGGCTGGGGCTGATGGCATTGACCTTGCGGTAGCACCTTTTAGCGGTGGGACTAGTCAGCCTGATATTTTAACAATGATGCACGCTTTAAAAGGAGAAAATTATAATTTAGGCGACTTTGAAGAAGAAAAAATAAGAAAATACGAAGAAGTTTTTAAAGAATGTATGAAAGAATATTTTATGCCGCCTGAAGCAAGTAGAGTAAATGCTTTAATTCCATTTTGTCCTATGCCTGGTGGAGCACTAACAACCAATACTCAAATGATGAGAGATAATAATCTTTTAGATAAATTCGAGCAAACAATAGAGCAAATGCAAGAAGTAGTAGAGCTTGGAGGCTATGCAACTAGCGTTACTCCTGTTAGCCAATTTTATTTTCAACAAGCTTTTAATAATGTACTTTTTGGTAAGTGGGAAAAAATTGCAGAAGGCTATGGAAAAATGGTTTTAGGTTATTATGGTAAAACCCCAATTAAAGCAGATAAAAAAATAATCCAACTAGCAAAAGAACAACTAAAGCTAGAAGAAACAACAAAAAGCGCACTAAGCATAGCTGATGCTGATGAGACAAAGTCTATTAAATATCTAAAAAGTATTTTAGAAAAAGAAAATCTAAGCACAAGCGATGAAAACATCTTTATATTAGCAACTTGCAAGGAAAAAGGTTTGGCCTTTTTGAAAAACGAAGCAAAGCAAAATATTAGAAAAATATCATCAAACATTCAAACAATAAGCCCAACAAAACAAAATGATACACCAAGCTTTTATGTAGTTAATGTAAATGGAAATAAATACAATGTAGAAGTTTGCCCTTGTACAAATGATTATAAAATACAAGAACAAAAACCAACACAAAATACTAATATAAATAAAGATAAAGCCGTGCTTTCAAGCATTCCTGGAAATGTATTTAAGGTCTTAAAAAAAGAAAATGAAACAGTAAAAAAAGATGAAGTTTTATTTATTTTAGAAGCGATGAAAATGCAAATTCAAGTTCAAGCGCCTTGTGATGGAGTACTTTTAAAAATATTTGTAAAAGAAGGCGATGTTGTTGAAAATGAACAAGCCTTAGCACTTTATAAATAATTTACATTTTAGCTAAAAGAGTTTTTGCTTTTTTAGCTTTTTTTTAATTTTTCAATACATTTTTATAAGACTTGTTGTATGAATTTTACTTTTTTGTGTTTGTAAAAAAGTACAAGCTAAAAAATATTATTAAACTTACATTTGTATTATCAAGTATTTTTACATTAAAATTCAAAAAGGAGTTGTATTGAAAACAAATTATGATGAAAATGAAAATAAAAGTCCGCTTAATCCTTGGGCATTTATTAGAGTTTGTAACGAAGATATTACATTAAAAGCTAGTCTTAATTCTATTCTTGGAGCAATAAAGCGTGGTGTTATAGCCTATAACGATTGCACGGATAATAGCGAACAAATAATCTTAGAATTTTGCAAACAACACAAAAGCTTTATTCCTGCAAAGTACCCGCATAATATAATAAACACTTACTTAAATCGTACTGATGGGGGGGGGGGCTGGAAGCTATTTAAAACACAAGATGATTATATACAATCTGGTATAGATTATAAAAACTTAACACCATTAGAAAATCGTTTAAGCACATATTACAATTTTGCTTTAAGCTTTATTCCAAAAGATGAATGGTTTATTAAAATAGATTGCGATCATATCTATGATGCACAAAAACTTAAAGAATGTTTTAAATTAATTACAAATGATAATCAAGCTGTATCAATACCTAGGGTAAATGTTTTAATAGAAAATGAGCAAATTTATGTAGATTTATATAACAATAATAACTTTTTAAGAGATGTAGGCGATCATTTATTAATTAAAAATAAAAATTTAAGTTTTTGCGATGCTGGTTTTTCAAAATTAATAGAAGCTTATAATTTACCTAAAGAAATAAAAATAATTAAAGGTGTGCAATTAAATAATATTCATTTTCCATATCTTAAAAAGAATAGAGCTTACTCTCACGCTAAATTAATAAAACTAGAAGAGCTTTTAGCAAGCGAACTAGCAAATAATCCTATGATAAATAAGCAAATTTTATCAAAAGAATTTATTATGAATGCTTACAAACAATTTAATTTTGCTAAGTAATTTATAAAAAAATATTACACGCTTAGTAAAGGTTTAAAGAAAATAAACTAAAACTTAGCGTGTAATTTTATTTTTAGTAAAGCTAAGTAGATTTTTGTTTTAGCAGTAACTAATGTTTTGATATTTAATTTTTAACAACTATAAAATCATATAAATTTATACTTCATCGCTTCTAATAATAAGCTTTTCTAAGCTTTTAGTATTTATTGCATATACAAAATAAAAAGCTCTTTTTACATAAAAAATATTATTTAAAAATTATAGTTATAAAACTAAGAGCTTTCATTTATTTTACAAACTTTTTTGTATTTATTTTATAAAGTTAATATCATTAAAAAGGCTATTTATTCGCCAATAGCCTTTTCAAAATTACTTGTAGCAGCTTTATTTGTAAATAATAGTTTAATTTCTATTCTTCTGCTTGCTTGTTTGTCTTCCTTGCCATCTTTTATAATAGGTTCATTATAGCTTTTGCCAACCGCTTGAAGAAGTTTTTCTAGCTTTGCATTTTTATTAAAACTATGAATGAATTTCATAATTTCTAAGGCACGCTTTTGCGATAACTCAAGATTGTAAATATAACTACCGCTGCTGTCTGTATGCCCTTCTATTATTATAGCCTCAATATTTGCTAAAATCTCTGGACTGTTTAAAATAGCTGTAAAATATTTACTCAAAGTCTCTTTTAACTCTTTTTTTGCATCTTCTTTAATGCTAAATTCATCACTGTCAAAAAGCACACTAGCATTTAAAGATATACTACCCGAGTTTATATCAACTAAGATTTGTTTAGATAATTTATCTTGCAAGGCTGTAATTAATTTACTTTTATTATTTTTTAACTTATCATATTCAATTTTAAAAGATTGTAATTTTTTACTAATTTCTTCTAATTGCTCATCTTTTGTATTAATATCTTTATTGTTTTCTTCTAATTGTGCAAGCAGGGCTAAAATTTGCGCATCTTTTTCATCAACATCTTTTAAAAGCTCTTGGTTTTTTTCATTAACCTCATCAATACTTAAGGTTAAATCCTTTACATAATCATTAATTTGAATATTTTTATCTTGCTCTAAAAGCAATGAATTGTTAGCTTTTTTAAGCTCATTTTGTAATTTTTCTAAAAGTTGTTCTTTGTTAAGAATTAAGGCTTTTGATTTATCTAAACTAGCCTTTTCGCTCATTAAAGCATCTTGAGTAAAAATGTATTTTAAAATAATAGCACTAAGCAATAAAATAAATACAAATAACAATCCTGCCATTAAATCAGCATAAACTATCCAAAAGCTTCCGTTTGAATTTTCATTATTCTTTTGCATTATTTAATTGCTCTATTACTTTTAAAGTTTGTTTGTTTAAAATCTCTGCACTTTCTTTTAAACTTTTTACAATGGTTTGCTCTTGCATAGTTTCTAATTCTTTTTTAAAGCTTTCAAAAGAACTTGCCATTTCATTTTTTAACGCTTTCATTTTACTTACACTTGCATCAATGTCTTTTGTAAATTCGTTTAATCTTGTGCTGATAACTTGATTATTGTTATTGCTTAATTCCAAGCTTTTTTGTGCTAAATCAGTATGAATTTTTGCAATTTTTTCAAAGGATGAAAAAAGCTTTGAAAAACTACTAAATTTATCATTATGCAGCCTTGCTAATTCACTAAAGAATGTATTATCGCAAAGTTGTTTAATTAAAACATAATTTTGCTCCATTAAATCATGTTGCTTTAATAAACTTACCCTTTCAAGCTCTTCTTTGCTCCAAAAATATTTTTTACTTGCTAATTTAAAATGAAGTTTAAAAGCATTTATCTTTGAAATACCAAGTCTTGAAAAAAACATCCACCAAATAGTTAAAAAAATTCCATAAATTGACACATAAAAAGCAGTTGCAATACCACTTAAAAGTGAGCTTATTTCATTTTCTAAAGCACTTGAATTTGAACTTGCAAAATCAGGCATTGAAAGCGCAATGCTAATAAAGGTTCCTAAAATACCAAGCATAGGAAAAACAGCACTAGCAATATAGCCAAAAGAAAGTGGCTTTATTTTATAGACAAAATCATCTAAAAACCAATCAAAATCAGCATTTGCCTTTACTTCTTTTCCAATACCTAAGGAATTATTTTTTATAAATTCTTTAAGTTCGTTTTCAAAATTAGTAGAATTTTTTTTAATTTTTGCCCACACATAATATTCATTTTGCGGGGCAAAAAAGATAGCGAAAAAAAGCAAAATACCGCACATAATAATAGTATGCAAAGGCATTCTTAAAGAAAAAATTTCTAAATAAGCTAAAAGTGCTAAAACATAAACTACAACAGGGATAATTAAAATAAATAAAAAGGCAGCAAATACGCCTTTATGCTGATTTTCGCTAACTTGCTGCACTTTTAGTTCCTATTTAAACAATTTAATTCTTTAAATGCTTGCATTAATCTTGCTTGCATAGTTTTTTCACCTGCATTTAGCCACACTCTTGGGTCGTAATATTTTTTATTTGGCTTATCATCACCTTCTGGATTTCCGATTTGCCCTTGTAAATATCCATGATTTTTACTTTCATAATTTCTAACACCATCCCAAAATGCCCATTGAGTATCTGTATCAATGTTCATTTTAATAACCCCATAGCTAATTGCCTCTTTTATTTTTTCTGCTTCGCTGCCACTACCACCGTGGAATACGAAATTTAAAGTCTTTTTACCCTTAGCTAAAAATTCTTGACAATTTTTCAAAATAATAGGCTCTAAACGCACATTTCCTGGTTTATAAACTCCATGCACATTACCAAAAGATGCTGCTATTGTGTAATTACTACCGATTTTTGCTAAACGCTCATGCGCCTTTGCTACATCAATTGGCTGGGTGTATAATTTTGCATTATCAATATTTGTATTATCCACCCCATCTTCTTCTCCACCTGTGCAACCTAGCTCTATTTCGATGCCTATTTCAAGCTCATTAAATTTTTTAAAATACTCGCATGAAAGCTCTATATTTTCTTCTAAACTTTCTTCGCTTAAATCAAGCATATGAGAACTAAAAAGCGGCTTTTTATGTAAATCATAAAATTCTTTATTTGCTTTTATTAATTCATCAATCCAAGGTAAAAGTTTTTTTGCTGCATGGTCGGTATGAATAACTACAGCAACGCCATATTCTTTAGCAACTTCGTGAATATATTTTGCACCTGCAATAGCGCCTAAAACAGGATTGTTTAAAGTCTTGCCACTAAAAAAAGCTGCTCCACCATTACTAAACTGAATAATAATAGGTGAATTTGCTTCTTTTGCTGCGCTTAAAGCTGCATTAATTGAGTTTGTACCCACAACATTTACCGCAGGAATTGCAAACTCATTTTCCTTTGCATAGGCATATAATTTTTCTAAATCTTTTCCATAAACAACGCCTGCTTTTAAAAAATCAAAAACGCCCATTTTTTATCCTTATTTCATTTTTAAATTAGCATCTTTTAACATTTTTTCTGTTTGAGCTTTTAATAATTCTTGTTGTTTTTGGTTTCTTAAACCATTATCAATACTTGCTCTTGCTTCTTCAAGTGAGCCTTGTCTTTGCTCTTTTATATCCTGTGTCATTATTATATGATAACCAAAATTTGATTTTACAGGAGCTGAAATTTCACCCTTTTTAAGTTTTTTTGCAGCGTTATAATACTCTGGCACTAAATCACTTGCTGTTGCATACGGTAAATCACCGCCATTATTTTTTGCACTTGGGTCAATTGATTTTGTTTTTGCTAATTCGCTGAATTTATCATCAAGCTTTTTACCTTTTAAGCCTTTTAATTGAGCAATTATGTCCTTTGCTTCTTTTTCACTTTTTACTAAAATATGCTTTGTTTTAACTGCTTCTGGTAATACAAAGTCTTGTAAATGTGAATTATAATAATCTTTTATTTCTTTATCACTTATTTTAATACTTTTAAATTGTTGTAATAAGTATTCTTGAGCTAATAAAATTTCTTTAGCACTTGCTAAGATTGTTTTAAATTCTTTGCTTTGGTCGTATTTATTTTTAATAGCTTCTTTTGCTAATAATTTTTTTATTAAAATTTCTTTTATTAAACCTTCTTGAGCTTCTTTTGGTAGCACAGAAATATCTTGAATTTGATTTTGAGTTAATTGTGCTAAATATGGTGCTACTTCTTCGCTAGTAATCTCACCACCATTATAAGTTGCAATTGTAGCTGCATTTAGGCTAAGACCACAAAAAATTCCTGCTAAAACTAATGATAATTTTTTCATTTTTTCTTCCTTTTTTATTAAAAATTTATATTGATTTTACAAATCTTGCGTAAAAATTTAGTAAGATAAGCTTATGCAAAGAAAGTTAGAAATTAAAAAAAGAATTTTAGAGCATTTTAAAGATGCTAAAACAGAACTAGTGTTTTCAAATGATTATGAATTATTAATTGCGGTTATGCTATCAGCTCAATGTCTTGATAGTAGAGTAAATTTAATAACTCCTAGTCTATTTTCACATTACAAAAATGCGCAAGAATTGGCAAATGCGAATTTGATGAGTGTAAAAGAATTAATTAAATCTTGCAATTTTTATCAAAATAAAGCAAAGAATTTAATCTTAATGGCTAAGGAAGTTTGCAATAAACATAACGGAAAAATACCTTTAAATTACGATGATTTAATATCTTTAGCAGGAGTTGGTAAAAAGACTGCTAAAGTAGTTTTAGCTGAAAGCTTGGGGCTTAATTATTTTCCTGTAGATACGCATATTTTTAGAGTTGCACATAGATTAAAATTAAGTAATAAAAAAACTCCCGATGAATGCTCAACTCATTTAGAAAAAGTCTTTAAAAGTGATTTAGCAAAGCTTCATCAAGCTATGGTTTTATTTGGTAGATATATTTGTAAGGCTAAAAAACCAGAATGTTCTAAATGCTTTTTAAGTGATTTGTGTAATGCAACTTGCAAGCAAGAGAATTTATAAATTACAAAAAAGACATTTTGCCTTTATTTATTTTGTTTTATTTGTAGTTTTTTGCCTTAATGTGCATTTAAAATTTTTAGATTTTTGTGAATTTTTAATGCAGGATAGATATATTTTAAAAGTTTTAAAAAATTATGAAAAAAGCAAAAATAACAAAAATTATTATGTCTTACACCTTGCTTATAAAGATGTAATAATCTATACAACCACAAAGCAAAAAATCAACTCAAATAAAATAAGTATAAATTTTGCTGCTAAAAATAAACTAGATTTTTATGATTATTTAAAGGCTAGATTTTATTTACCTAGTTATAAAATACAAGAAGAAAAACAAGAAGATGAAAAGGCATTAATTAGCTATTTTAAAAAGCAGCATAGTGATAAAAAAATGCAAGAATTTTATCTTGCTTTATTTTTTGCAAAGCCAATTTCAAACGAACTTAGAACTGATGTTAATTATTATGGAATTGCACATTTATTAGCAATTTCTGGATATCACTTAGGGCTTATTTATTCAATATTATTTTTTACGCTTATGTATTTTTATAAATACTTACAAAAAAGATTTTTTCCTTATCGTTCAATACATTTGGATTTGGCTATAGTGATTTTTATATTTTTATTCTTTTATTTTATTTTAATTGGGCAAGTGGCTAGTTTTTTTCGTTCTTTTGTAATGGCAATTGTGGCTTTTTATTTTGTGCTTAAATCTATAAAACTGCTTTCTTTTTCGCATTTATTTTTATGTTTTATGATTTGTATTAGTCTTAATCCATCTTTTTTATTTAATATAGGTTTTTTCTTTTCTTGTCTTGGAGTGTTTTATATATTTTTATTTTTACATCATTTTAAATTTAAATCTTTGCTTAATGCTTTGTATTTTGAAAGCTTTGTGTTTTTAGCGATGATTATTCCTGTTTTATATTTTTTTCCACTAATTAGTTTTCAACAATTTTTAGCTATTTTAATTACGCCTTTATTTGTTGTTTTTTACCCTTTAGTTTTATTTTTACATATTATAAATTGTGGTGCTTTATTTGATGGATATTTATTAAAATTCTTAGCTTTTAAAATGGCAGGAGATTATTTTCATTTGGAATTTAAATATTTTATTTTATACTTAATTTTATCTTTTTTAGCTATTTTTAATAAACACTTGCTTATTATTATAAGTATCATAAATATTTTATGTTTTATAGTTTTATTATGAGGGTTAGGATGAAAATTTTAAGCATATTTACAAGTTCAATATTATTTGCAGGAGCTATTGCTCCTAATGTTATGTATCAGGATTATTTGGATTTAGCTTATGGCTTTAAAAAAGAGTTAAAAGTATATAAAAATGATTTAAGTGTAATTGATTTTAAAATACAAGCACCTAGTTTTTATGCTTCAAATAATTCAGGAAAATTCAAAAGAGAATTTACAAACATAGGTGCTTCTTATATAATCGGAGCTAGTCATTTAATACAAGATTATCTTAAGCAAAACGGAGTTTTAGAATTTTCTAATATTCCTACTTATGTTATAAATTCAAATAATAATTTTAAAAAACAAGACCCAAACTCTCAAAGAGATTTTTCTATTTTTAGAACTCATAAAATAAATATAAATGAAAGTGCTAATTTATTTAAAAAAGATTTTTATGTAATTCAAAATGCAAATTCTAGTGATGAAATAGAAAAATATCAAGATAATATGCAAACAAAAAAAGAGCTATTAGATGAAAAGCGTTACTCTTTATATGTTAGAAGTGGTACTGGGGTTAATTATCTTGGTTTTGATGATTTTGAAAAAGGTGTTGTGAAATTAAACGATTCAGATGTAATAGCAAGTGCTGGAATTTTATATCTTGATAAAGATAAACTTACTGATATAAATATAGGAAGACTTGATTTTAATGCAGGAAAGAACTCTAGACTAGATTTTACAAATAATATAGCCCCTGGTGATAGCGGTAGTGCTATTTATGTTTATGATAGTGTAGATAAAAAATATTATGTAATAGGAGTTGCAAGCAAAAGTGATTGCAAAAATCCTTATTCATACCCGTATAATTGTACATATTCAAAATATGAAACTATTAATTCTTTTATAATAAACGATTTTAAAAATTCATATACTATAAATACAAACGAAAGTGATTTTAAAATCACAAATGCGAATTTAAGTGCAAAAAATACAATCTTAAATGCAAAAAGCAATGATATTGCCTTTAATCATACCTACACTAATTATTTAAGCAAAGATACTTTTAATAAAAGACTTGAAAGCTTAAAAGACGATAAAGATGTTGTTTTTAATAAAGCAAGTAAAATTGTCCTAGAAAGTGATGCTGATTTTGGCTCAAGCGTATTTTATTTTAACGAAGATAGCAGCATAGTTGGAAACAAAAAACTATTATTAGGCGGAATTGTAGTTAATAAAAATGCAACTTTATCATACGATGCACTTAGTGCTAAAAATGATTTTTTACATAAAATTGGCGATGGCGTTTTAATAATTAATAATTCAAGCCAAGGGGCTGGAATAAATATTGGTGGCGGAGAAGTAATATTAAATAATAAAGATAATAAAAATAGCTTTAGCAATGTTTATATTACAAATCAAGCAAAACTAAGTTTAAATCAAGCAAATACACTAGATACAAATAATTTATACATAGCAGATAACGCAGCTACAATTAATTTAAATTCAAACGACTTAAGCTTTACTAGCACCCTTAAAAATACAAGCTATGATACAGTTTTTACAGGTAGTGCAAAGCTTAATTTTAATATAAAAGAAAAAAATATTTTCAATGCTAAAATAAACTCTTTAAGCCTTAATGCGGATAATTCTACTATAATTTTTGATAATACAATAAATGCTAATGATTTTGTAGTAAATAATTCAAATATCACTTTACAAGCTCAAGCTTCACAACATTATTATTTAGATAGCATAAATCAAAATATTGCAAATAAAAATAATCTTTCATATCTTAGCTCTCCAAGAGAATTTAAAGAAAATAATTTTACTTTTAATACAATAAATCTTAATAATAATTCAAGCCTAACTTTAAACAACTCAAACTTAAATGCAAAAGAAATTAAGCTAAAAGATAGCTCTTTAAACCTTGCAGAAAATGCTGCTTTTTATGCTATTAACAATATAAAAAATAATGCTGGAATTAATTTTTCTGATGCAGGTTATAGCGTAGATAAAACATTTAGCTTTACTCAAGAATTAAAAGAAAGTACTTTTAATAACACCTTTGCTAATTTAAAAGCTAATTTAAGCTTAGATAATTCAAGCATAAAACTAAACAAAAACTCAAGTTTTACAGGCAAGATAACAGGAGTAAATAATTCAAGCTTAATTGCACAAAATGCTATTTTAAACTCTAGTATAAATATTGAAAATATAAATGCTAATAATTCTATTTTTAATATAAATGCAAATTCTCAAAGCATAATTTCAACAAAATCAAGTTCAGGGCAAAATAACGCTTTAAATGTAATAATAAATCCTGATGAAGATAAAGATAAAATCCTACTAGCTTCTTTAGCAAATACACAGGATAAAAACTTTTTTACAAGTTTAAAATTAAAAGATGCTTTTAGCATTAGCAGAGCAAATATAGTTTATGAACAAGAAGAAAATACTGCAAATTGGTACTTGCAAAAAACAAAAGAAGGTAAAACTCAAGATTTAATTACAAAATACTTCATCACAGAAGAAAACAAAGAAGCAACAAAGGCAGTAAATACCTCACTTGAACAAGCCTTTTTTTCTTTTGTCTTAGAGTGGAACAATCTTACAAAAAGAATGGGAGATTTAAGAAAACATTATTTACTTAATAATGATGATTATGCTGGTTTTTGGGCAAGATTATATCACGGACAAAGCTCTTATTTAAAAAGCAATAAATCAGTGTTTTTAGAAAGTCAATTTGGGGTAGATAAAAGATATTTAAGCGATAATGCTCAAATCTTTTCAGGGGTGGTATTTAATATTGCAAATTATAAATTTAATAGCCCTAATTTAGATGGAAATTCTAATTCTTTTGGGCTTGGAATTTACTCATCAATATTATTTGATAATGGCTTTTATTTAGATTTAATTGCAAAATATTTAATGTATAAAAATAATTATGATTTTATAATAACAACAAGTAATACAAGCGTTAAAAATAACAAAATAAATCATAATTTTATCGCATCAATTGAAGCTGGATTTTATGCTTATTTAAATGATTATGTATATTTTAATCCTCAACTTGAATTAATAAGCGGATATCTAAGCAAACAAGAAATTGAATCTAATTTTATAAAACTTAGCTCAAAATCAACCATTCCATTAAGTCTTAAAAGTGCTGTTTTTGCAGGTTATGATAATGAATATTTAGGTATTCGTTTTGGTTTAGGACTTGCTAGTGACTTAAAAAATAGTGCTGATAAAATAGTAAGCGATAGGGTTTTTAGCAAGACTTATGCAGGTAAAAAAGATACAAGAATGTTTGTAAATTTAGGTACTTCTTATGTAATTGATAAAAAGCAATCTTTTAATTTTGAATTTGAAAAGAGCTTTTTTGGAGACTTAAATATTGATTACAGTATAAACTTAGTTTATAGATACGCATTTTAATCCTTTTAAAAAGGATTAAAATTATTTTACTTTATTAAATCTATCAAAAAATTCTTGAATTTTTTGCTTAAATATATTAAATTGCTCGTCCTTAAAATAAGTACAAGCAAAATAACATTTATTTTCAAAATAAGCATAAGATACACCTAAACCATCGCTACAAACAGGATGAAAATAAAACACATCACAATATTCATTTTTACCTAAAGAGCTTGTTGAAACAACGCTAGAACAAACATCTAAATACATTTTAGAATTAAAAAATTCCTTTGCTTTATTATCCTTTATGCAAGGGATTAATTTTTCTAACATAAACAAATGTCTATCTATTCCTAAACCCTTTTTGCAATCTTTAATGCGATTTTTATGTTCATTATTTGCTAATAAAAAATCTTCTTTTGTAAAAGTTTTTAAAGCTTGTAATAATTCAACACTAATTGCCCTAAGGCATTCTGTTCTAGCATAATTATATTCTCTTACATCAACTGCTTCATACATTGATACATATTTTGAATACACAAAATAACTAGCATAAGCAATAGCAGCTTGCATAATAAAATCCTTAGAAAAAGAATCTAAATTAAACAAATCAACACAAAACATTTGATTTTTACTTTGCTCTTTTTTGTATTCTTCATATTCAGCCTTAACGTTTTTTACAAATTCATCATCAAAATACTGCTCAATGTATTCTAACTTTACAAAACTATCAGCTTTTTTTAAATTTTTATGTATGTATTCTAAAATAAAAGCAACACTAGCACCATCAAAAAAACTATGCTCTGCGTTAATATAAATATTTTTACTGTTTTTATTATAAATAAAGTTTAAACTTTTGTAATGATAAATTACTGCGTTATAAAGCATATAATTTTGTTCTTCATTTAAATCTTTAAACTCTTTATCAATTATGCAAATATTAAAACGAGAATTTTCCATAATCTCAAAAAAACAATTGTAATCTTCATATTTATCATACAAATAAGCAGCCTTGCTTTGCTTGCAAAAAGATAAATGTGCTAGGCTAAATTCTTTTGCTTCTTCTTTAAAATCAAAATCTACAGCACTGATTTTATCTTTTAAAATCCTAGCCTTGTAAAGATTATTATTGTGTAAAATACTAATATAATCAGTCTTTAAAAAAGAAAGTGCAAAATCATCATTTAAAAGCTTAGGAATTCTGCAAGCTCCTTTTAAAACATCAAATTGCCTAGAACATACTTTTTTATTTTGTGTATTTTTAAATTCTAAAAGATTGTTTTCATAATCTTTTATCAAGTGTGCAAGGGTAAAAATAAAATCATTTAAATCGTATTGACAAGGTAATTTAAAGGAAAAATTACTTTGTATTGCTAAAGCCTTTTTTGTGCTTAAATAAGATTTTCTCCAAGCTCTTTGAAGGTATGAACTTTGCATTGCTGTATCATATTGTATTAATTTTTCTTGCAACTTTACTGCATAATTATCAAAGAATTCATCAAATAATTTTTTATCAAAGCTATCATAAGCTAAAGCGTGTTTATAAAAACTATCTTTTGTTTGTTTTATACTTGGTATTTGCAATTTCATTATTCTTTCTCCAATGCTAATTTAACACTCCATACAATAAAAACTATTGTTAAAATAATCAAAACACTTTCTAAAGCATTATGAAAAACATTATCGCTAACATAATAAAACATTTTTTCTTTATCTAAAAACTTTGCAAAAGTATTCATTTTGTATCCTTTCTAAGCTGTTTAAACAATGCAGCTCCCATAATAAAAAGCAAATACACGAAAATAAAACCAGTAAAAGAACCCATAGCCTTAATTCCTTCAATTTTTCCTGTAACAACTACCGCAAAAGAAACTAAAGCAATAATTATGCACCAAAAGGCTGCTTTAAATTTATTTTCACTTTTTGCATCATCACTAGTCATAATGCCTAAAGATATTGCCGCTGAAGTTATTGTTGTAATAACAAAGGAAATAAATAAAAAAACTGTTATTATTTGAGTGAGTTTTGAAAATGGAAAATCTTGCAAAATTCTATAAATAGTGCCTTCGTAATTGCTTGAATTTGCCATTGCAACAATTTCTTTACTCATTTGCACCTCATCAAGCAAACCATAACCAGAAAATACACTAAACCAAACAACCATAAAACCAGTAGGAATCATAATTGAGCATAAAATAAATTCTTTTAGCGTTCTTCCTCTTGATATTTTTGCTAAAAACACTCCTACAAATGGCGTCCAAGTAATCCACCAAACAATGTAAGCTAAAGGATACCAAACAAGCCAATCTCTACTTTTAAAAATATACAAATTAAAGCTATGTGATATTGTTTTTGTAATAACTTCGCCTATTGAAGTAACAATAACGCTTATAAAATAATGCGTTGGTCCGCTAATAAAAACAAATAAAAGTAAAATTATAGAAATTATCATTGTCCAATCGCCTAAAATCTTCATTCCCTTAGAAATAGGTAAAATAGAAGCTAGTGTAAAGGCTAAAGATAAGCATATTAATATTATTATTTTGTAAAAATCAGAGCTAAAATCAGTATCAAAAATAATCTTTAAACCACTACTTACTTGACCTACCGCCATAGCAACACTAGCACTAACGCTAAGTGCAATGCTAATTATTGCACCTAAAATAATTATTTTTGATATAGGCTTAGTAAAAATTCTATTTTTAAAGGCTATTTCAACACAAGCTTGTGGAGCAAAAGCCCCATTGTGTCTATAAGCAAAATATGCAATTATAATCCCACCAAAAGTATATAAAGCCCAAGCAGGCAAGCCCCACACAAATAAGCTTATACTCATAGCATTTTGCATTGCTTCTTGTTGGTCGTAATTTCCATTAATACCAATAGGAGAAGTTTGATAATGCCACAAAGCTTCCAATGGTCCGTAAAATACAATTCCAACCCCAATACCAGCTGTAAAAAGCATACTCATCCAAGAAAAGGTTGAATATTCAGGCTCATGAGAAGATAATTTAATTTTTCCATATTTAGAAAAAGCAATGAACAAGCCTAAAACTAAGGCTAAAAGCGGAAGCCACAATATAAACCAATCAAAACTAACATAAAAAAATGTAGTAACCATAATTACAAAATTCGTTAGTTCTTTGGGATAAATAATAGAGATAATTGCTATAACTAAAACAAAGGGGGCGGATATTTTAAATAAATTACTCTTTTTCATTTTAAACTCCTAAATGATTATTTTTATCAAATATTGTAGTTTAAAATGCTTAGTTAAAAATTATGAAGAAAAAGCCTAAGTTAATAGGCTTTTAAGAAATTATAGTTTGTCGCTATTGTTTGCTAGATAATCAGCTACACCTTTTGGGTCTGCTTTCATAGCTTTTTCACCTTTATGCCAACCAGCTGGGCAAACTTCACCATGCTCGTTTGTAAATAGCATTGTATCTACCATTCTAATCATTTCATCAATGTTTCTTCCTAGTGGTAAATCGTTAATTACTGCGTGTCTTACTGTACCATCTTTGTCTAATAAGAATGAACCTCTAAGAGCTACTGCTTCATCAAATAATACATCAAAACCTCTTGCGATATCTTTTGTTAAATCAGCTACAAGTGGGAATTGTACATTACCAATACCACCTTGATTTACTGGAGTGTTTTTCCATGCAAAATGGCAAAATTCGTTATCGCCACTAATTCCGATTACATTAATTCCTCTTTCTTGGAAATCTTTAAATCTTTTGTCAAAAGCAATAATTTCACTTGGGCATACAAAGGTAAAATCTTTTGGATAAAAGAATACTACTGTTCCGTTTTTACCCATATTTTTGTATAGGTTGAAATTATTTTCTATTGTATTGTTTCCTAATACAGCTGGAGCTGTAAAATCTGGTGCTTTTTTTGTTACTAACATTTTTGTCTCCTTAAATAATAATTTTTATTAACAAACAAATTATAAAAATTACAGTTAATAATTTGGTTAATAAAAAGAATATTTTTATCCTAATTAAAAAATTGTATTATAAAACAAATTGTTTAAAAAGGAAAGTTTATGTTAAGTGTAGAAAATATTTTAAAAGCAAAAATAACTGAAATAATCTCAAATGATGTAAGTGCTATTTTAAAATGCCAAGTTGAAAGCAAATTCTTTTTTGTTTTACTATCTAAACATATTTTAGATGAGTTAAGATTAAAAAAAGATGATACTTCATATTTAATTTTTAATGCTTTAGATGTTGTGCTTTCTAAAAATGAATGTGCTACAAGAATTGCTTGTGAAAATGAATTTAATGGCAAAATAACGCAAATTCAAAACACAAATTCTTTTAGCTTAATTACAGTATTATGCAATAACTTTGAGATTAAAGTTCAATGCAGTTTGCAAAAAGCTAAGCAAATGAATTTAAATATTGCCGATAATGTAAATGTATTAATTAATGCTAATAATATTTTACTTGGTATAAATGATGGCTAAAAATAAAATCTAAAAGAGCTTAAAAATCTATTTTTTTGATATTTTGAGATTTTATAATCTAAAAAAATATCAAAATTTCTTGCAATTTGTCTTTGGAATTTAATATAAATATCATCATCTTGCATTTTATTTTTATAAAAATTTCTTTCATAAAGCAAAGAAAAGGTGTTAGTGTTTTTAAAATAAGAAAAAATAAAAGAATTATCAAAACTCAAATTATTTTTAAAAGCTTTAGTGCCTAATAAATAAGCAAATAAATAATTATTGCTAATCTTAGCTAAACCTAATTTTAATTTTAAATTTATTTTATTTTGAGATAAAATATCACCATAATCTAAAGAAAAAGAATAAGATAAAGGATAAAAAAGCATATTAAAATCACTCAAGCTAGTAATTGATAGTAAAGAAAATTCATCAATTTTTAATGAGTTATGATTAATTTTAAAAGAACTTTTAAAAAACTCAATTGTATTGCCCTTTGTAAAAGCATAATTATTTTCAAAGATATCGTGCATTGCAGGACGCAAAGAAAGGTGTAAGTAGTTTTGTCCTTGATGTAAAAAACCATACGAAATTCTACTTTGATAATTTGTATTTAATATGCTTATTTGCTCTTTTGCTCTTTTTAATTTTTCTTTTTTAGTCTTGGAAAGATTTAAAGATATATTGTGTGTAGTCTTTTTATAAGTTTCAATATCAAGCTTTTTTTTGCTTGCATAATACATACTAAGTTCATTTGCAAGAGCTAAAACTTTATAATTATTGCTTATTATTTCATTGTTTAATGCAATTTTTTTTGCTATTTTTACATCTTTTATGCTTAAATCATCACTTAAAGCTAAAATAGTATTTGCCCTACTTGCTCTAAAAGAATATTTAGTAAGTAATTTATTTTTATTCATTGAATGCAAGGTTTGTAATAAAAAACACTAATAAAAAAATCCTTTCTTAAATCTAAATCTTTTTTAGCATTTTCAAGCAACCACAAAATATTGTATGAGCAATTATTGCTTAAAAATAAATAAGAAGAAGAGCTATCTTTTAGCTCCCAAAAATGCTTTAACAATCTTTCAAGCTCTATTTTAGTAAGTTTTAAATCATATTCATATAAATCTCTATTTTCGTTATCTTTATAGCTTTTAATCATATCATAATAAGCTCTTATTGAATACTTACCTAAATATCCACCAAATAAACCTTTATACATAAGCACAAAAGGATTTTGCTTATTTTCATCAACATCAGCAGCAAAATTAATCGCATAAGATAATAATTTATTATTACTAGCATCATTAAAAAGTAAAAAAGTATGCCCAAACATTGAAGCAGGAGAATTTATATACGAAGACGCAAATACAATACTAGCGGAATTAATATTTAAATAATCTTTTAATTTATTAAAATCACTACAATTTAAGCTTAAAAGATTAGTTAAATTCAATTTTTTTTCTAAAAACTCCTTTCTTAATGCAAAACGACAAATAGCATGTAAATTATCATTGCTGTAATCAAAAATTAAAGCACTTTGTTTATTTATATTTTTAATCTTTTTATTTTTATAAAAATCTTTTTTTATGTATAAGGCAAATAAAGTTGCTAACAGTTCTTCCTTTGCATCTTTATTGGTGTTTGAATAAAAGAATTTATTTATTTTATAAACTTTTTTTTTCTTTTTCATCATAGACATTAAAATATTCGTTATTAATCTGGCTTTTTTTATTATTAAAATGCAGTAAATTAAGCCATTCTTTATCTTTGTATAATTGTAGTTTTAAAGCCTTATTGCTAAGTTTTACAAACTCATCTTTGCTAATGTAAAGTAAAGAAAAATAATAAAAATACTTTTTTAAAGTATAGAAATCGCATCAACTATATTAGCACCTTGAGTATTTTTATCTTTATAAATTGCAATATAATTAGCTCTTAACTTTTCTTTAAATTCATCATTGTTTTGAATGTCTAAAAGAGCTAATAAGGTATCTAAATATTCTCCTTGACCTAATGCAATTTCATTTGATAAAGCATCGGCATTTGCATTAGCAAAGTTAAGTGCTTTTTCATTGCTTACAAGTTCTGTTTTTTGACAATTAAGAGTTCCTGAGCTAATACCAAAGGTTTGATTAGCACTAGTTGAGTTAAATGTAGCTTGCAAAGCATATAAAATAGCATTATTTGGATTTTGAATAATCACACTACCTAAACCACAACCTGTTTGAGAATTTGCAGCAGCAAATCAAAAACTAGCTAAAATAGCTGAAAATAAAATCTTTTTCTTAACTTTTCTCTTTTTTTAAAAAAAACTTATTATATATTTACTAATTAATATCTTTGTAAGAAATTTTATTACACAAATTATATTTACTAAATTAGATTACATTCTATTTTTAATAAAAAAGGATTTTTATGTTTAAATACTACGCATTAATTACAACTTTAGCTTTTGCAAGCAGCATTGCCCCGCTTTCAACTGATATGTATTTACCAGCCTTAAGCTTGGTTGAAAACGACTTTGACACAAGTGCTTTTTATACCCAGCTTTCGCTTACAAGTTTTTTTTGTGCCTTTGCTTTTGGACAATTAATTTATGGTCCTTTAAGCGATGCTTATGGTAGAAAAAAGCCCTTAATTATTGGTTTAATTTTATTTATTATTTCTAGTATTATTTGCATTAGTGTTGAAAATATTTATATTTTTATTTTATGCAGATTTTTACAAGCTCTTGGTGGATGTGCTGGGGTTGTAATAGCAAGAGCAATAGTAAATGATTTATTTGATAGCAAAAAAGCACTTAGCGTATTTGCGATAATGATGGTTATAAGTTCTTTAGCCCCTATGCTTTCTCCTAGTTTTGGAGGATTGTTATTAAAATTCTTTTCTTGGCATAGTATTTTTATTTGCTTATTTGTTTTAGGAATAATTTTGCTTTTAATGGTCTTTTTATTTTTAGATGAAAGCTTAAAAAGCAAAAGTGAATTTTCTTTACGACAAAGTTTTACAAACTATAAAATAGTATTAAATGATAAAATCTTTTTAAGCTGTGTTTTACTAGCTTCTTTTGCTATTTCTTCAATGTTTGCTTATATTACAAGCTCTTCTTTTATTTTTATTAAAGAATTTAATTTAAGCGAACAAGCTTATGCGATTTTGTTTGGAGCTAATGCTCTTGGTTTTGTTATTTTTGCAAATATAAACGCATATTTAGCAAAGAAAATTCAAATACAAAAACTATTAAGCTATGCAGTAAAAATTATGTTTTTAGCAAGTATTTTAATGCTTATTGTAGCAAGTTTAAAAATATTTATTTTATTTGAAATGGCTCTTTTTGTTTCTTTAGCTATGCTTGGTTTTATCATGCCTAATACAACAGTTATTGCTATGCAAAGATTTAAAGCCTTATCAGGAAGTGCTAGTGCTTTAATTGGCGCTATACAATTTGCTTTTGCTACCTTTGTATCATTTTTAGTAGGTTTTTTACAAGCAAATAGTGCAATTGCTTTAGCAAGCGTAGTGATAATTTGTATGCTTTTAGCAAATATTATTTTTACTCTTGCTTTTAAAAATAATAATTAGAGCTTATTTTACTCTAATTATTTATGTCTATAAGTAATGCGACCTTTATCAAGGCTATAAGGCGTAAGTTCAACTTTAACCCTATCGCCAGGCATAATTTTAATATAGTGCATTCTCATCTTACCTGCGATATGGCATAAAACAATATGTTTATTATCAAGTTCTACCTTAAAAGTTGCATTTGGTAATGCTTCAATTACATTTCCATCTATTTCTATTACATCATCTTTTGCCATTTTTACTCCTTTCTTTAAATTGATAAAATTTCTGCTTTATTGTTTATAATTGCAACACAATGTTCATAATGTGCAGTATTTAAACCATCATAACACTGCGTCTCCCAATCTCCACGAACATTTTTAGGACGACCATCTTTTTGACAAATCATAGGTTCAATACAAAATACCATTCCATTTTTTATTTTTGGACCTCCTTTTGCATTATCTCCTGCTGATAAATAGTTTGGAATTTCAGGCTCTGCGTGTGGTTTTTTGCCAATTCCATGACCGCAAAAACCAAGCAAGGGTGTAAAACCTGCTTTTGTAATATAATCTTGTAAAATTTTACTAAGTTCTTTAAATCTCATTCCTTCTTTAATATTATCAATCGCATTTAGCAATGCTCCTTTTGCACAAGAGATTAATTCTTCATCTTTTTTACTAATTTTTCCTATGCCAAAAGTTCTTGCTGCATCACCATAATATCCATCAATAATAGTGCCAACATCACAACCTAAAATATCGCCTTCTTTTAAAATCCTATCATCAGGAATTCCGTGAATGCAAGTTTGATTTAAACTAAGACAAATTGCACCTGGAAAACCATAAAGACCTTTAAATGCACATTTTGCATTGTGGCTTAAAATAAATTCTTCAGCCATTTTATCAACCTGCTTTAAGCTCATACCTACTTTTGTGTTTTGCTCTAAAAAATCAAGCGTCTTTGCTACAAGTTCATTTGCTTTTCTTATTTTTTCAATTTGTTCTAATTTGTATATATCTATCATTCGTTCTCCTTTGAAACTTTATACCCTAAAAAAACTAAAAATAAAGCCATTATAATTTGTAAAATATGCTCACTTTTATTACTTAAATTTGTTTGTAAATATATGCCGTTAAACATAAAAATAAATGCCCCCGTGTAAATTAATAATTTACTTAAAAAACCTGTTTTTGCAAACCTAGTGCAAGGGCAATAATGTGATAATCTTTCTATTTTTTCACTTTTACTTGAATTTGCTTTAAAAAACCAAGCCATTAGACCAAAGAAAGTAAGCACACTAAGAATTATTAGCATTAATATACCTTATCCAAGAATCAAGATGAAGCTTTTCATCGCTTGTATTTGTGCTAATTCCGTGACCTGGATATAAAATAAAATTATCTTTTAAATTCTTTGCTTTATTTAAGCTATTAATCATAGCCTTTGCATCAGAGTAAGGAAAATCCCATCTACCAATGCTTTTATAAAATAAAAAATCTCCACTAAAATAGCAATTTTCAAACTCAATTATACTACAACCTGGAGTATGCCCTGCAAAATGATGAAAAGTAAATTCAAGCTCGTCAAATATTAATTTTTCTTTATCTTGTACGGCTTTTGCATATTTTGAATGCTTTTTAAAACCTTTAGAAAAATTATCATCAAGCATAAAAATATCATCGCTAGGGCAATAAATTTCACAATTGAAATATTCTTTTACATCTAAATTATCCCACACATGGTCATAATGCCCATGAGTGTTTAAAATGGCTGCAAGTTTTGTGCAATGTTGTTTAATAAAATCTAAAGCTTTATAACCTGGGTCAATTACAACATCTACATTTTTACCTTTAACAATATAACAATTTGTCTCATAAACTCCACACGCTTGTTTAATTATGTTCATTTTGCATCCTTAAAAATTGTTCTTTTATGCTATTTGCACTACTTAAAAAATCTATTTTAAGCTCTTTTGCTGAATTTATTTTTTCTTTTAAGTCTTTTACTAATAATTTTGCTGGGTCAATTAAATTAGCCTGTGGAAAATATTTTGCAAATTCTTTATGTAAAAAAGGATAATGCGTGCAAGCAAAAAGTATGTTTTCATAATCTTTTTTTACAAAATATTTTGGCATAAGCTCGTATGCTTTTTGCTTATTTGCTTCTTCTACTAAAGAAGCAAATTCAACTGGCGCTATAATATTAGCATTTATATTCGCATCAAAACAAGCCTTTTGATAAAGACCTGAATTTAAAGTTGCTTGAGTGCAAAGAATTAAGCTTGAATTGTTTAATTTTTTTATTGCCTTTATCGTATAATCACTTATAAAAATCAATGGAATTTTGCTTTTTAATTCATCTTTTATAGTACAAGCAGTATTACAAGCTATTATTATAAAATCAAATTCTTTTTTGTTTAAAAAATCTAAAGAATCTTGACAAATCTTAATAAGTTCTGTTTTGTTTTTATTTCCAAAGGGCATATTTTTATTATCTGCATAGTAAAAAATTTCATTTTTTAAATTATTTTTTATTATTTCAAATAAAACACTAAAACCACCTATTCCGCTGTCAAAAATAGCAAAACTCATAAATACCTTCTTGCAAATAAATATCTTTTAGCCCAGTAAGGAGTGTATAAATTTTGCACTCTTGCCCCACCGTGAGTTGATAAATGTATAAATCTATGATTATTTAAATAAATACCTACATGCAAACCATTTGGACCTGTGCTTTTAAAGAAAACTAAATCTCCAGTTTTTAAATTTACTTGCTTTACAAATTTTCCACCTTTTTTTTGAAAAGTGGTTGTTCTTGCTAAATTAATATTAAAGGCTTCTTTAAAAACACTTTGAGTAAAAGCTGAGCAATCAGTACCCTTTATATGACTTACTCCGCCCAATCTGTAAGGTGTATATTTATATTTTTTTGCTGCTTTTAAAATTTTTTCTTGCAATATATATTTATCATCTAAATAATTATCTTTTCTGTAATCAATGAATTCTTTATTTAAAATAGGATATTCTGCCTTTGGCGTATTATTTTCATAGCTACAAGCCACAAATAATAAAACCAAAGGCAAAAAAAATTGCCAACGCAAATTATAGCCCCACTGCACTTAAAGTTTTATATTTACTCATATACATTTGAGCTTCAATTTTTCTCATTGTATCAAGTGCTACTTGAACAACAATTAAAACCGATGTTCCACCAAAATAAAATGGAACTCCCATAAAATGTGCTAACAACCAAGGTAAAGTAGCTATTATTGCTAAATAAATTGAGCCGCTTAAGGTTAATCTTGAAGCGATTTCATTTAAATAATTTGCTGTTCCTTCTCCTGGACGAATTCCAGGTATAAAACCACCTTGCTTTTTAAGATTTTCTGAAATATCTTTTGCATTAAACACTATTGAAGAGTAAAAATAAGCAAAAAAGATAACAAAAATAAAAGTAAAAATGTGAAATACAAAACCATTAGGATTTAAAAAATCACTAATTTTCATAATCACAGGATTTGTACTTGCTTGCAAAATAGTAGCCGGAAAAGTTAAAATAGCAGATGCAAAAATAGGAGGAATTACACCACTAAGATTTAATTTAATAGGAATATAATTCATAATTCTTTTATTTTGATTTTGCATTAAAACCTTACGACTATAAGAAACAGGAATTCTTCTTTCTCCTAATTCAACATAAATAATCGCAGCAACAGCTAAAATAATAACAAGAGCAATACCAATAACTACTAAGAAATTTAATTCTCCTGTATTTACTAGATTAATAGTACTAGAAATAGCATGTGGAATTCCTGATACTATACCTGCAAAAATAATTAATGATATACCGTTACCAACACCTCTTTGAGTAATTTGCTCTCCAAGCCACATAAGTAGCATTGTTCCTGCTAACATACTAATTGTACTAAGCATTAAAAAGGTTGAAAAATCTATCATTATTGCTGCTTCACCAGTGCGAGAATGTAAGCTTTGTAGTCCTATTGAAACTCCTATGCTTTGAACAATAGTTATTACAATAGTAGCAATACGAATGATTTGCATATACTTAACCATTCCATCACGCTCTTTTTTCATTCTGCCTATATTAGGAAATGTAGCTGCTAATAACTCCATAATAATTGATGAAGTAATATAAGGCATAATTCCAAGTGAAATTATAGATAATCTCTCCGCTGCCTTACCACTAAACATATTAAACATTCCTAAAGCATTATTAGTGTTAGATGAAAAAAATTCTTTAATAACATCTATATTTACTCCAGGAACTGGCACATAGGCTAGTATCCTGTAAGCAAATAATAAAGCCAAAGTTATAAAAATTTTATTGGCTAGTGTTTTATTCATTACTTACTTCCGCTTGTAATGATATTTTCATCTTTAATTTTTGCTTTAAGCTCGCTTGCACCTTTGCCAATTAGCTTAATTTTTTTAATGCTTGAAGCAAATTTATGCACGCTTTGAATGCTTTCAAATGTAATTTCTTTTAATTCTTTAATGCTTGGATTTTTTTCTACATTGATTGCATAAGCTTTTTCAAATTTAGATGTAAATCCAACCTTTGGTAATCTTCTTTGAAGTGGTTGTTGTCCGCCTTCAAAACCTCTTTTTTCATTATAACCTTTTCTTGCTGTTTGACCTTTGCCACCTTTAGTAGCTGTTTTGCCCCAGCCAGAACCTTGACCACGTCCAATTCTCTTAGTTTTATGAGTTGAACCTGCTGCTTTTTGTAAATTTTCAAGTCCCATATTATTATCCTTTTAACATACTTAAAGCTTTTAAAGTAGCGCGAACAACATTGCCCGGATTACTTGAACCTAATGACTTAGTTAAAATATCTTTAATACCCGCAAGCTCTATAATAGGACGGCTTGAACCACCAGCAATAACCCCAGTACCTTTACTAGCAGGTTTTAATAAAATACGAGAAGCATTGTATTTTACTTCAACATCATGTGGAATTGTTTGACCACGAAGTTTAACACTAATGATATTTTTAAACGCATCATCAACTGCTTTTTTAATAGCATCAGGAACTTCTTTTGCTTTACCATATCCAACACCTACAAGCCCGTTTTTATTACCAACAATAACAAGTGCTGTAAATCTAAAGCGGCGACCACCCTTTACAACCTTAGTTACTCTGCCGATATCAACAATTACTTCTTCGAATTCTTCTCTATTATATTTTTCCATAATTTATCCTTATAATTTGATACCGTTATCTCTTAAAGCTTGTGCAAAAGCTGCAATAACACCATGATATAAATAACCATTTCTATCAAACACAACTTCTTCAATTTTTAGCTTTTTAAGCGAATTAGCAAATTCAGCTGCCATTTTTTTAGCACCTTCAATATTTGCTTTTACACCTATTTTTTTACCATTAACAGAAGCTAAAGTATGTGCTTTAACATCATCAATCGCTTGAACATATAAAGTTCTATTTGATTTATAAATAGAAACTCTTGGTAAAACTGAGCTTCCGCTAATTTTTGCACGAATTCTCTTTTTTCTCTTAATTCTAAGAGATAATTTTCTTTTTAAGATATTTGCTCTCATTTTTTATCCCTTACTTCTTAGATGTTTTACCAGCTTTGCGGATTATGCGCTCTTCTTGGTACTTAATACCCTTACCTTTATATGGCTCAGGTGGTCTAAACTCACGGATTATAGCCGCAACTTGTCCTACAACTTGCTTATCATCACCACTAATAATAATAGTGTTTTTTTCAACTGCAATTGTTATTCCTTCAGGTGCATCATAAATAACAGGATGAGAATAACCTAATGCTAATTCTAAAGTTTTACCCTTCATAGCTGCTTTGTATCCAACACCGTTAATTTCTAAAACTTTTTTAAAGCCCACTGATAAACCAATAACAATATTATTTGCTAATGCTCTATAAGTGCCCCAAAAAGCTCTTTGACTTCTATCATCACCTTTTGGAGTAAAGATAATTTGATTATCTTTTACTTCAACATTTACATTGCCTTTAAAATCAAGGTCTTTTTTAACACTACCTTTTGATATTGTTAAAACATTTCCACTTACACTAGCGCTAAGTCCGCTTGGTAGTGCGATTGGTTGTTTTCCTATTCTTGACATATTTTTTTCCTTTTTATTTGTCTATGGAATAATTTCCAAATGCCATAAAAAGCACTATTACCAAATAGTACAAAGCACTTCGCCACCTATACCTTCTTTATAGGCAACATCGTTACTTAAAACGCCTTTACTAGTGCTTACTACAATTGTACCATAACCATTTTTGAAGCGTTTAATATCTTCTTTACCACGATAAATTCTTCTACCTGGCTTGCTTACTCTTTTGATTTCATTAATAACGCTTCTACCTTTTTCATCATATTTTAAAACAACATTGATGAATTTCTTTTTATTATCTTCAATAACATTATAATCTTCAATATAACCCTTAGTTTTAAAAATTTCAACTAAAGACTCAATTACTCTTGAATGTAGTAATTGAGTATTGTCTAATCTTCTTAAAGCAGCATTTCTAATGCGTGTTATTGAATCTGAAATTAAATCATTTATCATACTTTTCTCCTCTTACCAGCTTGCTTTTTTAAGACCTGGGATTAAACCCTCATTAGCCATTTTTCTAAGACAAACACGGCAAATACCAAAATCTCTATATACAGAGTGCGGACGACCACAAATTTGGCATCTTGTATAAGCTCTTACTTTAAATTTAGCTGGACGAGCAGCTTTTGCTATCATTGATTTTTTAGCCATCTTACTTTCCTTTTGTGAAAGGCACACCAAATAATTCTAATAATTTGAGTGCTTGTTTATCATTTTGTGCTGTTGTAACAATACTAATATTCATACCATGTGTTCTTAAAATATTATCATAAACAACTTCTGGGAACATTAACTGTTCATCTAAACCAAAATTATAATTTCCACGACCATCAAAACCATCACGGCTTAAACCTCTAAAGTCTTTAACTCTTGGTAAAGCTATTGAAACTAACTTATCTAAAAACGCATACATATTTGTTTTTCTTAAAGTTACCATTACACCAACTGGGAAACCATCACGAACCTTAAAGCCCGCAACTGATTTTTTTGCTTTTGTAACTACAGCTTTTTGTCCTGAAATAAGACTTATTGTATCAACAACGCTTTGTAAAACTTTTTGGTCTTTTGTAAAATCTGCATTTAAACCAACGCTAATAACTACCTTTTCAATAGCTGGAATTAACATTGGATTTTTAATATCAAATTCTTTTGCTAATTCAGCTTTAATGCTATTTGCATATTTTTCTTTTAGTCTCATCTTAGCCTTCCACCTTTGCAACATTTGAAATATCCATTGGCATTTCTTTATTTATAAAGCCGCCATTTTGGTGTTTTTCACTTGGTTTAACAGCTTTTTTTGCTATTTTACAACCTTCAACAATAACTTGATGTTTTTTAGGTAAAACTGCCTTTACAACACCTGTCTTACCCTTATCATCACCAGCAATTACTTTTACATTATCACCTTTTTTAATTTTGAACTTAATTGCCATTATAAAACCTCCGGTGCAAGTGAAACAATTTTCATAAAGCCACCATATCTTACTTCTCTACCAACAGGTCCAAAAATACGAGTACCAATAGGTTCTCTTTTGTTGTCAAGAATTACAGCAGCATTTTCATCAAAACGAATTAATGAACCATTTTCTCTTTGAACTTCTTTAGTTGTTCTTACAATTACTGCTTTTACAACTTGACCTTTTTTAACTTTTCCATTTGGTAAAGCTTTTTTAACAGATGCAACAATAACATCACCTACAGTAGCATATCTTCTTTTACTACCACCTAAAACTTTAATACACATTAATTCTTTTGCGCCGCTATTATCAGCAACTACAAGCCTTGTAAAACTTTGTATCATTACTCAACTCCTGCTGCTACTATTGTTTTTAAACGAAAAGATTTGCGTTTTGAAATAGGTCTGCACTCAATTGCAATAATTGTATCGCCTACTTTTGCACTATTCTTTTCATCATGCACTAAATACTTTTTAAAGCGTTTTACTATTTTTCTATATCTTGGATGAACAACTTTGCGTTCAACTAAAACGCTAATAGTTTTATCCCCAGTTTTAGTAACGATTACGCCTTGAATTTCTCTTTTAAATGTCATCTTCTAGCTCCTATTATTTCATAGCTGAAATTGCAGTATTAATTTTTGCAATATCTTTTCTTACTACGCGAAGCTCATTTGTATTTGTAAGCTGCATCGTTTTAAGCTTTTGTTTAAGAGTAAATAAAAGCAACTTTTTTTCTTTTAACATAGTGTTTAATTCTTCTACACTTTTATCTTTTAGCTCAGTATATTTCATTTTCACTCTCTCTTGTTACAAACTTAGTTTTAAACGGCAATTTACTCATAGCAAGTGCTAGAGCTGATCTAGCCATCTCTTCGCTAACGCCTGTCATTTCAAAAAGAATTCTACCTGGCTGAATATTCATTACCCATTCTTCAACACTACCCTTACCTTTACCCATTCTTGTTTCAAGTGGTTTTTTAGTAAGTGGTTTATCTGGGAATACTCTAATCCAAGTTTTTCCTTGTCTTTTAACAAAACGAGTTAATGCAACCCTTGCCGCTTCAATTTGGCGAGAATTTACGCGTCCTGCTTCAGTAGCTTTTAATGCATAATCACCTAAAGCTAACTTTGTTCCACGGCAAGCGTAACCCCAGTTGCGGCCCTTCATCATTTTTCTATATTTTGTTCTTTTTGGCATCAACATAATTATTTACCTCTTCTTGCTCTTCTTGGTTTTTTTGCTGCTTCATCATTTTTTTCTGCTGCTACAACACCTTTTTGCAATACTTCACCTTTAAATATCCACACTTTAATACCTATATTTCCATAAGTTGTATGTGCTTCTGCAAAACCATAATCAATTCTTGCTCTTAAAGTATGAAGTGGCACACGACCTTCTAAATACCATTCAGTTCTAGCCATTTCAGCTCCACCTAAACGACCTGAAACAGAAACTTTAATACCTTTAGCACCTGCTTTTTGTGCATTTTGGATAACTTTCTTCATTGCACGACGGAAAGCTACACGCTTTTCAAGTTGTGTTGCAACACTTTCTGCAGCTAATTGTGCTGAAGCATTAGCTTTTCTTTCTTCTTTAATATTAAGATTTACTTCTTTATTGATAATTTTTTGTAATTTTGATTTTAATACCTCAACATCACTACCTTTTTTACCAATAATAATTCCAGGACGAGCTGCAACTACAGTAACTCTTAATTTTTTAGCAGTTCTTTCAATAATTATTTGAGAAATTCCTGCATAATAAAGCTCTTTTTTAAGAAAAGCTCTAATTTTGTAATCTTCACCAATGCTTTGTGCTAAAGAAGCTTTTGCAGGAAACCATCTTGATTCCCAATTTCTATAAATACCTAATCTAAGGCCTATTGGATTTACTTTTTGTCCCATTTTAGCTTTCCTTACTTTCTTTATTTGCTCTGCTAACTTCTACTAAAATATGAGCAGTTGGTTTTCTAATGCGACTTGCACTACCTCTTGCTCTTGGTCTAAATCTTTTTAGCACAGCACCTGCATCAACACGGCAAGAACTAACAATAACTTCACTTGGCTCATAACCACCGTTTGCAACTGCACTTGAAATTGCATTGCAAATATGTTTAGCCGCCTTATTTGGCATAAATTTTAAACTTGCCATAGCAAGCTCTGCATTCATTCCTTGAACTTCTCTTGCAATTAGTCTAGCTTTAATTGGAGATAGTCTTATGAATTTAATTAATGCTCTACTCATTTTCCTACGCTCCCTTACTTACCAATTTTCTTTTGCACAGAGCCTTTATGCCCTTTAAATGTGCGAGTTGGCGCAAATTCGCCTAATTTATATCCAATGTGATTTTCTGTTACATATACAGGAATAAAACTTTTACCATTATGCACATTAAATGTAAGTCCTATCATATCAGGAGTAATTGTGCTTCTTCTTGACCAAGTTTTAATTGGTTTATTATCGTTAGCTTTTTTTGCTGCGACAACTTTTTTCATAACATGAGAATCTACAAAAGGACCTTTTTTTAATGATCTAGCCATCTTTTATTTTCCTTTTCTTCTTGAAATTATTAGCTTATCGCTAGCCTTTTTACGGCGAGTTTTCGCACCTTTAGTTGGTTTACCCCATGGAGTTACTGGATGACGGCCAGAATTTTTCTTACCTTCACCACCACCGTGTGGGTGATCTACTGGGTTCATTGCAGAACCTCTTGTTTGTGGGCGGATACCTCTATGGCGATTTCTACCTGCTTTACCGATAGTAATGTTAGCCCATTCTTCGTTTCCAACTTCACCAATACTTGCCATACACTCAGCTAATACTCTTCTCATTTCACCTGATTGAAGACGAATAATTACATATTTTTCTTCTTTACCCATAAGTTGAGCGAATGCTCCTGCTGAACGAATCATTTGCGCACCCTTACCTGGCTTTAATTCAACATTGTGAATAACTGTACCAACAGGGATTGATTTTAATTTCATTGCATTACCTGGTTTAATATCTAAACCTTCTTCAGCACTGCAAACTACATCACCAACTTCTAAGCCACGAGGTTGAATAATATATCTTTTTTCACCATCTTTATAAGCAACAAGAGCAATACGGCAATTTCTAAATGGGTCGTACTCAATAGCTTGAACTTTACCTTCAATACCGAATTTATTTCTTTTAAAATCAATGATTCTGTAAAGTTTTTTAGCACCTGCTTGTTTATGGCGGCTTGTAATTCTTCCTTGATTGTTTCTACCTGCACTAGCTGGTAATTTCACAAGTAATGAACGAACGCTAGCTTTTGCAGTAATATCATCACTACTAATACCAGTAATATATCTTCTACTTGGAGTATAAGGTTTATAAGTTTTAATAGCCATCTTAACCTTCCTTACTTTCTAAGCTAACACCCTCTGGTAGCTTTACATAAAACTTTTTAAAATCGTTTCTTTGACCTTCTCTGCCTCTAAATCTTTTAACTTTTCCTTCCATTCTTAAAGAATTTATTCTTAATGGAACTATACCAAAATACTCTTTTAGCACTTGTTTTAAAGCATTCTTTGTCATTTTTGGACTTGCTTGGATTACAACAACTCCACTTTCTTGAAGGCCTAGAGTTTTTTCTGTATAAAGTATATTTTTTATATCTGTAATATCAGCCATTTTAGCCCTCTTTCGTAATTGATGCTAAAGCATCTTTTTCTATAATAACAGCATTAAATACACTTAGTAAATATGCATTTACTTCAGTAATATCAACTACATAACAATTTGCAAGATTTCTAAATGCTAATAATGTCTTTTCATCTAATAATGATTTTACAATTAAAGCATCTTTTACGCCTAATTTTGCAATAATTGCTCTTGCATCTTTTGTTTTACCACTTTCAATAGTAATATTATCAACAGCAAAAAGTGCATTTGCGTTAGCTTTATCTGCTAAAGCTCTTTCAAAAGCTAATCTTTTTTGTTTTTTATTTACTTTTTGAAAATAATTTCTATTTGTAGTTGGACCAAAAGCAACAGCACCGCCTACCCAAACGTTAGTTCTAGTTGAACCCGCTCTAGCGCCACCACGACCTTTTTGTCTCCAAGGCTTTTTACCACCACCGCTTACTTCACTTCTGCCTTTTGTGCTTGCAGTATTTGCACGCAAACTAGCTTGGTATGATTTAACATACAAATAAAGGTTATGCGGATTAACTTCAGCGTATTTAGCTGGTAAGTCTAACTCGCTAGCTTTTTCGTAATTTTCATTTAATACGCATACTTTCATTTTACAATCCTTATTTTACCCATTGCACCATTAAATCCAGCTACTGAACCTTTTAAAACTAATACTCCATTTTGTGCATCAAATGAAATAACTTCGTTCTTAACAGTAATTTTTTCATTTCCATAATGACCTGCCATTTTGCGTCCTTTTTGAACACGACCTGGCCATTCTCTATTACCAATAGAACCTGATCTTCTATGAAATCTACTACCGTGAGATGCTGGACCACCTGCAAAGCCGTGTCTTTTAACAACGCCGGCATAACCACGACCTTTAGAATTAAAGCTTACTTTTAATACCTTTGCTTCACTTAAAGGAGCTACATCTATATCACCAGCTTCTTTGTTTGATACTTCTAAAGTTGCAAATTTGTTAAATTCTGCACTTAGATTGTATTTTTTTTGCTGTCCTGCAATACATTTATTCTTATGCTTACCTTTTGCATATGCAACAATAGCTTTACCATCTTCTTTAACTTCACAAACTTTAGTTTGGATAAGTTTTAATAAAGTTACTGGAGTGCTAGAAGTGCTAATTGTTCTGCTCATTCCGATTTTTTCAACAATATATTCCATCTTCTATCCTTACTTGCCCATTGCACGAACTTCTACATTTACTTCTGGTGCTAGGTCTAACTTTGTTAGGCTATCCACTGTATCAGTTGTAGCGGCCACAATATCTATCATACGAGCGTGAATTCTCATCTCAAATTGTTCTCTTGAATCTTTGTTGATGTATGGAGATTTTAAGACTGTATAACGCTTAATCTTAGTAGGCATTGGCACAGGACCTCTGATTTCAGCACCTGTTCTTTTAACAGCTTCTACAATTGCTGCAACTGTGCGATCTAGAACTCTATGGTCATAAGCTTTTAACTTTAACCTAATTCTTTCCATGTTTTTTCCTTTTTAAAGAACTTGTTGGTTTTACCCAACCCATTAAAGAACATACGATAAGTCTTAAAAAGACTTCTTGCTATCGTAAAAATTTAATAGGTATGGAACTTTATTAAAACTTGGTTGATTTGTCAAGAATTTTAGATGAATTTGTAAAATTTTTATTATATTTTTATCTCTTTTTTAAAGACAAGAATAAAATTTTTGCACAAAAAATACAAAGCTATGAAATGTAAAATAAAAATAAAAAATAATGAAAACTAAAAAAAAGGAGAATGGCCGGGAGAAAGGGATTCGAACCCCTGGAGGTGTTACCCTCAACGGTTTTCAAGACCGCCGCTTTCGACCACTCAGCCATCTCCCGTAAAAGTATTAAAACAAGCGATAAAAACGTGGAGGTGATACTCGGATTTGAACCGAGGATCGAGGCTTTGCAGGCCCATGCCTTACCGCTTGGCTATATCACCAATGGTGCCCAAGGCCGGACTTGAACCGGCACGGTAAAAACTACCGAGGGATTTTAAGTCCCTTGCGTCTACCATTCCGCCACTTGGGCAACAAAAATAAAATAAAGTGGAGCGGGAAACGAGGTTCGAACTCGCGACCCCAACCTTGGCAAGGTTGTGCTCTACCACTGAGCTATTCCCGCATATAAAACTGAAAATAAAGACTGAATTATAAAACAGAAAACTTAAAGAAAAATAAAAAATCAAAAAATATTTTTATTTTTTTTCTTATATACTTTATTTTAAAATAAATATAGCAAATAAAATTAGATTAATTACTTAAAAATAAATTAAAAAAAATTATTCTTTTTAAATTAATATATTCTAATTATTTAACTATATATTCATTAATATATTTTATTCTAAATATTATTTTTTACAAGGAGAAAAGATGAAAAAATTTGTTTTAACTTGTATTATTGCAAGTTTTTGTTTAGCAGGTGAAAATTTTTATTCATCACAAGTTATTGACTTGTACTTGAATAAAAACGATACTAAAGCTAGTGGAAAACTTCTTCCTACTAATGCTTTTAAAATTCAAAAAGAAAAAAATATGTCAAAAATAGAACTTGAAGGTTTTTATAATGAAAAAACCCCAAATATTTTATATTTTACTGATAAAAGTCGTATTTTACTTAGCGCTTTTAGCAAACAAACAAAACTAAATATAAAAAAAATAAAAGACCTAAAAAATGGCTATTTTTTAGCAAAAACAACAGTTTATGCAAAAAATGAAGATTTAAAAAATTTAGAAAAAGACAATAATAAATTATTCAAAAAAGCAAATGAACTTTTTACTGAAAACTGTGGAATTTGCCATCCACTTCATAAAATCAGTGAATTTAGCGCTAATGCTTGGCCAGCGCAATTTCGTGCAATGCAAACAAGAACTGCTATTGATAAAAAAGATTATCAATTAGTAATTATGTACCTACAAAAACAAGCACTAAAAGGAGAAGAAAAATGAAAAGAAGAACTTTTTTAAAACTAGGTTGTGCTAGTTCAAGTCTGGCTTTATTGCCTACTAATATCTTTGCAAATTCTACAAAAAATTCAATTTTAAAAAATGCTCAAGTTAATACAGCAGCTCATTGGGGCGTTTTGCAACTAAGTGTTAAAAATGGAAAGCTTGTTGATTCAAAACCATACTATAAAAATAAAAGATACAATGATTTACAATATTACACCCAAGATTTAATATATAAAAATCGTATAAAATATCCTTATGTTAGAAAAAGCTTTTTGAAAAATCCAAATGACAACAAACCAGAACTTCGTGGTAAAGACGAATGGGTAAGAGTAAGCTGGGAAGATGCTTTAAAATTAGTTTCAAAGCAATTACTTAAAACTAGAAAAACTCACGGAGCTAATGGAATTTTTGCAGGTTCTTACGGCTGGAAATCTCCTGGCAATATCCATAATAGCCGTACTTTACTTCATAGATTTATGAATCTTACTGGCGGTTTTGTTGGTTCTTTAGGAGATTATTCAACCGGAGCTTCGCAGGTTATTATGCCACATGTTGTTGGTAGTATTGAAGTGTATGAGCAACAAACAAATTATGAATTAGTACTTGAAAATACAAAACTTTTAGTAATTTGGGGTGCAAATCCTATTGATACTTTAAAAATAGCTTGGACTGTTAGCGATGAGCAAGGTTTAGACTATATGCAAAAAATAAAAGATAGCAATATAAAAGTAATTTGTATTGACCCTTACGCTAGTACAACAGTAAAATTCTTTGATAAAGCACAACACATTCGCCCAAGGCCAAATACCGATACAGCTATAATGCTTGCTATGATGACATATTTGTATGAAAACAATTTATACGATAAAGAATTTATTGAAAATTACACAGTAGGTTTTGAGAAATTTTTACCTTACTTACTAGGTAAAAACGATGGCATTAAAAAAGATATCACTTGGGCTAGTAAAATTTCAGGTGTTGATGAACAAACTCTAATTGAACTTACAAAAAGTCTAAAAAACAATCTAAGCTTAATTATGAGTGGCTGGGGTATGCAAAGAGCTCATCATGGCGAACAACCTCACTGGGCTATGGTAACACTATGTGCTATGCTAGGGCATATTGGCAAGGCTGGTGGTGGTTTTGGCTTGAGCTATCATTATTCAAACGGTGGAGTTGCAACAACCAACGCTCCTGTTGTTGGTGGAGTAAATGCTAATTTGGTTGGAAAATGGAGCAATGATGAGTTTTTAGGAATAATGGGGGCTAAATTTGATAGCAACGGGCATTTAATACAAGGCGATGAAGATGAAAGTATTAAAAATACTGGTCAAAGTTGGCTAGCAAAAACAAGCGATGCTGCAATTCCTGTTGCAAGAATTGCTGATATGTTGTTAAATCCAAATAAAACAATAGAACATAATGGCAAAAAAATAACTTATAGTGATATTGATTTTATTTACTGGGTTGGCGGTAATCCTTTTGTACATCATCAAGATTTAAAAGCTTTAAGAAAGGCTTGGCAAAAACCTAGCACTATAGTTATGAATGAAATTTATTGGACTCCAAGCGCTAAAATGGCTGATATAGTATTGCCAGTAACTTCGCTTTATGAAAGAGATGATATAAGTATGAGTGGAGATTATTCAAATTATAGCATAGTTCCTATGAAAGCAGCTGTAAATAAATACGAAGAAAGCAAAGACGATATTGAAATATTTTACGAATTATTAAAATACTATGCTTTCTACTTTAGCACACAAAATAATAAAGATGAAAATTACGCTGCAACTTTAGCAAAAAAATTACAAAATGCTTATTTAGACAATGCAAAAAATTCTTTTGAATTGGTAGAAAAATATTATTCTCAAGCACTAGCAAGAACTTCTTTAGAGCTTCCAAATTTTCAAGCATTTTGGCAAGAAAACAAAGCTTTAGAATTTGAAGCTACTCAAGATTCTTTTGAATTTGTGCGTTTTGCTGATTTTATAGATGACCCTATTTTAAATCCACTTGGAACACCTAGCGGATTAATAGAAATTTATAGCACAACAATAGAAAAGATGAACTATGACGATTGTAAGGCTCATCCAATGTGGTTTGAACCAATTGAATATTTAGCAAACACAAGTAATCCATCAAGTTTTCATTTACTAAGCCCACATCCTAGCCATAGATTGCATTCTCAACTTTGCCACACAAGTTTAAAAGATACTTACACAATTAAAGGGCATGAGCCTTGCTTAATGAACCCTGAAGATGCAAAAGAATTAAATATTAAAGATGGGGATTTAATTGAATTAAGCAATGAAAGAGGTAGTGTAATCGCAGGTGCAAAACTTGATGAAGGAGTGTTAAATAAGGTTGTAGTTTTAGCAGAAGGTGCTTGGTATGACCCTGATGAAAACGGTAATTGCAAGTATGGTTGCCCGAATGTTTTAACTCTTGATTTACCTACAAGCAAGTTAGCAAACGGTAATATTTCACATACAGCCTTAGTAAATGTGAAAAAATACACAGGCAAAAAAGTAAAAATCACAGCCTTTACTCCACCAAAGGGTGCAAAATAATTTTTAAAAAGAGTTTAAAATTTTATATTTTAAACTCTCATATCAATCTTTTTTGTATTATCTAATATATTAATAAAAGCTATGCAAAATTCACAAAAGCCATCTAGCTTATTTTTACTTTGTAATTCTTTTTCTTTGTCTTTACTAATTTTTAAAATCTCAGCATTTTTAAATATTTTTATATCTTGTTGTAATTTTCTTAAATAAATATTTGTATTACTTAAAATATATTCTTTTATTGCATCTTTATTTTCTATTTTACTAGCTTTGTTTGAAGTGGCGTTTTTGTAAGCATTATCTAAATCGTTTAAATATTTTTCTTTATCTTCATCAAGCATAAATTCAGCCAATGTTAAATTGCCATCTTTATTTTTATCCTTTAAAATATTTTCGCTAATTTGCTAACTTCATAAATTTAGCAGCAACTTCACCAAACCATCCTGCTACATAGTTTGCTGCGTCTCCTTTTAAAATAATATTGCCTTTCTCTTTTAAAAAATCACTATCTTTAAAAAAGCTTTTTAAATCATTTAAAACTTTATCGCTTGTTTGATATAAAAAATTATTTGCTTTTATATCTTTTCATATTTGATTTAGATTTAGTGTGCTATTTACATCTTTGCTTTATTTACACTTGTGTTTAAAAAGTTACTTATATCTGCATTAAAACTATCAATTTTTAGCATTTATTCTCCTTTATTTTCTATATCGGCATTTTTATTTTTGTAAATATTTTAAAAAATAAAAAAAGAAAATGTTTTAACTATAACTTCAATTTTAATCTTAATCTACAAGCAAGCTTGTTTGAGCCTTATGAGACTAGATACAAAAGACCACATACAAAATACGCTATTACATCTCGTGGTACTTTATTTTGTAGCCCTTATATTAATGATTAATATAAAATAATTTAGTCTAATATTTTAAATTATAATTTTATTTAAATATGTAGATTTTACTATAGTTTTTATCTATATATTTACATTATTAATATAAATTTTATTTTTAAATAATAAGCTTTAATTCAAAATTAATTAAATATTATTAATCACTTAAATCAAATTTTAAAAAGCTTTTTATTTAAAGGAGCAACAATGAAAGTAAATGCAACAGGAATTCATACAACTATTACAGTAAAAAAATCTACTAAGAATGATTTAAATTTTGGTGACTTTTTAAACAATAATGAAAAAACTCAAGCAATAATTAACGAACAAAAATCCAATAAAGCATTTAATACATTAAGCACTTCTTCAATCTTTAATCCACTTTATGGTTATAGCGTGGATAATAATGGCTTTATGGGTGCTGATTTTAATAAGGCTGCAGGCTTGCCAGATGATTTTAAAATACACTCAAGCACTCTAAAAGAAATAGAAAGATACAATGAAACAATGAATGTTTATTCAGTTATGAAAAGAAATCTAGGCTCTGCAAAATATAAAAAAACCTTTGATAATATTGATATGGCAGATACAATAAAGCAGTATTACAAGCTTTTTAGCACTATTACACACGATAATAAAGACTACCCAATGGGTGTTAGTATAGATACTGGTAGCACTGGATTTAGTTTTGATTATATAGGCGATGTAAGCAAGTATAAAGTTACTAATATTTATAAAACTAATGAAGAATTAAATTATGCAAAAAGCATTGATGCAATAGGCTTTAATGTATTTGAGCTTAGCTTTGTACCAAAAAATGTTGCAGAAGATGATAAAGAATTTAGCTTTAGCCCTGATTTTTCTATGTACAATGAAAAAGAACGCAATTTTATAGGCTTTTTACAAAGCATTGAACCACATGCTAGTAAAAGTGGTAACACTAGATTAAGTCAAAGTGCTTTAAGTTATGCTCTAATGACAAAAGCAGACCATGAAAATATACAAGCACAAATGCGCAGCCACAATATCTTATTAAAAACTGCAGAAGAAATAAAAAATAGTGGCATTGATGAGTTGTTAAAAACAAATAATGAAGTAGCTAGATTTTTAGAAAAAACTAAGGTTTGATATAAGTATAAATTAAAATCTTTAGCGCCTTTACTAATATTACTTTAAATATTAAGCTTGATTAAAACAAATCAAAATAATTAAAAAAGCAAATTACAAATATCTTAAATATACCCCACAAAGATAAGTGGGGGTGCTTATTAGCTTATAAAAATAGCGAGAATTTATACGATAAAAGGGTTTAAAAATATATAAATAAAAATTCAATTTATCTATTGTAAATTTTTTATTATTTTTGCCGATGTTAGTTAACTAAAGGAGAAGTTATGTTTAAAAAAACATTAAAAACTTTATCTTTACTAACTATTTTAAGCTTAGCTGCTAATGCTAATGATTTATTAGCAGAGATTACTAATAATGCTATAAGTGATAATTCATTAGGTGTTAAAGTTTTAAATAAAGAACAAATGAGTAAAGTTCGTGGCGGGTATACTTTTACTTATCATTCAAAATTAGTAGATACTTTGTATTCAAGACAAGTTTACTATGTATTAGAATTAAACACAAATGAAAAATTAGGAAAAGGAATTTGTTATTTTAATAGAGATTGTATAACTAGTAATTTAGGTTTATCAGAAAAGAGAAATCTTGATAATGCCTTAAGTGGTTTACTTTCAAATGAACTACCAGCAATAGCATTCACTCAGACAAAAACACCACAGTTTTTTGGATATACGTATAATTACAGTTATAATCCAAGGGCTGTGAATATTCAAACTGGTAAAGTTAGAACTTGGGCTGGAAATTCTTGGATAAGAAATGCAACACTAAATAAATCAATAAAAAACCATATTTTTATTGATTCTGGAAATAAATTTGGAAGATTTTATTAATATTTTAGGGCTCATTTGAGCCCAAAGGAATAATTATGAAAATAATGGCTAATTCTTACACAATGTATCAAACAACCAATGTGAGTAAAAAAGAAACTAACAATGAAATTAAAAAAGTAGATGATAAAAAAGTAGGAGAAGTATTAGGATACGGAGTTGATAAAGATGGCTTTTTTACAAGCGATTTTAACAAAGCCGCAGGTATTCCAGATAATTTTAAAATACATAGTGATACTTTAAAAAATCTAGTAAATGATAATGAAAATTCATATTTAGCATATAAACCATTTTATGAAATTGATATAGCAAAAAGTGTAGGAAATGCTTATAAAATCTTAAGCCAAGTTGTAGGAGATGATATATTAAACTCTAAAGAATTTTTTAATACCGAAGATATAAAGCAATTTCCACAAGGTTATATTCAAGCAAGAAGCGATGAAATCAAAATTAACAAAATTTTACATTCATCTGATGATTATGAAAACAATCACGGAATGACTTTTCAAAATGAACTTTATCAAACTCATCATCCTTTATTTTATTCTTTTGATAATGATGATAGAACAAAACCAAACACAAATGTTTTTCCACCTGACAATGCCAAGCAAGACCCTAGATTTAGTGGATATTTTGGTGATTATGATGTGGCAAAACAAAAGTATATAAATGAAAATGGCGAAATATCAAAAGGTGGACTTTTAATAGGTATATTAAAATCAAACCCAACTTTAATTGAAGGAGAAAGCACATATAAAGGTAAATTAAGTGGTTATGATAGAAAAATTAGCTCAGCTACATTTTTTGCATTTGATAAAGCGTTAGGAATGCAAGTACTGGCAAGGGGCGAAAATGGTTTTACAAGTGCTGAAGTTGAAAATATGCCAAGATGGCTGAAAGATTATGTTCGATTAAATGCTTACGATAAACCAATAAGCCAAAGAAGTACTATAGTTGGAAGTGATAATTATACTAAAACCTTATATAGCCCTACTAGTGGATTTTTTAGTGACAATAAAAAGGCTGAAGAAAAACAACTTGATGAATTTATGAGAAAAATAAGAGAATTAATAGGTATGGAAAATCCAAATAAAAACATTAGCGAATTAAATTATGATGAGTTTTTAAAACTAGCTTTTAGTTTTAGCCAAAATAAAATGCTAAACATGAAAGTCTAATCAAAGGAATAATTATGAAAATAATGGCTAATTCTTACACAATGTATCAAACAACCAATGTGAGTAAAAAAGAAACTAACAATGAAATTAAAAAAGTAGATGATAAAAAAGTAGGAGAAGTATTAGGATACGGAATTGATAAGGATGGCTTTTTTACAAGTGATTTTAACAAAGCTGCAGGTATACCAGAAGATTTTAAAATACATAGTGATAGTTTAAAATCTCTAGTAGAACATAATGAAAATGCAATATCGCTTTATAAAACTTGTAAATCAATTGATATAGCAAAAAGCGTTGGTAATGCTTATAATGTTGTAAGACAAGTTGTAGGAGATGAATTTTTAAATTCAAACGATAGTTTTTCTAAAGATACTTTATCAAATACCCCGCATTTATATGAAATGAGAAAAAGCACCTTAGAAATTACTCAAATATTTAATAATGATGAAAAATTTAATGATTATTTTAAATCTAAAGATTATTCTAATATTTTTTCAAAACACAAAGACACATACGCATTATCAACTATTTTTGGTGCAAATGATAATATTTTTAATTATTATGAAACACGAGATGATAATATTTACGCTAAATGGCTTAGTAGCTCTGCTTCAATTTGCTGGAATCCACATGAAGAACATTATAAAACTGAAAACAACGAATACACAAAAGGTGGCTTATTAATTGCAGCTCTTAAAAGCAATTATTTTTTAGTAGAAGGTGAGAGAACTGATTATGCTAAGCAAATAGGAGAGGATAGATTTACCCCTATGGATAGGTTAAATTATGGTGCCGTGCCTAAAGATCTTAGCTCATTAAAATTACAAAATGTAGATGGGTTTGATGGTAAAGAATTTGAAAATATTATGAAATGGTATGAAAAGCTATTATACGAAATGCTAAATGCTAACAAATTAAGAGCACCTAAAAAATTAGATGATTACGAAACATTTGAAGAGTTTTTAAAAGCAGCTTTGCAATATAGCCAAAAAAATATAAGTTTATTTGATATGAAGGTATAGTAAAAGGAGAGATTATGCAAATTAATTCCAATATGAATATTAATTACAATGCAATAACAAATTCAAACAATGAAAAGCTAAAAGCTTCAAATCAAGATAATGTAAAGGAACAACTTGAAAATTTTCAAGATAATCTAAAAAAACAAGCTGCAAATTTATTAAAAGATGTAGCACAAGATGAATGTGGCACCTATGATCCAACTATTACACATAAAATACTTTTAACTATGAATAAATCCGATAATCCAGAACTTTACGATATTATTGATGGCGAGTTTGTAGAAGGTATGCTTTATTATGGAATGAGTAAAGAAGAACGAGAGGCTTGGATAGAGCATAGTAAGAGTGTTGGGGCTGAGGAAGTAGTAAAGGTGGTTAATTCTTTACACCCTGCATTTTTCAACGATAACGATGATTTAAAAGCTCTTAAGAAATTAGATGCTTTACAAACAGATACAAAGGCTAATAATATTTATAATCAAGCATTCATTAAAAACGATTCAAAACTTTTAGAGTTTTTAAAGCAAAACGAGATTGTGGGCATTAGATTTGCTACTAATGATACAAAGTTTGGTGATACTAGCGTGCCTGAGTTTTATTTAAGCAGATTTGATAAAGGCAATATAAAGCTAGGAGATGTTTTTTGTGGGAGCGGTGGCTTTATGGATAGGCTTATGGATTTATTTGCCCTTGATGATATAAATAAATTTAAAGATGGGTATTTAGCTTTAAAAAAAGAAGTTGATGGACAACTAAAACAAAATGACTTAGCAAAACAAGCTACAGAAAAAATGCAAAATTCACAGGAAAAAGAAGAAGAACAAAAACCATTCAAAACTATAGAAGCAAAAAGCACTAATGTTCGTGAAAGTATGCAAGATATTTTAAAAAAGATTGATATTAATAAGATAAAAGATGAAAGAGAATTATTAATCATCTTATTAGCTTATAAAAATAGCGAGAATTTATACGATAAAAGGGTTTAAAAATATATAAATAAAAATTCAATTTATCTATTGTAAATTTTTTATTATTTTTGCCGATGTTAGTTAACTAAAGGAGAAGTTATGTTTAAAAAAACATTAAAAACTTTATCTTTACTAACTATTTTAAGCTTAGCTGCTAATGCTAATGATTTATTAGCAGAGATTACTAATAATGCTATAAGTGATAATTCATTAGGTGTTAAAGTTTTAAATAAAGAACAAATGAGTAAAATTCGTGGCGGGTATGTACCTTATGATTTTACGATTGGTAATTTAGGTTTAGTTATTGCTTTTACTTCCAATAATACAGAATTAGGTGCTAGATATACAAATGATGGGGACTTATTAAGAAATAGCATAGGGCTTTGTCCCATGGGACAATCTCAATGCTATTTTAACCCTGAAACTAAAATGCACAATGAATTAAACACTAAAAGGCTATTTGAATATTGGGCTGCATTAGGCAATTATTATAAAGTTACTCAATATTATTTAGCTTATGGAGTACAAAAAGAAATACATCACTCTAAATATGTAGGCCCTTTTACTGTTTTTAAATATAAAGTATTTGCAGTAGATAAGAATAATTATAGTTTGCATGATATTACAAATTCATATAATTTAAATGATAATATGATTGTAAATGAGTTAAAACGTGAATATAAAACAAGATTGGAACTTAAATTAGGTGGAATGTAATAATGATAAATAATGTAAATTATACAATGCCTACTTTATATACCCAAAAAACAAATCAAAATAATGTAAAAGAACAAATCACAAAGATCTTAAAAGATGTCTCGCAAGATGAGTGGGGTACTTATGAGCCAAACGCAGTACTAAATAAATTAGGAGCTTTTAAAAAAGATAGCGATATTTACAAAGCCTTAGAGAACGAAATGCTAAAAGGAATAATTACTTACAAAAAAGACCCAAACGAAGAAATATTAAGCACCAAAGAATTACTTACTGTAAATAAGAGCGAAGCTGCTTGGGTTGTAGCACTTAAGCTAGAAGTTCAACCTTTATTTAATTTTAAAAACAATTCAATCTATCAAAGAGCTTTTAATCAAAATAACGACGATTCAAAAGAGCTTTTAGAATTTTTAAAAGAAAATCCTATAGATAAATTATCTTTAAGTGATAAAAAAATTAAAAAAACTTTTGAAGACAATGATAATAGACTAGAAATACTGTTTGCAAATGAAGAAATAAGCATAAAAGACTTTAAAAAAGAATATTTAAAATTAAAAGCTCTTTATGATGACAAAAAACTAAAAGAAGAAAACAAAGAAAAAACTGAAGAGCAAAAAATACTTAAACCTATAGAAGCAAAAAGCACTAATGTTCGTGAAAGTATGCAAGATATTTTAAAAAAAATTGATATTAATAAGATAAAAGATGAAAGAGAATTATTAATCATCTTATTAGCTTATAAAAATAGCGAGAATTTATATGATAAAAGGGTTTAAAATGCAAATTGATAATAGTAATTTTATTTTAAGAGATTGGAATGATGCTTATAAGGATTATAAAAAAGCAAAAACACAAGAAGAAGAAAGCAAATATTTAAAAGAATTAACTGATATTGCCGTATTTAAAGGCTGGAATGATACTCAAACAAACAGCAGCAATACAACACCAACGGATATTAGTAATACTTCTATGTTTTATATTTATATGCTTGATTGTAATTATGCTAAGCTTCATCCTGAGACATTTATCTCAAAACTCTTGCAAAATAACGATGAAGCAAAAGACATTAAGACATTTTTAAAAGAAAACGCCTTAAATAATGATTACACCGCTAATTATGATTATAAAATTAAAGAGCTTTTTGCAAGCAATATTAGCATAGATGATTTTAAGCAAAAATATTTAAATCGCATAAGCGAACTAAAGCAAGAAAACCTAAAAAATAATATAAAAGCAATTAACAAAGAAATTAATAAAACAGATAATTTTAAACCTATAGAAGCAAAAAGCACTAATGTTCGTGAAAGTATGCAAGATATTTTAAAAAAGATTGATATTAATAAGATAAAAGATGAAAGAGATTTATTGGCTTTAATTCTAGCTTATAAAAATAGCGAGAATTTATATGATAAAAGGGTTTAAAAATATATAAATAAAAATTCAATTTATCTATTGTAAACTTTTTATTATTTTTGCCGATGTTAGTTAATTAAAGGAGAAGTTATGTTTAAAAAAACATTAAAAACTTTATCTTTACTAACTATTTTAAGCTTAGCTGCTAATGCTAATGATTTATTAGCAGAGATTACTAATAATGCTATAAGTGATAATTCATTAGGTGTTAAAGTTTTAAATACTGAACAAATGAGTAAAGTTCGTGGCGGGTATGTTTTAACCGATATATATACATATGGTGGCATGGCATTTGTATTGGCTATTCCAAACGAATTTACTGAATTAGGAAGGGGTTTACCAAATTTACAAAAGCATCGTGGATTATGTCCCTTAGGGCAAACACAATGTTACGCAAATCCAAGCACTTTTGAACACATTGATAGAAATCAAGGCAGGCTTGTATACTATTTGCAAGCACTAGGTGGCAGAACCGTAACAGGTCATGTTTTATTATATGGTATAAAAAATATAAATGTAGGAAATGGAGCAATAGCACCAACTACTCATGTATATGCTGTAGAAAAAGAGTATTTAAATTTTTCAAATGCTAGCACATTACAAGAAAAAATATATATGCTTAATCGTTGGTTTGACCATGAGACAACAGATAGTTTTCAATTAGAATACAATCAAGTATTAAGAGAAATAAAACAAGCTGTAGGAATAGATTTAATAAGATTAGCAAGATAAGGATTTGGTATGATAGTTAATGGAATAAATAATTTTTCAAACATTTATATAAACAATCAAAGTAAAGTTAATAAACCTTACTATGAAGATGGAAAGGCTAGTTTAGAATATCTTAAACTAGCCCAAGAAAAGTTAGAAAACGATCCTATTTACAATCCTTTAAATGATAAAAACTTAGGTAAAAGCGAAATACTTAATCTAGCTTTATTTGGAGCATTAGACCCAGATATTGTAGAACAAAGAAAAATAGAATGGGAAAATACTCCAAAAATTGATACAGAAGAATTAGTAAAAACCCTAAATAAATTTTTCAAAAATTTAGATAAATTAACTTCAGATAGCATAAGCAATGAAGAAAAAAATAAATTAATGAAAAGTATTTTTTCTAATACAAATGAAGATATACAAATATCGCAATCTAAAGAAGAAATTAAGCAAGAAGAAAACAAAGAAAAAACTGAAGATAAAAAAGAAAAACCATTCAAAGCCATAGAAGCAAAAAGCACTAATGTTCGTGAAAGTATGCAAGATATTTTAAACAAACTTGATATTCGTAATATTAAAGATGAAAGAGATTTATTGGCTTTAATTCTAACTTATAAAAATAGCGAGAATTTATATGATAAAAGGGTTTAAAAATATATAAATAAAAATTCAATTTATCTATTGTAAACTTTTTATTATTTTTGCCGATGTTATTTTAAATATTAAGTTTTATTTAAAATAAATTAAAGCATTATGGTATTTTATTTAAATTTAAAGGAGAAAAAAATGTTTAAAAAAACATTAAAAACTTTATCTTTACTAACTATTTTAAGCTTAGCTGCTAATGCTAATGATTTATTAGCAGAGATTACTAATAATGCTATAAGTGATAATTCATTAGGTGTTAAAGTTTTAAATACTGAACAAATGAGTAAAGTTCGTGGCGGGTATATTGTAAGCTATTTTAATACTACATTTTATAGTACAAATTTATTGCAAACAAATCATGTAGTATTGTTTGGCGATAATGAATTAGATAAAAAAGCAGTATATATGTATGGTTATGATTTTCAAAAAACTGATAATGCTTCATATATGCAAAAAAATGAATTTATTGAAGCAACAATTGGATTAATGAGCGGAGAATTGTTGGCAATTTCTTTTACTCAAACAAAAATTCCTCAATTTATAGGAAGTCAATACAGTTATAGTTATGATCCAAAAGCTGTAAATTACTATACTGGTAAAACTAGAGCCATGACGGGTAATTCTTGGCTTAAAAATTTAGCACTTAACAAAGCAATTAGAAATGATATTTACATGCAAGTTATAAAAGAACATGGTAATTTTGCATTAGGGTTTTAAAAAACCATATTTAAAGGAATAATTATGAAAATAATGGCTAATTCTTACACAATGTATCAAACAACCAATGTGAGCAAAAAAGAAACTAACAATGAAATTAAAAAAGTAGATGATAAAAAAGTAGGAGAGGTATTAGGATACGGAGTTGATAAAGATGGCTTTTTTACAAGTGATTTTAACAAAGCCGCAGGTATTCCAGAAAATTTTAAAATCCATAGCGATAGTTTAAAATCTCTAGTAGAACAAAACAATAAAGCTCATATAATAGGTAAAAGATTTATGAATATTGACATAGCAAAAAGCGTTGGAAATGCTTATAAGGTCTTAAGCCAAGTTGTAAGTGAAGAGTTTTTAAATTCTAAAGAATTTTTTAGTAAAGAAGATATTAAAAATATGCCATGTGGCTTTGAGATAGATAATAGCACTTTTAGCGTAGGCAAGATTTTACAAAGTAGATATGATTTTGAAGATTATAATGATAAAGATATTCATGCAAGGGATTTTCAAAGAATAAAAGGTGCCGATACGCTATTTCATTATGATGGCGATGGCAAAATGGATATGTTTCCTGTACATAATGATAATTTTTCTCAAGGTTATTCTATTTTATGGGACGCTAAAGGCGATAATTACAAAAACAATCAAGGAGATGTAAGTCGTGGTGGAATATTAATAGCTGTATTAAGAAATAATCATTTTTTAGTAGAGGGCGAAAGAACTTATTGGGGCAAGATGAGTGGTGGGGATAGATTTGTAGATTATAAAGAATTTGCACAAAATGTCGCAAAACCACTTAATTCTATGGTAGCAAAAGGTTTAATAACACAAAGCGATATTTCAAAAATGCCAAAATGGTTAGCAGATGAAGCAAATAGATTATCACAAGATTTTAAAAGAGCAAGAAGCAAAGAATTAGCAAAAGAATTTGAAAATATTATGAAATGGTATGAAAAGCTATTATACGAAATGCTAAATGCTAACAAATTAAAAGCACCTAAAAAATTAGATGATTACGAAACCTTTGAAGAGTTTTTAAAAGCAGCTTTGCAATATAGCCAAAAAAATATAAGTTTATTTGATATGAAGGTTTAAATTCCTATTTTAAATTTCATAATTTTTAAAAATAGTTTAAAATAGGAATTAGAAGGGTTACTAAATGAAACATAATAAAAGTTTTTAACTTGATATTAAGTTTTACTTAAATTTATTTAAAATATTATGAGATTGTATTTCAAAATAAAGGAGAAGTTATGTTTAAAAAAACATTAAAAACTTTATCTTTACTAACTATTTTAAGCTTAGCTGCTAATGCTAATGATTTATTAGCAGAGATTACTAATAATGCTATAAGTGATAATTCATTAGGTGTTAAAGTTTTAAATACTGAACAAATGAGTAAAGTTCGTGGCGGGTATACTTTTAAATATATAGGAGCTACTATCAGTAACTCAACAATGTTACAAACAATTTTTAAGGTAGAGTATGATTATAATGAAAAGATGCTTAAAGCTATTTCAGGATATAATACTGATTTTAGCTTAGGTAGTAATCCTACAATTTTTCAAAAAAATGCTTATAATGATTCAATAAAAGCTTTATTACCGAATGAAGTTGTCGCAATAGCATTCACTCAAACAAAAACACCACAATTATTTGGAAGTGCTTATAGTTATAGTTTAAATGCAAGAGCTATTGATGTTACAACTGGCAAAGCTAGGGGTATAATTAATTCTTGGGTAGAAAGTGCTGCAAAAAATTTACAAGCAAAAAATTATATTTATACAGAAACGGCTAGAAGGCATGGTAATTTTGCATTAGGGTTTTAAAAAACCATATTTAAAGGAATAATTATGAAAATAATGGCTAATTCTTACACAATGTATCAAACAACTAATGTGAGTAAAAAAGAAACTAACAATGAAATTAAAAAAGTAGATGATAAAAAAATAGGAGAAGTATTAGGATACGGAGTTGATAAAGATGGCTTTTTTACAAGCGATTTTAACAAAGCTGCAGGTATACCAGAAGATTTTAAAATCCACAGCGATAGTTTAAAAAATCTAGTAGATAGAAATAACAATTCTTTAAGAGTGTATAGAAAGTATTATGAGATTGATATTGCAAAAACTGTTAATAACGCTTATACTCTTTTTAGCCAAATTGTAAGCGAAGATTTTTTAAACTCTAAAGAATTTTTTAATACCGAAGATATAAAGCAATTTCCACAAGGTTATGTTATCAAAAAAGGAACTTTTGAAGTAACAAAAATATTACAAAGCCCATATGAGTTTTCAAATGCTAATTTTGATAAAAGAACAGAAGATGTTGGTGGTATGTTTTTTCATTATAGAAATGAAGATAAAACTAAGCCAAATACCGTTGTTTTTCGTAGTAAGGAAATATTAGAAGAAGATAAATTGCATATAAGCAATTTTGACCCCGCAGAAGATAGATATAAAAATGAAAAAGGAGAATTCACAAAAGGTGGGCTTCTTATGGGATTTTTATCAAGCGATATAAGAGCAGTTATAGAAGCAGAGACTACTTACGATGGTAAATTTAGCGGTTATGATAGAAATATAAATAGGCAAGATTTTCATGCATTTGATATGGCACTTGGAGCACAGCTTATTAGTAGGGGTGAAAATGGCTTTACGAGCGCTGAAGTTGAGCGTATGCCAAGATGGCTGAAAGATTATGTAAAATTTAATAGATTTGATAAGAGTTTAAAGGAAAGAAGCGCTTTTTCTTCTTACGATACATATTCAAAACTAATGTTTAGCCCTATAAAAGATGGTGATTTTGAGGGAAAAAATATCACAAGTACTTTAGCTGGAAATAATAACCTTATATTAACTCCAGAGCAAATCAAAGCAGAAAGAGAGGCTTTAGAAAAATTTATGAAAAAGATAAGAGAATTAATGGGCATAGAAAACCATAGTAAAGCATCTAATATAATGAGTTTTGAAGATTTATTAAAACTAGCTTTTAGTTTTAGCCAAAAAAATATAAGTTTATTTGATATGAAGGTTTAAATTCCTATTTTAAATTTCATAATTTTTAAAAGGGTTTAGAATAGGAATTAGAAGGGTTACTAAATGAAACATAATAAAAGTTTTTAGCTTGATATTAAGTTTTATTTAAGATTATTTAAAATATTATGAGATTGTATTTCAAAATAAAGGAGAGGTTATGTTTAAAAAAACATTAAAAACTTTATCTTTACTAACTATTTTAAGCTTAGCTGCTAATGCTAATGATTTATTAGCAGAGATTACTAATAATGCTATAAGTGATAATTCATTAGGTGTTAAAGTTTTAAATCAAGAACAAATGAGTAAAGTTCGTGGCGGGTATGCTGTATATACTCAAACTTATGGAGATTCTTTAGCGATTGTATTAGCAATACCCGATAAGATTAATGAGCTTGGGATTATTGAAGGAGATGTCATAGCTAGTTTAGAGCATAGTAGAGGTATTTGCCCTATGGGACAAACTGAATGTTATAGCAATTATTCTTTACAACAACACAGCATGAGTAATACCCAAAGATTGGAAGAGTATAAAACAGCTTTAGGTGGATTATCTCCTTATAGATTTATGCTAGGGTATGGAGTAGTAAATAACAAAGCAATTTCTGGCACTGGACAAGAGTATAATTATTTTACTCCTATAATTTTAGCAATAGATTATAAAACAAGCGATATACACTATCCTATAGTTACTGAAACTATGTTAAACACACAAATAATAAGAGAAATTCGTGCTAAATATCAACAAGATATGCAGAATAGTTTAGGTGGATTAAGATAAAATTTAAAGGAGTAAAATATGAAAATCAGTTCAAATAATTATAATTTACCATTACAAAAGGCAAATAACAATCAAGCATTAGTTCAAGGAAGACTTGAAAATAAAGAAAATGCAAAAAGATATGATGATTTTATTAAAATGTTTTACCCCGATACTCACGATAGTTTGGACTTTAATTACCCAACTAATAGCAATGAAGCAAAAATCCAAAGTATGGTTATTTATATGTTACTTGAACATAAAGATGCTTTATATGGTGATATGTATACAAATACAATCTATGAAAGAGCTTTTAGCCCTAAAGCAAATCAAGATGTGCAAAAAGATTTAAAAGATTTTTTAAAGGAGCATTCGGACAGCTTAGGAGATTATAAATGGGATCAAGATGTAATAATAGCAAAGCTATTTAATGCAAGAAATATTAGCGAAGATGAGTTTAAACAAAGATATCTAGCAAGAATTGATGAAATAAAGCAAGACAAAGAGCATAAAAATATTCAAAATAGTGAAAATATTCAAAATAGTGAAAATATTCAAGATAGTAAAAACACAAAGCCAAGTAATGAAATATCAAGTATAAATGAAAACAAAGAAAAAACTGAAGATAAAAAAGAAAAACCATTCAAAGCCATAGAAGCAAAAAGCACTAATGTTCGTGAAAGTATGCAAGATATTTTAAAAAAGATTGATATTAATAAGATAAAAGATGAAAGAGAATTATTAATCATCTTATTAGCTTATAAAAATAGCGAGAATTTATACGATAAAAGGGTTTAAAATTTTATATTTTAATTAAAAGGAAGAGTTTGAAAAAGTTATTTTTTATAGCATTTACTTTAAGCTTTTTATTTGGCTCTGATGCTATTACTATTGATAGTCTTTTTAAAAGACAAGTCGGACTTAGAAGCATTACAAGTCTTAGTTTAATCACTAGCGGCAATGCCAATATCTACACAAGCTATCCAAGTCTAATAATAGGAGGTGACCCTGTGATTTGGACTGATAATAAAAGGCTTAGCTTAAATGAAACTTTAATATACTCATTTAATAACAAGCTTGATTTTATAGCTTCTTTTAGTGCTAACGCTACTAGAAATGAATATAGTAATTTTTTTACAGGCGAGCCAAAAAGCGAAAATCATTATTCCTTTGAGAGCTTGTGGCTTGGCTTTAATTATAGATTTAATAGCTTTGATGATAAAATACTTAGCTTTAGCTATCAAGCAGGATTAATTCAAAGAGAAAAAGCACTTGATGTAAATAAAAGCTTTTATTTTAAATCGCACTCAGCTAAATTAAATCTAAGAGGTTATAGCGACCCTGCTATTTGGGGCATTTATATGGGATTTACATATAATGATACTAGGGCTTTTGATAAACTAGCAATAAATTATGGAAATTCTTATAATTTTGGAGCAAATCTTAGTATTATATTAAGCCCTAAAATCAGTTTAGATTTAGAAGCTTCGCAAAGCTTTCAAACAGCTCAAAAAATTAATGGCATAAAATATACAAATCTAAGAAGTATTCCAACTTATAGCATAGGCTCAACTTATAGTATAAATGATGATACAAGTGTAAGTTTTAATGCTAGTTTAGGTGGTGGTTCGGCTGCTCCTGATAGTGTATTTAATATTAGTTTATGGCAAAAATTCTAATTATTTTCTTAACATTAAGCTATCTTAATGCCGAGTTTGCGGTTAAATCTCTTCAAGAAACAAAATACACTAATGTAATAAAACAAAACTATGAAGAATCCTGCGGGGCAAGTAGTGTAGCAACATTGCTAAATCTAATAAGCATCAAGCGTTTTAATGAAAATGATATTTTAAAGCTTTTAAATAAAAATACAAATATGCTAAGTTTTAATGAATTAAATAATGCCTTAAACAAACTTGGCTTTGAAGCTAAAGCATATAAACTAAATAGAAGTATTTTTGAGCAAATTTTTATACCAATAATTGTAAAGATTGAAAACGACCCAAGATTTCCACACTTTGTAGTTGTGTTAAATTATGATGGAGATTTTTTAAAAGTATATGACCCAAGCTTTGGCGAATATTTAAGCTCAAAAAAAGAATTTTATAGCGTATGGGATAAAGATGGCTTAGGAGGCTATGCGCTAATAGTAAAAGCAAAATTATTAAAAAATATAAATATAAATAAAATAAACACTACTTTTTTTAATTATTTTTTATAAACATTTACAAGCAAGAAGAACTTCTCCTTGCTTAAATTAATAAAGAAATATTTTATCAATGCCCTTAGTTTGACAAGCCATTAAAAGAGCAGTGTAATCTAATTCAAAATACACAAAATCCCCTAATTTTAATAAAGAATTATCAGGAATTTCTAATATCGTATGGTCGCTTGTTTGTCCTAAAATCACATAATTATCATCTACTGGAGTTATATTTTCACTTGGAATATCTTGGCGACCAAAAGCAAGTAAAGCACGACGCTTTATGCCTCTATCTTCAAAATGTTTTACTTTTAAAAAGGCGTCTACTCCAAGTTCTCCTACTGGAACTGTTGGCTTAGTATTAATTTCAATAATTTCTGCTCTTAACACATAAAGTGGGCTGCAAGCACGATTTACATCTTTACTTGAATGATGAAAATTATTTACATATTTCATATCAACATACTCAATTCCAAACTGATGAAGTCCGCCTATTCTTAAGTGATTTAATTTTTTATCCCATAATGCCTTATCAATAAGATGATAACTTGTGCAATTACCAGCGCTAAGTCTTGGAATTTTAATATCAACTATTTTGCTCATTTTTTCTGCAAGTTTTATAAAATCTTTAGAATTTTTTACACTTGGCAATACAGTTCCATAACAATTATAATTTGTTCCAAGCCCGAAAAGTTCTAAATTACTTGCTTTTTTTATATACATCATTGCTTTTTTTATCTCATCTTCTTTTTCAAACCAAATTCCTTCTCTTAAATCACCCATATCAATCATTAAAAGCACTTGATGTATTTTGTTTTGTTTTAAAGCTGCTGCATTTAGTTCTTTTAATATTTTTAGTTCACTATTTAAACTAATATCCGCATAACGCACAGTTTCATCAATTTCACTTAATAATGGACTTCTAAGCAAACAAGTAATACATCCTAATTCATTTTTTATATTTTTAAGATTATATAATCTGCTTTCAGCAATTACCTTTATTCCACCATCTAAAAGTGCTTTTGCGCTTTGTATGCAGCCATCAAACACCTTATTTACCCCCATTACCTCAACACCTTCTTTTTTTAAAAGCTCAACTTCAACTTCTACATTTTCTTTTAGTTTTTTTAAATCAATAATAAGCGCTGGTTTCATTTATTCTCCTTTATTTATATCATTTCTTTTAAGCGCCATAGAATAAGTTATTAACGCTGTTGCAATAGCTATTACTCCACCTAAAAAAATCTTAAAAAAATACCAAAATTTATCTATAAATGTAGCGTCGTTTGAGCTTAATTCTGCTGGTGGTATAAATATTAAAAATACAGCAAAAGACACGCTTAAAAATCCTAAAACAGGAAAAATTATAGGCAATATTTTACCTGGTATTTTAAATACTCTATGTACATCAGGTTTAATTTTTCTAAGATATATAAACGCTGGAAACATTATAAGGTAAGGTATAAAATAACATATAGTCGTAAGTGCAGTTAAAAACCAATATGCTTTAGCTATACTTTCACTTAAAAATGTAGACAAACATAAAACACAAACAATTATAGCTTGATAAATCAAAGCCTTATGTGGAGTTTGATATTTTGGATGGAGTTTTGATATCCCATCTCCTAAAATTTTATCTTCTTTACTTGCTTCTTGAAGCATATAAATAGGCCCTACAAGCCAAGAATTAACCTGCCCTACAACTCCAACAAATAAACAAATAGCAATAATTTGTAAAAGCCAAGGCATACTAAGAGCATTACCAGCAAAAGCAATTGCTTGAGTTATTCCTTCTACAATATCTGTTTTATCACTAGGATATATAGTATTTAATGCCCAAGTTCCTACCATATAAATACCAACTATACAAATAGCACTGTAAAACATAGCCCTAGGAAAATCTTTTTGTGGATTTGCTGTGCGACCTGCAACCATTCCTGATATTTCAAGCCCAGCAAAAGCAAACATCATAGAAGAAGCAAATACTATTGTATTCCAATCGCTTAAATTAGGCAAATAATTATCTAAACTAAATTCGTATTTACTTTGCATGCTGTAGCCACTTAAAAGCCATAAAAAAGCTAAAATTATAATAAGTGCTGTAGGTATAAAAATACCACAATAAGCGCTAATTGAATTAATGATTTTTGTCCATTTCATACCTAATATATTCAAAAATGTTAAAACGCAAAACATAACAATAGAACCTATGCCAATAAAATATTTCATAAAAATAGCATTATCTGTAAGCTCTTTTGGCATAAGATATGCAATAGCTGCAAAAGCAAATTGCAACATCATAGGAAAGAATATTACGCAAGAAAACAAATAACATACAGTTGCTATCCAACCCATTTTTTTACCAAAAGCTTCTTTTATCCAAACAAAAATTCCCCCATCTTTTGGCCAAGCTGTTGAAAGTTCTCCGCAAACCATAGCTAAAGGAATAAAAAAACAAAAAGCAGCAATAATCCATAAAATCATTGCACTAGCCCCATATGGGGCTACATTAGGAATTTGCCTAAGACTTAAAATACCAATTACATTCATAAAGACAATGTCTTTAGCTCCTAAAAGATTGTTACTCATAATTTATCCTTAATCAATAAATATCATAAGATAAAATATCAGCATATGTATCTTCACGGCGAATAAGCCTATCATTGCCATTCTTATCTATAATTACTACTGCTGTTCTTGGACGATTATTATATGTTGTTTGACTTTCTATCGTATATGCTCCAGCATCAATAAATACAATAAAATCCCCAACAGTGCTTTCCTTTGGTAATAAAAATTCTCTATCTCCATTTGTTCCAATTCTAAACCAATCGCCGCCATCACAAAGTGGTCCAGCTAAACGCACAGAATAATTATGCTTTTCATTAATCTTACTTGCGTTATAAACATAAAAAAACCAGTTAAAATGTTGGCTATCAGATAAAACTGAATATCCAGCATCAATAAACTTCCACTCAATATGAGTTATAGGGTCTTTTGCATTTAATGGGTGGAGGGTTTTATTTTTTTGACAACTTAGCTCGCTTATTAAAATAGCTGCAGAACTAACAACCTTTCTTCCTGGCTCAATACAAATTTCAATATCTTTATTCCATTTATGAATTTCCTTTATCATAGCGTTTGCAAAATCTTTTGCGGAAAATCCTATATGCATATTTGACTCTACTGTTTTAATTTTATCTTTTTCATATTTATATGCTGTTGATATACCACCACCAACATTAATTAGCTCAAACTTAATTCCAAGCTCTTTTTCTATACTCATACTTTCTTCTACAAGTACTCTGCACGCATCGGCAAAAGGTTCTACAATAGGAAGCTGGTCACCAACATGCATATGAAGACCTTTAAGTTTTACATAAGGCATTTGTAAAATTCTCTTACAAATATCAATCGCTTGCTCTCTATCAAGACCCGCCTTGGCGTGAAAACTTGTATCAAGCTGCTCATGCGTTCCTGCTGCTTTTACACTTGGCTCAATACGAACACAAACATTTGCAACTTTTTTAAGTCTTGTTGAAATTTCTTCTATATTGTTAAGCTCAAATTCACTATCAACATTTATTAAATATAAATCATTAGAAATTGCCACTTCTAAATCTTTTACTTTCTTTACAACACCATTAAAAACAATTTGCTCTCCTTTAAAGCCGATTTCAAGTGCTTTTTTTACTTCATATAAAGAATTTGCTTCAACACAAATTCCGCTATCTTTTACAGCTTTTAAAATGCCCATTACGCTGCAAGCTTTACTAGCAAAAAATATTTTTGTTTTTTGATGAGAATTAAAAGCTTCTTTTATCTCATCAATATTGCGAACAATCTCTTTTTCACTAAACACGTAAAACGGAGTACCATATTTTTTAGCAAGCTCTACAACATCAACACCATCAAAACATAAATGACCATTTTTTGATGAAAACCTTCTATCGTTTTTTATTAAATCCATTCTTAATTCTTCATAATTATCAATTACTGTTTGCATATTTTCTCCTTAATTTTATTTTTTTTATTTTAAGAACAATCTAAAAACTAATAATAGCCCTCCCATAAATACCAAACCCTAATTTTCATTCAACCCCCTTAAGCTAAACAATGATAAAACCAACAACAATATAGGAAGAATAAAAATTGAAAGCTCATATTTTAAAAAAGCAGTATCGCTAATATTTAATTCTTTAGGTGGAATTAAAATTAAAATTATTGCAAATAAAACAGATAAAAAACCTACACTAGCTGCAATATAAGAAATTATATTGCTATAAATTTTGTATGTATTAATACTTTGTTTTTGTCTTAATATTAAATAACTTGGAAAAATAACCAAATAAGGTATAAAATAACATAAAGAACATAAAGAAATAAAAGAATAATAAAGATGTTCTATATTTTTATTTAAAACAATTGCAGATAATAAAATACATACTAACAATGCTTGAAAAATTAAAGCATTTATAGGTGTTTTATATTTTTTATGAATTTTAGATAAAAAATATAAATATTTATTTCTTTTGCTAGCTATACTAAGCATTTGCATCGGAGCTAAAAGCCAAGAATTAACCTGAGCTAAAACACCTAAAGCTAAACTTATTTCAAAAATAATATCTATATATTTAATGTTATACCTAAAAGCAATAGCTTTTATAGCTACTGAATATCCGTTTAAAATACTTGTATCGTGTGCTGGATAAATTGCATTTAAGCAAAATGTTAAAAAAATATAAATACATACTATTATTAAAGCACTTAATAAAATTGATTTTGTAAAAATGTATTTAGGTTTATTTATTGTTGATACTATCATTGTAGAAATTTCAAGCCCAGCAAAAGCAAACATCATAGAGCTTAAAAAAACTATGGTATTAAAATTACAAAAATTAGGTATATAAGATTTTAAACTAACATAATCAGTTAATACCCCCCCCCATAAATATTTGAACTAAAGCTAAAAAACACAAAATTAATATAGGAATAAAAATACCAAGATAAATAAAAATTTTATTTAATATATTTACATATCTAATACCCAAAATATTAAAGTAAGTAAATGCACAAAAACTTATTATCCCACATAACATAATTAAAAAATGATTATTTTCCACCTGTAATAAATTAAAAAATGAATTAAAAGCAAAAAATAATAACATAGGAAAAAATACAATGCAAGACATCAAATAATATACACTAACAACCCAAGCAGTTTTTATTCCAAACGCTTCTTTGACCCAAATAAATATTCCGCCATTAACTGGATATTTAATACAAAGTTCGCAGCAGACCATAGCAAGAGGTATAAAAAAACAAAAAGCCGCAATACACCACAATATAACCTGACTTGCTCCGTAGGGTGCTGCGTTTAAAACCTGTCTTAAACTAACTATGCTTATAATATTCATAAACACTATATCTTTAATAGATAAAAAAGTTTTTTTATTATTCATATCCGTTTTCTTTCATATAACACTTAAAAACATTATATATTATAAATTATTTTGATTAATCTTAAAAATTAATATTTTTTTAAGTTAAATATAATGTTTAAAAAGCAATCTAAGATTTTATTTGAATTTATATGTTTTTGCGTATTTAGAAAAATTCTAATAATTTTATAAAAATATTTAAAACAATGATAAAACAAGCCTTAAAGGGCTTGTTTGCTAGTATCGTTTAAAAGAGTGTTTAGATGAATTGTATTATTTAATGTATGCAAGGTGCATTCAAAAGAATTTTTTGTTATTTCTAAATCAAAGATATTTACACAGGTGTTATCTTGTTTAATATTCCAAAAAGAAAGCAAAGGAAGTTTTAAAAAATAGCTTAAAATTACTTTATTTACAGCATCGTGAGCTACAACACAAATTGTTTTATTATCAAATTTTTTTGCATAATCATAAATAGCATTTACACTTCTTTTTTGCACATCAAATAAACTTTCAGCTAAAGCAATATTTAAAGCACAAGGATTGCTTTTCCATAATGCAAGTTCTTCTTCGTTTATTTCGCTGCTTAACTTTCCTTCCCAAGGACCGTGATTTATTTCTTTTAATCTTTCATCTAAAATTAAATCTTTGCTTATTTTACTTGCGGTAATCATAGCTCTTTTTAAAGGGCTTGCTATTACGCAATCAAAATTATAATCTTTAAAAAAACTGCCTAATTTTTCAGCTTGTTCTAAACCAAGTTCGCTAAGTTCAGTGTCAATTTGCCCTTGATATCTGCCTTCTTTATTCCATTGTGTTTGACCGTGTCTAATTAAATAAATTCTAATCATTTATCTTCTCACAATCAATCATTTTAAGCCCGTGAATTCCTGCTATTTTGTTTAAATCATTAAACACATCTTTGCTTGGTTTTAAGCTTAATAAAACTGCCATAATGTTTTCACCATTATTGTTTGTCTTGCTTACTTGCATACTTTTTATATTTATATTTGCCTTGCCTAAAATTGTACCAATTTGACCTATCATACCTGGAACATTATCATGCGGTATTAATAAAATAACGCCTAAAGCTTCAAAATTAATATAATACTCATCAATTTTGCTTATATAAACCTCATTATTTAAAATACTACCTTCTATGCAATGAGAATTATTTTTATCTTTAATATGCACTCTAATATAAAAATTTTCATCGCTTTTTTGCTCTTTTAAATGTATTTTCAAATCCTTTGCTAAAACAGGTGCATTAATCAAATTCACATCTTGAACTAAGATATTTTTTAAAGCACCACAAAGTGCCATTGTGCTTAAAATTCTTGTATCCATTTCTTGCATTTTAAGACCAAATTCTACGCACAATTCATCAAAAGCACTATGCATAATATTTGATGCTATAAAACCAAGACTTTGAGCTAAATGAAAATATGGCTTAACCTTATTTAGCATTTGTTCGCTTAAAGCAACTGCATTTAAAGCACTTGAAACCATTTGCCCATTTAAAACATCTTTAATTGAGTAAGCAACATCAACCCCAACCCCAACCTGTGCTTCAATAGTTGATGCACCTAAGTGCGGCGTTAAAACAACATTATCTAAGCTGGTAATTTTATGATTATTTAAAGGTTCGCTTTCAAACACATCAAGCCCTGCCCCAGATACTTTTTTGCTAAGCAAAGCATCATATAAATCATCTAAAACTATACATTCTCCTCTTGCTGCGTTGATAATTTTAATTCCATCTTTCATCTTTGCTATGCTATTTTTATTTATCATTCCCCTTGTTTCATCAGTAAGTGGCAAATGCAAACTTAAAAAATCGCTATTTGCTAAAACATAATCAAGCTCGCATTTTTCAACTTGTAATTCCTTAGCTCTTTCATCACTTAAATAAGGGTCGTATGCTAAAATCTTCATCTCAAAAGCCTGTGCTCTAATCGCTAAAGCAGCACCTATTCTTCCAAGTCCTAAAATTCCTAAAGTTTTTCCTTTTAATTCAACACCTAAAAAGCTTTTTCTATCCCATAAACCATTTTGAATACTTTTATGCGCTTGCGGGATATGTCTTGCTAATGAAAGCATTAAAGCAAAAGCGTGTTCTGTAGCTGCATTTGTATTACCATTTGGTGCATTTACAACTACAATTCCTTTTTTTGTAGCTTCTTTAATATCAATATTATCTACTCCAACCCCTGCTCTACCAATTACTTTTAAATTATGTGCTTTATCTAAAATATCTTTTGTTATTTTTGTTGCACTTCTTAAAATAACAGCATCAAATTCAGCAATAATTTGCTCTAATTCTTCTTTGCTACAATTTGGCTTTTCTACTATTTTATATTCGTTTTTTAAAACATCTACTGCACTAGCACTAACACCATCAAGAACTAAAATCTTTTTCATCTTGCCTCCTTAAAAATAAAAACAAATATTAGCGTAATTATTTTTTATTTTTGCTTTACTTATGTAAAATATTTAAAAAACATTTAGGAAAATTATGAACAAATTAAATTGTGCGATTTATCAAAATGAACTTTTATTAATAGAAATTGAAGCAAAACTTATAAATTCTTTACCTCAAATTAAAATTGCAGGTTTAGCAGACAGCAGCATAAAAGAAAGCATAGATAGAATAAGTGCAGCCTTTTGCAACATTGAAAATTACAAAATGCCACCTAAAAAAATAATTATAAATCTAAGTCCTAGCGATGTGCCTAAAAGCGGTAGTTATTTTGATTTAGCAATTGCTTTGCTAATTTATTTTGCAAATATTGAAGAAGAAAGTGAATTTTTTGTTTTTGGCGAGCTTGGTTTAGATGCTAGTATAAAAAGTACTAATATTTTATTTTCTATTCTTTTATTTTTAAGCGGAGTAAGAAAAAATGCTAAAGTGTTAATTCCTAAGCAAATGCAAAAAGAAGCGAGTTTAATTTTTAATCTTGATTGCTATGCGGTTTCTTCTTTAAAAGAAGCAATTGAATTTTTTAAAAGCGAAGATAAGGAGCAATTTAAAGTAAAAAAAGATGATAATTTGTTTAACAACAGCATTTGCATTAATAATGAAATTTATTTAAAAAATACAGAATTCACTTTAGATTTTAAAGATGTAAAAGGGCAAGAAAATGCAAAATACGCCCTTAAACTAGCTGCACTAGGAATGCATAATATTATGCTTGAGGGCAGTCCAGGTTGTGGCAAAAGTATGTGTGCTAAGCGTTTAGTTTATATTATGCCGCCTTTAAAATTATCCGAATTACTAGAACAAAATGCACATAAAAGTTTAAATCAAGAAGAAGTTGATATAAAAGCTTTAAGAAGTTTTAGAAGTCCGCATAGAAGTTCAACAATTAGCTCAATTTTAGGCGGCGGGACAAAAAATGCAAAAATAGGCGAGTTAGCTTTAGCACATTTAGGAGTTTTGTTTTTTGATGAATTTGCTTATTTTAACAAGCAAATTATTGAAAGCTTAAGAGAACCTTTAGAAGATAATTGCATAAATATTTCAAGGGTAAATTCTAAAACTTTTTACAAAACAAAATTCTTATTTTGTGCTGCTTTAAACCCTTGCCCGTGCGGGAATTTGTTTAAAAAAGACCAAAGTTGTAATTGTATGCAAAATATGATTATTAAATACAAAAGCAGAATTTCAAAACCAATTTATGATAGGATTGATATTTATCTTGCTATGGATGAGGTTGGTCCTGATGCAAAAAGTAGCATTAGCAGCAAAGAATTAGCTCAAGAAATTTTAGAAGCATTTATCTTTCAAAAAGAAATAAGAAAACAAGATGAATACAATGCTAAATTAAGCGATGAAGATATTAAAAAATTTTGTATTTTAGATGAAGAAGCACAAAATGTATTAAATAAAGCTCAAAATGTTTATAATTTAAGCGCTAGAAGTGTTAATAAGGTTTTAAAACTAGCTAGAAGCATTGCTGATTTTGATAAAAGCGTAAAAATATCTCAAACTCATATAAAAAAGGCTTTATCTTTTAGGTTTAGATAAAGCCTTAAAAATTAATCAATTTTTAAAATACTTAAAAAGGCTTCTTGAGGTAAGCTCACCTTGCCAATAGCCTTCATACGCTTTTTACCTTCTTTTTGCTTTTCTAGTAATTTTCTTTTTCTTGTAATATCTCCGCCATAACATTTTGCTGTTACATTTTTGCCCATTGATTTTACATTTTCACGAGCGATTATTTTATTTCCAATACTTGCTTGAATTGCAACCTCAAAAAGCTGTCTTGGAACTATTTCTTTCATAGCTTTTACTAAATCTCTTCCCTTTGCTAAAGCCTTGCTATTTGGAACAATAATACTTAAAGCATCAACTGCTTCTCCTGCTACTTTAATATCAAGTTTTACTAAATCCCCTATTCTATAATCACTAAACTCATAATCAAAACTAGCATAGCCTTTAGTAAGAGATTTTAATTTATCATAAAAATCCATAACAATTTCATTCATAGGAATATCATATTCAAGCAATACTCTTTCAGGGGTTATGTAATCCATCTTAGTTTGAATTGCTCTACGATTATTTAAAAGAGTGATTAAATTACCTAAAAACTCGTTTGGTGTGATAATTGTAGCCTTTACATAAGGTTCTTTTATAAAATCAATTTTATTTACAGGTGGCAAATCGCTTGGGTTTTGAATATTTAAAATGCTTCCATCAGTTAAATTAACTTCATAAGTAACACTAGGAGCAGTTGCGATTAAATCTAAATTAAACTCTCTTTCAAGTCTTTCTTTAATAACCTCCATATGAAGTAAGCCTAAAAAACCTACTCTAAAGCCAAAACCTAGCGCTAAAGATGTTTCAGGCTCGTATGAAATTGAGCTATCATTTAGCTTTAATTTATCAAGCGCATCTCTTAAATCTTCAAATTTATCAGTATCAATAGGATAAATCCCTGCAAATACAAAGGCTTTTGCCTTAGCAAAACCTGCTATTGCCTCATCTGCCTTATTTGAATTTAAAGTAATAGTATCTCCTACGCTAATTTGAGAAATGTCTTTTAAGCCTAAAACTACAATTCCAATCTCTCCTGCTTTAATACTATTTGTATTTAATGGGTTTAATGGATGCGGATATTTTAAATCTAAAACACTATGCTTTACACCTTCGTGCATTAAATAAATTTCATCATTTTTATTTAAGCAGCCATCATAAACTCTAACTAAGGCTAAAGCTCCTAAATAACTATCAAACCAAGAATCATAAATTAAAGCTTTTAGTTTATTATCTTTGCTTTTTGGAGCAGGAATTCTCTCGCAAATTGCAGCTAATAATTCTTTTATTCCTATTTGTGCTTTAGCACTAACTAAAATCGCATTAGAGCAGTCAATTCCGATAATATGCTCAATTTCAGCCTTAACCTTATCAGGGTTTGCTGCTGGTAAATCTATTTTATTTATCACAGGGATTATTTCTAAATCATGTTCTAACGCCATATAAACATTTGCAATGGTTTGTGCTTGAACGCCTTGAGAAGCATCTACAACAAGCAAAGCTCCTTCGCAACTTGCAAGAGAACGGCTAACTTCATAAGAAAAATCCACATGACCTGGAGTATCAATCAAATTTAAAATATATTCTTCGTTATTATGAATATAATTTAATCTTACTGATTGTGCTTTTATTGTAATTCCACGCTCTTTTTCAATATCCATTGTATCCATTACTTGCTTACTCATTTTTCTTTGCTCAATTGCATTGCAAGTAGTGATTAAACAATCTGCTAAAGTACTTTTACCGTGGTCAATATGTGCTATGATTGAAAAATTTCTAATATTTTGCATATAAAACCTTATTTAATATATTTGATGAAAAAATAATTATTCTTGGTAAATGGTTAATAATAATTCAAAATGCTAAAATTACATTTTTTATTTCAAAAAAGGAGAACAAAATGAGTATAGCAGTAGTTTTTGGAAGCGCAATGGGTAATACAGAAGGCGCTGCAGAAAAAATAGCAAACCAACTAGGTGCTGACCTTTTAAATATTGCTGATGTAGATGCAGATAAATTAAATTCTTACGATAAATTAGTATGCGGAACTTCAACTTGGGGTAGCGGTGATTTACAAGATGATTGGGAAGCTTTTGACTTTTCAGGATTAAGCTTAGCTGGTAAAACAGTAGCTGTTTTTGGTATGGGAGATAGCAGCAGCTATTCTGATACTTACTGCGGTGGTATGGGTAAATTAGCTGAAGCTTTAAAAGCTGCAGGTGCAACTTTAGTTGGCGAAGTATCAACAGAAGGTTATGATTTTGAAGCTTCTGAGGCTGTAGTTGATGATAAATTTGTTGGTTTAGCACTTGATAATGACAATCAAGAAGATTTAACTGATACAAGAATTGAAAATTGGATTAAGCAAATTAAAGAACATTTTTAATTTATGTTTAGGTACTTATTTTTAATTTTTTTAACCTTAAATATTAGTGCTGATGTAATACGCATTGGCACTAAAGAAGATATTTTTTCTTTCAATCCATTTTATTCAAAATCAATACTAACAGAGCAACTTTACGCAAGTTTATTTGATAAAAACAATAATCCTATTTTAGCACAAAGCTATTCTGTTAGTAATGATGGTTTAAGCTATTTTATAAAATTAAAAAATAATATTTTTTTTGATGATGATATACAATTAAGCAGTAAAGATGTAAAATTTTCTTATAATCTTGCTAGAAGTAAAAAACTACAAAGTATTTATTATTTAAGCTTAGAAAATATAAAAAAAATTCATATAATCTCAAATTATGAACTTGTCTTTGAGCTTTACAAAAAGGATGTAGATTTTATAAATAAATTACAAATTCCTATTTTACCTAAAGAAATAATTATAAAAAATGGCTTAGTTTTTTTTAATAAAAATGCTTTAGGGCTTGGTGCTTATAAAATAAAAAGAATTAAAAAAAATGATTATATTGAATTAGAGCCTAACCCTTATTCGCCGATTATTGCCTTAAATTCAGGAGTGAGAATTTTAAAATTTAAAAATGATTTTGATTTGTTTTTTGCTATAAATTCTTCTTTGATTGATATGGTTTTATTTGATAATGATTTTTATAAAATTGATAATTTAAGACAATATTTAAACAAACTAATTACAGCAAACAACAATATGATTTCTCTTGTTTTTACAAAAAATAACTCACTTTATAAAACTATTGAAAAAGCAATTTGCATAGATGATATTAGCATGAAACTTGATAAAACCTTTGTTTTGTTTTATGATAATATTTGCGATAAAAATAAGGCTAGGATTGAATTAAATAACTTAGGTTATTTTATTCCAAAAACAATGATTGAATTTAATATAAATTCTAGCGAAAAAAATTCACCTATTTATTTTGTAAAAGATAACAAAGAATTAGTTTTTAATATTTTATTACTTAAAAAAACAAATCTTTTAAGTGATTTAGCAAATATAATAAAAGAAAACTTAAATAAATTTGGAATTAAAACTAATATTATTTATTCTGATTTTATAAAAAATGAAAGAATTGACGCTATTTTAATTGATTATCCAACTCAATTACAAAAAAGTGATGCTTTTTATAAAATAATAAAACAAAGTTTAAGCGATACAAATATAAATCAAAATAATATTTTTTTACTTAATATTGCAAAGGGTACTAATTTATTTGTTTATTCTAATAAAATTAAAGTTCCAGAAAATTATGATGTGAATAAGTTATATTTATTGGAAGAAAAATGAAAATTTTATACAAATCTGCTAAAGATTATTTTTGTACTAATTTTTTATTAATGAGCTTAACCCCTGTAGCAGTAAGTTTTATTGTTTTTTATTTAATATTTTATTTTCTAATAAAAAATTATATATACAACTATTTTAATGAAGATAGTTTTTATTTTTTAAGCAAATATATATTTATCTTTCTTAATGAGATTGTTTTTTTATCATCAACCATTATTGGCTTAACTTTTTCTTGGTATATGTGCGTTATAACATCTTTGGTAATTGTTTCTTTTATGACACCAATCATAGTGTATAGCTTAAATAAAAAACATTATAATTACATTAAAAGCTCAAGCATATCTTTCTTTTTTGTTTTTGCTAAAATGCTTAAACTTTTTATTAAATCAATAATTTTATTTATTTTTGTACAGGCTTTGTATTTTGTACCCATATTAAAATTATTTGTTCATATAATAAATTTTTTCATATTTTTTTATTTATATTATAATTTTTTACTCTTAGATGTTGCTAGTTGTGTCTTAAATAAAGATGATTTTAAAAATTATAATTTTAAAAATAAAAAATTATTTTTTATAATATTTATTTTTTATCTAATAAGCTTAACTCCTTTTCTTGGGGCTTTAATGCAAGTTTTTTTTGTTATTTATATATCTCATTATTTATATATAAATACTTTAAAACTAAAAAGTATGATTGATTAAGACTAAGAATTTACACAAAAAAAATGCAATAATTAAAATTTTTTATCAAGGAGATATTATGAAAATAGACAACAAAGTATTTTGTAATGTATGCTTAGCAAGTTCTTGTGATGATGAGCATATAGTTTTTTTAAAAGCTACAAAAAATAATGAGGAAGTAGATATTTGCACTTCTTGTGTTCCAAGTGTAATTCACGGCTCTGGAATGGTTGTAAAATCAAATGATGAAGTAAAAAAAGAAATTTAATTTTTAAAGGTGTAAGCAAACATAAGGGTTGTTTGCTTACGATTTTTAGGGGGAATTAGAATATTAGTCTTTTTTATTTAATAAAAGTAAATAAAAAATAATATTTTTTAAATAATCATTTTTAAAATTCTTTTTCCCCTATTTTTCATTCTTATGTTTTTTTAGTTCTTAATAATCCAATATAGGCTTTTGTGTATTTTCACTTGATGGTGGTAAAACAGGATATACAATCTCAGGCATTCTACCTGTTAAACTTTTTAAGAATTTAATAATTAAATCACTTTCTTTGTTTGTAATTTTTATACCTAATTGTATTTTACCCATTGTTTTTACCGCTTCATCTAAAGTCCAAATAACTCCGTTGTGATAATAAGGTGCAGTTAATTCAACATTTCTTAAAGTAGGTGCTTTTACAAGCCCATCTTCGTTACCTTTAAAATCTCCAACATTTTCATAAGTATAATTACTCATAACACCAAAAGCAGCTAAAGAACCGCCTAAATTAATACCGTTATGACAACTAGTACAACCTTTATCAATAAAAAGCTTTAACCCTGCTTTTTCATCTTTACTTAATGCCTTTTCATCACCGTTTAAAAAATCATCAAATCTACTAGGGGTTACTAAGGTTCTTTCAAAAATTCCAATACTAGTAGCAATTAAATCAAAATCAATTTTCACATTTTTCCCATAAGCTTGCTTAAACTCTTCTACATAAGCAGGTATGCTTGTGATTTTTTTTACAACATCGCTAGGAACTGCAGCCATTTCAGCTTCTGATTGAATAGGTCCTTTTGCTTGGTCTTGTAAATGCCCTGCTCTACCGTCCCAAAATTGTGCTTGATTAAATACAGAATTTAAAACCGTAGGTGCATTTAAGTGATGTGGATTTGGCGTCCATTTATGCCCAGTACTTGCACTAATTCCATCAACACCGCCTAAAGCAAGATTATGACAGGTATTGCAAGAAATAATCGCACTTTTTGAAATTCTTGGGTCAAAATATAATTTTTTACCAAGCTCAATTCTTTCTTTTGTGCTAGGATATTTCTCATAATCAGGACTTGATTGTTTAATCAATTCTTCAAGCTCTGCAGGATTATTAGGTATAGCAACTAAACCAGCATCTTTTGCATCATCAATCAAACTTGCATTTGATAAGCATACAAAAATAGCAACTAATGATAACTTTCTCATTTTTCCTCCTAAAAATAAATTAATAATTTTATTGTAAAAAACTTTTTTAAAAAAATTAAAATTATTTTTTAAATTTTTTTTAAACTTAAAAATTTTTGATATTTTTTTAAAAAAAGATAACTTTTTTTAATAATTTAAGTTTATTTTAAGTTTTAAGAAATATAATACGCACTTTACCAACAAAAATGGCCCATTCGTCTAGCGGTTAGGACATCGCCCTTTCACGGCGGTAACACGAGTTCGAGTCTCGTATGGGTCACCAATCCTCCTTTATGTTTATTTTAGTTTTTAAATCCTTTCTAATATAGAGCTATTGAGATTATCAAAATAGAAAGGATTTTTTTATGTTTAAAGATGCAGTTTCAGGTTTGCAAATATTATTTGTGGCCTTTGGTGCTATGGTTTTGGTTCCTTTGCTTACGGGCTTAAATCCAGCTATGGCTTTGCTTGGTGCAGGTGTTTCTACTATTATCTTTCAAATTGTAACAAATTTTAAAGTTCCGATATTTTTAGGTTCATCATTTGCCTTTATTACTCCAATTATTTATTCAATACAAACTTGGGGCTTAGGCTCAACTATGTTTGCGTTATTTTGTACGGGTTTTGTGTATTTTTTATTTTCATTAATTATAAAAATAAAAGGCGAGAATTTAATTCAAAAATTATTTCCACCAGTTGTAATTGGTCCTGTAATCACAGTAATTGGATTAAGCGTTGCTGTAAGTGCATCAAGTATGGCTATGGGAAAAAGCGGAGCAACTCAAGTTATGCCACAAACTCAAGCTTTATTATTAGCTAGTTTTTCTTTTGCAATTACAATTATAATTGCTATTTTTGGAAGCAAAATTTTAAAACTTGTACCTATTTTAATTGGTGCTGTGTGTGGATATTTTTTAGCTTTATTTTTAGGCTTAGTTGATACTTCAGCTATTGCTGCAGCACCTTGGTTTGCAATACCTGAATTTAAAAGCATTAGTGTTAATTTTTCTGCTGCAATTTTTATGATACCAGTTGCAATAGCTCCTATAATTGAGCATATTGGTGCCGTAATGGCAGTTGGTGGAGTTACAAATAAAGATTATACAAAAGACCCAGGTTTGCATAAAACTTTAGCAGGAGATGGAGTTGGAGTTTGCTTTGCAGGTTTAATAGGCGGACCTCCAGTAACAACTTATTCAGAAGTAACAGGTGCTATAATGATTACAAAAAATGCACAGGTTAAAATTATGACTTGGGCGGCTATTTTTGCTATTTTATTAGCCTTTGTTGGTAAATTTAATGCTATTTTATCTTCTATTCCGCTACCTGTAATGGGTGGAGTTATGATTTTATTATTTGGAACAATTGCATCTTTAGGTATTAAAACTTTAATTGATGCTAAAGTGGATTTATCAAATAATAAAAATTTAGTAATTATAAGTGTTACTTTAATTACAGGAGTTGGCGGTTTGGTAGCTGATTTTGGCGCTATATCTTTTGCTGGTGTTGGGCTTAGTGCCTTGCTTGCAATAATTTTAAATTTACTTTTACCTAATAAAAATTAAAAATTTAATGTTAATATGAGTATTTTTAAAAATTAAGGAGATTATTATGAATAAAAAATTATTAAGCTTAGCGATTTTTTCTTCATCGCTATTTGCAACACAACTTACACAGTTACAAGGCTTTTTTGGAGAAAACAATTTAAGAGGTATTGACTTTTCTTATCAAAGCTATCAAGAAGAAAGTTGGGGAATTGTAAGCGGTGCTAATATAAACTGGGGTAGAGCAAAAAAAAATAATATTGAAGCTACTCAAATTACTTTTAGCGGTAATATTGGTCTTGGAATGGGTGCTTATATGGGTTTTGGTACTTTAAGAGTAAATGCTTTAGCAGGAATTAATCTTGCAGGTGCAAAATACGATTATTTAAATCAAGATAATTCTATGCACGGAAGATTTGGTTATAAACTAGGTACTTCTTTATTAGCTGATATAAATACAAATATTTTAGTAGGTCTTGATTTATTTTATCAAGAATATTTTAAAAACTTAAACTTACAAAAAGCTCACGGTGTTGAAAGTACGCTAAAAGCAGGATATGTTTTTGATAATGGAATGTATGTTGGACTTTCTTATTCTTATAGCAATGATTATTTATCTTTTGGTGGGGCTAATAGATTTTATCTTAGTTTAGGATATAAAAGCTTTTAATTTAAGGGGCAAAAAGCCCCTTTTTTGACAAGAAGAATTATTTTTTTAATATGAATAACCTATACCTAGCATAAAGCCTGTATAACTTTTGTACATAAAATTCTTTGCGTGCATTAAAGTTCCATCAATTAAGAAACCATTGTTAAATTTATAACCGATTTTTAGCTTTGTATCTAAATAAGTATTTGTTTCTTCTTTTGGGGTATCTTTATTCATAGTGCCTCTATAAGCAATTAAGTTAAAGTTTAAAAATGCATTATTGTATTCATACATAGTATTAACACCGTAAGCTAAAGTGCTAAGTTTTAAAGAATATTTATAAATAGTATTATCAATAGTAAGTTTATTGTAAGAATAACCAAGTAAAGGAGCTACTATAAATCTTTTTTCTTCGCCAAGAGCAAAAGGAAAACCTAGCATTAATTTTAAGTTATTTTCTGATACTTCAGTATCTAATAATGTGTCTTTTAATTTACTAATATTCATATTATCATAACCAAAATAAAATCCGAATGGAGTTTTACCTTCTTCTTTTGTAGTTGCGTGAAACCAAGTAATAGAAGCTTTTGTTAAATTACTGTCATTGTAATCATTTCCTGCACCACCAAAACCAGCACTAACATCAAAAAATCCACTAGCCATTGCACTAGTTGAAAGGGCTGCTAAAACGCTTAATGATAATAATGTTTTTTTCATCTTTAATCCTTTAAAATAAAATAAAAGATGAATAATACCCCCCCCCGAGCTTAAATTAAACTTAATAATTAATAAATATTTATACTATTTTTAAAAAAAATTATGATAATAAGGGGCAAAAAGCCCCTTTTTTTTGACAAAAACTACTTAGAATGTATATCCAAGTCCTAAACCATAAGCTGTATTTTTAAATATGGTGTTATGTCCTACAAAAAGATTTACATTGATATTTTCATTTATAAAATACCCTGCTTTAATTTTTGCATCCAAACCTGAATTATTTTCTAAAAAGTCGCCGCCAACATAATTATAATAAAGTTCAGCACCTACTAAAAATTCATTAAATGTTTTTATAGTATCAAGACCTGCTTTAAACATAGCTTCTGTTTTACTATAACCCTCAGAAGAAAATCTTGCTAAACCTACATGTCCTAAAAAGTTAAGTTTTAATCCATCAATATCTAAACCATAACCTGCTGCAACACTTGGCATAAATAATTTTGCATTATATTTATCTGTAAAATCACCATATTTTTCTTCAAATTTTACATTAGTAAAATTTAATTCGGCACCATAAACTAAAGCAGCATCGCTATCTGCATAATTCATATATTTTAAATCAACACCATAAGAACTTTTAGCATCTTCTAATGAATTACTTCCTGCAAATAAAGAAAAATCAACCAAATTAGTAGCCATTGCACTAGTTGAAAGGGCTGCTAAAACGCTTAATGATAATAATGTTTTTTTCATCTTTAATCCTTTAAAATAAAATAAAAGATGAATAATACCCCCCCCAAGCTTAAATTAAACTGAATATTTAAAAAATATTAAAAAATAATTTCATCGTTAAGTAACTCACTTAAAACAACAGTAGCGTAAGAACCCTTTTGCAAAGTAAATTCAATGCAAAAATGTGCTAATTCTTCATTATATTTAAAACTAGCATTTTGTAAAAAAGACCACAAATATCTTCTACTTCCATTTTGATTTTGCAAAAGCTCAATATAATCTTTAAATATTTCTTGCTCAAGTTCAAATAAATATCCAGAGTTAAATCTAGGATTAGCGCCTAAAATTAAAGCACTCGGAGAAATATCTTGTTTTAAAAATCTTTCTTTTGCATTTTGTAAATTTTCATTGAATAATTTACCAAAAGGATAATGTTCAAAAAGTTCATTATCAAATAACTTAAAAAAATGTTCTTGTTCTTTTAAATCATTTACTAATTTTTCATCTTTAAAAATTTCTTTTAGCTCTTTTTTGCTAAAGTCTTGTGCAAAATGTGAAATTTCAATTCTTTTACTTAAATATCTATTAAAAAGCTCACTTTGCAAAGCACTTATTAAAAACTTATTTAATTTATGATTTTTAAATTTTATTTTATTTTTTAAAATATCTTCTCCGCTTTGAGCGTTATTTTGTTCTTTACCAAAACGCTGATAGCCAAAATAATTAGGATATCCTTGCTTTGCTATTTTTGTAAATACTTGTTCAAGTTTTAAAGCATCTATTTTATTTACTTTTTTTAATCTAAGAAAAAATGAATTTCCTTTTAAATGTCCTAGTTTAATCTTATTATTATGTGTAAAAGTATCAATAATCTTACATTTTTCGTGTGAGAAATTTTTTAATTCTTTTTCATACTTTTTTGGCATTGAAATGTATTGATAAGTAAGTCCTAGCTTATCTTTAAGCCCTGCATAGCCAAAGTCTTTTTGTTTTACTCCTGTTGCTGCACTTAAATCTTTTAATAAATCATTTGTAGTTAAATCTTTTTTTTGAATATGTAAGATTAAATGTTCACCATTTTGTGAAAATTCATACATAGGAATTTCTCTTACAACAAAATCTTGAGAATTTTTTGAAAAATGAACATTTATTTTTGAATGTTTGTTTGCTCTTAAATTCATAATTTTTCCTTTTTTTTAAATATTTTATAACATTTTTTTGATATAAAAGCGAATAAAAAAGGAAGAAAAATGAAAAAAATTATTTTTAGAATTTTTAGATTTGATGCAAAAAGAGATTATGAGTTTTATCTTAAGCCTTATGAAATAAGCAAAGAAGATATTTTAGACACTTTTACTTTATTTGATATTTTAAAAATAATAAAAGAACAAGATATGTATTTTAATCTTCCTAAAACAACAAATTATGTAAGAATTGAAAATAAAATTATAAGTTTAAATACAAATGCTTTAGAGCTTATAAATTCTTTTGGTGATGATATTAGCATTTATGCTATTAGTGAAAAAAGAGCTTATCTTGATTTAGATATTAACGAAGATGATTTTTTAGATAAATTTAAATATTTTAAAAATCTTTGTGATGAAAGCGATTATGAGCTTTATAAAACATATAACTTTTTATATTATGCAAGTAATTGCATCGAATTTAATGAAAATTATTTAGGCGATAGTGCCTTTATTTTTGCTAAAAAGATGTGTGAAAAATATCCACAAAAAGAAAAAGAATTTTTAGAAATTATTAAAAACAAAGAAGGTGGGATAGAATACGCATTTAATTTAGAACCTTTTTTATTTAAAGATGCAAATAAATATGAAGATATTAAAAACGAACTTAAACAAAAGGCTTTACAATGATTACTTTAATTAATGATGATTTTTCATATTCTGCTTTACTTGAACAAGAATGTAGAAAGGTTAATTTTGACTTTGATTATTTTAAAAGCGAGTTTAATAAAGAAAATTTACAAAATAATCTTGATAAAATTGCAAGCAAAGAAGCTTATATTTGCGACCAAGCCTTAGCAACATTAGACAAAAGTAGAAAAAATATTTTATCTTTATTTGAAAATATTGAAGTAAAAACCTTTTTTACTGATTTTAATGTAGCTATTTATGATGCTTATAATAAAGATTTTTTACATTATTTTGCAAAAAAAGCTAAGGCAAATATTATAAATTACAAATCAAGTGAATATGAAAACGCAGCTAGAATTTTACATTTAAATAAAGATTTAGCCTTTAAATATGCTTCAAATATTATTTTAGACGCATACGATAATGGAGCTGATTTTATGCTGGTTGCAGATAGCATTAGTTTTAAAATTTTTGATACTTTTTCTAAAGATTTGATGAGAGCAAGTAATAGAGACTTTGATGATTTTTATATTTTACATTTAGCAGAATTTTTATCTCTTTGTAAAACAAAAATTCCAGATAGTCTAAAACAGCATCAATTAAAGGTAAGCCTTGTATGAAAATTGCCATTAAGTGCAAAAATTTACTTTTAGAAAAAACCTTAATTCTTATGTTAAAAGATAAAATTTGTGGAATAAAAGACTGCGATTTTATAATTTGTGATGAAAAAATAAATAATAATAAAGCACAATTTTTAATTTCATATTCATCATATTCACACATAAAAACACCTTTTACTAAAAAAGAATTATTAGACGCACTTATGGAATTTTATAGCTCAATAAAACAAGAAAATTATAATAAAAATAGTTTTGAAGCAGAGCTTGATAAATTGCTAAATAATTTTAAATATGATTTAATGAAGTTGATACAAAAACAATGAGAGTTCAAAGTGGTTTTTTAAAAGCAAAGGAGTTAAAATTTCCTAAATTAAATTCTACAAGACCGACTAAAAATATTGTAAAAGCTTGTGTTTTTAATGTTTTAAGAGATGAATTAAAGGAATTTGAATTCATTGAAGCTTTTGGCGGAAGTGCTTCAATGGCAGTAGAAGCAATTAGCAATGGAGCAAAAAAAGCTTATGCGATAGAATTAAATAAAGAGGCTTTTAATTGTGCTAAAGAAAATGCTAAAAATTTAAATATTGATGTTTATAATGCTGATACATTTAAACTATTACCTACTTTAAATATTAGCAAAAAAAGTATTTTATACCTTGACCCACCTTTTAATATTAGAGATGGCTTTTTAGATATTTATGAAAAAATAAAAGATTTATTTGAAAATTTTCAAAGCGAACTTGTAATCATAGAACATTCAAGCAAAATAGAAATTAAAAGCGAAAAATATTCTTTATTTAAATTCAAAAAATTCGGAAATACTTCTCTTTCTTTTTTTAGAATAAATTATTAACCATAGCTTTATAAAATAAAGTTTCATTTTCTAGTAGGGGTACGCTAACCGAAAGGAAATGGATAGAATTTTATAGGAGACTTTTATGAAAAAGTTAGTAACTTTAGTTATTTTAAGTTCTGCTTTATTTGCTGCTGAAGCACAAGCTGCAAATGAATTAGTTAAAGCATTTACTGTTTTAGCTGTTGGACTAGGTTTAGGTATTGCTGCACTTGGTGGTGCTGTTGGTATGGGTAACACTGCTGCTGCTACAATCGCAGCTACAGCTAGAAATCCTAGCATTGGCTCAAGCTTAATGAAAACTATGTTTTTATCATTAGCATTGATTGAAGCACAAGTTATCTATTCATTAGTAATAGGATTAGTGTTACTTTATGGTAATCCATTATTATAATAAAAAGGCTATTTTTAGCCTTTTAAGCGTTTATGGTGGAATGGTAGACACGCTATCTTGAGGGGGTAGTATCTTTTAGGTGTGCGAGTTCAAGTCTCGCTAAACGCACCATTGAGTGTAAAATAATTTTTAAGGATTTTAAAGTGAAAATATTAGTAGTTGATGATAGTTCTACAATGAGAAGAATAATTAAAAATACTCTTCAAAGATTAGGACACGAAGATGTTTTAGAAGCTGAACACGGAGTTGAAGCTTGGTCTATACTTTGCAAAGAAAGCGGTATTGATGTTTTAGTAACCGACTGGAATATGCCTGAAATGAATGGTTTAGAACTTGTAAAAAAAGTTCGTGCTGAAAAAAAATATGAAGATATGCCTATTATTATGGTTACAACAGAAGGTGGTAAAGCAGAAGTTATTACAGCACTAAAAGCAGGTGTAAATAACTACATAGTAAAACCATTTACCCCACAAGTATTAAAAGAAAAGCTTGAGGATGTTTTAGGTTAATTTATGAATAAAACTTATGAAGAATTAACTATATATACTAATAATATTGAGTTTTTAAGTGATTTTGTTTTTTCTTTTGAAATAGATGTTATTGAAGAAAAAAATGATTGTATAGTTATACGCTCTGACAATTCACTAAATAATTTAATATTTGCATTAAATGAATTAAAAAAAAGATTAGAAGACAACAACATAAATATCTTAATTAATCACAAGCTTGAAATTAAAGAAAATAAAGATTGGATAGATGAATATAAACAAAGCATAAAAGCAATAGCAGTAGATAATGTTTATATTCATACCACTTGGCAAGAAGAAAAAGAAGGTTTTATAAATATAAAAATAGACCCTGCTTTAGCCTTTGGCTCTGGACATCACGAAAGTACGAATTCTTGCTTAAGATTAATTCAAAAATATTGTAAAGACATAAATTCAGCTCTTGATGTTGGTTGCGGAAGTGGAATTTTATCTTTATTACTTGCTAAACAAAATATAAAAGTAGATGCCTGCGATACAGATGAACTAGCAATTATTAGTACAAAAAATAATTTTTTACTAAATAAACTTGAGTTTAATGACATTTGGCAAGGTTCTTGCGATAAGGCAAAAAATAAATATGACTTAGTTATAGCAAATATAATATTTGATGTAATTATGATTATTAAACAAGACCTAATAAATGCTTTAAATAAAAATGGAATTTTAATTCTTTCAGGAATTTTAATTCAATATGAAGAAAGGATTAAAAGTCAATTTTTAGATTTTATACTACTTGATGAAATAAAACAAGGAGATTGGCTAAGTTTAGTTTATAGGAAGAAAGATGAATAATAATGAAAATAATAATAAGCAAAATAATAAAAATCCAATAATAGTTTTTATTATTTTTGCACTTATAGTATTTGGTATATTTAATTTATTTTTAGATGGTGGAGCAATTGGTGAAGGCTCTCAAAAAATTGCTTACTCTGATTTCAAACAAAAGATTGAAAGTGGCGAAATTACAAATGTAAAAATTGGTCAAACTACCATAAAAGGACAAGGGATTAACACCTTGTATTCAGCTAATTTAGTAAATGATAATAATCTTACAAGCTTACTAGATTCAAAAGGAGTAAAATATACTTCTTATTCTGAAAATAATTTTTTTACAAATCTATTATTTACTTGGATTATTCCAATTTTTATTTTCTTTGCTATTTGGGGCTTAATTACAAATAGAATGCAAAAGAAAATGGGTGGCTCTATTTTAGGTATTGGTAGTGCTAAAAAATTAGTAAATAGCGAAAAACCAAAAGTAAAATTTGATGATGTAGCAGGAGTTGAAGAAGCTAAAGAAGAAGTAAAAGAAATAGTTGATTTTCTAAAATTCCCTGATAGATACATTAAACTAGGTGCAAAAATTCCTAAAGGTTTATTATTAGTAGGACCTCCAGGAACAGGTAAAACACTTTTAGCAAAAGCTGTTGCAGGTGAAGCTAATGTGCCATTTTTTAGCGTTTCAGGCTCAAGTTTTATTGAAATGTTTGTTGGTGTTGGTGCTTCTCGTGTTAGAGATTTATTTGAAAGCGCTAAAAAAGAAGCACCTGCGATAGTTTTTATTGATGAAATTGATGCTATTGGTAAATCTCGTGCTGCTGGTGCTCATATGGGCGGACACGATGAAAGAGAACAAACATTAAATCAATTATTAGCTGAAATGGATGGTTTTAGTTCTGATGATAATCCTGTAATTATTTTAGCAGCAACAAATAGACCAGAAGTTCTTGACGCTGCTTTGCTTAGACCTGGTAGATTTGATAGACAAGTTTTAGTTGATAAACCTGATTTTAAAGGAAGATGCGATATTTTAAGCGTACATATGAAAGATGTAAAAATCGCTAAAGAAGTAAAGGTTGAAGATGTAGCTCGTCTTACTGCAGGTCTTGCAGGTGCTGATTTAGCAAATATTATTAATGAAGCTGCACTTTTAGCAGGTAGAAATAATAAAAACGAAGTTAGCCAACAAGATTTAACAGAAGCGGTTGAGCGTGCAATAGCAGGACTTGAGAAAAAATCTCGTAGAATAAGCGATAAAGAAAAAAAGATTGTAACCTATCACGAATGCGGTCATGCTTTAATAGCTGAAACAACAAAAGGGGCAAAAAAAGTTACAAAAGTTTCTGTTATTCCTCGTGGTTTAGCAGCTTTAGGATACACATTAAATACCCCTGAAGAAAATAAATTCCTAATGCAAAAACACGAACTAATTGCTGAAGTTGATGTGTTATTAGGTGGTCGTGCAGCAGAGCATGTTTTTATTGAAGAAATTTCAACAGGTGCAAGCAATGACTTAGAAAGAGCAACAGATATTATAAAAGCAATGGTTTGTATGTATGGTATGAGTGATATTGCTGGTCTTATGGTTTTAGAAAAACAAAGAAATCAATTTTTAGGCGGTGGACAAACTATAAAAGATTTTTCTGATGATATGTCTAAAAAACTAGATGAATATGTAAAAAATCTTTTAGATGAAAGATTTAACAGTGTTGTAGAAACCCTAAGAACTTACAAAGGTGCTATAGAAAATATGGTTGAAAAACTATATGAAAAAGAAGTTATTGAAGGTAGTGAAGTTCGTGAAATAATCAAAAAATATGAAGAGGAACAAGGCTTACAAACACGCTTAAGTGAAATAAACTAAAAGGAGAAAATATGATAGCAAGTAGTGGAAAAAAAGTTATTTTAATAGCTTGGGTTATATTTATTTTATATACTTTTATTTTTTCTTTTTCTTATTTGCTTTTTGCTATTTTGGTGATTTTATACTTACTTTATAAAAGTCCTGAAAGAGAAATTAACGATGATGATGCTGGGGTTATTTTATCTCCAGCAGATGCTAAAGTCCTTGCAATAAATATTGATGAAAATAACAAAGAATTATCAGTAATATTAAAAAAATCCCACATTAGTGCTTTATATTATAGTTCAGAATTAAGAGCGCCAATAAAATGTGAAAATATACAAAATATAGTAAAAAATGGTATGCAATATAGTAAAAATTATTTTTCAAATGCAAATCATATTATTTTTGATAAGGGAATTTCTATGCTAGTAAAACCTGCAAGATTTTCTATCAAAAATTTTAATTTACAATCATCAAGAAAAAAAGGTCAAAGAATAGGACTATTATCAAGCGGTTTAATTGAATTAAAACTGCCTTATAGTAGTACATTATTAGTTGGAGTAGGGGATAAAATTCTTGCAAATAGCCCAATTGCAAATATTGGAGAATAAATGAAAGTTGATAATAATAAATTAGCTTATATCTTGCCAAATTTTTTTACAGCGGCTTCTATTTTTTTAGGAGTTTTAAGTATTTTTGCCTCAATTGCACATAATTATGAAAAAGCAATGATGTTTATAATTTTAAGTTTAATTTGTGATGGACTTGATGGAAGAGTAGCAAGACTTACAAATACTACATCAAAATTCGGTGTTGAATTTGATAGTTTAGCTGATATAGTTGCTTTTGGTGTTGCTCCTGCTATGCTTTTTTATTTTAATTTAGCAAATGAATTTGGTAGATTAGGAGTTCTTGCTAGTGCATTGTTTATTATTTTTGGTGCTATTCGCTTAGCAAGATTTAATGTAACTACAGGAACTTATGAGCCAAATGTTTTTATAGGTTTGCCTATTCCTACTGCTGCAGTTGTTTTAAGTATTTGGGTTGTTTTTGTAAAAGATTATAATTTTGAAAATAAAATTATTTTATTTTTTGTAATTGCTTTAGCTTTTTTACTTTCATTTTTAATGGTTAGTAATGTTAGATATCCTAGCTTTAAAAAGCTAGAATTTAAAAAAGCAAATATATTAAAAACACTAATAATAATTATTTTTGTTGCCTCACTAATTTATTTAAAACCACTTGAGATTTTTACCTTTATTGTTAGTCTTTATACTTTATATGGGATTGCTAGAGCAATTTATAATTTATATATAAAAAAGAAAGTAAAAAATAATGAAAGATGAAAATAAGGTAGCCTTATTTATAGATGCAGATAATATTAGTCACAAATATATTGAAAAAATTATTGATAAATCTTTAGAATTTGGCAAAATAATAATAAAAAGAATATACGCTGATTGGAGTAAAATAAGTAATAAAGAAAATTATAAGACAGAAATTTTAAAATTTTCTTTAACTCCTATGCAGCATTTTTCTCTTACAAGTAATAATAAAAATGCTACTGATATGCACTTAATTGCTGATTTAATGGATGTTTATATAAATAAAGATATTGATGTATTCATAATAATTTCAAGCGATAGCGATTATGCAAGTGTTATAAATAAATTAAGAGAAAATAATAAATTTTGTATTGGTATGGGAGAGACTAAAAGTGTTCAAAACTACAAAAATACCTTTGATAAATTCATTGCTTTAGATGATGAAAATGATGAAAATGATGAAATTCAAAATGAACAAAAAAATTATTTAATAGAACAAAAAAAATATTTACAAAAAATCATTTTAAATCTAATTGATAAAAATCAAGAAGCTGATTTTGCAAGAATTCATCAAGAATTATGCAAAAAATATCCTGATTTTGACCACAAAAATTATGGCTTTACAAAATTTACTTATTTTATAAAAGATTATATAAAAGATAAAAATTATGATATTATTAAAAAAGAAGATGGCTGCACCAATGTTTTAATACAAAATAGTAAAGATAATACTTCTAATAATTACAATGATGATTTACAAAAAATAATTTCAAGTTTAATTAATAAAAATAATGAAGCTGATTTTGCAACAATTAAAAGTGAATTATGCAAAAAATATCCTGATTTTGACCACAAAAATTATGGCTTTACAAAATTTACTTATTTTATAAAAGATTATATAAAAGATAAAAATTATGATATTATTAAAAAAGAAGATGGCTGCACCTTTGTTTTAAAAGAAAAATCTGTGTAAATTTTACTCAAAATATTAATTATTTTTTAAAAAAAACTTAAATATATAAAATAATAAAATATAATAATGCTTTTTAAAATATTTTAAAGGAAGGTAAATGAGTGAAAAAATTATAATTTTTGACACAACATTAAGAGATGGTGAGCAAAGTCCAGGTGCTTCAATGAATACTGAAGAAAAAATTCAAATAGCACTAGCACTTGAAAGATTAGGTGTTGATGTTATGGAAGCAGGTTTTGCAGCTAGTTCTAATGGTGATTTTGAAGCTATAAACAAAATAGCACAAATAGTAAAAAATTCAAGCGTCTGTTCTTTAGCAAGATGTGTTGAAAATGATATTATTCAAGCAGCAAAAGCACTTGAACCAGCAGAAAAAAAGCGTATTCATACCTTTATTGCAACAAGTCCAATTCATATGGAATTCAAACTTAAAAAAAGCCCAGATGAAGTTTTAAAAACTGCAGTAAAAAATGTAAAATTAGCAAAAAGTTTATGTGATGATGTAGAATTTTCTTGCGAAGATGCACTAAGAAGTGATATATCATTTTTAAAAGAAATGGCTGATGCAGTTTATGAAGCAGGAGCAAGCACACTCAATTTACCTGATACTGTTGGTTATCGTACCCCTCAAGAAATGTATGAATTTTTTAAGATTATGAGTGAATATACAAAGGGTAAATTAATTTTATCAGCTCACAATCACAATGATTTAGGTTTAGCAACAGCAAATACTCTTGCAGCAATTTTAGGTGGTGCAAGACAAATTGAAGTAACCTTAAATGGTTTAGGAGAAAGAGCAGGAAATAGTGCTTTAGAAGAAGCTGTAATGGCTATTAAAACAAGAAAAGATGCCTTTAGCAATTTTTACACTCAAATTAACACAAAAGAAATTTACCCATCAAGTAAATTACTTTCAAATATAATTGGGGTTTGGCCACAACCAAATAAAGCAATAGTTGGCAAAAATGCCTTTACTCACGAAAGTGGAATTCATCAAGATGGAGTTTTAAAACATCCTGAAACTTATGAAATTATGAAAGCAAGTGATATTGGCTTGGTTCAAGATAATTTAATTTTAGGCAAACATAGCGGAAGAGCTGCTTTTAAAGATAAATTAAAAATTCTTGGTTTTAATTTAAATGATGAAGAATTAAATCGTGCTTTTAATGATTTTAAAGAATTATGTGATAAGAAAAAAGAAGTATTTGATGATGATTTAATAGCAATAATTAGTGCCGAAAGTGTAAAAATTGAAGAGAAATTTAAATTAATCAATCTTCAAGTAAGTGATTGTACTCAAGCTCTAGCAAGTGCAGCAATTAGCCTTGAATGTGATAATGAAATAATAAAAGAAGCAGCAATTGGAGATGGAGTAATTGATGCTATTTTTAAAGTTATTGATAGAGCAAGTAAGGTTAATGGCTTTTTACAAGATTACAAAGTAAATGCAGTTAGTAAAGGTAAAGATGCCTTAGCTCAAGTTAGCGTAAAAGTAAGTTTTGAAGGACAAAAAGCTATCATTGGTAATGGTCTTGATTTAGACACAATGCAAGCTAGTGCTAAGGCTTATTTAGCAGCTTTAAATAGTTATATAAGTATGAATAAATAATTAGCGTAAATTATAACTATGAGTTAATGCAACTGCAATTGCATCTGTTATATCAAGTGGTTTTATTTCTTTATTAATTCCTAATAATTTTTTTACCATAAAAGCCACTTGATTTTTATCTGCTTTTGCCTTTCCTGTAATTGTTTTTTTAACTTGCAAGGCTGTATATTCACTAAAATTTCCATAAGTTTGCAAGGTTTTTAATATTAAAGCTCCTCTAAATTGTGCTAATTTTAAAACGCTTTGTGGATTATATGCAAAAAATATATTTTCAATTGCAATTTTTGCTTCTGGATAATTTTTAAAAATAAGCTCTAATGCTTCATTTAATTCTAAAATATTATCAATTAATTCTTTACTTTTAAATTTAATTAATCCTGCTTCTATTAGTGAAATCTTTTGATTTTTTTCTAAAACACAATAACCACAAAACCTTGTACCTGGGTCAAATCCTATAATTTTCAAATAAAAATCCTTTCTGTGAAATTCTTCTGTAAATTTTATTTTTTTCGTGAAATTATTTAAAAATAATATAAAATAAAAGATATTTTTTTAATTTAATTTCAATTTTTTTCAAAAAAATATATTTTTTCTTTTTACTTTTGTGAAATTATAGCTTAAATATTGATTATTTATTTAATACAATGTGATAAATTATAAGCATTAAAAATATTATTTTATGGGCTTTTTAAAATTTTTTTCACAATATCATAGCCTTAAATAAGAAAATAAAAATAAATTAAATTAAGGTCAAAA